>JAZDLN010000012.1:0-81139 GCA_043801965.1 Candidatus Falkowiibacteriota bacterium
AATTTTGTTGACAAAAATAGCCAACCTGTCGGCTACCACTACCTTTTTAAAGAATCCCCAGCCCATTAACCTCAAACCAGATACAATTCTTTTTGGGATTAAACGGTGCCCATTTTTTAGCTGTGGTAAAAGATTTCCGGCTCTTTCTATCGGCCCGGCCACTAATTGTGGGAAGAAAGAAACGTAAAGGGCGAAAATACCCAGATGCCTTTCCGGTTTTATTTTTCCCCGGTAAACGTCGATTGTATAACTCAGGGTTTGGAAAGTGTAAAAAGAAATTCCGACCGGTAATAACAAGCTGTAATACTGTATGTCGTGAAAAATATTGAAATTTTCAAAGACTATATTCAAGTTGCCGATGAAAAAATCGAGATATTTGAAGGCGAATAATAATCCGAGATTAACGCACAAGCTTAACGATAAATAGATTCTTTTTTTTCTGACATCGTTCGTTTCTCCTATTTTTATTCCCGCAAAATAATCTACTAAAGTGGAGACAATGATTAAAATGATATATTCCGCCCTCCAGCACATGTAAAAATAATAGCTGGCCAATAATAAAAAGAACCACCGAAAACGAAATGGCAGTAAAAAATAAATCAAAACAATTATGGGGAAAAAGAATAAAAATTCGAGAGAGTTAAACAACATAGCCCCTTATCGTAATTTTCGTTTAACCCAGTTAATTAAATTATTCAGGAAAAATTTGTGGAATTTAAGGGAACGAACAATGGTTTGTTTTTGTCGTTCGTTCAATTTTTCTATAGCAGCGTATTTTTCCAGCAGATTTGTGTAGATTTTTTGTACTAAAAAAAGTTCCTTGGCCGTATTATTACCCATTAAGTAATTATTTAGCGCCCTTTTCGCCTCTGCCGACAAAAAAATAAAATTTTTAATATTGTTGATTTTGATTTGAGCCGATTTAATCGCCTGATCATTGGTCCGAATCTTAGTCATGGATGCCCCGTGAATTCTATACCGCAAAAGGTAATCGGGGAGGTTGGCAAATTCAATATTTTTTTTGAAAATAAGCCTGCTCCAGAGTTCGATATCTTCACAGTATTCAAAATTTTGATCATATGGATTATTTTTTAGGATATCGGCCCTGGCGATGACCGTAGGATGGAATATTGGCACGCTGAAAAAACAGCGCCATTTGATCAGGTAATGCTCTGCTGGCTTGGCGCGTTTATCGAAAGTATCGCCAGCGCCGTTCATCAAAATTATTCCGGTGCCTACCACCCCAACGTCTTGACGGTCATTCATAAATACATATTGCTTTTCCAGTCTTTCTGGATAGCAAATATCATCCTGGTCCATGCGGGCGATATATTCTCCCCGCGCGGCGCTTATACCTCGATTTAAAGTTCCCACCAACCCGAGATTTTTTTCATTGTATAATAATTTTACCCGCTTATCTGTCGCAAAGCCGCGTATAATATTTCCGGAACCATCGGTTGAACCGTCATCGATAATAATCAACTCGAAGTCATCGAATGTTTGGGCGAGCACACTGTCTATGGCCGGGGCTAGATATTCAGACCCGTTATACACCGGCAAAATAACAGAAATTTTAGGTAATTTAGAGTTCATGTCTTTTCGCGTAATTCCAAGACAGCTCTATGCCGCGTCTTGGGAAAATAAGATTGTTCCAGGCGATCATGCCTTTAAGCTTGTCTGTGTTTAAAATATTGGTGGGCACGTCCTCTTTGCGTCCCGTTGAATAGTTTACCCGGAAATTTACACCTGAAATTTCTTTGACCAATCCGATGATATCATTGACGGTCGCGCCAATCCCACTACCGACATTAACAATTTCATTCCATTTGCCGCTTTCTATAAGATCGTTAACCGCCCGGCAACAATCGTCTATATAAAGATAGTCGCGGACGATATCACCGTTGCCCCAGACCTCGACGTCCTCTTTCCGGACAATCTTACCGAGTATTACTCCGATCAGACCCTGATTGCCGCCCGTGATGACTTTTTTTCCATAAACGTTAGAAGGCCGCAGGATCAGGTATTCGAGGCCGTGGCGGCGGTGGCTCATTAATATATTTTTCTCGATAATCAGTTTTTGCAGGCCGTAATAATTGAGCGGATTTGTCGGGTCGAGTTCACTGTTATAAGTTTTACCGTTATGGCCGTAAATAGCCCCGCCGGTGGAAAAAAAGATAATTTTATTTACCCCCGCCGCAGGCATAATATCGAGCAGTTTTATTGTCGGTAATATGTCTGCCGCGATACTCTCCACATACGACGTCGTATCAGAACCGGGAATTAGCGAAGATATTAGATGGATAACGATGTCGATTTGACGGTCTTTAAGTATACGACCGAGTGATGTCGTGTCTTTAAAATCGTTGTATAGCAGCATGGAGTCTTCGTAATTTTGTCGCGGAATAAACCCTGGCCGCGCCATAGCAAAAACATTATGCCCCGCATTTTTGAGGCTTAAGGACAGATTGGAGCCGATGTATCCGCCTCCGCCCAATATCAATATTTTATATTTTGTTATTGTTTTTTCCATGAAGGTTTCGCATTTTTTGTTTTTATCAGCGCGAGTCAAGACTCAACATGGCGTCGTTTTTTTATTTTTATGTATAAATTAGCCGGTAAGTATAGCTTGATGGTTCTTGAGGCCATATCACGTATTATATTTTTGTGCTTAGCGGCATAATTAATAATCGACGGTATCATTGATAATTGGGACACGAAGCCGCCCGGAGTCAGAAAATTAAGCACGGAAATATGATTCAATAAAATTCTTTTAAATCGCAAAAGCTCCCTCGGAGAATGTTCGGTTGTGTACAGCGGCACGGGTTTCTCGGATAGCCAGAAAGCATCGCTGAGCGTGTTTGCTCCTTTTGATATTTCATAAACCTCCGTCCCCGGGTAAACGGTGAGGATCGAGGTGTCGACAATGGGAAAATATTTAATTTTCTGCAGGCGCTTGATCAGTTTAGCGGTATTAAGTATCGTCTTATCGGTCTCCCCCGGCAATCCGACAATCAGAAAAATATTAAGCGTCAGGTTGGTCTGCGCGATAAGTTTTACCGCATTTACCGCGTCTTCGGGCACGATGCCCTTGTGGCAGCTTTTTAGAATGTCATTGTCGCCGCTTTCGAGTCCAAGGAGTACTCGCGTAAAACCGGCCTGTTCCATTTTTTTAAGCATTTCCAAGCTGATCGGCTTCATGCGGGCGCTGCAGGTAAAATTGGTTTTTATTTTTCTTCGGATGATTTCGTCACATATCTTCATGACACGGTTATTGTCAATCAGAAAATTATCGTCATGGATCCAGATCTTTTTGATCTGCGGAATATTGTTTAAGAGGTACTCAATTTCATCCACTACGTTTTTCGCCGACCGCAGGCGAACGCGCCGGCGAGAGATAGATTCTAGACAACAGAAACTGCAGGCGAACGCGCAGCCGCGCGAGGTAAGAAGGCAGGCGCTTGTTCTTTTTTTATTTTCGAAATACGGTTCATGTTTCGGGAAGGGTAGCGAATCCAGGTTGCTTATCAGTTCACGCGGGGCGGTAACGATAATTTCGCCTCTCTGGTTGTGGGCGATTCCTTTGATTTTTGTTAAATCCGGCTCGTTTTTCGCCAGTTCGTCCAGTAATTCCGTAAAAGTGATTTCGCCTTCTCCTAACACTGCAATTAAAAAAGGAAAATTTTCCAGCAACTGCCTGTACATAATCGTAGAGTGTATTCCGCCTATCACTAATTTTATTTCCGGATAATTTTCGTGTGTATACTCAAAAAGCCGGTAAGAACTAGTACGGTTTGACGTGAATATCTGGAATCCTACGACATCAGGTTGAAAGGTTTTTATTTTGTCCTTGACAGCTTCGAGGCAAGTCTCGTCCGTTTGATTATTTAAATACAAAACGGCCACTTCGTAGCCGGACCTTTCCAAATATGAATGCAGATAAGCTATCCCCAGGGGATAGTGGTTGGTTTCTTCAGTAATAACACCCTCAGGCTGATGGTCGCTTGAGGTGGCCAGGGATATGTTCTCGAAATTGCTGCTTACGAGTAATATTTTTAACATAGAAATTATCGGTAATTAAGAAACCACTGATAAGTATTTTTTATGCCTTCCCGTAAATTAATTTTATGCTTCCAGCCAAATTTATGTAGCTTTTTCACATCCAACAATTTTTTCATCATGCCGTCAGGCTTTTCCGTGTCCCAGATAATATTACCCTCAAAGCCAATAATTTCTTTTATTGTTATCGCCAATTCTTTAATAGTTGTATCTTCGCCGGTTCCGATATTTATAAAATCCGGATTATCGTAGTTTTGCATTAAAAACGTGCAGGCGTCAGCTAAATCGTCAACGTGCATAAACTCACGTCGCGGTGAACCAGTGCCCCAGAGAACCATTTTGTTGTTACCACGAATTTTTGCCTCATGGAATTTACGAATCATCGCTGGTAAGACATGGGAGCTTTCCAGGTCGAAATTATCGTTTGGTCCGTAAAGGTTTGTTGGCATGACGGAAATGAATTTCTGACCGTATTGATCGTAAATATACCGGCACAGTTTAAGCCCGGCAATCTTTGCCAGCGCGTAACCCTCGTTGGTTGGTTCCGGTTTTCCGGTCAATAAATATTCCTCTTTCATTGGCTGAGGGCATTCTCCGGGGTAGATACAGCTTGAACCCAGGAAAAGAAGTTTTTTTACTCCTTGTTGGTGGGCGGCCCAGATGACGTTATTTTGAATTTCCAGGTTTTCATAAGCGAAGTCGGCCATATGAGTTTTGTTGGCCATAATGCCGCCGACCTTGGCGGCGGCCAGAAAAACGTACTCCGGTTTTTCTTCGGCAAAAAATGCTTTGACGGCTTTTTGATCGAGTAAATTAAGTTCCTGCCTGGTTTTTAATAACAGGTTTTCGTACCCCTCTTTCGTTAAATTTCTGACCAGAGCCGAACCCACCAAGCCTTTGTGGCCCGCAACGTATATTTTTGAGTATTTAGGAATAGACATGTTGCTGGTTTATTTTAATAATTTTTTTATAGCGTCGATTTCTTTGTCGGTCATTTCGGGGTTATTACCGAAATAAAACCCGCATACATGTATAAAATCGCTGTTCGGGAGATTGGTTTGTTTTTTGATATATTTTCGGAAAAACGGCTGCCTAGTGATATTGCCCGCTATAATGGGTCTAATTTCGATGCCGCGTTTCATAAAAATTTTTTTATATTTTTCGCAATTTTTTTTGTCTTTAAATATTAGAGGGTAAGCGAAATTGGATATTCGGTCCATATGGTCCATATTTAACGGCAGAATTTTAGGATTATTTTTGGTTGCAGATTGAAAATCACGAAAATTATTTTCTCGCTTAAGGATAATATCGTCAAGAAAGTTGAGCTGTATATTTCCCAAAAACCCCTGAATTTCCGTTGGTCTGACGTTATAGGCCGGATCATAAAATGTATACTTTTGATAAAAATCAGTAATTTTGTGCTTGTTTTTTAATTCTTTTTTCCTCTTGCGATCTAAATTCCTATCCCAGCCATGAGCCCGGGCCTTTACCAGCTTATTATATAGGGCTTTGTTGTCGGTGCAAACCATTCCGCCCTCGATTGTCGAAAGATGATGCCCGACGAAGAATGAAAAAGTCGACGCCAGACCGAAATTGCCCAGTGATTTTCCATAAGCCGCGGAACCAAGTGATTCGCAATTATCTTCCAGGAGTATGATTCCGTGTTGATCGCAAAGTTGCTTTATACGTTTCAGGTCGTCGCAGAATCCGAGGACGTTGGTTACGAACAAAGCTTTAATATCTTTAAGATGCGGCCTCAATGTTGCTGGAGAAACATTTAAGCTGGAAGTTTCGCAGTCAATCGGAATCGGTTCGAGTCCGAGTTGCATCAGAGGCATGACGTTAGTAGCCCAGGTTAAAGTGGAAAATCCGACTTCGGCGCCTTTTTTTATTTTTCCCATATTCAGCAGCGCCTGTATCAGTATTAAGTTCGCGCTACTGCCGCTATTTACTAATACGGCGTATTTACGGCCTTGTTTTTTAGCGAATCGTTTTTCGAATTTAGCGCACTCGGCGTCCATGCTGAATCGCTTAGTTCGTAAAATAAAATCCGCCAATTTTCTTTTTATATCAGTTTCATTATAAAAACTGGATTTTATTAGTTTTATCATTGTTTTAAATTTTATGTTTTTTTTCGTTATCGTAATCCGCTTTTGCCATTATCTCAACTAATTTTTCGAATTTAACCTTCGGTTCCCAACCAAGTGCATTTTTTGCCTTGGAATAATTACCCAGAAGAACATCAACTTCAGTCGGGCGGAAATATTTCGGATCAATTTCAATCAGGGTTTTACCGGTTTTGCGGTCAATGCCTTTTTCTCCAAGCCCCTCGCCCTCCCAGATTAAGTCGAAATCAAGATTTTTTGCGGTTAAATCAATAAGCTCTTTAACTGTGTGGGTTTCGTTAGTAGCCAGAATATAATCATCCGGCTCGTCTTTTTGAAGCATCATCCACATGCCGCGCACAAAATCAGGCGCGTAACCCCAGTCTCGTTTAGCGTGCAAATAACCCACGTGCAGTTTTTCATCTAATCCTAATTTTATGCGCGCGAGACCGCGGGTAACTTTGCGCGTAACGAAAGTTTCGCCCCGGCGCGGCGATTCATGGTTAAATAGAATCCCGTTAACCGTAAAAATATTATAGCTCTCTCTATAATTTTTGGTCATCCAGTAAGCATACACTTTGGCCGCGGCGTAAGGGGAGCGGGGGTAAAAAACCGTATTTTCCGTGATAGGCAGGTCTTCCGGCTTGACCTTGCCGAACATCTCTGAGGAAGAAGCCTGATAAAATTTAGTTTTTACACCGGTTTCTTTGATGGCGTCCAAGAGGCGAGTCGTCCCTAGTCCGGTTACGTCTCCGGTATATTCCGGTGTATCGAAGCTTACTCTAACATGGCTTTGGGCGCCTAAGTGGTAAATTTCATCTGGTTTTATTTTTTCAATCAAGCGGCTAAGATTAGAACTATCGGAAATATCCCCATAGTGCAGATGCAATCTTATTTTTTCAGCGTGCGGATCCTGGAAAATATGATTAATCCGACTTGTGTTGAAAGTGCTGGCTCGGCGGATAATGCCGTGCACCTCATAATCTTTTTCTAATAAAAACTCGGCCAGATACGAACCGTCCTGGCCGGTAATACCTGTTATTAAAGCTTTTTTTATCATATTGGATAAAATTTTAAAAATAAAAATTATGCTTATATTATAAACGATAATTTATGATTATACAAATCATTATGCCATGAATAAGATAAAAAGCGCAAGTCGAAAATTTTATATTTTCTTTATATTTTTTTTATCTTTTCTTCATATGGTTTTTGCTATAATTATACACAGATAATTTTTAACAGAGTTGACGCGCGAGCGGAGCTCTACAAAAGATCTATGTTAAAAGAAAAAAAATTATTAACGGGATTTTCGGTGTTCGTTTTCTTGGTTATCGGGCTGGCGGCTGGCCAGGCCTCGGCGGCCGTTTCGGATAACGGCATAACTGCTTATTATCCGTTTAGCGGTAACGCCAACGATGCGAGCGGGAACGGATATGACGGCGTCGTTTATGGCGCCGAACTCGCGTCGGACCGGTTCGGCAATCCAGCCAGCGCCTATCATTTTGATGGACAGGATTATATTAATGTACAGATAAATTCTGAAGTGTTTCACGGAGATTTTACAATTTCCGTGTGGGTAAATTTTGATCACTTTAATAATGATTATCCCTGTATTTTAATTGGAAATAACCAGGATATAACCCTGCATGGCATGGGACCAATATTCGATATTGATAAAATAGGAAATATTGTTTTTTATCAGATGGATGACACTAATTTTGAATCTATCGGCCTATTTGATTCTTTAACTAAACTTAATATTGGTGAATGGTATTTGATTTCAATAGTAAAAAGCGATTTGAATTTTTCTATGTATATTGATAATATTTTAAGAAATCAAATTACGGCAGATCATGATTTGTCCATGTCAGATTCTTATTTAACCATAGGCTCCAGAAGGGATTTTGACGGAGGAATTCCCTGGAAAGGATACGAAAACAGCACCTTAAACGGCTATATCGACGACATCCGGATTTACGACCGGGCGCTTTCGGAGGTCGAGATAAGTGAGCTATACGGAACGCCGGTTTGCGGCGACGGCGTAAAGAACGGCGATGAGGCTTGCGATTATGAAGACGCTTCGGGCGAGGGAATTCCGGAGCATTATATTTGCAGTCAGACCTGCGGCTTAGTTTACGTGCCCTATTGCGGCGACGGCATCAAGAACGGTAATGAAGAATGCGACGGGTTAGACGGGTTGGGCGTTAATCAGGAGTGTACACCCGGGTGTACACTGGCAGATTTGCCGTATTGCGGCGACGGAATAAAGGATGAAAACGAACAATGCGACGACGGCAATAGCGAAATCGGCGACGGCTGCGACGATAATTGTTTAGCCGAGCCCACCCCAGACGCTTCGCCTTTCGCCAGGTTAATACGGGATACTAAAAATCTCTATGCTGCCGGTGAAATAAAAAAAGCCGGTATCAAAAAAGAGCTCCTGGCGAAATTTAACCATCTCGAGCAAAAATACGAAAAAACCCTGGACCGGGACCGATGCATTTTGAATAAGATCACCGCTTCTTATATCGGACTCGCGTTGAAGCACGCGCAGACTAAGATCAAAGAGTATTCCAAAAGTGGACGGATAACGCCGTCCGCGGCCGAGCTTTTAAATGCCGATATCGAAGATATTTTAAGTTTCGTGAAAGAAGAATATTGGGGTAAGGCATGTATTCTGCCGCGATGCAGATAGTCCTTTAAGATAAAAAAAGAGGGAGATGCGGTTCGAAACCGCATAAAGGTCGGATCCTTTATATAATTTTAATTTATATAATTAATAAAATTATATGCACAAAATAAAGCAACATAAATTATTAATAATATATTTCGGGTTAATTGTATTTTGCGCTTCTTTTTTCTTCGCCTCATTTATAAATGCCGATTTAAATACAGGACTGGCGGCCCACTGGAAATTAAATAATTCAATGGCCGATTCATCCGGTAACGGAAATACTTTAACAAATGATGGAACTGAAAGTACGGCGGGTTTATACGGAGCTAATGACACGGCATACAAGATAAACGGTATCAACGACGAGTCTTTGATAGCTTCAGACAGCAGCTCATTGGATATTACTGGTGACATAAGTATTGCTGGCTGGTTAAATATAAGTAAACCATTCACAGCTTCGGAATGGCAAATTACCTTAGTTGGCAAATGGAATGGCGCTACAAATAATAGATCTTATTTTTTGTATGCCTCAGAAGCCGATTCAATAAGTGACGGACTTATTTTCGGTATCTCATCAGACGGTACCGGAGAGGGCAATGGTCAAGATCTTTATGTTTCAGATTTCACAACTAATTTTGCTACTGGCACTTGGCACCATTTTGCCGTAACGTGGGACGCTTCTGAATCTAGGGCGAAGTTTTATATGAATGGAAAAAAGTTGGGTGGTGATAAGATTGGATCTAAGACGCAAATTTATAATGGAAATGCAAGTTTAAAGGTCGCGTATTCAGGAGATTATAATGGGGATTATAGCGTTGACGAAGTGCGTTTGTATAATAAGGTTTTAAACGATAACGAGATTAGAGCACTAAGCATCAGTCCCGATTATAATAATGATAACGTAGTTAATGATAATGATATTTACGATCAAGCTAAAATCCAAGCGGATTGGCTTGAAAATGTTTGGGGGGCAGAAAAATAAACAATCAAAACAATCCCTGATTACATAAAATCAGGGGTTGTTTTATTTACACTTTAATCCTCGTTCTTCTTCCGTTTTTTCATCCCGATCGCCGTGGCTATGAGAGCCGAACCGCCGATCACGCCCGCGATAATTTTCTTTTTCGTCGCCGGTGAGGTGCGTTTGTATTTTTCCTTGAGATTTTTAGCCAGCCGGAAAAGCTCTTCCCCGGCCGCTTTAAGTTTTTCGTTATTCCCGTTTTCAACGGCTTTCAGTTTTTTCATGATTTTTGCCATATCATTTTAATTTCTCGTCTAATAATTTTTTCGTATTCTCCTTTGAACTCTTTGTGTCCATTTCGAAAGCCTTTCCGGCCGCTTCGAAAGTTTTGTCCGTTATGGCTTTGCCATTCGGATCGACGCCGGCGTGCCCCTGGCCATGATCATCTTCGGGCAAACCGCAACCGCAATTGTAGCACATATGTTTGTTGAGTATTAAGGATATTTTTTATATTATGGTTAATTTTAAATATAAAAGATTAAGTAATTATTAATATTTTTACTATTTAGTTGATTTGTTTGACAAGATTATAAAAAAATGCTATTATAGTATAATATGAAAAAAATCATATATACTACTATAATATTGATTATCGGCCTGTTTCTTTTCGTGGAATTTAAGGATAGTATCTATCCGGGCCGGACCATGACCGGGGCTTACGTAAAGATCGGCGATACCGTTATTGACGTTGAGATCGCGGACGAGATGGAGGAACGCTGGCAGGGGCTTTCCGACCGCGAGTCGTTGCGCGAAGAGAGCGGCATGCTTTTCGTCTTTCCGCAAAAGCAGGTGCAGAATTTCTGGATGAAAGACATGAATTTCCCCCTGGATATTATCTGGATCGCCGACGACGTGATCGTTAAAATGGACGAGAATCTGCCGCCGGCCGGAGAGCATCCCGACGTTACTTATGGCTCGGTCCATCCGGTCAACTATGTCCTTGAGGTAAACGCCGGTTTCGCGGCCGCGCGCGGGATAGAAGTCGGGAAAGTGGTTGAGTATCATCTGGACACCGGAAATTAGATATTAAAAAATTAACATAGGCGGAAAAAAACGGGTTTTACCCGTTTTTTGTTGGTTTCTTTATAATTTTTTTATGATAATTTTATATTTTTTTTATATTTTCTTCATGCCGCTTGTGATACAATTATAATAAGGGTCCGTTTTCGCGGCTGCCGGGTTGGGGATAAGTTTTATCTGCCAAACCCCGTTCTTCTTCTTGCGGGCGCAAATGCCCTCACCCCCGGCCCCTCTCCCGCCCTGCGTGCGGGCGAGGGGAGATATCTAAAATGTTTTATGGGAGCGGGAATGTATGCACAAAATAACCAAAGTTATTACTGCTCAGGAATTCAGGAAAAAACCGACAATATCCGAGAGGGTAATGTGGAACGCTTTGCGCAACCGTCAGTTTTTAAATCTAAAATTCAGGAGACAGCACGTTATCCGTGGTTATATTGTTGATTTTTTTTGTGCCGAATTGAAATTGGCTGTCGAGATCGATGGTCCCGTTCACGCTGATATCGAACAAAAACAATATGACAGAGAAAGACAGGCAGACTTGGAAAATTTAAGCATAAATTTTTTTCGGATAACCGATGACGAGGTTGAACGAAACATCGGCCGAGCTTTAGAAAAATTATATTTATTCATAAATAAGCTTTAATATCTATTTTGTCATTATCCTTAACCCCTCTCCCGCGCGAAGCGGGGGAGAGGGTGGCCGAAGGCCGGGTGAGGGCATAAAGGCAAGGACATAAAAATATGAAAAAAACCACCAAAATCTTTTTAGTGATTCTGGCGTCCGCCGCCGCGGCCGCGGGAGCTTATCTTTCCTATATCCAGTACCGAATCAACCGCGGCGACATCCTCGAGTATGACGGCAAGTGGTACACGAAAGAGCAGGTCCGGGAACTCTTCGGGCCGCAATACTACGAGGTCGAGTCTAAGAATACGCCCGAGGAAGTTTATGCCGCTTTTCGCGAGGCGCTTTTGCGCGATGATAAAGAAACTGCGCTTATGCTGATACGCGAGGAAAGAAAAGAAAAATATATAAATTCTTTCAGTTCTAAAAATTTAATAGATCTTGGGAGTATGTACCCAGAGATAATTACCAAAGATGAATTAAATTCAACAGGGAATCACGCCGTTTATAAATATAATTGGAATGACGGGGAAAAAGACACAGAAAGCGAAATATTTTTTACAAAAAACAGCCAAGGTTATTGGGAAATAGATGGGATATAAAAATTTAAAGTTTAAATAGCGACTAAAAAATCGAATATTAATACTGGAAAATTTTTCCGCCCTTGTCCCGACGCTTCGGGATTACGGCGGACAAAGTCCATATTTTTTATTTACTTAAAAAATATTATGAAAAAAAGAGTTATAATTTTAATACTGGCGATTTTTTTAGTTCACGGACTGGCGCTCGGGTATGATAATATGGTGATCCACCCGAAGCTGTCCGGCGCTGCCGTGGAAATTTATAACCGGCAGGCTGAGCGAAAAATAACTTCGGAAGAATCGGCCTGGATCGTCGCGGGCGCGATCGCCGAAGACACTGATCCGCGCTATCTTAATCATTTTTATGATCCGGCAACGGACAAGGGGCTTAAATATTTAGGAGTGGATTGGCCGTCCGCTAAAGACTGGGTTCAGGAGCAAAATAGCGCCACCGGCGATTACAGCGCCGGCGCTATCTTAGACAATTATCGCCAGGATAACATTAAGCGCGCCTGGCAGGGGATCGGGCATATTCTCCACCTTTTCCAGGATATGGCCGTGCCGGCGCATACGCGCCTTGATCCGCATCCTGACGGCGATCCTTACGAGGGTTGGGCCTGGGGTAACGGCAATATTCAGGCCGATCAAATTCAAATAATCAGTGTGAACGACTTGGCTGTGGGCATGAAAAATTTGGCTGATTATACAAAAAATAATTTTTATAGTCAAGACACTATTAATGTTAATATTAATGCCGATGATTCAAAAATAAAAGATGGTTTTTATTATTGTACTGATAATTTAGGAAATACGTATAGGTGCCTGAGAGCTAAAAAGTCTCCCGATGGTCTTGTATTGGAGATTAATAATGATCAAATCCACCAAGATTACTGGCGGTTGCTGGCGCCAAAGGCCGCGGGTTATAGCGCCGGGGTAATAGAGTGGTTTGTCCGTGAGTTCGATAAGATCGACCGGGAAAAAGCGGAGGAAGAAAAAAATCTGCTCGGAGCGATTAAAAAGTCTTTTGCCTGGATCGGCGATATTTTTCGGGCGCCGGCAAGTTTAGCTTACGTTTGGGGCGACGTTTACCGGCCGGCACGGGAAGAAGTTTTTGAAAAAGGCAAAGAGGCGGTCGAGACGGGAAAAACGGCCGTAGGGGCAGTTAAAAGTTCGATCGAGACCGGAAAAGAAAATGTCGTGGCCGCCGTTGACGCCGGATTGGACGCGGCCGAAGACATAAAAGAAGGCATGGCCGAGGGCGTTCGGGTGCTCGGGGAAGCCTTTGAGCCGCCGTTAGCCGCCGCCGGAAACGAAGAGGATCAAGCCGGCCGGGTTTTCGCGGCCTTCGAGGCGGCCGCCGGCGCTCCGGCAAACGCCGCGGAAACAAAGACGGCCCGCGTGATCGACGGCGATACGATCGAGCTTGATAACGGGGAGAAAATTCGTTATATCGGCATAGACGCTCCGGAATTAAGGGTGCCCGGCCCGGCTGACGACGAATGCCTGGCCTGGGTGGCCAAAGTCAGGAACGAACAGCTCCTGGGAGCGGGCGCGCTTAAAGTCGTGACCGATCCGGGCGGAGAACGCGATAAATACGGCCGTCTCCTCGGATACGTTTATGCCGGAGACTTGTTCATAAACGAGCGGCTGGCCAAAGAAGGCCTGGCGCGGGAATATTTCTGCCGGCCCGGTTGGGAAAATTGCCCCTTGGCCCAGGACAAAGAGCGGCGCGGGAAAATAGAAACGGCCGCGGCCGACGCGATCGATAATAAGCGGGGGCTTTTTTCCGGGGTATGCGATCCCGCGCCGGAAAAAATAGGTCCGGGCGAAGCGCCGGGAGAAGAAAAAAGAGAGGAAGAAATTCCGTTGCCGAGCAGAAAACCGGTAATTCTTTTCGGTTCCGGGCCGGCCACCCCGGTAAATAGCGGCGAAAGCGAAGAAGAAGACACGGCCGGCTCCGATAGCGGCGAGGCCGCCGGCGGCGAAACGGCGCCACCACCGGACGAAGAAATTTCCGGATCGATCGCGGAGTTTTATCTGTTCGATCTTCTGACGCGCGGCCGGTCATATACCGCCTCGACCGCGGCTGGCGTTTACGCGGAGACGACTTCGGGCTCTATCCCCGGGGAATACCTGCTGGCCGTATCCGGCGCGATTCCCGATATCTACGGCGAAGGCTGGACAAGCGCGGTGCCGTCCGTTTACGGCCTTGGGGGCGGGGACGGGCTTAAGGAAGTATGCTTGTGGCAAAAAATCGGCGAAACCCTGGTTTCTTCTTCAACGGCCGCAATTCTGCTGGATACGGCTCCGGCGGTACTGGAACTTACGGCCCTGCCTCCGGTATTTTCGAGTTCGACCGCGGCTCTCTTTTCCGCGAGTTCCTCGGAACCGCTTCTGGATCTTTCCTGCCGCCTGGACCCGACGGCCGCGGCCGCGGCGGATATTTTCCCGGATATCGTTTATGAGGGCTTGGCCGAAGGCGGGCACGAACTCGCCTGCGAAGGGATCGACCTCGCCGGCAACGTATCCGCCTTGTCTTACGCCTGGACGGTCGACCTGACGGCGCCCATTGCCACGATTACGAGCCTGACCTTAGACGGCGCGGCAATCACGGCGGCCTGGTCCGGTAGCGACGATTTCTCCGTGGCCACAAGCGGTCTCGCCGCCTTTGATCTTGAATTTAGTATTGACGGCGGAGCGTGGCGGGAATGGCTTACCGGCACGAGCGTTGTTTCGGCCGTTTTTAGCGCCGTTGACGGCGGCGAATACGCCTTCCGCGTCCGGGCCTTTGATCTTGCCGGCAATACGGGGGAGTGGAGCGAAGCGGCGATAATAACGAAGACCGAAGAAGTAAAGGCGGACCATATCGTGATAAGCGAAGTGGCCGTAAGCGGGTTTAATAGTCCCACGCATGAATTCGTGCAGTTATATAATCCAACCGCGAGCGCCATCGATCTCTCCGGCTGGAGAATCCAGTATAAGCCAGCCGTTGGCGGCGCATGGAAAAATAAAACCGGCGCGGACGGACTGCCGCTCGCGAATATTCTTCCCGGAGCTTATTTTTTGATCGCGGGGAATAAATCCTATTATTACGAATATGCCGACTACAATCACGCGGCCACCTGGGAATTCGCCGACAGCGGCGGCCACGTCAGACTGCTCGACAATAACGGAACGGAAGCGGACCGTTTGGGCTACGGTAACGCGGATGAGCCGGAGGGAGAGTCGCGGGATTATCCGTCCGTTAACAACCAGACCTACAAGCGCAAGGCACTGGCCGATTCGACTGCCGCCGATATGGCGGCAGGCGGCGGCCATTACGCTTTAGGCAACGGCTATGATTCGAATAATAACCGATTTGATTTCGTTTTAAGCGATATGACGGTTCCTCGGGGATATTTTGAACCTTTGCATCTATGGTTTTTCGATAAAAACAAGGATTGTCAGGCCAGCGAAACCGTCGTTTACGATACTATCGGTGGTAATGATTTTGTGTCATCCGACCTGGCCTGGCCGTACAGACAGGACGGTATGGGTCTGATCATGGGGGATGGCTTTGAGATCGGCGCGCAATTAAGCGAGCCCGTTAATGCCGGAAGCTTAACGTTCGGTTTTTGGTATAACGACAAGGGTAATGAAGGCGAGGGTTCGGGCTCGGTTTTGCTGGCCGGCGAAGACGGCGGCATCCTGAAAATAGAATTCGGTCCCGATCGGTTTAATATCACGGTTAACGGGAACGACATGACCCTTGATAAAACCGATGTTTACGAGACGATGCCGGAAGAAGAGAGGGCGGCGGATTGGATATTTGCCGTCTTGTCGCTTAACGCCTTTACCGGTCAGGGTCATTTTTATGTTAACGGCCGGTCCGGGCATGAATTCGCGCACAGTCGCGGCGCTGATCTGAATTATGTCTCGGTGGGCGCGGACGAGGACTGCGAATATCTGATCTATAAATTAAAGATCGGCCAGGGCGCATTGGCGGAGGAGAGAATTACGCGTGAATACGAGGAGGGCGCTTGCGATCTTAACGGTTTATATTGCCCGATTTTCTATTAATGAAAAAACCGGACGCTAACTCCGGAGATAAATCAAAAACTCCGCCTGGCGGAGTTTTTGACGCAAAAGATTTAAATGAATTTCATTTCTCGACTTCCTCCCGCAGCCGTTCCAGGTTTTTTTGCTCGGCCTCGTTGTGATCGGACCAGCGGCCGTAAATATCGGAAGAGTAAACTATGTAAGCGAGAATAAACACGAGGATCAGGCCGAAGAAAGCCCCGGTGCCCAGTTTGCGGTAAGCCAGAAACAGGGCCAGGATCGCCGTAAAGAGGACGATTATCAAAATTTGTTTTGAACTAAGATCGTAAAGATAAGAGGCGTAAGGATGGTCCAGAATTTTTATGATCCAGGAGTATGACAGAATTTGATTCGCTATACTACTCATAGTTTTTTTGTCATTTCGACCGAAGGGAGAAATCTTTAATACCTGACTTGCGGCGTTGTTTACGTATTATAGATCTCTCGCTGATGCTTCGAGATGACAAAATTAAAGTCCTTTCCGGCTCAGTACGGTCGCGACGGTTTTAAGGATGATCGAAAGATCGAGATAGGCCGAGCGGTTTTTTACGTAAAAGAGGTCGTATTGCAGTTTTTTAAGGGAGTCCTCGGGGGTGGGCGAATGGTATTCGCCGGAGATCTGGTCCCAGCCCGTGGCGCCCGGCTTGACCAGCATGCGTTCACGATAAAAAGGGATTTGTTTTTCAAGGTCGCGGATAAACTCCGGCCTTTCCGGACGCGGCCCGACGAAGCTCATCTGGCCCATGATTATGTTTAAAACCTGGGGGATCTCGTCGAGGCGGGTCTTGCGTAAAAAAGAGCCGAAACGCGTGATCCGGGGGTCGTTTTTGACCGTGAGGCTGCGGTCGTTTCCTTCTTCCCGCATGGTCCGGAATTTATACATTTTAAACGCCTTACCGTTTCGGCCGGAACGCGGCATGGTTATGAATACCGGCCCCCGGCTCTCTAATTTGACCGCGAGGCCGATGAGAAACCAGAGGGGCAGGGTTATGAGCAGTATGGCGAGAGCCAGGATAAAGTCATAAAGCCTTTTGAACAGATCGAAAAAATACTTATTGCCGAGATTCAGGTTTTCCAGAAACCACATCTTATCGATGGCCTCGATCGGCACCTTGCCGGTTATGATCTCATAAAAATTAGGCAGACTCACGAAATTGATTTTGAGTGGCAGGCAGTTAAACAGGAACGTACGCAGTTCCGGAGAAGAATGCGGGTCGGTCGCCAGGACTATCATGGAGATCCTGTTCTCGATCAGGAATTGGTTAAGTTTAAGTATCTTGTCGAATACCACTTTCTTGTCCGCTCCCTTTTCGCCGCCGTTGGGATTTACGATCAGGGCGATTTTGTATCCCAGGTGAGGTTTGTTTTTAAGGACCGCGGCCAATTCATCAACCTGTCCGTTGCGGCCGATCACAACGACTTTATTCTTCGGCAGGTAAGCGGAGAGGAGCCAATTGAAGGTCCGGCGCCAAAGCAGAAAAAGTCCGACAAAGACAACCAGGTAGATCACCAGGTTGGTTTTAGGGGCGATCGAAATATTCGGATTTACGTAAAAAAAGGCGGCCGAGAGAAGGCTGGAAATTGCCACGGAGCGAATGGTTACGCTAAAGAATTTCCCGTCATTAACGGCGATGTGGAGGCTATAGAGGTTGGAAATATAGAATATGAGGATCCAGGCGATAAAAACGATCGAAAAGGGTCCGAAATGGTTTTGCCAGGTGGCTCCCGACGGCTGTTCCCAGTAACGGACGGCCAGAGTCAGGTAAAGCGAAAAATACAGCACGAAAATGTCGCCGGCCAGTAAAATGAATTTTTTTAAGTTATCGTACATATCGTTTTTAATATACCAGAATTGGCGGAATTTTTCAAGATAAGCTTTTCCCATCACGTCTTTGCATAAAAAACCGGTTAATGTTATAATTTAACCATGAAAATGGAAGGTAAAAAATTAAAATGGCCCTTGGTGGGCAATGAGCATATTACGGAGTATCTGGAGCAATGCATCGCCCATAATAACATAGGGGGCTCTTATATTTTTTACGGTCCGCCTGATCTGGGAAAGTCTACGGCCGCGGTTTATTTCGCCCAGACCCTGCTTTGCCAGAACTATGACAAAGAGGGGACGGAATTGCCCTGCCGGACATGCCCTTCCTGCCGGTATTTTTCGGGCAAAAAAAGCGCCGAAGAAAACGCCGTTTCGACCGGTGAAACGCACGGCGATTGCCACATAATCAGAAAAGAAGACGATAAAAAGAACATATCAATAGAGCTCGTCCGGGAGTTTATCAGGATATTGGGCTTAAGTTCTTTCCTGGGGGAGTACAAAGTGGGCATTATCCGCGACGCCGAAAGCTTAAGCCTGGAAGCGTCCAACGCGCTCTTAAAAACCCTTGAGGAGCCCAAGCGCAAGGTAGTGATAATTCTCGTGACCTCTTATCTTGACGCTTTGCCGCAGACCATAGTCTCCCGCAGCCAGATATTGCGCTTCCATCCCGTAAAAGCCGATATTATCTACGATTATCTTATAGGCGCGCATAAAGCTTCCCGCGGCGAAGCGAAAAAATATTCCCGTTTAAGCCTGGGCCGCCCCGCTTTGGCCGTAAAATTCCTTGAGGACGAGGAATGGCGCGAACGATATCGCGACCGGGTGGGGGTTTTTTTAAAATTTTTCCGGCAGGATATAAACGAGAGATTCGTTGCCGTCGAAGATCTTGTCGGCAAGAAAGCCGTTGGGATGGAAGCGGCCGGAATGGTCGCGTCCATACTTTCGGCCTGGCAGGGGGTAATCCGGGATTTTATGCTTATCCAGCTGGGATTTAGTAACCTTATCCGGAATGAGGACAGGAGCGGGGAATTAACCGCCCTAAGGAACGCCGTCACCCGGGATAAGATAATAAACCTTAATCGGGCGATCAGCCGGGGGGAGGCGAATTTGCGGGCGAACGTCAATCCGAAACTGGTGCTTGAGGACATCGCCATTAGTATTTAGTATTTAGTATTAAGTATATAGTATTAAGCGAATTAGTCGCGGATGCTTAATACTTCCCAGGTATTTAACGCTCGTTTAATTTCTTTCAAATATAATCAATAATATGTTCAAAAAATTATCCATGCTTTTCGCCCTGCTGGTCCTGCCTGTCATAATTTCCGGTTGCCTGTTAAAAGTCGGGCCAAAAAATACGGCACAGAGCGGGACGGACGGCGGTGTTTTTAAATCGATCAATAAGGGCGCGGGCTGGCAGCAGAGAGCGCTTATCCCGACGGTTTCCGGCAAGCCCCGCAGTTTCGCCGGCGTGAACGCGGCTTCCATGGCCATGGATCCGAGCGACCGATTGGCCGTTTATTTCGGCACGGAGGCTAACGGATTGGTTTATACTTATGACGGCGGAGCGAGCTGGCAGACGGCGGATACCCTCGTCAAAGGCACCGTTGCCGACGTGGCCGTCGATCCGAAGAATAAATGCGTTATTTATGCCGCGGTCGGGAACCGTCTCTATAAGTCGACGGATTGCAACCGGACCTGGAACCAGGCTTATTTCGACAACGACCTTATGGCCGTGGTGGATGCCGTGGCGATTGATCATTTTGACAGTAATAATATTTATATCGGCGTGAGCCGGGGCGATATCATAAAAAGCGCCAACGCCGGCGCGGATTGGCAAACGGTCTACCGGGCCGGCAACCGCGTGCGGAAGATTCTGGTCGACCCCAACGACAGCCGTAATATCTACGTGGCGACCAACGTCAAAGGCGTGTTCCGCTCGCCGGACGCGGGCGCGAACTGGGCGGAGATGAAAAGCCTTATGGATACGGTCAAGGAACATAAATTAGGCACCGATATCAAGGATATGATCATTACCCAGGATGAATCCAGGATGATATTCCTGGCGACTTTTTACGGCCTTCTTAGATCCAAAGACGGAGGCGAGACCTGGGAAAAGATCGAACTCATCCCCACGCAGAATAAGGCCGCCATTAACGCTTTGGCCGTTAATTCGAAATCCCCCCAGGAAATATATTACGTCACTAACACTACCTTTTACCGCTCGTCAGACAGCGGGGCGAACTGGGCGACGGTAAAGCTGCCGACTTCCCGCGCCGGATGGAAGCTTCTCCTGGACCCGGAAGATCCGAATATTATATATATGGGGGTTAAGGGGTTAGCTAAATAATTTTTATCGTTTATTAATAATTTCAGTTTTTCGAATAACTTCATGGTTGCGCAAGGGAGTATTTAGTATATAGTATTTTGTATTTAGCGCGGAGCTGATCGCCGCTTTGCTGAATACAAAATACTATATACAAAATACTGAACGACCGCCAGGGTTATTCGAAGGATTATTTTCCATATGAACCAATTCATAACATCTAAACAGGGAGAATTCGAAAAAACCATCGATTTTTTTAAAAAGGAAATTTCCAGTGTGCGGACGGGACGGGCGAATCCGAACATGCTGGAAGGCGTGACAGTAGAGGCTTATGGCGCGAAAACACCCCTAAACGGCGTGGCGTCGATAAGCGTTCCGGACGGGCAGAGCATAATTATCGCCCCCTGGGACAAGGGCATACTAAAAGAGATCGAAAAGGCGATGGTTGAGGCCGATCTGGGAGTAGGGGTCGTTAACGAGGGCGATAAGATCAGGCTGACCATTCCGATGATGACCGAGGAGAACCGCCGGGATCTCGTGAAAAAACTTAACGAAAAACAGGAAGCCGCCCGGGTCGCCTTAAGGAAAATCAGGGAGGAAGTAAAGGAAAATATCGAACGGGCCGAAAAGAACAAGGAAATACCGGAAGACGATAAATTCCGCTGCATGAAAGAATTGGACGAGCTCATGGCGGCGCGCAATGACGAGATAAAGAGCGTCCGGGACAAGAAGGAAAAAGATATCATGACTATTTAGTTTTTAGGGGCTAGGTTTAAGTATAATCAAATAATCATAATTAAATGTTCATAACTATCATAACATTCTTCGTGGTTCTGTCTTTGTTGGTCTTCGTGCACGAAATGGGCCATTTTTGGGTGGCGAGAAAGCTGGGCGTCAAAGCCGAGGAATTCGGTTTCGGGTTTCCGCCGCGGGCGTGGGGGATCTATAAAAACAAGAGCGGCCGCTGGGCGACGGTAAGGGGCAATAAAGAGGTGGAAGACGCCGCCGATACGGTTTATTCCATAAACGCGATTCCGATGGGCGGATTCGTAAAGATCAAGGGCGAAGACGGGGAAAACAAGGAAGAGCGCGACAGCTTCGCCGGCCGGAGCGCCCTGGAGCGGGCGGCGATACTTCTGGCCGGAGTTTCCATGAATATCGTTTTGGCCGCGGTGTTGATCTCCCTGGGCTTTATGATCGGCCTGCCGCAGGCGCTCGACGGGGTCGGTCCGAACGCGGCGATAAGCGCCCGGAAGATCCAGATAATCGAAGTTGCGCCGGATTCGCCGGCCGCGGCGGCCCTGGTCGAGGCGGGCGACGTTATTGCCGGCATCAACGGCCTTTCTTTCGCCGCAAGCGATAACCTGCAGCAATATATAAATGAACGCGCCGGAGACAATCTGCGATTCTCTTTCGAGCGGGGAGACAGCCGATTCGATAAGGAGATCGTTCCTGAAGTAAGGGAAGAAACCGGCAAGGGGGGCATCGGCATAGTCATAGGAGACACGGGAATCGTGCGTTATCCGTTTTTCACGGCCATATGGGAGGGGGTAAAAACGACTGTGCTCTTGACCTGGGCCATTATCGCGGCTTTTTACAATTTATTGGCCGGACTTATCATGGGACGCGGCTTGGGCGGAGAATTGGGCGGACCGGTCCGGATCGCGCAGATCACGGGTGATGCCGCCCGCATGGGCCTGGCCTATCTCATAAATTTTACGGCCCTGCTTTCGATCAACCTCGCCATAATAAACGCCTTTCCGTTTCCGGCCTTGGACGGCGGACGTCTGCTCTTCCTGGCCATTGAAAAGATCAAGGGCAGTCCGGTCAAAAAAGAAGTCGAAGGCACTATTCATTATATCGGATTCGCTCTGCTCATGCTTTTGGTACTCCTGGTAACCTACAAAGACATTGCCCGGATCTGGCAGGGAGGCTAGGGATTTCGAATCGTAAAAAATAAGCTAAAAATAAAGGTTAATACTGGAATGAAAAAAGAACGTTTGGAAGTTAAAATTAAAAATTTTTAACTCTGGATTTATTAATGATACACTCTTTCCGATGTTAACCGCTTTAAGCAAAAAATATATGCAAATCAACATCAAAGCCACCAAGATGCAGCTGACCCCTAAAATAAAAGATTATGTCCAGGAAAAAATGGACATGCTGGAAAAATATCTGGGGAATATTCCGGTGCGCAACTGCGACGTGGAAATCGGAAAATCCGTCGGCGGCCAGCATTGCGGCGAGATCTATCGCGCGGAAGTGAACCTTAAGGTTCCGGGAGAGCTTTTACGGGTGGAAAAAACCGAAAAAGATCTGGTAAAGGCGATCGATAAGGTCAAGGATCATTTGCGGATGTCCATAAAAAAATATAAAGAGAAAAAGATAACCAAGAAAAGACAGGTCGTTAAAGAATAAGGTTTATTTTTAAACCGCTTATATTAGCGTTTTTTTTAAATAAATATTTATCTTTTTTTAGTGTGGACAAAATTTAAGAAATATGCTATATTAAAATGTTCCGCGAACTTTATAAAAAACAATAGGGGGTGACTCATGTTTAAAAAATATTTGGTTTTTTGCGACCTGGGAATTTTGCGGGAAAACAGCCGCGAGATTCACGCGTTATCGGCCTCGGACGCGATCGATGAGTTTTTTGTGGAAAGCGGGTTATGCGAGGAGTATTACCCGCACGTCAAGGCGATTCCTCTCCCCGAGATGATGGGGTGGGGGGCGATCGCCAAATATTTTTTCATCAAAGATCCGTGGCTGAATATCTATTACGCCACTATCCAGTAGAGAGGAGAAGGCCCATGAAATGCGAAACTATCCGTCGGGGTTCCGAATGCGCGTTTATGACGCAAAAAGGCTGCGCTTATCCCGGCGGCGCTTGCCGGGAAATCGTCCCGTCCTGCCGGGGGTGCAACCGGGTAGTGGCCGTGGAAGCGGGCGAGTATTGCGACGCCTGCCCCGATCCGGCCAAAAAGTGGAAAAACGGCCTTTGCAACCTGGCCTCTAACGCCGCCCGCGTGATCGATCGGGACGGCAAAGGGACGGGCGGCGCGACCAATACTATGAAAAAAATTAACCCCCAGAAATCCGCCAAGCGGGCGGCGAAGGGGATGTAAATCCTCGTTTAAAAAATCAACGGGTGTCAGCGGACGACGCCCGTTTTTTTTGTTATCGACGTAGAGACGTTGTCATAAAGACGTCGCAATGCAACGTCTCTACGCCAGGGACATCCCTACGGGCGGGTATTTGCCTTTTTATGTTTAACCTTGTATAATAAACGTGTTTTACGAACTTTAATGAAATTATAAGGATTAAGTTATAGATTGATTAATAAAATTTAAAAATATGGGAATTCTTGATAAAATTTTCGGCGATGCCAACGCGAAGATCGTAAAGGACATGCAGCCGATCATCGATAAAATCAACTCTCTGGAGCCTCACTATAAGAAGATGAGCGCCGAGGAATTAAAGGGAGTAACAGCCGTTTTCAGGCAAAAGCTCGGGACGGGGTCGGATCGCGACCTTGACGCTTTTCTCCCGGAAGCGTTCGCGGCCGTGCGTGAAGCGAGCCGGCGGACGCTCGGCCAGAGGCATTACGACGTCCAGCTCATAGGCGGAATCGTGCTCCACCGCGGGCAGATCGCCGAGATGAAGACCGGAGAAGGAAAAACCCTGGTCGCGACCCTGCCGTTATATTTGAACGCCCTGCCTGGCCGCGGCGCCCAGCTTATCACCGTAAATGATTATCTGTCGCGGGTTGGCGCCGGCTGGATGGCGCCTGTCTACTATGCCCTGGGCATGACGACCGGCGTGATCATCCACGACGCGGCGTTTAGCTATGATCCCGGATACTCGGACGATTCCCAATATGACGAGAGGCTAAAGCATTTCCGGCCGGTCAAGCGGCGGGAAGCGTACGCGTGCGATATCGTTTATGGCACCAACAATGAGTTCGGTTTCGATTATTTGCGCGATAATATGGTCGCGAATCCCGGCCAGATGGTCCAGCGGGAGCTTCATTACGCGATCGTGGACGAGGTCGATTCGATATTGATCGACGAAGCCCGGACTCCGCTAATCATAAGCGCTCCGGCCGAGGAATCGACCGATAAATATTTTAAATTCGCCCAGCTGGTCGGCCGGCTTAAGGAAAACGAGGATTATAACGTGGACGAGAAAATGCGGGCCGCGACGCTTACTGAAGGGGGGATAGGAAGAATGGAAAAATGGCTCGGCGTGGACAATATTTATACCGCCGGCGGCATCCGCGAAGTGCACCATATCGAACAGGCCCTGAAGGCGCACACCCTTTTCAAGCGCGACCGCGATTACGTGGTTAAGGACGGCGAAGTCATTATCGTGGACGAGTTTACCGGCCGCCTGATGCATGGACGGCGTTATTCCGAAGGCTTGCATCAGGCGATCGAGGCTAAAGAGGGCGCGAAGATCCAGCGCGAATCGCAGACCCTGGCGACGATAACTTTTCAGAATTATTTCCGCATGTACAAGAAACTCTCCGGCATGACGGGAACCGCCTCGACCGAAGCGGAGGAATTCTCAAAGATATACGACCTCGACACGGTTATCATACCCACGAACAAGCCGAACGTGAGACTGGATCTAAACGACCTTATTTACCGCACCGGAGAGGGTAAGTTCAAAGCGGTCGTCGCGGAGATCAAGCGCCGGCACGAAACCGGACAGCCGATATTGGTCGGCACGATTTCCATAGAAAAGAACGAGATCCTGGCCGGCATGATGGAACGGGAAGGGCTTCATCCGCAGGTTTTAAACGCCAAGAACCATGAACAGGAGGCGAAATATATCGCCCAGGCGGGCGCGTTAGGCGCGATCACGATCGCGACCAATATGGCCGGCCGCGGCGTCGATATAATCCTGGGCGGCGCCCAGGGGGATAAAGCGGCGCAGGAAAAGGTCAAAAGCCTGGGCGGGCTCCACGTCATCGGCACCGAACGGCACGAATCCCGGCGGATAGATAACCAGCTCCGGGGCCGGGCGGGACGCCAGGGCGATCCGGGTTCGTCCCAGTTTTTCGTGTCGATGGAAGACGATCTTATGCGCATCTTCGGCGGCGACCGGATGAAAAGCATAATGACCACCCTGCGAGTGCCGGACGATATGCCGATCGAGAACCGGCTGATATCGCGTTCGATCGAATCGGCTCAGCGCAAGGTCGAAGGGAATAACTTCGATATCCGGAAGCATCTGGTCGAATACGACGACGTGATAAACAAACATCGGGAATCGATCTACCGCCGCCGCCGCGAGATACTGGGAATTGTCGATAAGAAAGCGGATATTTCGCTTCCGCCGCCTGAATCCGGGGCCGAAGACAAGTCAGCCGCGAATTTATCTGAGATTATCCTCGAAATGGTGGAAAACGAGATCGAGCAGGTGGTAAGCTTCCATACGTCAGCCGAGCGCATAACGGATTGGAATCTGGCCGAGATCCTTGAAGTGGCCTCGACTATATTTCCGGCGGGAGACGGTTTGATCGGTGATCTGAGCCGCTTTACCAAAGACGATAACCATAAACTGGACAAAGTCCAGGCGCGGACGGCCATTATCGAACGGTTATCCGATCTGGCGCGCGATTCATACGGAAAGATCGAGGCCAGGGCCCGGGAAAAAGGGATCAATTGGACGGAGATCGAAAAAGCGGTCCTGATCCGTTCGATCGATACGCTTTGGATCGAGCATCTGGAGGCCATGGCGAGCATGCGGCAGGGGATAGGGCTAAGAGGTTATGGCCAGCGCGATCCCCTGATCGAATATAAGCGGGAGGCTTACGGCCTTTATAACGAACTCAACAATCTTATTGCCAAGGAAGTGGTCTATTCGATCTTTAAGATCGGAGCGCTGCAGATCGAAGAGCGCGAATTCACGGCACCGAGCCTTTTGGAGCGGGCGCGGCGGTTTACCGCTCCGGCCAAAACCATGGATGCCGATACGGCTTCTTTCGCCGGCTATAAAACCGCCGGCAGCGCCTCTTCCTCCGGCGCTCCGGCCGCGCCTCAGGCCAGTTCCGGCGATCTCGTCAAACAGAAGACCAAGGACGCGGAAGGCAACAAAGTCGGCCGTAACGATCCTTGCCCCTGTGGGAGCGGAAAAAAATATAAGAAGTGCCATGGGGCATAAAAAAATAACCTAAAATATTTTCATGAAATATAATGCCGATATCCACCATCGCCGGTCGATACGGTTAAAAGGATATGATTATTCCCGGAACGGCGCATATTTTATTACCGTTTGCGCGCAGGACCGGGAATGTGTATTCGGAAAAATTGTGAACGGTGGAATATATTTAAACGATGCGGGCGAAATGGTCGATCGGCAATGGAATGAATTGCCGAATCGTTTTCGTAACGTCCGGTTGGGTGAATACATCGTCATGCCGAATCATTTTCACGGAATTATATTTATCGTCGGTACGCCCCCGGTAGGGGCACCCCTTGTGGGCGCCCCGAACAACGGCGCCCCGAACAACGGCGCCCCGCACGCGAACGCTGGGAATACGATACCCGGCGCACCCACCGCGTTTAGGGCACCCACCACGTTTAGGGCACCCACCGCGTTTAGGGCACCCACCACGTTTAGGGCACCCACAAGGGGTGCCCCTACGGTAACGGGTTGGACGGCGACAAATACGGTCGTTGGCGGTATTATCGGGGCGTTCAAATCGATCACGACCAACGAATATATTCGCGGGGTAAAAACCGATTTTTGGCAACCGTTCGACGGAAAATTGTGGCAACGCAATTATTACGAACATGTTATCGGGAATGAAAACGAATTGAATCGTATCAAACAATATATAATCGATAACCCGTCAAAATGGAAAACGGACCGGAATAATCTGGATTTACGCGAACCGGCAGAAAAAATATGACCCAGACCGAACAATTATTGAAAATATTGCGTAAAAACGAAAATGCCCGGATGGTTTTGGACCGGGCCCGGGAATTGAATATGCCGAATTGGCATCTCGGCGCCGGCGCTGTCGCGCAGACCGTCTGGAACATCAAACACGGCTTCGATCCGGAAAACGGCATTAAGGATTACGACCTGGTCTATTATGACGCCGGAGATATTTCTTATGAAGCGGAAGATGGGTATATACAAAAAGGCAAAGAATTATTTAAAGATATTCCCGTCTCAGTGGAAATCAGAAATCAGGCCCGCGTACACCTATGGTATGAAAAACGCTTCGGGAAAAAGATCGGCCAATATAAATCCGCGGAGGAGGCGATAAGTACATGGCCGACAACGGCGACATCCGTCGGAATCAGACGGGAGAACGGGCGATTCCAGGTATACGCGCCGTTTGGTTTAGATGATCTCCTCGACATGATCGTAAGGGCGAATAAAACCTTAATAACCGAAAAGATCTATCAGGATAAGGCAAAGAGGTGGATTGAATTTTGGCCGAATCTGAAAATAATACCGTGGGATCAGGAATAAGACCGGGAGATTCGGGCATGATATGGAAATTAAGAGTGAAAAACGATCATATCGGAGTATTTAAAAACCCGAACTCATGAGAGTCGGGTGTTTTGTTTTTAAGCGGCTTGATCAGTAAGGAACGATTTTACCGTTGGCGCGGACGCGCGACCGGGTTTCTTCGACCGTCAAAACCAGCGATTGCATGGACGAGATGTCCGTTGGCCCGACAATAAGGCCGGTATCGATCTGCCAGATGGGATATCCTTTTAGGGCGATATATCGAGCTTCCCCGAAAACGCCGGCGCCCCATTTGCCGTCGCGGAAAGGCAGGAAAATGCCGCCTTCGCATCCGGAAAGGACTTCCTGGAAAAAGTAATCCATGCCGTTGCCGCGCGTTTTTTTCCAGAGTTCATATCCTTCCTGGTGATTTTTCTGGTTGGGATTTTCGATATTCCAACCGGGAAAATGAGCGGCGATCTTTTCTAGCAGTTTAATTTCCAGATCCGTTCCGTAAACATTGACCGGATGGCCGAAATACAATTTTTTTGGCATTATTTCCTCCCCGGGTTTATGTTTATCGGCCTTTATGAAGCCAATTACCCTATATTACCTCCGGGATAAGACATTTGTCAACACAGGTTTGCTTATTTTAGTTGACGCTCGCGGGCGATAATAGTATAATAGTATAAGCTAAGACATAACGTTCAAGCTCATTAAAATTTTTAAATTCAAACGCGCATTTTCGATCGGGAGGGGTATCATGAGGGGCAATAGAAAAGCAACCGGATTTTTTATTACGGGTCTTATTTTGACGATTATTTTGGGATGCGCCGGTCCGGGCGGCCACAACAAGTGGCTTCATAATTCCGATTTTAACAGCCTTCGCGACGCCGCGGAGCTTGGGCTCAAGTCTTTGGATGACATTAAGACAAGGGTCAATACCGTCATAGAGGAAAAAGCTTCCCCTGGGAGGTTAAAAGAACTCTTCGGCATCAATAATCTTGAGCGCTGGAGCGAAACCGATACCCAAAAGTATTTTTTCCACAACGACAGCATTACCATCGGCCAGGTGCCAAAGGGCGTTCAGGACTGTATCCGCGATAATAAAAGCTATTATGCTTACGTATTGCCCGTAACGGCTTATACCGAGAAAGA
This sequence comes from Candidatus Falkowiibacteriota bacterium, assembly GCA_043801965.1. GTDB lineage: Bacteria > Patescibacteriota > Patescibacteriia > Patescibacteriales > UBA12075 > XYA2-FULL-47-19. Next base: position 28,936 of record JAZDLN010000012.1, read on the forward strand.
GATCGGAAATTTTTTAAAGAATAAACTGAATTTCGAAGTAATAGGAGTGAAGGACGGCTATACATACTGGGCGATATTCGTTTACGACGAAAATGATCGTTTTGTGTATCATGAATGGAAAGAGTTGCCTATTTACAGCAAGAAAACCGATCGTGACCGCCTGGGCCCGCTCGGCAATATGAGAGATCTGATGGAAAAGCCGAAGATAGGTTTTTAAAAACAAACAAATACCCGCCTTTTTGCCTACAGGGGCGGGTTTAATTTAATTTAAAAACAGAAAAAAAGCACCGGTTTTTATGGTGCTTTTATGGCTAAATACCGTCGTAATCGCGTCCGTCGGGGCCGCTATCCCAAGGTTGATCACTTGGGCCGTCAGGACCCGTGTATCCGACGCCATCCGGACCGTCGTCAGATTGTCCGCGTCGGTCGCCACTGGGGCAAACGTCGTCAAAATCTGGGCTTTGGTCGGGCATTTTCCTGGCCATTTTATTCCCTCCTTGTGAAAGACCCTTTGTTAGAAATTTGACGTTATAATATCATTTAATATTATTTTTGTCAAGATTGCATTTTATTTTGTTTTGTTTTAAAATAAAATAACGATCATATTTCTTTACTGTACGTTCGGTGTATTCGTGGTAAAATGTAGGAACGGAACCATGTTCCGTTCCTACATTTTATTATTTTAAATTTTCATCAATATGGCAGACAATATCCTTAAAAAAATCGCTTATCCGAGCCCCCGCGGCCGGATCTGGCGGAATTTTTTCCTGATCGTTATTTTGATCGCCGCCGGCGGACTTATAGACGGCGGCCGTTATTACAACCGGGGAGCGGACTGGCTATCGGATAAAACCGGAGAAACGATCAATCTGCCCCAGACCAAGGACGTTCCTTTTCGCCTGGGACTTGATCTTTTAGGCGGCACACAGCTCATTTACGAGGCCAATATGTCGGATGTGCCCGAAGTCGATCGGACGAGCGCCCTGGACGGTGTCCGGGACGTGATTGAGCGCCGGGTAAACGTTTTCGGAGTCAGCGAGCCGTTGGTGCAGACCAGCGTATCGGGGGACAAGTACCGGATCATCGTGGAATTAGCCGGCATCAAAGATATCGCCGAAGCTATCGATATGATCGGCGAAACGCCGCTTCTTGAATTCAAGGAAGAGGCCGGCGGCGAGCGGCAATTGACGGCGGAAGAGGAGTCCGCCTTGAATGATTTTAACCGGCAAGCCGAAGAAAAGGCGGAAGAAGTGTTGGGAAAACTGACTGCCGGCGGAGATTTCGAAGCTTTGGCGAAAGAATACAGCCAGGACGAAGCCACCAAGGACGGCGGCGGAGATCTCGGCTGGATAACGGCCAGGGACAATCCGGCCATAGTGGAGGATGTCAAGGATTATAAGGCCGGACAAGTGAGCCCGGAGTTGGTGAAAACCGGAACCGGTTACGCTATTTATAAACTTGAAGAAAAGAGGAAGAAGACCAATCCCTTCAAAGAAGAGGAAACCGAGAAAGAAATAAAAGCCTCTCATATTTTGGTCTGCCATAAAGAATCGGAATCCTGCGCGAGCGGTTTAAGTAAAGAAGAGGCTTACGCGCGCGTCAAAGATATCGAAAAGGATCTTACTCCCATGAATTTCGCCGGCGTGGCCAAAGAATATTCGGACGACTCCGGCACCAAGGACCAGGGCGGCGATCTTGGCTGGTTCGGGCGCGGGGATATGGTCAAGCCTTTCGAGGATACCGTGCTGGAGCAGAAAATCGGGACCATATCATGGATCGTCGAAACTGAATTCGGCTATCATCTGATATATAAAGAAGCGGAAAGGCCGGTTGAGGAATATCATGTTCGGCGCATAACGATAAGGACCATGACCGCGGCCGACTTGGCCGGCGGCGAACCGGAATGGAAGAATACGGAATTGACCGGCAAGCATCTCGAGCGTTCGCGGGTGCAATTTAATCCTAACGATAACACGCCGGAAGTGGGTCTTGAATTCGACGGCGAGGGGGCGGAATTATTCGCGGACATCACGGGACGGAACATCGGAAAACCGGTGGCTATATACCTTGACGGCTATCCGATAAGCATACCGACCGTTAACGATAAAATAACGGGCGGACAAGCGGTGATTAGCGGCCGTTTCAGCATAAAAGAAGCGAAGCTCCTGGCCGAGCGCCTGAATGCCGGCGCTTTGCCCGTACCGATCGAGCTTTTAAACCAACAAACCGTCGGCGCCAGCCTGGGTCAGGCGTCTCTCGCGGCCAGCCTTAAAGCGGGGATGATCGGCCTGGGTTTAGTCGCCCTCTTCATGCTAATTTTTTACCGCTTGCCCGGTTTGTTATCGGTTTTTGCGCTTATTTTTTACGGCGTATTGATTTTGGCGGTTTTCAAGATCTGGCCGGTTACCCTGTCTTTGGCCGGTTTAGCCGGTTTTATCCTGTCTATCTGCATGGCGGTTGACGCCAACGTATTGATATTTTCGCGTTTAAACGAAGAGTTACGGGCGGGCAAGCCGCTTTCACTGGCTATCGGAGACGCTTTTAACCGCGCCTGGCCGTCTATCCGCGACGGAAACGTTTCCACTATCCTGACCTGCCTTATCCTGATGTGGTTTTCCACGAGCATCATAAAGGGTTTCGCCATTACTCTCCTTATAGGCGTTTTAGTGTCCATGTTTTCGGCGATCATAGTCACAAAGAATTTACTGCAGCTGGCAGCTGGAGCCTGGCTTGAGAAAAGACCGGGATTGATCGGCGCGGGATTAAAAATAAAATAATTTAGAAAAAAATGTTCACGACCAAAGAACGGAAGATCATTGCCGCGGTCAGAAGCGGAGGTAAAACTCTCAAAATAAATTTCGGGAAAAATTTAAGAACTTACCGCAAGACGATCGCTTCGGATTTTTTTACCGAGGCGGACATAAAAACGGAAACCAGAATCATCAGTCTCATAAAAAAAGCTTATCCGGGCATAAACATTTTAGCCGAAGAATCGGGGGTGGAAAATAACGGTTCTGAGCACACGATAGTCATCGATCCGCTTGACGGGACCAATAATTTCGCCTTGAACATCCCTTATTTTTCGGTCGCGGTCGCCTTGATGGAGGGGGAGAAAACCGTTTTTGCGTGCGTTTATAATCCGATTTTGAACGATCTTTACTGCGCTAAGCTGGGTAAAGGGGCCTACAAGAACGGCCGCCGGATGAAAGTAAGCCGTAAAACCAGCTTAAGCCAGGCTACGATCGCCTATGTGACCGGCTACAGCAATATCAAAGATCTGAGATTATCCATGACCAAAAAACTTTACCATAAATTCGCCGAGCGGATACTCGATAATTGGTGCCCGACCCTCGATTATTGCCTTTTAGCCGAAGGCAAGATCGAATGCGTGATCACGGATGACGACGACCTGCATGAATCGATCATCGGCAAGCTCTTTATTACCGAAAGCGGCGGAATCGTTACGGATTACCGGGGAGAGAAAAGCCGCGGCTACAAAGAATATAAATTTATTTCCGCGAACGGAAAAAAAAATATTAAACGAAGTTTTGCGCATTGTTAATCATAAAAAGTAGAGGCGGCGCCTCTGCTGATAAAAAATATGTATCAAATAATCCAAAAAAGGAATATTTCCCTTTTCTTATCAGGGGTGCTCGTAGCCGCGTCCATGATCGCGTTGCTTATCTGGGGGTTCAATTACGGCATCGATTTTACCGGCGGCTCCCTGCTTGAAGTCCGGTTTAAAGACGGCCGGCCGGCGGTCAACGACGTCCGACAGGCGATCGAAGGCCTGGAGCCGGGCAATCTAATACTCCAGCCCATCGGCGAATCGAGCCTGATCCTAAGGTTCCAGGATACCAGCGAAGGCAAGCACCAGGCGGTTTTGGAAAAATTACGGGAATTAACCGATAACGGGAAAGAGACGGATCCGGAAAAAGCCGGGGAGGAGGGCGTGGACGTAACCATCGGTGAGGACGGAGCCGTCTTAACCACTCCGGCGGAATCCGCTCTTAAAGCTTTCGAGGAATTGCGTTATGACGCGATCGGACCGGCCATCGGACGGGAACTTAAAAATAGATCCATTACGGCCATAATAATTGTTCTGATCATGATAGTTCTCTATATCGCCTGGGCTTTCCGCCAGGTTTCCAAACCGGTCGCTTCCTGGAAATACGGTTTAGCCGCCACTATCGCTTTGTTCCACGATGTTATCATTACCATGGGCGTATTCGCGGTTCTGGGCAGATTTTACGGGGTGGAAATAAACACTCCGTTCGTGGCCGCGCTTCTGACCGTACTTGGTTATTCGATTAACGACACAATCGTGGTTTTCGACCGTATTCGGGAGAATCTGCCGAAAAGCGAAGAAGATTTCGAGAACACGGTTAACGTCAGCGTCAACCAGACGATTACGCGTTCTATCAGTACGTCTTTAACCACCCTTCTGGCTTTGTCGTCTATTTTAATATTCGGTGGGGCCTCTATCAGGGATTTTGTTCTAGCTTTGTGTATCGGAGTATTTATCGGTACCTACAGTTCCATTTTCGTGGCCAGTCCGATCCTGGTAATTTGGGAAAAAATGACTTCACGCAATTCTTAATCCCGTAAATTCGTTTCGTGATCACGGGGCAGATCCGTAACTGTCGTAGTTTTATATAAAAACCGGGATGTTTTCTTCATGCCGGTTTTCGTTTTTTTGAAACCTGACGCGGCCATTGACAAAATCATTGACAAGGACCGGAGAGAGAGGTTAAAATACAGGTATAACGGATCAGGGGAGAACGCGAGGCGAAAAAAACAGGGTATATCCCGACATCATGGATTCTTACGAAGAATTCCCATGACTTGCCAAAAGCGAACCCAAGTTACCCCCTGATCCGTTTTTTCTTTGGAAAAATCGGCTTTGACAAACCCCGGCCGTATAGGGTATTATATAATGGTAAAATGTGAATAATACCTAAGCACAGTATAAACTTTTTATACATATATAACGAATATGAAAAATAATAAAATTACCCCCCAAAAAGAAGATTTTCCCAAGTGGTATCAGGACGTGGTCAAGGAGGCGGAGTTGGCGGAAAATTCCGAAGTCAGGGGTTGCGGCATAGTTCGTCCGTACGGATATAAGATCTGGGAGCTTATTAAAGAAGAGCTTAACAGGATGATAACGGCTACCGGGGTGGAAAACGTTTATTTTCCCATTTTCGTGCCCATGGAGAACCTGGAGGCGGAGAAAGACCACATCGAGGGATTCGCGCCGGAATTAGCGGTCGTTACGCATGGCGGAGGCCAGGAACTGGTAAATAAACTGGCCGTGCGCCCGACCTCGGAAACCGCCATGTATAAGACCTATGCCCGCTGGATCCAGAGTTATAAAGACCTGCCTTTAAGGCTCAATCAGTGGAATAATGTCGTTCGTTGGGAAAAACGGCCGCGGGCTTTTTTGCGTTGGAGCGAATTTCTTTGGCAGGAGGGCCATACGGTTTTTGCCGACCGCGAGGAGGCGATCGCCGAGATGTGGCAGATGCTGGATATTTACGAGAAGATGTATGAGTATATGGCTCTGCCGGTTTTTAAGGGTCGGAAATCGGAAGTGGAAAAATTCGCCGGTGCCGAGATCACTTCGACCGTCGAAGTTATGGTAAGGGACGGAAAGGCGATACAGGGCGGTACCAGCCACTATCTGGGAACCAATTTTTCGGAAGTGTTCGACGTTAAGTACCTGGGCGAAGACGGAGAGAAGCATTTCGGCCATCAAAACAGCTGGGGTTTTTCCTGGCGATCGATCGGCGCCGTCATCATGGGCCACGGCGATGATAACGGTTTGAGATTGCCGCCTAATATCGCTCCCATCCAGGTAGTAACCGTGCCTATTTATAAGGATGAAAACAAGGCGGAGGTAATAGCGTATGCAGAAAAGATATTTTCCGATATCAAGGGCTGGCGCAAGAAGATCGATCTAAGGGATAACCTGACCCCCGGATTCAAATATAATCACTGGGAAGCGCGCGGCGTACCGGTCAGGCTGGAGATCGGACCCAAAGAAGCGGCTGACGGGAAAGTAACCGTCTTCAGGCGGGATCTTAATACCAAGGAGACGGTCGGGGAAAAGGACCTATCGGCCCGTTTAGAAAAATTAATGGCCGAAATCCACGGCAATCTTTATAAACAGGCCAAAGAGTTCGCCCTGGCGCACATTCACCGGATAGAAAGCGTTGATGAGATAAAGGATCAGGTAGGATTTTTTGAGGCCAGCTGGTCGGAAGATCCCGCTTCGGAAAAATCGCTGAAAGAAAGATTTTCCATGGTTTCACGCGTTTTGCCGGCGGATAATCAGGACAAAGAGCCGAAAAACAAGAAGTGTTTCATTACCGGCAAAGAAGCCAAACACGATTGGCTTTTCGCCAAAAGTTATTAAAGCATGCTCAATAAGCTTTTAGGAAAATTTTCCAAAGATCTCGGCATAGATCTGGGGACCAAGAACACTCTCGTCTATACCGCCGACAAGGGCATCGTGATCAACGAGCCGTCGGTCGTGGCCGTCAATATCCGGACAGACGAGATCTTGGCCGTGGGCGAAGAAGCGAAGCGGATGGTCGGTAAGACGCCGGGGCACATCCAGGCCATAAAACCCCTGGTGGACGGCGTGATCTCGGATTTTGAAGTTACCGAAAAGATGCTTAAGTATTTTATCGATAAAGTGCACGCCGAAAGCTTTACCTTGATACCAAGGCCGCGGGTGATTATCGGCATCCCCCTGGATATCACCGAAGTCGAGAAAAAAGCGGTCGAGGACGCGGCTATGTCCGCGGGCGCCCGCCAGGTTTATCTGATCGAAGAATCTATGGCGGCGGCGATCGGGGCGCGGCTGCCCGTTTCCGATCCGACAGCGACCATGATCGTCGATATCGGCGGCGGCACCACCGAGATCGCGGTTATTTCCCTGGGAGGCGTCGTTACCTGGAAATCGCTCCGGCAGGCCGGCAACGAACTTGATAACAACATTACCCAGTATATCCGGGAAGAGTTCAATATCCTCATCGGCGAACAAGTGGCGGAAAAAGTAAAAGTAACGATCGGTTCGGCCGCTCCCTTAAAAGAGCCCATGGAAATGGAGATCAGGGGAAGGGATCTTATTAACGGTCTGCCGCGGGCGGTAACCATAAATGACAGCCAGATCCGGGAGGCTATGGCAAAAACGATCGATCAAATAGTCGAAAATATAAAAATAACCCTGGAAACCACCCCGCCGGAATTAGTGTCGGATATTTATGAGCACGGCATAGTATTGTCCGGCGGCGGAGCCCTTTTGCGGGGACTCGACAAGGAGATAGCGCAGGCCACGAAAATACCGGTGCGCGTGGCAGACGATCCTTTGACCTGTGTCGTCAGGGGAACTGGTATATTATTGGGAGATCAGGAGCTATTGGTAAAAGTCCTTTCGCCGGGAACGGAGGAATTATAATTTCAGGATTCGTAAATAGAATTTTTTATCTTAAGATAATCCCAGAGGTTTTTCCGGTGAACATTATAATTTTCCGCGGATATTACGCTGATACCTACGCGGATGATGCGCGGATTAACCATATCGCACAAACCGGTTTATTGTGCGCGAACGGATAAAAGTTGTATTTATGTTACGCATTGACAAGAAAAGAATCATTAAATACGGGGCAGTGATCGGACTGCTTGTTTTTTTGTATACCATCGGTCTTTTCGGGCCTGTTGAGGGATTCGTTGCCGGAAGCCTCGATCCCTTAACGGAAAAACTCTATTCATTGAGCCATGGTTTGCGCACGGCTTACAATAAACAGACCAACAAGCAGGATCTGGCGGCGGAGATCGGGCTTTTGCGCGAGCGGATGAACGAATTAACGGCAGAGAATACCCGTTTTAAGATCATTGAAGAGGAGAATAAGAACCTGCGGGAACATCTGGGTTTTCTGACCCAGAATGAATATCGATACGTCATGGCGAATGTTATTTCCCGCGGCGATATTGCCGACATGAGCGGACGGACGGAGACGATAATTATCGACAAGGGCCTCAAAGACGGTATTTATTCCGGTCTGGGGGTAGTATCGAGCGAAGGCATAATAGTCGGACGCGTGGTTGACGCCAAGGATAACATTTCCCAGGTCTATCTGACCAATAACGGCAAATGTAAATTGGCCGCTGCCGTGCTTTCTTCCGCCAAGACCAGCGGGGTGGTTGAAGGCGAATTAGGCCTGACCATTAAAATGAATTTTATCCCCCAAAACGAAGAAATAAAAACGGAAGATATTATCATTACCTCGGGGTTGGAAGAAATGATCCCCCGCGGCCTGGTTATCGGCCGGGTGCTGGAGGTCATTAAGGAAAGCAATGAAGTTTGGCAAACCGCCGTCATCGAGCCCATGGCCGACCCGGAGGACCTGATCATCGTATCGGTGCTTTTGCCGTAAATCAGGCCTTAGGTTTTGTTGATCTTTAGCTGTTTAACCTCTTAATACGCTAAAATATGTATGGCAAAATAACATTAAACGCCATTTTGATAATCTTGTTGTCCGTTTCACAGGTATCTTTCGTGAGCGGATTGCCGGGGTGGTTCGTGAACATCAATTTGCCCATTATAACTCTTGTTTTCATGCTGGCGCTTTCCGGTTTTCGGCTGTCGATTTTTTGGGCATTCGGAATGGGACTTCTTTTGGATATATATTCTTTCCTCCCCTTTGGGGTTTATATGGCTGTTTTTCTTTCCATAGCGATTCTCATTAATTTCTTTTTGATCCATTTTTTCACCAACCGTTCTTTGTATTCTTTTTTGGCGTTGGCGGCCATGGCGCTGTTGCTTCATGAAATCCTCGTTTACTCTTTAAGCTACGCCGTTTATTTCGTCAACCGGCGGGATTTGGCGGTATATTTCGACGGCATGTTCTGGTCGGATCAGGCGGGGGTATTTTTAGTGAATTTAAGCGCCGTTTTTATGCTTTTCTATCTTTTTACTTTGGCCGGAAAAAATCTGAAGCCCGTATTTTTAATCAGACGGTAGCCGGGTTTAAGGCTTTGCGCCCGCGTCTTAAGAAAAACATGTTAAAGAATTTTTTTATCAGACAACCAAAAACGGACAGGCGGAAAAAAGATCCTTTTCTCCTGCGAACCGGCCGGCTGAAAGACGGAATACTGGCCACTGTTTATCGTCCCGGTTGGGCCGAAGACGTGCACATAAGCGATGACCGCGAGAAAGAAACCGTCGGGCGAAGTTTTAATTTTTCAAAAATAACTTTTTTAAGCCTGGTTCTGGCTTTGTTCTTGTCGGTTATTTTGGCCAAATCCGCCTGGCTCCAGGTCGTCAAGGGTGAATATTATTACTGGCTTTCGGAGGGCAATCGGATCCGCATCGAAAGAATAGAACCGAGAAGGGGGGTTATTTACGACCGTTATAAAAACCCGCTGGTCAGGAATAAAGCTAATTTCCTGCTTTATTTCGTTCCCGCGGACATGCCGGAGACGGAAGAGCTGGCCGGTATCTTAAAGAGGATCGGCGCTATATTGGAAAATATCTCGGAGCGGGAATTAGCCGATCGATTGGCCGAAGTGGACTCCGAATCCCTCGCGGCCTACCAGCCGCTTTTCGTGGCGGACAATATCGAATATGAAAAAGCCATGATGCTTTACCTGGAATCAGCCAATTGGCCCGGGGTAATATTATCGAATCGCACCAGCCGGAATTATCTCACTTACGTTTCGGATAACGTCCAGAGCGCATTTTCCTTATCGCATATCATCGGTTACACGGGAAAAATAAACGAGCGCGAGCTCGAGCAATTCGGCGACGAATATCTGCCGATCGACTATATCGGCAAGATGGGTGTAGAATATTTTTGGGAGAACGAGCTTAAGGGGGTAAGCGGCAAGAAGCAGATAGAAGTAGACGCCCTGGGCAAGGAGAAGAAGGTTATCGGCCAGGAGCAGCCCGAAAACGGCCACAACTTGGTTTTATCGCTTGATACCGGGGCTCAGATAAAACTTGAAAACATCATGATTGAACATTTATCGAAGCGGAAGTTAAGCCGGGCGTCGGCCATAGTTATGGATCCGGAAAATGGCGAGGTTCTGGCGATGGTGAGTCTGCCGGCCTTCGACAACAACGTCTTTGCCCGTGGCATATCCCAGGATGAGTATAACGCTATCATCAGCCATCCTGATCATCCGCTTTTTAATCGCGCTGTTTCCGGCGAATATCCTTCCGGCTCCACGATCAAGCCGGTCATGGCGGCGGCGGCCCTGGAGGAAGGGATAATTACCGAGCACACCACCTTTTTAAGCACGGGCGGCATCCGAATCGGAGAATGGTTTTTTCCGGATTGGCTCGCCGGCGGCCACGGTCGCGTTAACGTCAAGCTGGCAATCGCCAATTCGGTCAATACATTTTTCTATTATATCGGCGGTGGCCACGAAGATTTCAAGGGATTGGGGCTTGACCGCATTATTCAATACGACAAAGCTTTCGGTTTAGGCGCCCAGACCGGTATCGATTTGGCGGGCGAAGCGGACGGCTTCCTGCCGACCCAGGAGTGGAAGAAAGAGGTTAAAAACGAACCTTGGTATATCGGCGATACCTATCATATATCAATCGGCCAGGGGGATCTTCTGGTTACGCCCCTGCAGGTCGCCGCCTATACGGCCGTATTCGCCAACGGAGGAAAATTATACCGTCCGCATTTCGTTACGCATATATTAACGGCTGATGAAGGACTGATTGCCGCCATTCCCGTCGAACCGGTCAGGGAGAATTTTATCTCAGGGGACAACATTGATATCGTCAGAGAGGGTATGAGGCAGACGGTAACAACGGGCAGCGCGCGGCGTCTTTTTTCTTTGCCCGTGACGGCCGCCGGCAAGACCGGCACGGCGCAGTGGTCGTCCAAGAACGATCCGCACGCCTGGTTTACCGGCTTCGCTCCTTTCGACGACCCGAAAGTGGTCATAACCGTTTTATTGGAGGAGGGAAAAGAGGGAAGTGAAACCGCCGTCCCGATAGCGGAGGAATTTTTGCGATGGTACTTCGGGGAACGTGAAAAATGAAGGTTTTTGCCCTCGTCGGGAACACGCGGAAAATCAGGCTTGACATCCGCGCGAAGAGATGATATTATATACAAAATATCGGGACCCTTGTTTTAAGGGCCGTTATATCAACCGATAAAAATCGCACTTTTTTAACCATCAAAATAATAAGGGGAGGATCGATGTTGCCAACTGTCTTCAATTTTGACCATGCCGCGTTGTCCCGGGTTGCCAGAGGGGAAGAGCCGAAATGCATCATTGTTGACTGCCATAAACCCGGCCAGCTTATTTGCGGCGAACATCTTTGCGAATACGGACTGGTATCGCTGCATCGCGCCCGTTTATGGATCTTGGCTTATCAGTACTACGAAAAGGGGGTTAGATTCAGGGTTTTCCGGGATGTGGTGGATCTGGTCAAGTACCATATGCCAGGAGCATTGTCCGATATCGCGAATTTGGTCAAAACAATACAGGAACATCAGCCCGGTATGGACGAAAACCTTATAAGGGACATAGCCCGCTGCTTCGCGGGCGAAACAGACGCGCAAAATTAAGATCAGTGTTTTTATTAATAAAACAAAGACGACCCGCTGTCGTCTTTTTTATTTTCAGTTCTCAAGGTGGTATTAGCGATTCGCGCCGGTTTTAACGGGCATGGCTTGACGGATATATTTTATTGTGATATTATTTTAAATAATTTTTAAATCGATCATTCGTAAATAAAACAAAGGAGATAGCCATGACCGAGTATTCATTGGAAGAGATTTGCGGTTATTTGACGGATAAAAACGAGAAAGAAGTTGTGAGCGACGGTAATTTAACGGCTATTATCGCGGCTCGTCACGCCGAAAACGGTTATAGCGCGATTCGCTATGTAAGAAGGGCTTTGTTTAAAAGATGCTGCGGAGAACGCGTATTGATATTAAAAGGCTTGAGCGACGGCGTAAAAGTAAGATTTTATATGACCTTTTATGTTTGCGCGCGGTGCGGCCGCGTCGAATGCCGGACCCACGCCGGTTTGCGCTATGCGCATGACATGAAAAAAGTCCCGTCTCCCAAACCAGGAAACGTGATTTACTTCAGGAGGAGGGTTGTGGCGTAACGGACGCTAGAATAGAAATAATGATTTGAGCGGAATATTCCCGCTCTTTTTTTGTTTCCTTCCGTAAAGACGGCGCGGTAGATTTAATATTCTTTGAAGATGTCGCTTAATTTTCGTTTGCCAAGAATATGCAGTTCGGAAATAGCGCGCGTCATGGCCACGTATAAGAGATCTTTCTTAACCCGTTTTTTTTCCGCGATAAAATCGGACGGCATATTGGCGTAGACCGGCAGAGACAGCCAGTCGTCGTTTGCCCCGACCAGGCAGACAACATCGAATTCCACGCCCTGGGCTTCGTTCATGGTGAGAATATGAACGTTGGCGTTATACTGGAAAGACTTTTTGAATTTTTCCAGATAGTCTTTTTCGGCGGCTATAATACCGATGATATTTTTTTCCTGGGATTTTTCCAGAAGTTTTTCGATATATCCTATCTCTTCCGCCGGTCCGGGAAAAACGGCTTCTTCGACATCAACGCCGCTTTTGGCCGAGTCGGGAATATTTATCCCGTAACCGAGGTCTTTGATGTATTTAAGTATGTTCCCGGTATTGCGATAGACTTTATCCAGCCGGATATGCCGGTCGGGCTTTATCTCTTCTCCGATCTCCTCCCAGGTTTTTACGGTAAAAAGATTGATCTGCTGGCCGAGGTCGCCGATGTACAATAACGAACGCAGCTTATCGACGCAGCCGCGGATGACGGCTAATTGTGAAGGCAGATAGTTTTGGAATTCATCAATGATAATTAAAGAGTATTCGATCGGTTTTTTCCTGGTTTTCCTGGTTAAAAGATAATTTTTGTCAGTTACGTAATATTCTTCTTCAATAGCCAGCCAGCCGTTCGCTCTTAAACTCGATTTAAGAAGCAGGGTAAGATCGAAACGATCCAGTAATTTCCGGTTTTTTTGTTTTTCGAATAAATTATACATGGCCGGAGACAGGCCGGGCCGGTAGATCTTTTCCAGCCAGGTCAGGGGAAAACGGGTGGGGGGCGGGATATCCTCTCGCGCGAGCACGCGGTTTTTTTCATATTCGTACGCGTCTTTTTCCGCTTCCGTGCCGCCGAAACGGGCCGTATAAGCGAGTTCGTCACTTAGTCCTAAAATTTTCGCGGCCCACTCGAAAACGGTGGTTATGTTGACGTCCTCTATCCCCAGTTCCGGAAGCAGGTGGGAGAAATAATCTTTCGTTCCCGCGTCTTGAACAAAAACAATCGTTCGGCGGCCGCCGTAACGCTCGGCGGTTTCCGGGGACTGCGCCAGGTAAGCCGCCCGGTGAAGAGCGAGCGTGGTTTTCCCGGACCCGGCCGGGCCGGAAATTACGAAGGGCCCGGCGCAGTCGGCCCGTATTACCTGGTCTTGCGCCTTTTCCATGCGTTCGATAATCTCCGGCAGGACAAAGCCGGTTTTGCGCGTCGAAAAGTACTCCTGATAGACAAGGGTTCGCGGCCGTCCGGTCTCCTCGGACGTCAGATAGACGATCTTGCCGTCGATTATCATGAATTGGTCTTTGCGAAGCATAAGCCCGTGTTTGATTTCCCCGTCCCGCCGCGCGTAAGAAAACCGGCCGCAAGCCTCGAAGCGGATGGACGCTATGGGCGCCACCCACGAATAGATGGATTCTTCGGTATAGGGGAACTTGGCGAAATAGAGCGTCTTCTCTTCCGGTTCGCCATCGAAGCGCACGTCGCACCTTACGAAATACGGCGAAGGATATAATTTTTTGAGTTCTTCCAGCCTTTTGGCGTTGTAATACAAAAGCTGTTCATGAACCATCCGGTCGGTGCCTCGAAGGCGTTTAAGCTCCGCGAGGTTTCTTTTGTCTTTATTCTCGAGTTCGGCCGATAAGACACTGATCTTTTCCCTGATCATGGATAAGCGCTCTTTGGCGCGGCGATGGATTTTATTTTTTTCTTCGGTCATATTTTTTCATTATACCACAAAAAAACCGCCCGGAGCGGGCAGTTTTTGGGGTATTATAATAATTTAATATATATAGCAGAGTATACTTATTTTTCATAATTATAATTTACAGGAATTATTACCGTTTGTCAAATTAAATAAATTAAAGTAAATTTATTTAATTTTAGTAAAAAAAATAATATATTTAGCACTCTCTTGACATGAGTGCTAAGTATTGTATAATATTGATATATCCTAGGTGGATAAAAATATGGATAAAAGAAAGGAACTAATATTAAATACCATTATCCAGGAACACATAAAAACCGGCACGCCTGTAGGTTCGGGTATTATCGCGGAAAAATATAAACTGGGAATTTCCCCGGCTACGATCAGGAATGAAATGGCCTCCCTGGAAGAGGACGGCTATATAACGCAGCCGCATACTTCCGCCGGCAGGATACCCACGGAAAAAGCCTATCGTTTATTTTTGGATAGCCTGCGGCCGGATAACGCGGAATTTAAAAATGACTTCCTGAATTTGAAGAATATTTTAAAGGCGAAAGACGAGGTAAGCTTCAAGGAGGCCGCCAAGGTCATGGCTTTAGTTTCCGGCAATGCCGTTTTTTGGGCCTTTCACCGGCATAACTTATACTATACGGGCATTTCCAACCTTTTCCAGCAGCCGGAGTTCAGGGAATTGGACGTAATTTATGACATTTCCGCGGTTATCGACCGGATAGACGAGATCGTCGACGAGATGTATGAAGACACGGAGCCGGGTTTAAGCACGCTTATAGGCACCAAAAATCCTTTTGGAGATCTGTGCAGCACGGTACTGGCAAAGTATAAACGGGGCGAACGGACCGGCCTGTTCGGGGTATTGGGGCCGATGCGGATGGATTATACGAAAAACATCGCCTTAGTTAAATACGTGTTTGACGAAATCGGGGGATAACGGAAAATTTTCAATTATCAATTATCAATATTCAATGAATTTTCAATTAACCAATTTTCAATTTTTGTATGGATAAAAATAAAGATGGCGAAAAAACCAAAGATATAAAACTTGGAGTTTATCGGCACTATAAGAATCAGAAAGAATACGAAGTGCTGGGTGTAGCCTTGCACACCGAAACAAAAGAAGATGTGATCGTATACAAAGCAATGTGTGACGATCAAAAGAAATTCGTGCGTCCCAAAAAAAATTTTTTAGAAACAGTGGAAAAAGATGGCAAGAAAATGTCGCGTTTTGAATTTATATCCGAAGCGGAAAGTTTTGAGAACAGGTATAAGCGCGCCCTGGCGGATTATCAGAATTTATTAAAGCAAACCGCCAAAGAACGGGAAGAATTCATCAAATACGCGAACGAACAGGTTATTTATGACATTATCCCGGTTTACGATAATCTGCGCGTGTCCATGGAACATGTAGACGAGAGCGCGTCTAAGAAGGGCTGGGCCGAAGGCATCAAATACGTTATAAAGCAATTCAAGGATATTTTAGAGAAGATGGGTGTGGAGGAAATAGAAGCCACGGGTAAAAATTTCGATTATAATACCATGGAAGCGCTGGAGGGTAAGGGAGAGAAAGTCGTAAAAACGGTCAAGCCGGGGTATAAGCTGCACGGGAAGGTGATCATTCCGGCTAAAGTGGTTGTTGGTTAATTTTTAATTTCAAATATTAATATCAATTCCGGTTGTTTAAAAATTGAAATTTAAAATTATTTACAAAATTAAAAAATTCAAAAATTAAAAATTTAAACTGTTTGACCGCGGTGCCAGTAATCAAATTCGGTTACTTCCCGCGGGTCAAAGGAGGTTAAAAATATGGCTTTGATCAAATGGAGCCCATTCCTCGACGTTGAACCTTTCGAGGAGATGGAAAAAATGTTTTCCGACTGGCCGGGCATGCGCGGAAATAAATCCGGTTTCGTGCCGGCCGTCGATATGTACGAAGACAAGGATAACGTCGTCGTCGAAACCCAGCTCGCGGGCATTGATCCGGAAAAAGTCGATATTTCGATCGAGAACGACGTGCTTTCGATCAAGGGCGAATCGGAAAAGAAAAGCGAGGTAGAGGACAAGAATTATTACCGCAAGGAGATCCGGCGCGGCAGTTTCTATCGGAGCGTTCCGCTTCCGACCCATGTTTTGGGAGACCGGGCCGAAGCGACGACCAATGACGGCGTTCTTAAGATCACTATCCCGAAGGCGCCCGAAGCCAAGCCGCGAACCATTAAAATCAAAACCGCTAAACAATAATCTATGCGCGGGGACTTTCCGCTCAAGGCGGACAAGTTCTCCCCGGCTTAGCGCGCGATGTTTTTAGGCACTAGGCTTTAGGCTTTAGGGATTGCGGTTAATCGTGCGGTGGGGCGGGGACGTTCAAATTACGAATGACAAATTACGAATGTAAAATTTATAAATAAAAAATATTTTCCTCTGTCATTTCGACCGGAGGGAGAAATCTTTAATACGCCGTTATTCGTAAAAACGTCGTTTGGGCGCTATGGCGATGTATTAAAGATCTCTCCTCACGCGGGTCGCTCTGATGACAAAAGCAATTTTTAAAAATTAAAACATAAGTATTATTAAGTATTAAGTAGACAAGCGTTATGCGCCTGCCTGCCGGCAGGCAGGTTACGCGTTATGCGTTATGCGAAAAAAGATATGGGAAAAATATTAGGCATCGATCTGGGCACGACTAACAGCGCCATGGCGATCATGGAAGGCGGCCGGCCTAAGATACTGGAAAACGCCGAGGGCAATCGGACGACGCCCTCGATCGTGGCGATCTCTAAAAGCGGCGAACGCCTTGTCGGCCAGACCGCCAAGCGCCAGGCCGTGACCAACCCGGAAAATACCGTTTACGCGGTCAAGCGCCTGATCGGCCGCCGGTTTACCGACGACGAGGTGCAGCGGGACATAAAGATCTCGCCTTATAAGATCGTTCAGGCCGGAGAAGGCGTAAAAGTCAAAATGAACGGCCAGGATTATACTCCGCAGGAGATCTCGGCCATGATCCTCTCGAAGCTCAAAGCGGACGCCGAAGCCAAGCTCGGGGAAAAGATCACCGAAGCGATCATTACCGTGCCGGCTTATTTCGACGACTCGCAGCGGCAGGCCACGAAAGACGCCGGCAAGATCGCCGGACTCGAAGTTAAGCGCATAATCAACGAGCCGACGGCCGCCGCCCTGGCTTACGGCTTTGAAAAGAAAAAGGGCCAGCAGATCGCGGTTTACGACTTAGGCGGCGGCACCTTCGATATTTCGATTCTGGACGTTTCCAAGGATACGGTCGAGGTAAAGTCGACCAACGGCGATACGCATTTGGGCGGCGAGGATTTCGACCAAGTGCTTATTAACTGGATCATCGACGAATTCAGGAAAGATCAGGGCATTGACCTGTCTAAAGATACCTTGGCGCTTCAGCGCATCAAGGAGGCGGCCGAGAAAGCGAAAATAGAATTATCCACCACCACCGAAACCGAAATCAACCAGCCCTTTATCACGACCGACGCGAACGGACCGAAGCACCTGGTCATGAAGCTGACCCGGGCCAAGCTCGAAGAGTTAGTGGGCGATCTCGTGGAAAAGACCTTGAAGCCCTGCGAGGACGCGCTTAAAGACGCCAAGCTTGAAAAGAAGGATATCGAAGAAGTGATAATGGTCGGCGGGATGACCCGCATGCCCTTGGTTCAGAAAAGAGTCAAGGAGTTTTTCGGCAAAGAACCGAATTTAAGCGTCAATCCGGACGAGGTTGTGGCCGTCGGCGCGGCCGTCCAGGCCGGCGTCTTACAAGGCGACGTTAAAGATGTTTTACTCCTGGATGTTACCCCTTTAACCTTAGGCATAGAAACCCTGGGCGGAGTGGCGACGCCTTTGATCGAACGCAATACCACTATCCCGACCTCGAAATCGCAGATATTTTCGACCGCGGCCGACAGCCAGCCGTCGGTCGAGATCCACGTGCTCCAGGGCGAGCGGCCGATGGCGGCGGACAATAAGACTTTAGGACGTTTTATATTAGACGGGCTTCCGCCGGCGCCGCGGGGCATACCGCAGATCGAGGTTACTTTCGATATCGACGCTAACGGCATTTTAAACGTCAAGGCCCAGGACAAGGCCTCAGGCAAAGAGCAGAAGATAACCATCACTTCTTCTTCGGGACTCTCGAAAGAAGAAGTCGAGAAAATGAAGAAAGAGGCCGAAGCGCACGCCGAAGAGGATAAAAAGAAGAAAGAAAAAGTGGAAATAAAGAATCAGGCCGAAACGATCGTTTTTTCTACCGAAAAATTGATAAAAGAATCCGGCGAAAAGATGAAGCCGGAAGACAAGAAAGAATTAGAAACGAAAATTGAAGAGCTTAAAAAAGTTAAAGATACGGACAATACCGATGAGATCAAGAAAAAAATGGAAGAAATGAACCAAGTGGCCCAGCGGATCGGTACGGCCATGTACCAGGCAGCTCAGGCGGCCGGCGCGCAGGCCGGAGCCGACGGCGCCAAGGCCGGAGAACAGAAAACCGACGATAAAAACGGCAAGAAAGACGAGCCGATCGAAGGGGAGTTTGAAGAAAAGAAGTAGTTCGCGCTTGCCCTCACCCCCAACCCCTCTCCGATTTTTTCCTCACCCCCTAACCCCCTCCCCAAGTCTGGGGAGGGGGAACTGTACGAACCGACCCCTCTCCGGAATCGGAGAGGGGAAAGCGATCCCGACGCTTCGGGAGAGCAGGGGCGAGGGCGATAATGGACGCGATTGATAACGTATCTTCGGATCACGTCTCTAATCCTTGTTGTTTATCCAAATGAACGAAAAAATAAAAAACATATCCAATGGAAGCGAAATAGCCGATAAAGATTCTCCTGAGCTCGGATTCATGAAAAGATGGGGGGCTCTACACGGCGTAGACGTCTCTTCTTCTATTCCTGGCCCTGAAACCTTCACGGAAATCTATGGCAAAGGCGTAGAAAACCTGGGACGGAATCTGGGTTATGATAAAATCGAAAATAAATTATTCGAGCTGCTAAAAAAGCAAAGCGCCGGAGATGAATTAAGCGGTACAGAGGGGGAGAATTTAAAGAGGCTTCCCGGGCTGATGGGGAAAATACATGAATGGCAAACTGAAGGATATAAATCTTTATATGAAGCTCTACGAATCCCGAAGCTCAAGGAAGAACTGAAGATAATCAAAGAGGCCGGAAATCCGGATGAAATCGCCAAAAAAGAATTGGAAATAGTGGCGATATTGCAGGAGGTCATAGGTTCTTATCCGCAGGTTAAACAGACTAAGTATGGATCCGCGGAAGATCATCCGGCCGAGATCATTAAAAACCAGGAGTTTAATTGCGTGGGCGCTTCGATACTGGCCGGATATTTTTTAAAAAAAATAGGAATAAGAAATCTTTACGGTAAAATTTTTAACCACGCGACAAATATAATCATTACCTCGGACGGCAAGGTCCATATGGCCGACATGAGATGGCCTATTATCAATAAAGAGCTCGATAACGCTGATTTAGAAGGCGGCACCACCGAGGATATACTGGATTTTTCCCATAATGATAAAACCAGTCTGAATTTAAAATTTTCCGATCGGCACATGTCAAAAATACGGTCTTTTTGGGTCAAGGAAGAGCCGAAAAGCCTTTTAAGGATACGCAAACCTGAGGTGGGCGGTCAAATCGCGATCGTTATAAATTATTTAAAAACATTACATAAGCAGGAGGGCAGGACCGATGAAGCGATCGAGGCTTGCCGTTACGCGCTATCTTTGGATCCCGATAATCCGGAAGCCAATTATTATCTGGAAAAATTAATTCAGGAAAAACAAAAAGAGCGGTAAAATTAAATTTTAGATGAATCATAAAATATTAAACGCTTTAATCCGTTCCCTCTACCGCGCGAGCAGCGGGGGAGAGGGTTGGGGTGAGGGCAATATCGAATATGTCACAAGCAACACAACCCAAAAAACAAGAGATAAAAATCGCGGATAATATTCCGGGAGCGGAATACGCGAACGCGATGCAGGTCAATCATAACCGGGACGAGTTCCAGTTGATGTTCTTAAACATCCTCGGACCTTCCGGCCGCGTTACCGGCAAGATAATTACCGGGCCGGGACATTTTAAAAGGATTATCGCCGCCATGCAGGATAACCTCAAAAAATACGAAGAGCACTTCGGCGTGATCAAAGAAGCCCCGGGACCGGAAGAGAAGGAGATCGGGTTTAAAGGGTAACATAATGCGAAACTACGAATTTATATGCGAACCTACAAACATGCGAATTAACGCGGTTTCGCATGTTCGTAGAATTCGCATAATTCGCGGATTCGCATTATATAACTATGAGTAAAGATTACTACAAAATACTCGGTGTCGAAAAGAGCGCCGGCGCGGATGACATCAAGAAGGCGTTCCGCAAGAAAGCGCACGAGTTCCATCCGGACAAGGCCGGAGGGGACGAGGCGAAATTCAAGGAGGCGAACGAGGCTTATCAGGTGCTTTCAGATTCTAAAAAACGGGCCCAGTACGATCAGTACGGTTCGGCGTTCGAGCACGCCCAAAGCCGGGGCGGTTATTCCGGTTTCGGCGATTTTAGCAGCGGTTTCAACGTAGACGCGGAAGATCTGGGCGATATTTTCGGGGGTATCGGCGACATCTTCGGTTTCGGGGGCGGCCGGCAAAGCCGGCAGAGGGGCGGCAATGACATCCAGACGGTTTTAACGATCGATTTTTCCGAAGCCGTATCCGGGGTGGATAAGGAAATCAGCTTGCGTAAAAAAGTCAAATGCTCCCATTGCCACGGAAACGCGGCCGAACCCGGGACTAAGATCGAAACCTGCAAGGTCTGCGGCGGTTCGGGCCGGGTAACAAGGGTTCAGCGGACCATTCTTGGTAATATGCAGGTACAGGCGGCCTGCACGGCCTGCGGCGGTGAGGGCAAAACTTACGCGCAGAAATGCCGGCAGTGTTCCGGCACCGGCGTTGTTTTCGAAACGGTGAATTTAAGGGTTAGGATTCCGGCCGGGATCGATGATGGCGAGAGCATCCGCCTGTCCGGCGAGGGCGAAGCCGGAGAAAAAGGAGCCGGGGCCGGCGATCTGTATTTGCGCATCAGGGTGCGTCCGGATCGGCGTTTCGAGCGCGAGGGTAGCGATATAAGATCGGGCGCGACCATAAGTTTCGCGCAGGCGGCCTTAGGGGACAAGATCGACGTGGAAACGGTCGAGGGACCGGTCGAACTAAAAATTCCGGCCGGCACCCAATCCGGTACGGTTTTTAAGTTGCGCGGCAAGGGCATGACCCGTTTGCGCGGCTCCGGCAAGGGCGATCATTACGTGGAAGTGACGGTGGATATTCCGAAGAGCCTGACGAAAAAGCAGAAAGAACTATTGAAGGAGATGGGGTTATAAGATGAACCATTAATCGACAATTATAATAAAATAATGCTCAATGATCAATTTTCAACATTCAATGAATATTCAACTGACCAATAATCAATACCGGAAGTGAATAAAATTGATTATTGAGAGTTGAGCGTTGGTTGATCATTGGTTATTGAATATTGATTATTAACTTTATGAACCTGGAACAGCCCAGACAACAAAATATATTATCAAACATTTTCGGCCATGACCAAGACGCCCTGGCCAAAAAAATCAAGTCCGCTCTGGACGAAGAGGCGCGAGGCGGTTATAAGCAGGGCACGAGCGGTTTTATTAAATCCATCATCGGATCCGTAAAGCTGTCCGGCGACGAATATGCCCGGTGCAAGAAGGAAATAAACATGGAGATCAGCCGCCTGGAAAAAAGCGCGGCTGAAAAATCGATCAGAAGAGACGACGCGTACCGGCGGGACATGAAAGACCGGGCAGAGGCGGAATGGCGCCGATCGTCGGGGATATACGATCCCAGTCTGGAAGAATTAAAGCAGGATTGAAAAAAATGCCGGAATCGTCTATTATATAGATATATAAATAATAAGCCAATATGATACCAGAATTACAACCAAGCGATGATTACGCGAATAATTACAGACTACAGCTTCTTAAAGCCATAAAAAGCTTACTAAGCAATGAACGGGAATTAAAAAGACTCCTGGCGAGCGCGCGGGATAATTTAAAAGGCATTTACGGCTGGGAGGTAATGAGCGACCAGTCCGGCGATAAGCTCGAGCTGGAAATATTACGCCTGTCCACCAACAAGAAATATACCAAGGATATGCTCGATAATACCGACGCTCTTCTGGGGCACAAATTCCGCAATACGGTGCATAAATTCGAGGATGAATATATCCGCAAAATAAAGTCCATGGAAGCCTGCAAGAAGATGGCGGAAGAGATAAAGTCTTAACTCTATATAATCAGCCGGATAATATTTAATCTATGAAGTTAAAAAATGAATTATTTTTTTTATTATTGGCATTATGTTTCGGCGCCGGAATTTTCGGGGCTTATTTGTTTTACGCCAAGGGTCAGCCGGCAACCGCCCGCGATTATGTTTTAGACGAAGAGGCCGCGAGCATAATGGCCATAAAGAAGGTCATCCCGGCGGTCGTCTCGATCATAGTTTACGATTGGGATGATTTTGTCACCCTGGATTCCCCGACCGGCAAGCCGGAGGTGGTAAGAAAGCGCCAGGCGAAGCTTAAGGGCACCGGTTTCCTTATTTCTTCCGACGGTTTTATCGTTACCAACAAGCACGTGGTGGACGCGGCCGACAGAAAGACGGGCGAGTACCGCGTAATCCTTAATTCCGGCAAAGAATATTACGCCCAGTATATAGATAAAGACCCGATGAACGATCTGGCGGTTTTAAAGATATTCGACAAGGATCTGCCGGTCGCGGAAATGGGAAATAGCGACAACCTGGAGTTGGGATCAAGCGTTATCGCCATCGGAAATGCCCTCGGACGGTACGAGAACAGTGCCACCAATGGAATCGTCTCCGGTCTGGGACGGAGCCTTTTCGCGAGCGATATCAACGGCAATACGGAGGCCCTGGATAACGTCATCCAAACGGACGCTAAGATAAACGTCGGCAATTCCGGCGGACCCCTGATCGACCTGGCCGGACGGGTCGTCGGCATTAACGTGGCGATCGACCAGGCCGGCTCGGCCATCGGTTTCGCGATTCCCGTAAACGACGCCCGGCCGGTTGTAACCAGTATCCGCGAGCGGGGCCGGATCGTGCGTCCGGCGCTTGGCGTGCGCTATATCATGCTTACTCCGGAGATGGCCTTGGACAACGAACTGCCGCGTTCGACCGGCGCCTGGATAAAATCAGGCGACTCAGAGGTGCCGGCGATTTTGCCTGATTCGGCGGCGGCCAAAGGCGGCCTTAAGTCCGGAGATATTATCTTTGAAATTAACGCGATCAAGCTGGAGGGCAAAAACACTCTATTGTCGGTCGTGCAGAAATACAAACCGGGCGACAAGATCGGACTTAAGATCCAAAGAGGGGATAAAATTCTTATTTTGACGGTGGTGTTGGGGGAGTTTAAGTAGAGCCCTCACCCGCCTCGTTTCACTCGGCACCCTCTCCCGCGACTTAAGTCGCGGGAGAGGGTCGGCGATCCCGACGCTTCGGGAGGGCCGGGGTGAGGGAAATAAATAAAAGACCACTCTGTTTAGAGTGGTTTTTGGTTTTATTAGTAAATTCCTTCGTGATAATGTTCATTACTTTCATAAGAGTTTCCGGATGTTCCCGGAAATATCTTTGCAGGGCCTTGACATCGCCCTCGTCGTAATAATCCCGGTATCCTTCATGTTCGTCCATGACATACAACCCCGGCTCTTCTTCGGAT
Organism: Candidatus Falkowiibacteriota bacterium; assembly: GCA_043801965.1. Classification (GTDB taxonomy): domain Bacteria; phylum Patescibacteriota; class Patescibacteriia; order Patescibacteriales; family UBA12075; genus XYA2-FULL-47-19. The sequence continues at coordinate 52,796 of JAZDLN010000012.1, forward strand.
GCCGTATGCTGTTCCCACGGAAAGGGGATGATTAATGACTGAAAAACCATTAACTCCTCCTTAGTCATCTTCTTCGCTAATGCCGGAGATAGAGTAAGGGTAAGAGGCGCCTTCATCCTCGCAGTCATCGTCATCGATTTTTTTGGCTGTGATATTATATTTTTTCATGATGCGCGTTTTGAATTCATCGTAGGTTTCGTTAGCGAATTTCCCGCCCTGGTCTTGCTTTACGCGGCGGTATTTTTCATAAAACGTTTGAAGTTTTCCGTCATCGCCGGCCTTAAGGGCCTCGCGCGCTTCCGCGAAATCGGTAGCCAGTCCCATGGTTTTACCTCCTTATTTTCGTGGTTTACGGCAGGTAACTTACAAGGCATCCCCAGTTTTTTTCCGCCAGGAGATTATCGGCGTCTTTGATCATGGCCGCGGCGGTCGGTTCGGGACCGGCGCCGGGTCCGCCCGCGGGGTAAGGGAAAATTTCCCGGCATTCTTCGTAGGGCGAATCCATGGCAAAGGCGTTGTTGGCGCCGGGAATAACAAGTTTTTGCAGGAATTCATTTTTGCTTGGCTCAAAAAATCCGCCAATGATACTGCCTCTGCCGATGGTTTTATGGAAACAGATATAGTTATTCCAGCCCTCGATTATTTTTGGCAGGCGCTCTGACGAAAATATCACGTAATACCGGAAACCGCCCGTGGTCAGCCGGTAAAAAGCGGGCGGCGTAACCGGCACGATGCTTAGGTCATTGATATTGATCGGTTGCTTGGTATTAAGAATAGTATTGTGGGTGATAACCGCCTTGCGGGCAGTATCCATGATTTCGGCATTGACGACCGCGATCGGATCATTTGCCCCGGGCTCGGTAAGACCGAGCTTAAGCGCCTCGGCTATGGTGCCTCCGCCAAAAAGAAAATTCAGCGTGCCGTTTAAAACGGCATAGATGGCAGGAGGGGAGGAATGCAGGTTCAGTCTTTTTTGTATTTCCGGCAGTATCATCGTGCCGCCGCCGACCGTGGCTGCGTATCCGATCCGGTTTTTTTTCAGCCAGATTTCCAGGGCCGAAGAGCAATCCGACAACATGCCTTTTTCGCAGGTAATTACCGCGATCCCTCTTTTGAGCGCGTGGTAGGCGTAAAAGAAGGCGATCTGGTCCGAGCGGGAGGGAATCGCCAGAAAGAGCGCGTCCAGGCCGGACCGTTTTATGAAATCCGGATATTCGCCGTAAGACAGACCCGTCATCCGTACTTTAACCAGCTCATCGTCGGTCAATCTTTCATGGATTCTGTAAGTATTCTTGCTGTCGGCGGCAAAGATAACGTCCCAATGCCGGGCCGTGATCTGCCGCGCGAGCTCCTTGCCGACGCGGCCAAGGCCGATTACTCCCGCTTTAACCATGGATATTTGCCCTCCTATTTTAAAAGCTGTAATCTTTTGACGTACGGTTCCGCTTCCTGCCGGGTTATAATACCTAGGCCTACGCAGGTCAGCGAGCCAGCCGGGACCTCGGTATATCCTTTGTCTCTGATATGGAAAAATCCCAGAGTAACTAATCTTACGAGATACGATTCCCTGGCCCTAAGCGCGATCTTTTTTTGCTCGTCGCCGTTATTATGGAGCCATTTTTCATATCTTTTGTATTTTTCGGAACTGAAATGCGAACCGATGCCGGCCCACATCATGTGATTGGAAATATTGGTGGCTACATGGGCCATCTGAATTCCGATTTTGGGCGGTGACATATTTAATTCCTGATTAACGATGAGATACATAATAAGCTCATTCGGGTCTTTTTCTTCTTTCATCATTCCCTCCGGTTTTTGGCTTAATTTTCAAAGGGCGCTTGTGTTGATTTATTTAGTAAAATTAGCACATTAAACAATATTTGTCAAGTATTTTTTAAAAACAAAATAATTAAAAGCCTGGCAAGAAATTTTATTTTTTTGCGTAATAATAAGAAGATAATGCGTGCATAATTATCCACAGGAAAAAATACTTGCAAAAAAATTCTGAGACATTATAATATATAATATCAATAATGGCTAAATAAATACTTAAGCCGTTATTTCTTTAATTTTAAAACCATGATAGAAATAAAAAATTTAACTAAAAGATTCGGCAATACGGTTATTTTGGACAATCTCAACCTGGAGGTTAAAAAAGGGGAAATTCTGGGTTTCCTGGGGCCGAACGGAGCCGGCAAAAGTACGACCATGAAAATCATTACGAGTTTCTGGTCTCCCACCAGCGGTAGTATTAAGATCGACGGCCTTGATGTAACCACCGACTCGCTTAAAACCAGGACCAAGATCGGCTATCTGCCGGAAACCGTTCCGCTTTATGACGATATGCGGGTTTACGAGTATCTTAAATTCATCGCCGAAGTCAGGGGAATCGCCAAGGAAGACATGAAAAAAAGGCTCAAAGAGGTGGTGGAGGCCTGCGGCCTTAAAAAGGTGCTTCTTAAGCCTATCGAGGAATTATCCAAAGGCTACCGCCAGCGCGTCGGTCTGGCCCAGGCGATCATGCACGAGCCGGATATTCTCATATTGGACGAACCCACCACCGGCCTTGACCCGAACCAGATCGTCGAGATCAGGGATCTTATCAAAAAGATCGGTAAAGAAAAGACCGTTATTTTTTCGACCCATATTTTAGGCGAGGTTAGCGCTACCTGCGACCGGGTTTTGATAATTAACAACGGAAAAATAGTCGGCGAGGGTTCACCCGCCGATCTTATGGCCAAAGCCGGCGGCCGGGAGATAATATACGTTAAGATCAAGGGCCCGAAAGACGCGGTTTTAAGTAAGCTTAAAGAAATGGATAACGTGGAAAAAGCGGAGATGAAAGACCGGGAGTCGGACGACGTTTACGGTTACGAGATTACCCCCAAGGAAGGCGTAGATCTGCGCGAATATCTGTCCATGACGGTCATGAATAATAATTGGAGCATTCTTGAATTCAATAAGAAGAGCGCGAGTCTTGAGGATGTATTCAGGGAATTAACGAAATAAATTCGCATAACGCATAACGTGGAACGCGTAACGATCGCAGTATAACCGAAAAATGCGACGTCGGGCGTTATGCGTTACGCGTTACGCGTTACGCGATAAATATGACTAAAGATTATTTCAAAACAATTTACGTTTTATTCAAGAAAGAGCTGATGAGTTATTTTAACTCTCCGATCGCATATATTTTCATCGGCGTGTTTTTGGTGGTGGGGAATTGGCTGTTTTTCAAAAATTTCTTTTTGATCGGCCAGGCGAGCCTGCGCGGCTATTTCGATCTTCTGCCCTGGATCTTCCTGTTTTTATCGCCGGCTATCACAATGCGCTTATGGGCCGAAGAAAAGAAGAGCGGGACGATAGAATTTCTCCTGACTTTGCCGGTTACCGACTGGCAGGTAGTGCTGGCGAAGTTTTTCGGAGCTTTGGCCTTCATGAAGATCGCTCTATTATTGACCATAACTTTGCCGATAACCGTGGCCACGCTCGGAAACGTTGATCTGGGGCCGGTGATCGGAGGCTATCTGGGGGCAATTTTACTCGGGGGGGCTTATTTGGCGCTTGGTCTTTTTATTTCCTCATTAACCAAGAATCAGATTATCGCTTTTATTCTCGGATTGGTAGCTTCTTTCGCCGCTTTCATTATCGGAGCCGATTTTGTTCTGATGGGGGCGCCGAAATTTTTAGTTCCGATCATGTCCTTTCTGGGCCTCGGCAGCCATTTTTATAATATCGCCAAAGGCGTTATTGATTCGAGGGATATTATTTATTACGGTTCATTCATTTTTATCTTCCTCTGGCTGAACGCTCGCATGATTGAGGCGAGAGGATGGAAGTAAAGCAAGAAGTCAGATGTAAAATAAAAAACCCATCAGGCAGATGGGTTCACGGATTAATTTTTTGTTTTGTTTCTGAAAGCATCGCATTGTTCCTGGGAGCCGAAGCAAGGCAGGGGCGAACCGTCCGATAGGGCATAAGGACATTTTATCCCGTGATAGGCGGGATTGGGACAAGTGTTCAGCTTAGCGGTCGTTTTTTCCGAAGACATGATTTTTCCTTTCGTTTAAAGTAATATTTAAAGATCATGCTAGTAAATATAACAAGAAATACGAATATGTCAAATAGCAAAAAAATAAAAAAAACCGACCTGTCAATTACCATAATTCTTATTATCGGAATTATTGCGGTCGTTAATTTTTTCTCATATCAGGTTTTCCACCGTTTCGATCTGACTCAGAATCAAGTCTATTCCATATCAAAGGTCAGTAAAAAGGCGGTCGAAGAGCTTGATGATACGGTTAACATCAAAGCTTATTTTAGCGATAATCTTCCGAGCCAGGTCCTGGCCTTGAAGCAGGAGGTGGCCGATATTCTTGATGAATACGCCGCTTTTTCCGGGGGCAGGATCAGAGTCGAATTCGTAGCTCCCGGCACCGACGAGGATACGCAGAGGGAGTTATACATGGCCGGCATACCGCAGTTAACATTCCAGGTCTATGAAAAAGACCAGATGCAGCTCGTTAACGGCTATATGGGAATAATGATCAGCCACGGCGATAAGACCGAAGTTATACCGGCCGTGAAAAGCGACACGAGCGACCTTGAATATCAGCTGACGACGGCGATCAAGAAAGTGACCGTGGACGAGATCGCAACGGTAGGCATTTTAAGCGGCAACGAAACCTTGAGCCTTGAACGCGGGGGGATGAGCACCGCTTACCAGGAACTGCAGAGCCTTTATACCGTTTTGCCGGTTGAATTGGACGAAAACGAAGCGCTGATACCGGAGAGCATAGACACTTTGATCATTGCCGGCCCGAAGAAAGAGTTCAGCGAGAGCCAGTTAAAAGCGATCAATTCGTTCTTGGCCAGAGGCGGATCGATTTTACTCCTGATCGACGGGGTAACGATCGGGCAGGGGTTAGTGGCGGCAAAAAACGCCTCAAACCTTGATACCTTGTTCGCCAAATACGGGATCAAATTAAATAAAGACCTGGTCGCCGACCAGAGAAGCGGCATCGCCTCATTTACGCAGGGCTTTATGACCTTTTCCAGCAACTATCCTTTTTGGCCCAAGGTGGTCAGCGAGGGGTTTAATAAGAATAACAGCGCGGTCGCTAATCTGGAAAGCGTTCTTTTGCCTTGGGCGTCGAGCATCGAAACCGAGTCAGGCAAGATAAACCCGGAACAGGTAACCCAGCTGATCCTTTCTTCGGGCAAGAGCTGGCGGGTACAGGATAATTTCAACATCATCCCGAACGCGGGCATAAAGCCGTCTGGAGAGCCGAGAAGCTATGACCTCGCCGTCTCAATTACCGGAACGATCCCCAACGCGTATCCGGAAGGACCGGACAGTGAAAATATCAGGGCTCGCCTGATCGTAGTGGGGGACAGCGAGTTTATTACCGATAACTTCCTGCAGCAATCGCCGGATAATCTGACGTTGTTCCAGAATCTCGTTGACAGCCTAAGTCTTGACGAAGATCTTATCAATATCCGTTCCAAAAGCGTTTCCAGCCGCCCCATCAAAGAAGATCTGTCCGATGGGTCGCGGGCAACCCTGAGATATTTGAACGTTTTCGGATTAACATTGATCGTGATTCTCTTCGGACTGCTTAGGTACTTCATGAGAAAAAGATCAAGATTCATTGACGATATTAATAATTAAAGAAATACTTATGAAAGTTTTAAAATTCGGCGCCGTGTGGTGCACGGAATGCCTGGTTATGAAGCCGATGTGGGGCGATATAGAAAAGCTCATACCGGAATTGCAGACCGAATTTTTTGACGCTGATGAAAAGCCGGAGAAGCTTAAAGAGTACGGCATTACCGATATACCCGTTTTTATTTTCTTGGATAAAGAAGGCAAAGAATTCTTGCGCCTGAAAGGAGTACAAAATAAAGACGACCTTATTAAGATCGTCAAAGACAATTTGGATAAATAATATTTTGCTTATGAATAAAAAGAATTTAATTTTAGGAGGGATTTTAATAATTCTGATCGCCGTGGCCTATCTCTGGCAGGGACCGGTTCAAAACTGGCAGGAAAGCCGAAAAAAACCGAAGAATTTTCTGGCCGGCCTGAACGCGGAACAAATTAGCATTATGGAAATTTCCGGTAAGGACAATTCCGTCGTCCTGGAAAAAACCGGTGATAGATGGAAAATAGCCGGCACAAAAGATTTTTATGTGAGCTCAAATATCGCGGCCGAACTTTTTTCTGAGTTAAATAAAGCTATTAAATCTGACGTTCTGATTGTCGGAGAAAAAAAAGAAAACCAGAGCAAGTTCGAGACCGGGGAGAGCGGAGTAAAAGTCATATTAAAGCAGGGAGAAACCGCCTTGTCCGAGTTTATAGTCGGCAAGCAAGCGGGCGATTTTATAAGTTCATACCTGTCCCTTCCGGATTCTGATAAAACATACATGGTCAAAGCCGATCTTAACGGCGTCTTCGCGCGCGATGATTGGTACGATAAGACTATTTTTGCCGCGAACAAGGACGCCATTAATAAGATCAGGTTCCAGTATCCGGGCCGAGAATTTACCATAGAGAAAGCTTCTTCAACTAACGCGGCCGTGCATGGGCAATGGAGCGGAAGCTCGCCCAATCGATTTAGCGTTAACCAGGAAAAGGCGGGAAAGATCTTGGATATTATGTCGAACCTTTCGGCCGCGAAGATCCCGGCGCAAACTTTTGATAATACCGGTTTGGAAAAAAACAGTATCATAGTGGAGGCCACCGGAGACAATGTAAAAAATACGATCATGATCGGCGACGCCTCCGCCGATGATAAAGACCTGTATTACGCGAAACGCGGAGACAGCGATAATATTTATCTGATTACCAAAGAAGAGAGAGATGAGCTGGAAAAGCAGACCTGGCAGCTGCGTTAGGTTTTTAGCTTATAGCTTTTAATAGCAATAAAACAAAAAGTATAGAGGAGGGGAAATGGATCAGGGGGCAATTCGGGATACTTTGGGCGCAAGCCGCAATGCCGATGAATTTCTGTCGGCGGTAACGGAGAGTGTTTGGAGGGAATTTTACGTGCAGAGCGCACCGGAAGAATATTCAGCGGTATTGGAAGAAATTGAAGTCAGGTTCGGCCGTACCGTCTTGCGGGAACTATTCAGGCTTAACCATAAAACCGATTGGGAGGGAACGGGAGAATAAAATGAAAAAAGCGCATGAGCAATTGTTTTTTGACTTTGTCGAATTATGCACTTGCCTCAAAGAAGGCGAATGCGACTGCCAGAATCCGCCGCCCGAAGATTGGGACGGGAAAAACGGCGTTTGGCACGTGAGCGCGTTCTGCCCGATCCATAATCTATATCCTGATCCGGATCCGGATTGTCCGATCCACGGGCGACGTTTGTGAAATAAAAAAGACCACCTTTACAAAGGTGGTTTTCTGAAATTTATTTTTTGAAACAACGGAGCATAGAGCGCCGCCAAAGGCTTGAGAGATTGTACAAAGATTCCGGTCCAGAAATACGCAATGGCGCCGCCATGGAACAATAGTCCAAAAACCTTTTCTTCGAAACTCGGCTCGTAGGGCCGGCCATACATATCGATCATCATAAACCCGTCCTTTCCGCATCTGCCTTGGTATTCGGCAAGTTTTTAATAAATATTTATAATTTATTATTAGCATGATATTTTACGGAAGTCAATAAAAAGGGACATAAAATTTTTTATCAATTTTTACCATAAATGAAAAATTTATATAATATATTTCTTTTTTTATTTTCCTTTTTATGATATAATAAAATAAGAAAAATGAGATTAATCTTATTTTTCTTGTTTTTATTCCGCCATAGGCGGATCAGCCTTTTTATAAAAAATGTGGCTGATATTTTTATGTTTTATATGAAAAAATACGATTTCGTGACCGTCGGCGGCGCGACCGAAGATATCACGTTTTACACAAAAGAAGGAGAAATTATTTATAATAAAGAGGATATTCTGAGGCAGAAAATGATCGCTTTCGAATATGGCGCGAAGTTGCGCATTGATCGCGCTTATTCCACTTTCGGCGGCGGCGCGGCCAACGCGGCCGTTTGCCTGGCGAAATTAGGCTTAAAAACCGCGGCTATGGTCGCGGTAGGCGTAGATATCAGGGGAGAGAGCATCGGCCGTAATTTTCAAACCCATGGCGTCAACGTCGGTCTGATCCAGAAAAAAAAGAACATTGAATCCGGTTTTTCTCTGCTTTTGGTCGGCCAATCCAATGAGCACGTGGTTTTTTCCAACCGGGCGGCCAATAAACAGTTATCGGTGGGTCCCAGGGAGATCAGCCAACTTAATAGTGGCAAATGGGTATACATGACCTCGCTTTCCGGAAAATGGCGCGATATACTTAAGAATGTTTTTAAAACCAAGGCGAAGATCGCCTGGAATCCGGGCCACATCCAGCTGCACGCCGGTTTTAAGGCGATCGGCCATTATTTAAAGAAAACCAGCATGCTTTCCGTTAATAAAGATGAGGCCATAGAATTGGTGGTGACAAATCCGAAATACCGCAACAAAGACAAGAAATTTTTGAACGATATCCGCAATCTGTTGGCGGTTCTGCAAAGTTACGGAACCGGGATCGTGGTTATTACCAATGGGCGTTTCGGAGCAGACGCTTTTGACGGAAAAAAATTCTACCACCAGGATATTATCAAAGAGCGGAAGCGGGTGGACACGACCGGGGTCGGCGACGCTTTCGGTTCAACCTTTACGGCCGGTTTAGAAATGTTTTCGGGCGATATCGCCAAAGCCCTTTTGATCAGCGCCAAAAATACGGCCTCGGTCATAAGCCAACAGGGGGCGCAGAACGGCCTTTTGACGAAGAAGGGGATAATGCAGGTGTTTCGCGGGTAACGCATAAACATTTTTGCTGATGGCATTTTTGATGATTCAAAGAAACGCATGTTGTAATTTTCAATTCATAATTTACAATTTTCAATCAATGATAAAATTTATAATTCTCCGTTTAATTGCGGATAACCGTAAACAGATAAGGCTATCGTGATTGAAAATTAATAAATTGAAAATTCATTGTAAATTGAAAATTGGTAATTGAAATTTTAAATTAATTTTTGAGTTAATATATTAATATTTACGCGTTACGCGATAAAATTTTTATGTCAAAAAAACAAACCCGCGAACTGACCGATGTTTTAACTACGTCAGCGCGAATTTACCAGCCGTCCCAGGAAGTTTTAAACCGGGCGACGGTTAAAGACGTTGAAAAGGTACGCAAGGCCGCGGAAAAAGATCCCTTGAAATTCTGGGAAGAAGCGGCTAATGACCTAAGCTGGTTCACGAAATGGAAAAAGGTTTTCGGCGGCCGCAAGCCCTTTTACCAATGGTTTATCGGCGCGAAAACGAATTTAGCGTATAACGCCCTGGACCGCCACGCCGAGGGCGCCAATCGCGATAAAACGGCAATCATCTCCGAAGACGAAACCGGGCGTACCAGGCAGTATACTTATCTCGAGCTTTACAAGGAGGTTAATAAGCTTGTAAATGCGCTTAAGGCGGCGAAAGTCAAAAAGGGGGATCGGGTGGCGATCTATATGCCCAATATCCCGGAAATCGCCATGGCCATGCTGGCTTGCGCGAAGATCGGGGCGATGCATTCCGTTGTTTATGCCGGCTATTCCGCAGCCGCTTTAGCAGACCGCATCGCGGACGCCAAGGCTAAAGTTCTTTTTACGGCCGACGGCAGTTGGCGTCGCGGAAAAGCGGTTGACCTTAAGACCATCGCGGACGAGGCGCTTAAACTTACGAAAACTATAAAAAAAGTCATTGTCACAAAAAACAATAATCAAAAAGTCAGCATGACTGCCGGCCGCGACGTCTGGTTCCACGATTTTATCAAAGGCCAAAGCGAAAAAGCGAAGTGCGCGCAGATGGACGCGGAAGATCCGGCTTTCGTGCTTTATACCTCCGGCACAACCTCGAAGCCCAAAGGAGTTATCCATGTCCACGGCGGTTATCAGGTGGGCGTTTCCAGGACGATCAAGTGGGTATTCGATCTTAAGGGCGACGAGGTCTTCTGGTGCACGGCCGATCCGGGCTGGATCACGGGACATTCCTATATCATCTACGGACCGCTTTTGGCTGGTATTACCACTCTGCAATACGAAGGCGTGCCGGATATGCCGGAACCTGACCGGATCTGGCAGATCGTTGAAAAATATAACGTCAACGTGCTTTATACCGCGCCGACCCTGATCCGCGCGATGGCTAAATACGGCGACGAGTGGCCGGACAAGCACGCGATGCCGTCGCTTCGGCTTTTGGGGTCGGTCGGAGAGCCGATCAACCCGGAGGCCTGGCTTTGGTACCATAAGCATATCGGCAAAGGAAAGCTCCCGATCATGGATACCTGGTGGCAGACGGAAACGGGCATGCACATGATCACGCCCCTGCCCGCGACGCCGTTAAAACCGGGGAGCGCCACTAAACCCTTCCCGGGCATAATCGCCGACGTGGTGGACAAGAACGGAAAAAGGGTCCCGACCGGCAAGGGCGGCTTTCTCGTAATTAAGAACCAATGGCCGTCCATGATCCGGACCATTTTCAATAATCCCGACCGTTACGTAAAAACCTACTGGAAAGAGATCAAGGGGGTGTATTTTACCGGCGATGTCGCCTTTAAAGATAAAGACGGCTATTTCTGGATCCAGGGGCGGACCGATGATGTTCTTAAGATCGCCGGACACAGGATCGGCACCGCGGAAGTGGAATCAGGCTTCGTGGCGCACCCGTCCGTGGCCGAATGCGGCGTCATCGGCGTGCCGGACCCGGTCAAAGGCGAAGTGATCAAGGCCTTTGTGATCTTAAAGCAGGGCTTTACCGGCTCGGATGAACTCAAAAAAGAGCTTGTCGCCCAGGTCAGAAAAAGCATCGGCCCGGTGGCGGTCATTGCTGACGTGGCCTTTGTTGACAAACTGCCCAAGACGAGGAGTGGCAAGATCATGCGGCGGGTTCTTAAGGCCCAGGAATTGGGATTGGAAGTGGGGGACACGAGCGCGTTGGTGAGTTAGAATTTATCGGGTTTGGAGGCGGTACGATTTTTCATTACAAATACACGAATAACGCACAAATTCACAAACAGCGCATTTGTGAATTTGTGTTATGATTCGTGAATTCGTGATATGATTTTGTTTTATTATGATAAAACGTTTGTTTAACGGACAAATTAACAGCATAACCGGAGCGGCGCTACTTGTAGCGCTCTCTTCGCTTATAAGCCGTTTTTTAGGGGTATTCCGGGACCGCATTCTGGCCGGAGAATTCGGCGCGGGCGATACGCTTGATATTTATTACGCGGCCTTCCGCGTTCCGGATCTAATTTTTAATTTACTGGTTTTAGGGGCGATATCGGCCGGGTTCATACCGATCATTACCTGTCTGATCAGGGACCCTCTGTGTAAGATCAGGACCATGTTCTCCGAATCTCCCAACCGCGAAGCCTGGGAGTTGGTCAGTAATATCTTAAACGCGCTCGGGTTGGTTTTAGTGGTGTTATCCGGCTTCGGAATTCTCTTCGCGCCTGGACTTACGAAATTGATCGCGCCGGGTTTTTCTCCGGAAAAACAGGCGCTGACCGTCGCGCTTACCCGTATTATGTTCCTGTCCCCGGTATTCCTGGGCATATCGAGCGTTTTGGGCGGTGTGCTCCAGTCTTATAAGCGTTTTTTCGTTTATTCCCTGGCTCCTATCATGTATAATGTCGGAATTATAGTCGGAGCGCTTTATTTTACTCCGCGGTGGGGGATTTACGGTCTGGCGTGGGGCGTCGTGTTCGGCGCGGCTCTCCATATGCTCATACAGTTGCCGGCCGTTATTTCCCTTGGTTTCCGATACCGGCCGATTATCGATTTAAAAAACGCCAACTTCCGGAGGATCGCCGTCATGATGCTGCCGCGGACCATGAGTCTCGGTATTTCCCAGATAAATCTGGTCGTCATTACGATAATCGCCTCGACTTTAGCGAGCGGATCATTGACTGTTTTTAATTTTGCCAATAACCTGCAGTTTTTTCCGGTAAGCATATTCGGCATCTCTTTCGCCGTGGCCGCCTTCCCGGCATTGGCAGCGTCCGCTTTCGATAAGAAAAAACTCATAAGCGATTTTTCCAATATCTTCCGGCAAATCCTTTTTTTTATTATGCCGGCGGCTGTTCTTTTATTGACCCTGCGCGCTCAGATAATCAGGGTGATCCTGGGCACGGGCAGGTTTAATTGGGAAGACACGATCAGAACGATTGATACTCTGGGATTCTTTATTATTTCCCTTTTCGCCCAGACCGCTCTGCCGCTTTTAGTAAGGGTGTTTTACGCGCGTCATAATTCCAAAACCCCTTTTTATGTCGGTTTGATCGCGGCCGGGGTCAACGTTATTTTAAGTCTTTGGCTGCCCAAACTGACCTTTTGCCGGGAAATTTTAGGAGGCGGCGGAGAGATCGTAAACGAGTGTATGCCCTTGGGGGTAGCTGGTTTAGCACTGGCTTTTTCGATAGCGAGTATCCTGAATTTTATATTATTATGGCTGGTTTTACGCTCCGAGATCGGTAATCTTGACGAAGCCAGGATACTCATTTCGACCATAAAATTTTCCGCCGCCGCCATAGCCGCCGGATTGGCGGTACAGGGCATGAAATTGGTTGTTTGGCCGTATATCGATATGACCAGGGTATGGGGGGTATTTACCCAAGGCTTCATTGCCGGAATGTCAGGAATTCTCGTTTATCTTGCTTTTTGTTCGCTTCTTAAAAGCGAGGAACTATTCGCTTTTTGGCAATCGTTCAGGAAGCGGATACCCTGGAAAAAAATCGATACCGGCGATCATACGGAGGCGAGAGGTGTGTAGGAATTGCCGATTTATGATTGTCGATTTGCGAATTACGTATTAGATTGGAGTTTACAGTTTGACGGTTGATAACGCGTAATTTATAATAAAGACAGGTTATTTTTTGAAGCCGAATATATATCCAGGAGGAAGCAATGGTTAATAAAATGCTTAAGCCTAACCCGGGCAAAAAGGGGTCTTATACGATCATCGTGAAAAAGGGATACGGCGTCCCGGACCGCTCTTTACTGGAAATCATCAAAGATATTATCAGGGAAACTGATACAAAGAAAAAATAAATGCCCCCATTCTCGTAGAATGGGATTTTTTATTCATTTTTCGTTTACTTTTATACCCGGAATATGGTATAATTAATATAGTTTTTGTTTGTGGATATCCGCATTTGTTTTGATTTTATGAATATTAATTCCATCAGAAAAGTTAAGCATTTGACCGGTAAAAAAGTGCTTTTGCGGGTTGATTTTAACGTTCCGATCGAAAACGGGAAAATAAAAGATGAATATAAGATAATACAAACTTTACCGACGATCAGGTTTTTGTTAAGACATGGATGCAAGGTGATCATAATTACCCACCTGGGGCAGCCAGGGGGGCAAAAAAACGAAAAATTTACGGTTAAACCGATTGCCCGTCGTTTGGGCGTGATTTTAAACATGAAAATCGAATTTATCGACGGATGTATCGGTTTGAGCGCCGGTACCGCGATAGGAAAAATGGAAAAAGGGGAAATCGTAATTCTGGAAAATCTGCGTTTTGAAGCCGGCGAAGAAAAAAATACCGGAAAATTCGCCAAAGAATTAGCTAAATACGCGGATATTTACGTTAATGACGCTTTTGGCGTCTCCCATCGCGCCCAGGCCTCGCTCTCCGCGATTAAAAATTATCTGCCGGCATATGCCGGCTTGCTTCTGGAAAAAGAGGTGACGCATTTGGAAAAAGCCAAACATTCCGCTGACCCTCTCATTTTGATCGTCGGAGGCGCGAAAATTAAAACCAAGATCAAGCTTATAGAAAAATTCAAGAATAAAGCCTTCCGGATATTGTTGGGAGGAGCGCTTGCCAATAATTTTTTCAAGGCTCACGGATTGGAAACAGGCAGGTCGCTCGTGGACGAAGAGAGCGTGGCTTATGCCCGGAAGCTCGGATTTAAAAATTTAGTTTTACCGATAGATGTCATTGCGGAGAATGGACGCGCCGAAACGCGGGCCAAAAGCATCAATAAGATAGAAAAAGACGAGGCTATTTTCGATATCGGCCCGGAAACCGTAAGGTTATACGCGGGTTTCATAAAAAGAGCGGCTACTATCATATGGAACGGTCCGATGGGCAGATTCGAAGATTCCAGGTTCAGGCATGGAACTTTGGCTGTCGCCAGGCTCGTCGCCTCCCGATCCACCGGACGCGCTTTCGGGTTGGTCGGCGGAGGCGAAACGGTTGAAGCTTTAAAGATGACGAAGATGATCGATTACGTTGATTGGGTGTCTACCGGCGGCGGCGCCACTTTGACCTATCTTGAGGGCGGGAAGATGCCGGGACTCGCGAAGATCCTGGGCTAAGGAGCGTATTAAACTTTAACCGAAAATGGATATTAAGTTAACAAACAGGGGATTTACTTTGATCGAATTATTGACGGTGATCATGATCATCGGTATTCTGTCCTCTTTGGCTATGTTCGCGTTTTCGACCGCCAGGGAGAAGGCCAAGGAAGCGGCCGTCCTCCACGATCTGGACGTTATCGGAAGCGCCATGAGGACATTGGTCCACGATACCGCGCTTTGGCCCGGAGGACAGGCGGCCGAGACCGTTTGCGCGCTGGCCTGCGGATTAAACGAGCTCTGTGCCGGCGCGACTTGCGCCATGAGCCTGGCTTCATCCTCGGCGGGAATTACGGGGACCGACGGCAGTTATCCGAATTGGGACGGTCCCTACATGAACAGGATCCCCCTTGACCCCTGGGGGCGCGAATATTTTTTCGATACCGATTATTCCGTAGATATTAACAGAGAACCATGCGGTTGCGGCGGCGGCGGATGTTATAATGTCGCGGCGGTCGGCTCTTACGGCCCGGAGAGCGCGGGCAACGGCGCCTATGACTGCGAAGAGATCATTAGGATTTTATCCCGGTAAAACATTTTAAACAAAATTTACATGTCAATTAAACAGAATACATCCAGTCTCCTCATTTGTTTTTTTAACGCCGTTACTGGAGGTGTGTTATTTTTTTTCCTTGCTATAGCGCCCGCCTCCGCCTCGACCGTTATAAACGGCGGCTATATTTCGACCACCACCGCCTGGACCCTCTCCGATTCCCCCGTAATAATAACCGGCACCGTGACCGTCGTCGCCGATACCGTTCTGGCTATCTCGTCCGGTGCGGAAGTCCGTTTTAACCCCGGCGCCAACCTCATGATCAACGGCTCTCTTGAGGTTCGGGGCAACGCGACCAATCCGGTCATTTTCACATCCAATACCAACAGCACCCCCGGCGCTTGGGGGCATATTTATTTACAGCCATTAAGCAATAACAATATAATCGATCACGCTCGCGTCGAATACGGCCAGAGCCTCGTGGTTTATTCTTCTAACACCCATGTAACCAATTCCCGTTTTCTTGCTAATAGCTTCGCCGCTCTCTATATCTCGGGCGGCTCCCCGAATATTACCGGCAACACCTTCGAAGACAACACTACGGCTATCAGTATCAATTCCGGTTCCCCGGTAATCACGAATAATATCATCAATGGCGGCCAGACGGGCATCTCTATTACCGGTAATCAGAATCCGGTCATCGCCGATAACACCCTAAACACCGCTGATTGGCCCATCCGGATCGACCCCCAGTCCGGCCGTCTCGATTTAAACAATAATACCATTACCGGACCCAAGCGGGGGATTTACGTCACTTCCGGCTATATCAATGCCGATACCGAGTTTTCAGCCGTAGGTTATCCCTATATCATCTCCAATATTCCCCCGATAAATACCGGACCCTATGCCAGGGGTATTTTTATCGCCAATGGCGCCACCCTGACCATAGATCCCGGGGTTATCCTCAAATTCGAGCCCGGTTCTTCCCTGACGGTCGGACGCGAATATTCCGGCGGAGTAGACGATTCTCCCGGCACCCTTGTCGCGGCCGGCACCGAACAAAACAAGATAATCTTTACCTCGATCCACGACGACCTTTACGGCGGGGACGCGAACGGCGACGGAGGAGCCACGGCGCCGGTCGTTCCCGGCCAAACCGACAATGACCATCTTTACTTTTCCGCCTTAAGCCGGGACAGTATCCTTGATCACGCCGTCATAAGATACCGTAACCGCCTCTACGCTTTTACCGATTCCCTCCTCGTAAAAAACACCCTTTTTGAAAATAACAGCGCCGGCGCCACGGTCATAAATTCAAGTCCCGACATGATCGGCAATATATTCAAGGATAACAATTACGGCCTGACCGTTACCCAGGGAAATCCCGCGATATTCTTCAACGATTTTCTGGATAACGCCATCAGAAATATCTATATCGACCCCTCGGCCCATCCGGTTCTGTCTTCGCCCGATATTTACCAATATACTTATAACGACAGCACGCATCGAAGTAAACTCGGCAATCACTGGGATGATTATGCCGGAACGGACGCGGACAACAACGGGATCGGCGACACGGCTTATGTTATTCCGAATGGGGCCGATGAGTTTCCGCTGATCGGGCAGATAGCTGGTTATACGGAGATTTCAACTTCAACCCGGAATCCGGTGATCATCGTGCCGGGCGGGATGGGGAGTTGGAATATTTTAGGAGGCTGGAAACTGGATCCGATTTTTCATACTTATGATAATCTCTGGGAGGCTTTAAAATTAGCAGGTTATGCGGAAAATGAAACTTTATTTGATTTTCCTTATCAGTGGCGTTTGTCTAATAATTATACGGCCGATTTATTGAAAGAAAAAATTCAGGAAGTAAAAAATATCTGCCAATGCGATAAAGTCGATATCGTGGCGCACAGCATGGGCGGGTTAGTGGCGCGCGCTTATATAGAGGGTAACGATTATCAAAACGATATTGATAAGTTGGTATTTTTAGCGACCCCGCACCAGGGAGCCTCTGAGGCATATTTAGCCTGGGAGGGCGGCGAAATGGGCCCAGAAATATGGGATAAAGTTATACAAAGAATTTTCACGTTAGAAGCCGAGGGGAATGGATACGGCAGCGCTTTCCAATATATCAGGGGTCTGCCCATGCAATCGGCGCAGGAACTTTTACCGGTTTACGATTATTTGCGGGATAAAGACACTATGGAATTGCGACCATACCCAAATAATTATCCAGTAAACACTTTTCTGGAGCTATTAAACTATCCGGCTCTTTTAGAAAAGCTGAACAGCGTCAATTTCATAAACGTTATAACAAATTCCGGCGCAAACAGCACGATCAATAATTTTCGGGTAGTAGAAAAAGAATCGGTTTGGGGAGAATGGGAGCATGGTTACCCGGAACATTATAACCTGCCATTTACCGATCACGGTATTGAATATGGACCAGGGGATGAGACTGTGCCGGAAAAAAGCAATAAGAATTTTTTAGGAAGAGAGGATGTTATTATAGAAAACAGCAAACATCTCAATATCGTAACCGATGCCCAAAAGCAAGTCATAAAATTTTTAACTGGCATAATACCTGATCAAGAAATATCTATAACCCCGGAAGAAGAAAGGGTATTACTGATAGCCATCCACTCCCCGGCTGATTTCGTCGTTATCTCGCCCTCAGGCAAAAGATTGGGCAAGGACTTTTCGAATAATACCGCCGTAAACGAAATAGACTTCGCTTTTTACTCAGGCTTCGACGAACCGGAATTCGCGGTTATAATTAATCCCGAAGAAGGCGAATACCGGGTCGAACTCGAAGGCATCGGCGACGGAGAATACAAGCTTGATCTAAGCTATATCGACGAAGAAAAAGAAATCATCAAAGAATTTATCGGCGGTATCACCCCGGAAGAAGAACACGGTTTTGATTTCAGCTATAGCCAGGAAGACGAAAACCCGATAAGCGAATTAGAACCGGACGACAATACGCCACCTGTCATAATTATTAATAGCCCGACAGAAAACGAACAGTATTTTCACAATGAAAAATTAATCGTTGATTATGCGATAACTGACGATTTTTCCGGCGTATCCACTACGATTATAAAATTAGACAACGAAACACTGTCCACGACCACGATTGATTTATTCTATCTAAATCTCGCTACCCATACCGTAGAAATTATTGCCCAGGATAAAGCCGGGAATACCGCTACCAAATCAGTATTCTTCGCAATAACCGCCGATATAGATAGTGCCATAGACGATATCGAAAAATGCCGCGATCTCGGCTGGATTACCAAGGATTATGTCAAAATCGCCCTTGTCGCTGAATTCAAAATCCTAAAAGCCAGATTAATAATATTTGACCAGCAGAAAGAATTTATTGAAAAGAAAAAAGAGGATATAATCAACAACCCCAATCTAAGCGATACGGCCAAGCAAAAACTAATCGTTGCGCTGGATGAAAATCTGGAAAATCTAATAATTCAAAGGCAAAAATTTATCGATAATTCGTTATTAATTATAGCTAAGACGGTTGATAGATTTTACGGCTGGAAATTAATAAATCAGGCCGGATATGATATGGTTAAAAGTGATATTGAGTATTTAAAAATTAATTTACATTAAATCTATGAGCGAAAAAACGAAAAAAACATTAACAATAATTGGTATTTATTTCGGCTCTATTTTGTTGGCCTATTTTTTATCGCCTTTGAGCGGGCGGTTTTATCTGTTGTTTAGAGGGGGCGGTGGCGGCGGATGCCCCTTGTTTTTTATAGCCCTATGTGATTCCGGTGCGTATTTAGAAGGATTTATATTTTCATTTTTATTTTTTGGTTCATTTTTTTCTTGGTTAATCGTAAAAGAGAAAAAGTTAAAAGTTTGGCTATGGTTTGTTTCGCCGCTTTTGCTGTTTTTGCTTTTTTTAGAGGCGTTTGAGGAGTTAATAATCGGATTAGGCTTAGTGTTTTTCGGCTGGCTGTTAGCGCGGTTGATTTTGTTTGTGAAATCGAAAACGAAGTCGAAGACAGGTGTTTGAAGACTTGGAAAAAATCAAAAAATTCCAAAACAAATCCTGCCCACTCGGCAGGCAGGTCAGACGGCTTGAAACAAAGATAGACAAGAGGCGGGAAGCAATGATGGAGAAGTGCCTAGAAAAAAAGATGTGGCCAGGCGCGAAGAAAAGTTAAGCATACTACTTGAGAATACGCGCCTGAATATATTCTATGAATTTCTTGAAATTTTATAAGTGAAAAGAATGGATAACCGAAGAAGCGCGTGGTATAATATTTTTATATATTATTAAAATTTAAAAATATGTCAAAAATCAAATACATCGCGGCCAGGGAAATACTGGATTCGCGCGGCAACCCCACGATAGAGGCAAAAATAACGTTAAGTAGCGGCGTAACCGCCAAGGCGAGCGTGCCTTCCGGCGCCTCCACGGGAATCCACGAAGCCTGGGAGCTTCGGGACGGCGACAAGAAGCGGTATGGCGGGTTAGGCGTGCTTAAAGCCGTAAAAAACGTCAACGATAAGATCTTCCCGGCCCTCAAAGGCGCGGAGGTGTCGGACCAGCGTAAGATCGACGAGACGATGATTAAGCTGGACGGCACGAAGAACAAGAAAAAACTGGGAGCGAACGCTATTTTGTCCGTGTCCTTGGCGGCGGCGCGGGCGGCGGCCTTTGACGGTAAACAGGAATTATACGAATATATCGCTACGGCCTTCGGATTTAACTGCAAATTCAGGTTACCCACTCCGGCTTTCAATATTTTTAACGGCGGCAAGCACGCCGACACTAATCTCGATTTTCAGGAATTCATGATCATCCCCATGAAAAAAACCAGTTTCGCGGAAAAGGTCAGGATGGGAGCGGAGATATTCCATGAGCTGGGACAGGTTTTAAAACAGGCGGGATTCGATACGGACGTGGGTAACGAAGGGGGTTATGCCCCCAATATCCGGTCCTCGATCCAGGCGGTCGAGCTTATCATGGCGGCGGCGGTCAATGCCGGCTATAAGCCGGGCACAGATGTCGGCCTCGGTACGGACGTGGGTTCGTCGGAGCTTTACGACCTGGAGACGAAAAAATATATTTTCAAGCTTGATCAGGCGACCTTTTCCAAGGACACCCTGATCGGGCTTTATTACGAATGGTTCCGCAAATATCCGATCATATCGATCGAAGACGGCTTGTCGGAAGATGATTGGGAAGGATGGAAAGAATTGACCCGCGAATTAGGCAATGAAATACTGCTTATCGGCGACGATCTTTTCACGACCAATACCGATCGTCTGCGCCGGGGACTTCAGGAAAAAGCCGCTAACGCCATCCTGATCAAGCCGAACCAGGTCGGTACCTTGACCGAAACGGTGGATTGCATAAAGCTTGCCCAGAAGCATAATTATAAAACCATGACCTCCCACCGGAGCGGGGAAACGAACGATGATTTTATCGCCGATCTGGCCGTTGCCGCCGGCACGGATTATATTAAATCCGGATCGTTGGCGCGGAGTGAGCGGCTGGCGAAGTATAACCGGTTGATGGAGATCGAAACGTTGATCAAATAAATATTTATACTACGAAATGAAAAACGCAAATCTCAAAAGTCAAAGTTCGAATTTGCCCTTAATATTGATAATACTGGACGGTTGGGGCTTGGCTAAGCCGAATTTGGGCAACGCCGTTACCCTGGCCAAAACCCCCACCATGTCCGGACTTGTCAAAAAATACGCTAATACGAAATTACACGCCCACGGGAAGTTCGTGGGCCTGCCCTTAAAACAGGTCGGCAACAGCGAGGCCGGCCACATGAATATCGGCGCGGGACGCCTGGTCGAGCAGGACGCGGTTCTTATCAGCCGCAGCATCAGCGACGGCACATTTTTCAAGAATTCGGCTTTTTTGGGGGCCGTGCGACACGTCCATAAAATGAATTCCAAATTCCATATCATCGGCATGTTGTCCAACGGACAGAGCCCGCATTCTGATCCGGGACATTTAATAGCGCTTTTGCGCCTGCTTAAGGAAAGGGAGGTAAAGAATATTTATCTGCATTTGATCACTGACGGCCGGGATTCTCCTAAATACGTTTCTTTGAGTCTCGTGGATGAATTAGAAAAAAAGCTTGCCAATAACGAACGGATAGCGACTATCATGGGCCGGTTTTACGCCATGGACAGGAAAAAGTCATGGGACCGGACCGAAATGGCCTTCCGCGCCCTCGCGTACGGACAGGGCCGCGAAGCCAATACCGCTCAGGAGGCCATCACGGAAGCTTATAACCGGGGCGAAAGCGACGAATACATAGAACCGTACATAGTCGGAAACTCGTATGGCGGCAACACGAGAATAGAAGACGGCGACAGCGTAGCTTTTATCAACCTGCGATCCGACAGGAGCCGGCAGCTGACAAAAGCTTTCGTGCAGGACGATTTCAATAAAATGAACCCCGGTTCTTTCAAGCGCGGTAAAAAACTCAAGCATTTGTATTTCGTGGCCATGACGGATTTCGGTCCGGACCTGAACGAGATCCTGACCGCCTACCCTTCGATCGACCTGCACAACACCATACCGATGCAGTTGGCCGACTTAAAGCAGCTTTATATAGCCGAAACGGAAAAATACGCCCATATCACTTATTTTTTTAACGGGGGGTATGCCGGAACGGTGGCGGGAGAGAAACACATCATGATCTCTTCGCCCGACGTCAGGTCATACGATGAAACCCCAGCCATGAGTTCGGCGTTGCTGGCTAAGGAGGTTATCAGGCATTTGAAACCGGGATCGGGCAAGAACTGGACGTATGATTTCTGCCTTTTGAATTTTGCCGCTCCCGACATGATCGGCCACACAGGCAATCTTAAGGCCGGAATCGAATGCTGCGGCGAGGTAGACCGCTTATTGGCTAAGATAGTAAAAGCCTATCTGTCCGTAAATGGAACGGTTCTGATCACGGCCGATCACGGCAATATAGAAAATATGGTCAATCTGAAAACGGGCGAGATTCATACGGAACATACGACCAACCAGGTGCCCTTTATATTGGTCAATAAAAAAATCGGCAATAAAATAAAATTAAGGCAAAACGGCGCACTCGGCGATATCGGACCGACCATATTGGAATTGCTGGGCAGAAAAAAGCCGAGCGAGATGAGCGGCAAGAGCCTTATTTAGACATTGAGGTGTTAGGGCGTTAGGCGTTAGGCGGCCTAAAGCCTAAAACCCTAAAGCCTAAAACCCTAAATTTATGGATACACAAGAAAACAACAAGCGGCCCAAACCGGTTGTTCTGGTCGTTTTGGACGGATGGGGGATAAACCAGCCCTACACCGGCAACGCCATTTCCCAGTCAAATACCCCGGTCATGAACAGTCTAATAGCGGAATATCCCTCAATGACCCTGAGAGCCTCGGGGGAAGCAGTCGGTCTTCCCTGGGGGGAAAGCGGCAACAGCGAGGTTGGGCACATAAGCCTGGGGCTCGGAAGAATTTTATATCAGGACCTGCCGCGCATAAATAAGGCGATAAGCGACACCAGTTTTTATAAAAATCCGGCCCTGCTTAAAGCGATAGAACACGTCCAAAAGAATAATTCCAGCTTGCATCTCCTGGGACTCGTTTCCAACGGGTGCGTGCACTCATCAATAGATCATCTGCACGCCTTGTTGGTTATGGCTCGGGAAAATAATCTGGACCGGGTTTATATTCACGCAATTTTAGACGGCCGCGATACGCCGTTCAATAGCGGCGTAAACTTCATTAAAGGCATAGCCCGCAGTATTTCCGAATATAATATCGGTGAGATCGCCACTGTTTCCGGGCGTTTCTACGCGATGGACCGGAATAATAACTGGGATCGGACGGCCAGGTCCTATCTTAACCTGACGGCCGGGGAGGGTAATCAGGCCGAAGATCCGGTAGAGGCGGTGGAGGCGAGCTATAAGAATAAGGTTTATGACGAGGAATTCGCGCCTTCGGTTATAATACGAGACGGTAAGCCAGTGGCCACGATCAAGGATAATGACGCGATCATCTTCTATAATTTTCGTCCGGATCGAGCCAGGCAGATCGCCCAGGCCTTCGTTCTGCCGGAATTCGATAAATTCGATCGGCCCAAATTTTTGAGTAATTTATTGTTTACCGGTTTTACCGAATATGAAAAAGGCCTGCCGATAGAAACAGCTTTCCCCGTCGAGAAAATCGACAATTCCCTGGGCGAAGTGTTGAGTAAAGCCGGTTTGAAGCAGCTTCGGATAGCGGAAACCGAGAAATACGCTCATGTCACTTATTTCTTTAATGGCGGCCGGGAGGAAAAATCACCGGGCGAAGACCATATCCTGGTGCCGTCGCCGCAGGTTTCCAATTATGACCTGAAGCCGGAGATGTCAGCCCCTGAGGTTACTAAAAAAATATTGGAAATGATCAATGACGATATTTATGATTTTATATTGGTCAATTACGCCAACGCGGACATGGTCGGACATACCGGGAATATTCCCGCCGCCAAAAAAGCGATCGAAACGCTTGATGATTGCATGGACAAGCTCGTAAAAAGCGTTATGGCGAAGGGCGGGGCTATCCTCGTTACCGCTGATCACGGCAATGCCGACGTTATGTTCAACATGCAAACCGGCCAAATAGACAAAGAGCATACCGCCAACCCCGTTCCATTCATTATCATCGGCCGCGAATTCGCCGGGCGCAATTTCGGCTGGCAGAACGTGGTGGGAAGCGACCTTTCCCTGATCCAACCCCAGGGCATATTATCCGATATAGCGCCCACGATCCTTAAGATCATGGGAATTGAAAAACCGCCGGAGATGACGGGGATGAGCCTTATTTAATTTTTAGGTTTTTAGCTTATAGCTTATAGCTGATAGCTTGCACGGGTTTTAAGATCTTAGACAAGACCCTAAAAGCGATCAGCTAAAAGCTAAAACCTTATGTTTATCTATAAAAAATATTTTATCGTTACTGCCGTTTTTTTTCTGGCGGCCATTACCGGATATATGACGTCCGCCCAGACTCCTTCGCCGGATACGATCGCGATCAGGATAATCCCTAATCCGGAGCATTACAGCGCCCGCCGGTGGTATAAAGAAAAGAAATTTACCGGTTCGCCTCAATCCCTGACGGTCGACGGTTATGAGGCCGTACGCGACGGCCGGACTGTCTACGTTAACGTGGCCAATGTCGCGGGCGCGACGCTATACACCAATATTTATTTGATCTCCTATAATCAGGCGGCTGAGAACGCCACGGTCGATATTTTCGGGAACATGCTGTTAAACTGGAAATTCAACACGAATTATACGGTCGTGGGCGTTTGCCGGGAACATACCGCGGTTAACTGCTTTACGGACGGCGAGTGCCCGGCCAACGACGTTTGCGACAGCACTAAGGCGCGGATCACGCGCGATACGATCCGTCTGTCCGATATCGTGGAGATAAAATTCATAGCGGCCGAAAAAAGAAAGAACGGACACTACCCAGTTTTAGGAGCGGGTTCGTATCTGCCGCATCGGACGATCTCCGTCTGGCCCAGCTGGCAGGATACGCTCGGCGCCGAGCTTCAGACTAATCTGCCGGTCGATCCGATCAATAGGCTGGGGGATTGCGGCGCTGCCAGATTCGATCCTACTACCTGCTGGGACGAGGACAATAAGGAATTCGCCTCGAATCTCCCGGATCTGCCTAATAACAGCTTTTCATATGTTTATTCGACTGATAACGATGGCGTAAATATCGAAGTTTGCGCGGTTATGGAGGCCGGTTTTGCCATTGGCGGAGCCGGCGTTTGCGCTCTGGCTTCGGTGTGCACCGATCTTGACGGTGACGGTTTTTGCCGCCCGGTCTGCGGGACATGCTTAATGGATTGCGATGATAGCGATCCGAGCGTGCATGGCCCAAGCGGTGCCGAGATCTGCTCCGGGGGGTTAGACGAGGATTGCGACGGCCTGGCCGATTGCAACGATCCGAACTGCGCCGGCAATCCGCTTTGTCTGACCGGACCGATCTGCGGCGGCAACGGCTGCGAATCCGCTTTGGGCGAAACCTGCGCCACCTGTCCGGCTGACTGCGGCGCTTGTCCCACGCCTACCTGCGGCAACGGCACGTGCGATTCAAACGAATGCCCCGGCGGAACGAATCCTTGTCCGGCCGATTGCCGTTGCGGCAACGGCAGTACGGAATGCGGCGAGGAATGCGACGACGGCTGCAACCTTGGAACCCCCGGCGTTTGCGAGATCGCGGATAATATGGACGGCTGTTCCATGAACTGCCTGAACGCGCCTTATTGCCAGGATTCTGACGGCGACGGCTACGGAACCGCCCCTTATTCCGGCACGGTAAACGGCTGTTCCTATAATGGCGATGATTGCGATGATATAGCAAGCGCCTGCGGAGCGGATTGCCGGCCCGATAATCCGACTAATGTTTCGGGATGGGTATGCGGCGCTGACGGCTGTGAATTTTGCGATGAATACGATAACGATTGCGACGGAGCTTATAATGAGGATTTTACCGAGGAAAATTGCGCCTTTGTCTGTTTGAATCCGCCTCCGATCGGCTTAGGGAACGCGAGTTATAATTATCTGGCTCTAAGGGTGGGGGATCTAAGATGCTGCGGCGATGACGCTAACGAGGCCGGACCATATCAGAGCCCGGAAACTAACTGTACCGACGGCCGGGATAACGATTGCAACGGCGTCGCCGATAATCTGGCGCCCCCGCTTGGTCCGGACCCGAATTGCGCCTCTTCCTGTTTCGATGTCACCAACGTAGGGGAGTCGTTTTGGTACGTCTGGGACCAGGATCCGGACTGCGACCAGTGCGACCACGACGGCGACGATGACGGGAATCAGGGCGTGTCCGCCTCTAGTCTCGACTGGATAACGGATTATCCCGGTATGGCCGATCGGTGCGATCCCGGATGCCTATCCGCCGGCGCCTTAGTGACCGCTCCGGTCCGGATAGACGATTTCCAGATGGTCGAATCGCGTTGTAACGATCTTATAGATAACGATTGCGACGGATTATCTGATTGCGCGGATTCGGATTGCGCTTCTATCCCACCGTGTCTTCCCGATTGCAGCGGTACGCCGATAAATACCTGTATGCCGGGCGGCGCTCCGGCGTATTGCGATTCGACCGGCACGGTCGTGGAGTCCTGCGGAATACCCGGTAATTGCGGATGCACCGGTTCGTGGGTGTGCGGTCCTTTGGGTACTTTTTGCTGCGATAATATCTGCGACGGAACGTGCTCGCCCGCCGGCTGTACCGCTCCGTTCGATCCTGATTGCGGCGCGGGCGGCTGCTGCGGCGACGGGGTTTGCGACCTCGGAGAATCAGGAATTTGCGTCGCGGATTGCCCCTGCGTGACGAGCGGACTGTGCGACAATAACTGCCCTTTAAACTGTACCGCGATTGATGATCCGGATTGCTCCGGGACCGGCTGTTGCGGCGACGGCACCTGCGGCGTCGGGGAAACTTATTCAAGTTGCGCCGGCGACTGTCCTTGCGACAACGCCTGCAATAACGTTTGTTCCGATCCGAGCTGTCCGATCGCCGAAGATCCCGATTGCGGCTGCTCTTTGACCGCCAACACCTGCTGTCCCGCCGCCTGCGTTTATACGACCGATAGCGATTGTCCAAATTGCTGCGATATGACCTTTGACTTTCCTTGTGTATTTTGCGGTATTTCCGGTCCGGCGCCTTCGGAGCCGCCGGCTATCCCGGTTGGTTAAAAATTTAATATTTATAACAATAAAAACCGGCACTATCTTAAGAATATCTATGATACTGCCGGTAAATTTTTAAACTTTATGAGTTTATCAAAAAAAATCGTTTTTTTATTTTTTTTATTGTTACCGATTTTATTTTTTGTCGGCAAAGCGCAAGCGGCGGTCATTAATTCGGTTTCCGGCACATATTCACATAATTCATCGGTTACCATCTCCGGGTCGGCGTTTGGCACGAAGTCGAGAGCTATGCCTGAGTTATGGGATAATTTTGAAAGCGGTGGGAATGTAGGCCAGTCTGTCGCGAATTCTTCCCGTGTGTCCTGGCAAACAGACGGGACGGCTCCTGTATTTTCTACAACCAATAACCGTAATAGCGGAACCGGCTCCCGTAATGCCGCCGCCGTTGTTAGCGGAATGAATATTGACGGCAATTATCACGACCTTATGTATAGGGACGGTTTAGATCTTGGTGGGTATGCCTATATAGCCTTTTGGGGCAGGTTTGCGTCATACGCCGCCGGGGATCAGGTAAAGTATTGGAGAATCGGAACCAACGGCGCGTCGGGATATCCGACATACAGTTATTTTAGAACTGATGGATGGGCAAGATATCAGTTTACAAATCCGGCGTCTGGCACCTGCGCCCCTCCTGGCGGGTCGGCCTGGTATGATTCTGTTGAAAACACCAATCTCGGCCAGTGGCAATTTATAGAAATGATCGCCAATTTTGGAACCGTTGATACTGCCAATGGGTACATCCACGTTTTTGCAAACGGCGTAGATCAGGGCGGAAAAAGCGATTTTATTTTAAAGACAAGCAGTTCCTGTTCTCCTGATACGGTTAGATTCGGTGAGTATATTCAGGATAGTTCGGGAACGGTAACTAATTATTTTGATGATATTTACGTTGATAATACTTGGGCGCGGGTTGTTCTTGGCAACGCCTCAACTTATACTGCCTCCACTCATCGTGAGATCCAGATCCCGACCGCTTGGTCGTCCGGTTCGATTACTATCACCACCAATTTGGGCACTTTCACCTCCGGCCAGACCGCCTACCTCTATGTCATAGACGCTAACGGCAATGTCTCTAACGGCTACCCGGTAACGATCGGCTCTGGCGGCACCACCCCAACCTGCTCGAACTGCTGTTCCACCACCCAGACCTGCCCGACCGCGTTTACGACCGTGGGATCCTGTACCCGCTGTTGCGCTACCGCCTGCCTGACCGCTTCGACCGACACGACCGCCCCTCGCGTCACCTCTTTTACCGTTACTCCGACGACTTTGAACGTGGGCGCGAGCATTACGGCTAATTACACGGTAACCGACAATACGGCTCTCTCTCGCGCCGAACTCTGGCGGGCCCCCCAGGGCACTAATTGCACCGATACGACTAAGACCGGCTGTGTTTGGACCCAGGTAACATCGGCTAATATCACGGGCACTTCCAGAACCGGCACTTTCACTTCCTCTCCGACCGCCGCCGGCACGTTCTATTACGGCCTCCACGCGGTGGACTCCTCCAATAACGTCGGCTATGAACCGGCACCCGTCCGCGTCGTCATAAACGCTCCCGCCCAGACCTGCTCTAACTGCTGTTCCACGACCCAGACCTGCCCGACCGCCATG
>JAZDLN010000049.1:0-27622 GCA_043801965.1 Candidatus Falkowiibacteriota bacterium
ACAAGATGCAGTACAAGCTTACTTTATTCATGCATTATTATAATTATCAGAAAAAACACCGAGGATTAGGTATGAATGGAAAAACACCCATGGAAAGACTTAATGAACTAGCAAGTGTAAACTTGACGCTGCAATGCCACATTATTTGACAGATCACAGAAAATATGCTAAAGTTCAATATTAAAATTATACTTAAAATTGCTCTTAAAAAAAGGGGGGGGGTCATGATAGTTAAATTACCAGGACAGTATTCCGGCGAAAAAATCATCGCAGCTTTCAATGAGGCCGCAACGTTTCAGGAAAATCCCGAAAAAAAATGGGAAACGGAAAAATTCGTCAAAGAGTACCAATACGAGCCCGGCTCCGCCACGCAGACCGTAAGAAGCCTGGGCGTACGCGTCCAGCCGTGCTTTTTAAAAAAGAAATGGGGTCTTTGGGGTAAAAAAGTCTGGAAGCTGTCTTACGACCTAAAGTTCACTTTAAATCCGGTTACTCTTTCCGCGCTCTACGATGAGTTTGATATATCCGTTCGCTATGTTTATGATTGTGATGACTATTTTGAATACGTAGCCACTGACCCAAACAATCCGGCATTTGAGGATATCCGCCCGCAGCTGGAAATGATTCTACAAAGATTCTACGGCCGTCTCCAGGCGCAAACCTCCTGAAATCGTAAAAAATACCAAAAAAAATACGGACACACCATGTCCGTTTTTTAATTCATAGAAATATCACTTATTTTATGCTAAAATATAATTATGCTAACTTTAGATACTGACATTACTAAAATAAACCGCGTCGGAGCGACTACCGCCAAGCGCTTTAACTCCCTGGGAATTTCTACGGCCCGGGACCTGCTGTTATATTACCCTTATCGGTATGAGGATTTCCGGACTCCGGCTCCGATCGGGGGGCTATCGTCCGGACAATCCGCCAACGTAGTCGGGCAGATCGAGCATATTCACGGCCGAAGAAGTTTCCGCCGCCGCCTGTCCGTGACCGAAGCGATAGTGAACGATGGCACGGACAGCCTCAGGGTTATCTGGTTTAATCAGCCGTTTATCGCCCGTTCGCTCGCGGTCGGCGACCGGGTCTCTTTGGCCGGAAAGATCGAAGGCGATTACGGCGGTTTTATTATGAAATCGCCGGTTTACGAGAAAATTACCGCCGGAGAAGGCCTCCATACCCAGGGGCTGGTTCCCGATTACCATCTGACCTTAGGACTTACGCAAAAGCAGATACGCTTCCTCGTCAAAGAGGTAATCGGCCTGGCGGATAAATTTCCGGACTATCTGCCCCCGGAAATCGTCCGCGGAGGGAACCTGCTTTCTTTTGATGAAACCTTAAAAAAAATCCACTTTCCGGATGATTTTGACGATATCGAACGCGCCAAAAAACGTTTAGCCTGGGATGAGCTTTTTTTGGTCCAGACGCGGTCGCAACTGGCGCGCCGGGAGCTAATGCTTACCCGGGCGAAAGCGGTAAAATTCAGGGAAAAAGACACGAAAACTTTCGTGGATTCCCTGCCTTTCCGCCTGACCGACGACCAGAAGAAAGCCGCCTGGGCGATCCTTAATGATATGGAAAAAACCGAACCGATGGCGCGTCTTTTGGAAGGAGACGTGGGTAGTGGCAAAACCCTGGTCGCCGTTATCGCCATGCTAAATGCCGCCCTGAATAAAAAACAATCCGTTCTTATGGTCCCGACCGAGATCCTGGCGCATCAGCATTTTTATTCCATATCTAAGCTTCTTGAAAATTTTAACATTATAATCGGCCTTATTACACGCACGGAAAAAAATCTTAGCAAAACACAAGACACAAGGCACAAGATACAAAAAAATTCCAAACTTCAAAATCCAAAATCCAAAATAACATCTCAAAATATCATCAATCAGGCCGATATTATTATTGGCACCCATTCCTTGATCCAGGAAAAAACCGAATTCAATGATCTGTCTCTGGTAATAATCGATGAACAGCACCGTTTCGGAGTCGACCAAAGAGCCCGGCTCTTGGCGCAAGGGTCCGCGCAAACCGATGTCAGTCCGCACTTCCTGTCCATGACCGCGACCCCGATCCCCCGGTCTCTGGCCCTGGCCATATTCGGCGACCTTAACCTGTCTGTCATCCGGGAAATGCCTAAAGGCAGAAAGCCGATTACAACCAAGGTCGTACCGGAGGAAAAACGCGAAGCCGCCTATAAATTCATCCGCGATCAGGTAAAGGAGGGCAGACAGGTATTCGTTATCTGCCCCTTGATCGATCCTTCAGATAAACTCGGGGTTAAATCCGTTAAAGAAGAATTCGAAAAACTCGACAAAACGATATTTCCCGATCTGCCAGTCGGACTGCTCCATGGCCGCCTCAAACCGAAAGAAAAAGAAAAAATCATGGCGGATTTTCTCGATAAAACAACAAAGATCCTCGTGTCCACCTCAGTGGTTGAAGTCGGCGTGGACGTGCCTAACGCCACGATTATGATGATCGAAGGCGCCGACCGTTTCGGGTTGGCGCAACTGCACCAATTCCGCGGACGGGTCGGCCGGGGCGAACACCAGTCTTACTGCTTCCTCTTCGCCGAAAGCAGGGCTTTAAGAACCGCGCAGAGGCTTAAAGCGATGGAGAAATATTCGAGCGGCTTCGATCTGGCCAAGGTCGACCTTAAATTCCGCGGTCCGGGTGAGATCTACGGTACGATCCAGAAAGGTTTTCCGGAATTCAGAATCGCTTCCCTTTTTGATCACGATCTTATCGAAAAAACCAGCCAAGCCGCCGCCGCTCTCATAAAAAAAGATCCGGAACTTAAAGAGTATCCGGAACTTAAGGCAAAATTAGGAGAATACGAGAAACGGGTGCATTTGGAATAGTCGGTATCCAGTATCTGGTATTTAGTATTTAGCACCTAATACCGGCGTTAGCAGAATACTAAATACCATATACTAAATACTCGTTAAAGATCCGCGAAACACTAAAAATACAACATTATTTCCTAGAAACAAACCCGTTCCCCTTAACATGAAACCGCCACAATTTTTCCTTGTACTCGCCGGCATAATCCACGCCTATTCTCGCGGCACGCACAACAAGCGGTTTTATGCCTCTTTCCCGGTCTTCGATCCAAAGGCCGTATTTTTTTACGAAAACCGGCTTGCCGTTAAACGTCTTATCAATCTGCAAATATTTAGTCAGTTTAGCCGGACCATTGGTGCTTAGCCTCTTACGAGTTTCATGCTTCATGCCGCATGTTTCATGCCGCATCTCCTCAACCGCCCTGATAAGCACGGCCGCCGGATAACCCTCTTCTCCGGTTACGATATTAAGCATATAGTGCATCCCGTACGTGAAATAAACATATATCATTCCGGGGGCGCCGAACATGACGGCATTGCGCGGAGTGCGCCCCCGACTGGCGTGGCTGGCCAGGTCGCGGGGACCGTGATAGGCTTCGGTTTCCACGATTTTAAACCGTCCTGTCGTTCCATTGGGAAACGACCGCGCTAAAAAACAACCCAGAAGGTCCCGGGCGATTTTTAAAGTATTTCGGTTGTAAAACGATTGAGGCAATATTTTCATTATAATCGCGGACAGAGACTCGATTAATCGCGTCTCTACTGGGTTATTTTCTTAACGATCTCTTCTAGTTTTTTCACTTTCGTCAATTCAATTCCATTGGCTTTGGCGTTAAAGTCCGGAATTATCGCTTTAGTAAAGCCGAGCTTCCGGGCTTCATCAAGCCTGGCCTTAAGCTTGCCTATGTTGCGGACCTCCCCGCCCAGGCCGACCTCGCCCAAAACAATCGTCTTGCGGTCAATCGTCTGGTTTAAAAGAGATGAGCTGATCGCTAAACAGACGGCAAGGTCAAGGGCGGGATCGCTTACCTTAAGCCCGCCGACAATATTTAAAATAATATCCTGGTTGCTTAAATTTATCTTGGCGCGCTTGGTAAGGACGGCCGACAGAACCTGCAGCCGGTTAAGATCGAAGCCGGAGGCTTTTCTCTGGGGATAGCCGAAAACGGTCTTGGTAACCAAGGCCTGGATCTCGACTAAAAACGGACGCGTGCCTTCCATTACGGAGCTTATGACCGTGCCGGATATCGAGTCCCCTTCCCCTAAAAAAATTCCGGCCGGATTCTTTATTTCCTTGAATCCTTCTCCGGTCATTTCGAATATTCCGAGTTCATTGACCGAGCCGAACCGGTTCTTGGTCGCCCGCAATATCCGGAAATCCCTGGCCGGATCGCTTTCCAGATAGATCACGGTATCGACCACGTGCTCCAGCTGCTTAGGTCCGGCGACGCCGCCGTCCTTGGTGATGTGGCCGACTAATATCACGGCGATATTCCTTTGCTTGGCGATCTCGAGGAATTTTACGGCCGCCGCCCTGATCTGGTTTATGCCCCCGGCCTCTCCCGGCAGTTCGGAAGAATAGACCGTTTGGACGGAATCTATCACCGCTACCGCCGGTTTAAGATCGATCAGGCCGGCGACTACTTTATCGACGTCGGTTTCGCCGATGAATTTGATATTGCCGAGGCGGCATCCAAGACGCTCCATCCGGTCCTTGACCTGTCCCGCCGATTCTTCGCCGCTGACGTAAACCGCTCCGCCCTGGCCGCCTGATCCGGCTATCGCGTCGGCTATCTGGGCGAGTATCGTCGACTTTCCTATGCCCGGTTCGCCGGAAATAAGCGTCAGCGAACCCTTAACCAAGCCTCCGCCCAAGCAGCGGTCCACTTCTCCTATTCCGGTGGGGATCCGGATGAGCCCGCCCTCTTTTATCTTATCAAGATCGATAGCTTGCGCCGGTTCCGCCCGTATTTCTCCGTTCTCTCCGGTGTTTCCGGCCGAAAGCGTTCCCCAGCCGCCGCATTCCAAACAACGCCCATTCCATTTAGAGAATTGGGCGCCGCATTTGCTACAGGCGTAAATTGTCTGAGTGTTATTTGCCATGATCGTCGAAATATCCAATATCTAATATCAAAATAAAAATATCATAAAACATCAATCAAAGACAAAATATCATTCTGCTCCACCCTTATTTTCCGCTTTCTCTAATTCTATTTTCACTATTTTTTCAAGATCTTCATAGCTCGTCTCTCCCATTACCTCCTGGTCGTTGACGTACATGAACGGAATCCCGTTGATCCCGAGCGCGTCGGCTTCTTCTATGTTGTCGTATATCGCTTTTTTCGGCCGGGACGCGTCCAGGCATTCGTCGAATTTCCCCCGGTCGATTGATATCATGTCGGCTATCTTATTGAAGGTTTCCCGGCTGATATCGGCGTTATATTCATAAAGGAAATCATGATAAGGCCAGAACGCTCCCTGCTCGAAGGCGCATCTGGCGGCCAGGGCGGCCCGGAAGGAAGCGGTATTCTGGTCATTCTCGGGATAATCCTTCCAGACCAATTTGGTCTTGTATTTATAATTCAGTAGTATTCGCTTTAAGATCTGCTCCTGCTTCCGGCAAAAATCGCATTCAAAATCGGCAAAATAAACGATCACGACCGGAGCGTATTTGTCCCCCGTGCTGGGATCCAGGTCGGTAATTATCGGTCCGGCGAGCATGTCTTTAAGCGACGGATTTTTAGTGATATAGGGATCGTCTTCGGCGTAATCCGTGTTGATATAGATTTTTTCCGACGAAGGCTGGCTCATCGCGATATCCGCCTCCATATTACGGTAGCCCCACTCGAGCTTCCAGAACAGAAGTAGGATACCGATCACTAAAAACGTTCCTAATGACGCGGACACGAAAAGAGGAACCGTATATTTATTGCTTTTGGATGATTTTAACATAAAATATAATTTAACCTTTATTATCCGCTTATAGCGATTTCTGCCTGATCGATACTACTTAGCCTGCCAATTGGCGCTATCCACCTTCCAGGCGCCCATTTCTTTCGTGAAATTTATTATTATATTCTGGTTGAAGGACCGGGAAACGTTACTGGTCGAACTGGCCGCCTCCCGCCGGATGGTTTTCACGAGGACGCTTGCTTCCCCGGCGTAATCGTCAAGATCCATGATCTCCTGGGTAACCGCCTTGGTGACGATGCCGTAATACAGGCTGTTATCGATCCCCTTTTTTTGCTCGCCGGCGACAAAGATATCGGCCCAATTCTTCATGCGCCGGCTCATGAATATTTTAAGATCGGTAACATTGCTGAAATTCGACTGGTTGGAGTAGCTGCCGAATCGTTCGGAAAAAGAGGCCGCCATCCGCAGAAGATCATATTTATCGGCATAATCGTCTCCCGGTTCTTTCGCTATAACCACTTCTTTTTCCCCGGTCAACTCGGCCGGATTTTCGGTAACGACTATCTTTTTGGGCTCCTTTACGACCTGGACGGTATTTTCCACCGGGATGACGGTATTCGTTACGCCTGCCGGCGGCTTCCTCCATCTGCCCAAAAAATCATAGAAAGAAAACCCGTCGAAAAAAATAACGTAAACCACTCCGCCCAGAAGCAGGATGCCTGATAATATTATAATAACGCCTATTAGAAGTCTTTTCATGTTAGTAAAATTTAAACCGGATCGTATTGCGCTTTCCGGCCTATATTTCCGCGCCGCCCGCCTTGCCGGATTTATCGCTTTCATTTCCCATCTCCGCGGCAAATTCTTTTTTTGCTTCCTCGATCTCAAGAAGCTGCCTGGGGTCGGAAGTGATAAGCTGATCCTCGGTGTACGAGGCCACGACTTTAATGGCCGCGTGTTTGCTGCCGGCGAAAAATATACCCTCCCCCACGCCGCATTCCAGAAGCAGGTATTTTTCCCCCTCCGTCAATACGAACACTTTCTGTATCAAGTCGATCGCGGCGGTCGATTGCTTAAGAAGGAGCTGCAGGGATGAATTGGTCACGATCGCCTGCCCGTAAGGCGAAACCAGAAAGTCATTCACGTCCTGGGTGATCGTCGTTACGCCCAGGTAATATTTGCGGCATCGTTTTACCAGGGCGTAAATGAATTTCGCGCTGTCTTCGTGCTGCATAAGCCACCAGGCTTCATCTATTACTAGTATTCTTTGCTTGGTTTCGCTCCTGACCACGTTCCAGATATAGTTTATGACCATGTAGATGGCGATCGGCCGGAGCTCGTCTTCAAGGTCCCGGACCGAAAAGCATACCAGCTGGTTGTCCATTTTGACGTTCGTGGGATTATTGAAAAGCCCGGAAAACGTGCCCTGGGTATATTTGCGTAGCCTAAGGGCCAGGTCGTTGCCGCCTTCCATGCCTTCAAGGATGTCCTGAAAGTCCTGCATGATCGGAGGTTCCACCTTGGAAAGATCGCAGTCGGGAGTTACGTCCTTCTTGGCATAGGTTTCGAGCAGCGCCCGGTCGACCACGGAATCTTCTTCGTGGGTAAGGTCACCGAGCATGAGCCGGATAAGCCCCTTAACCGTTATTACGGCGCTCCTGATGATATCTCCCGGTTTGGCGTCGCCCTCGATGGCGCGCGGCAGATCGAAAGGATTGATCTTGTTTTCACTGGACAGGGAAACGTTTATGTAAGTGCCGCCGACGGCGTCCGACAAATGCTTATACTCGTATTCCGGATCGATGATGATAACTTCCGTGCCAAGCATCAAGGAGCGCAGGACCTCAAGTTTGATGGCGTAGCTTTTGCCGGCGCCGGAAGTGGCGAACACGACCGTATTGGCGTTTTGCAGGCTGAAACGATCGAAAAGGATCAGGCTGTTGTTGTGGCGGTTTATGCCGTACAATATACCGTTATCGGTAGTGAGCTCGCTGGAAATAAAAGGAAAGGACGAAGCAATGGGGGAAGAATTCATGTTGAATGTTATGTAAAGCTCGTCGTTGCCTAAGGGCAGGGTCGAATTAAATCCCTGCTCCGACTGATAAAAGACTTTTTTCGAATAAACCAGGCGGGAACCGAAAATATTCTCTATTTCCCCGGTCATTTTTTCAAGTTCTTCCCGGGAATCCGAATAGATCGTGACATAAAGCGCGAATTGGAAGAATTTTTCTATTCCCTGGGTTAAAGCGTCGCGCAAAGCTTCTATATCCCTTAATGCCGTTTCCCGGAGCGGATCGCGCGCGGCGCCTTTCTCGGCGTCTGATATGATCTGCGCCTCCAGGGCGCCGACTTTCTTTTTCAGCTGCTTTAAAATTATCGAGCTTTCAACCGGATAGAAAAACATGGCGACGTCAAAGGTTGAATTTAGGTTGATGATCGGCGCGAACCAGCCCACGCTTATATAGCGGGGATAAGTTATGACGAAGAGGGTGCGGACGAATTTGCCTCCCAGTATCACGTGGTTGGGGTTGATCTTCATGCTGGCCGGGGCGATCAAGTCCTTGATGGACACGATGCCGCGGCGATAGGTTTTTTCCTCTTCGATATATTCTTCAGTGATCTCTATCGAACGGCTTTCTTCCCTGATCCTGCGCTTTTCGGTTTCTTCTTTTTCCCGAACCAATTTTTCTTCATTTTTTTGTGCTTGTTGGGGTTGAAACATGCTTGTTGGATCGCTCTTAAAGATTTTAATAAAGTTTACGCGGACACAATCGCCCGGGCGCTAGTTATTGAACCTTAGCTGGTTCACGTCCGCGAGGTTCTGATTGGCTGAGGTGGTCGGATTATACGAATTATAATATAACTCGATAAGTCCCTGGGTATCCAGCTGGATCGCGTTTAAGCCGACGGAATTCAAGCCTCCGATTATGTGCTCGACCCGGTGCGTCAGGTCTATACGGCGGCGAAGGAATTTTTCCTCTTTCATCTTTATGAGGGTGGTCGGTTTGAAAACATCGATGAAACGGGAAAAAAATCCTTTTTGCGTATCGGAAAAAAGATTATAGGGCACGACGATATAAAAACGTTTATTCATGATCTTGCTCATGGATATGAGCTCGCTTATGTACTGGATATACTCCGCGGTTTGCATCTTCAGAAGCTCGTTGGTCTGTTCTTTCTCTTTCTGCTTTAAGGTTTCCATATAGTTTTCGATGTTGAGCTCGCGGGACTGGATGACTATCTGCAAGGGGAAACTGATATTGTTCAAAAAGCTTACGTATGCCGAAATTATGGCATTCTGCTCTTCTTCGCTTTTCAGGGCGAAATTAATGCTGGAAACGAGAATTACCGCCCGGAGGCTCCCGTCGCGCAAAATCACCGTGTCTTCCTTGATCTCGGCTATATCAAGATACTTCTGGGTGGAGATGCTTATTTTGTGCCTGGCTAAATTTGGCGCCTTTTTTTGGGGCATATCTCATCAGGATTACGAATTACTTAAAAATTTAAATTTTGATATCCAGCTCCGATTTTATCTTAGACATCTTATTCTGGGATCCGTTTTCGCCGCGATAAGCTCCCTGGGTGTCCACGATCAATGACAATTCCGTCAAACGCGAACTGCTCCACATCTTGCTCTGCGCCCGGGGAGCCTCTTCCACGATCTTTATCTCTTTTTCCGGTGACAGGGTTTCCTGCCCGGTGGCGTTGTTCCAAACCCTCAAAAACGGCCGCTTGGATGTCTGCAGAAAATTCAGGATGAAAAAATGGAACGGCATGCCGTTGATCTTTAAAAAAGCGATCACGCCGCCCATAAAAAATATCACGATGGCCATGGTCAAAAACAGCGAAAAATCGAAAAGCTTATAGCAAGCGCCGATAATGACAAAACTCGTGAGCATTATAACGAATTGCCGGCTGGTAATGGGACCGAAGATCTTATCCTCGACATCGATGAATTGTGGGACGGTGAATTGTTGCATATTTATAATGCGAAACTGCGAATTATGCGAATTCTACGAACATGCGAATGAATGATACTTAACCGTGAATGCCGACTAACAATTCGCATATTTGTAGGTTCGCATATAAATTCGTGGATTCGCATTATTAAAACCTCAAATCCTTATTTAAATCCATGATAGCGTTGAATTCTTCCTGGGTCAAATATTCCGCGTTCGCTTTTAAGCGGTCGACAATAACGGTTTCTATGCTTTTATGTTCTCCGATACTCTCCTGTCCGATGGCCAGATAAAGCTTATAAAGCGGGCTTTCCCGCCAGGCTTTTATTCCTAATAATCTCTGGCTGTAATTATCATCTTCCAGTAATTTTATCTTACCCTTGATGCTGGCGGCCGCGACGGCCGGATCATCGCTTAAACGGCGGAAATCGATAAGGCTCATTTCCCCCAATTCATCGACCGGTCCGGTCAATTTTGTTTTAGGGACATATTTGATGTCATCCATCCTGGTTTTTCCAGGAAGAGAAGCTTCGCTTCTGGCCTGGGCCATGCTTATCCGCCCCGGAGCGGCCGTTTCTTTCGGCTTGTCGATAACCGGTGCCGGCGCCATGGGTCGGATTATCGGCGCGGGCGTCTCCGCTATCGGCTTAAAAGCGCCGACGGTTTTCGGAGTGGGTATCCCGCCCGCCAAGGGTAACGCAGGCTCTTCTTTTTTCTTAAGGTCGATCACGGCGGCTTTTTCCGGCGGCTTCTGCCTGACCGCGGAATCGGTTTTTAAGTTGACAGCCGGAGGCAAAATTACCGGAGCCGTCCCTTTACCATTCTGCTGTTCGTTTTTCGGTTTCGCCGCTAATTTGCTGAAATCATAAGCCGGATCGGCGGATCCGCTTAAATCCTTGACGATTTCGGTTTTCTTCGCGGGCGCGTCTTCGGGCAATTTCATCTTAACCGGCGGTTTTATTTTTTCCGCCTGTTTAAGCTTCAGCTTTTCATTTTCCGCCGCGGCCATGATGCCGTCGATCGATCTTTCGTCAAGTTCGAGCCCCCCGGAACTTACCGGCCGCATCAGGGCCAGCTTCGCGTCAATCTTGTTCCGCGTGCCGCGCAGATATGTTTTTAATACCGACCGCAAGCGGTTAACGAGGTCTTCCGAGCTTAAATTTATCTTCGCGGACGTTATGACGCCGCTAATGGCCTCTTCGACGCGCTCAGCCGTCACTTCTACCTGTTCGCCCGCCTGTTCCAACGTCTTGGTTAGTATTTTTACTTCCTCCTCGTCCTCCGGCGAAAAGAAAAAATTAGAACTGCGCACGGCCGCTTCGCTGGCCCGCTCTTTCGCCCATTTATCAAGCTCGTCCCCGGACGAGGCCGGCAATTCGCCGGCCTTAAACCCTAAATAATCGGCCACGCCGGCAAAAACCCTGGTTTTTAATTCTTCCACCAGCTGTTCCGCGTGGCGTCCGTCAAGATTGTATTCGAAGACGAAATATTTATTAAGATCCAAAAGGGCGATATCCCTGACCATAACCCGCATCACGACGCTTGCCAGGTTGACGTTATGCCCTTTTTCCAGTTCGGCAATGGCGCCTAAAACCTCCGGGGTCGAGATCTTCGCCCGGAGTTCCTGAGGGAGTTGGTTGTATTTTTGTAAGTATGTAATCATTTTATACCGAGTATTCAGTATCTAGTATTATGTATTTAGCAGGTAAGCCAAAAGATAATTTTGTGCTAAATACTTAATACTAGATACTAAATACATGCAAATAAATCAGCTTAACCGACGAAAAACCTCTTTTTTGCTTTTAACCCCTGACTATGCGTTTTTCCATCTTTTTTATCTCCTCTGTCAACGCTTTGCGCTCGAGGCTGCCGGACGGATATTTATTCGCTTCAACGCGCAGATCTTCAATTTTCGCCTCCTCGCCGATCTCTTCTTCGATGGCCATGCGCTCGAGTCCGCCGGTCTCGTAATTCTCTTCTTCTTTCTTTAATTCGTCTATTTCCTTTTCTTCTTCAGTTTTGGGGACGCCGGCGACGGAACGCGCCTTGCTTAGATCTTCCTCCCGTTCGATCGGTATTATCTCCCACTTTTCGACCGGTACGCCCTTAAGGCTGTCCGGAAAGAATTTAAGGTTCCGGTAAAGGGATAAAAGCTTCATTACCATCTCCTTCTCATGGTCGTCCAGGCGCTGGCAGTTCGGCGAATAAGTAACGTACTTCGTTAAAGCGACATTATCGAATACCCCGCTGCCGTTCATCCTGATAAAATCCTTTAGCCAATTCTGGATACTCGGCGCGTGCGGGGATCCGTCCAATAGAAAAGTCTTATGCGTCAATTTTTCCGGATTCTTGTAAAGCGCGAACTCCAGTTCGTTTTTGAATTTAAGGTCGTCCGTCGCAAAATCAATAATATCGTCGTTTAATTCTTCCAGTAAAGTATAATCATCCAGCTCGAACACATCGGCCAGATTTCCTTCAAAAAGTTCCAAAGTATCCTGTTTCGCTTCTTGGTTGGTGTTGTTGTTAATATTCTCCATAAAGATTTTACGCCCTGCCCTCGTGGATGGATTTTAATGTGTTATTCTTATTCAAAGCTTCCATGAATTGTCTATGGTCGCTGCGAGTCGTAGCATTTGCGGCAGCATCCACCATCTGTTTCAAGACCAAAGGATCAACCTTGCCCATCTTCTGCATGGAATCCAGTTTCTGAATGCTGATATTATGGGCGAACGCCCGCGCGAAATCGGCATTGGAAAAATTGTCAGCCTTTATCTTGGATAAATGCTCCGGTTTGGCCTCGCTTATTAATCTCTCCATCTGAGCCGGAACGCCGTCCATGGCCTTGACTACATTGCCGGTCATGCCGGCATAGAATTTACGATGTACCCGGGCGTTATCGGTAAAATCGCCGCTGGCATTCAAAGCTGTCAGCCTGCTATCAGCCGCGGCCTCTACCTTGTTGCGGTCATCCTGCGTTCGCATCATGCCCTCCACTGAATCGGCGAATTTAAGATTGCCGACCGTATCCCTGATAAGCTCCAGCGTCTCTCCCGTAATCTGGGAAGTATCAAGGTTATCCACCCTGATGGTGCCGTCCTTGACCTTGGCCTGGAAAGCGGCGCCGGAATTGTTCCATAAACCGTAACGCCTATCGGCCGTATCATTGAATTCTTTCATTAGAGTGGGCAGTCCTTCAATATTGGATTTAGCCTGCTCGAGCTGTTCTTTATTCTTGAATTCGCTCATGGCGTTAAGCATCATGGAGGCCGTCTGTTTTTCATTCTTCGAGGCGCTCTTGTTGTCCAATATCCTTCTTAACTCGGCCGCGGACAAATTCCCGAAATCCTGCTTCAGGCTGTTGATCTTCTTGGCGGCGGTCTCGTCAAGCGCGCGCCGGGCCGGACTATAGGCTTTCCGGAATTCCGCCTTGGTTTCGAGGGCGCGATGCTTGGCGATCGGTTTGCCGCTTAAATCTTTAACCGTAATACCCCCCATATTATTCCTTTCATACACCAGATCGCCGTGTCTTTGCGAAGCGCCAGTATTAAGGTCTTTAAGATCCTCCCACGCCTCGAATACCTTTTCCTTGGCCTCGCTCTTCTGCCGCCTCTTTTCACGGTATGCTTTGCGGTCAGCTTCCGACCGGAACAGGTCCATACTGATCTTACTGGTAAGCTTGCCGACTGTTTGATTTTTAGCCGCCTGCAGCGCGGCGCCGGCGGTCGCGGTCGTGGCCTTATACCGCCCGAACCACTTATCCCCGCTTTCCTCGACTTTGCGCTTCCGCTCGCTCTCGCGGCGCGCCGCGAAAGCGCCGTAGCGCTCACGAACCCGGCGCACCCCCGTGTATTTCTGGGCCCAGCCCAGTCCCTTGCCGGCCATACTGCCCGCAATCCCTCCGGCCTGCTGGGTTATGATAAGCCCGCCGACCAGAAGCGCTAAAGTAACCATATATGTCTGGAAAGAGGCAAGGGTCCAAAAATCAGACGGAATATTGCTTTGAAAGTTCCCGCCGGTATTTCCACTTAACGCGCTCGTGTCCACATTAAGAGCGCTCATCGAGGCCTGAGCTGTAGACAGGGCCAGCCAATAGAAAAACGCCAATATCGGGCCGGTTACTACCTGCTTCGTGAACTCGCTCCACCATTGCCCCGCGTATTTCTGCCCGCCGGGAAACGCTGAGCATAAATAAGCGATTGGCGAAAGTATTATATAGATCCAGAGCATCACGATCCTGAAAACCAAGATTAATAATATAACCATTACTACTACAGTAGCTACTATCGAGGCCGCCAATCCGGCTAAAAGGGCGCCGAATACGGATAAACTATTTATAGTAATATTTTTATTCGAGTTTGCGGTCTCAATCATGCTGACAAGCTTATCAAACCCCAGTAAGGTGGCCAGCTTATTCCATCCGCTCGAACCCAAACCCTGGACAAAGGTAAGCATAATAAGCTGGGAAAAATCTATAATCAGACCGCAGATCATCTTGGAAAAATTTATGAGTACAGCCATGATGATAAGTTTTCCTAAAAGCCTTTTGGCGCTGTAACTCTCCTGCCTTAAGATCGTCGCGAAAGCGATCATTAAAAGAATAAGAACGAAAAACATATTGCATAAGTCACGGACAATAACCCAACCTTGCTCGACGGTAGCCACTTTGATAAAATCCTGCCAATTGAATACTTCGCGCAACAGCGTCGTTAAAAAGATAAAAACCAAACCGACCGTCCAAACAAGCGCGTAAACTAAATAAGCGAGATACAAAAAAAATTTTTCTTTAATCCATTCGCCCGCACTCGCTGTTTGTGGTCTATTATCCTGCAGGCACTGCATGTAAGCCTGTGTTTGCTCACTTGTAGCG
Source organism: Candidatus Falkowiibacteriota bacterium (assembly GCA_043801965.1). GTDB lineage: Bacteria > Patescibacteriota > Patescibacteriia > Patescibacteriales > UBA12075 > XYA2-FULL-47-19. The sequence goes on from JAZDLN010000049.1 coordinate 14,592, forward strand.
GTCATTCCCGGGTCAATGCATTGGGCATAACTTATCAAAGGAAATGAAAAGTTAAACAAAAAAACAACAAGAAAAACCAAAAATATAAATCTTTTTTTGTTAGATAAATTGGTCATTTTTTAAATTTATGTGACTATATCGACAAACCACCCGAATATGCCCGTGGTAATATCTATTATAACAATAACTATCACTATGATCGCAAAGACACATAGTAACAAAACTATATCGAAAACTATCAAAGCTATCTTCTCTATTAAATTTATCCCCTTGCTTTCGGATTGGCCGAAAGCGTTAGCGACGCCGCCGAAAGCCGACTGCCATTCGCTCCCGAGTTTCCCGAAAAATTTATCTCCCAGGGTCATACTCCCTAAAACATGCAGGTTTATGTAAGGCAGGCCCAGGAAAACGAAGCCCCAGACGGTTGAGATCGACTCCCAGGCCGACCGCAGAAGCCAGTCTGTCCCCTTCCGGGCCGGCGCGGTTATCGCCGTAGCCGCTTTATCCATAAGGCCACCCTCTTCTTTTCCGGGAGCGCTCCGCAAACGCTTAAGCTCCCCAGCGATCGCTTCTTCGTCTCCGGATCCGCCTTCGTCTTCTTCGGTTGTATCGAAATCATCAAGCATAATTTATCCGCACTTAAAACCAATCTCTTTCTTCTTTATTTTATCATCTTCTTTTCTTAAACAATCCAGCTCCGTCTTCGGATTATCGTTCCGTTACCACTATCCAGGCGTTCGAAAACCCGTCCGTGTCCCAATCGCCGTAGAGCTGGTAACCTTGCGCCGTTCCCCCTGGACAGGGGAAGCCGTCAGTGCCGTTATTGCACCATCCCCAATTATCCTTTACCTTCAGGCTCGGCCGGACCACGCAGCAATCGCTTTGCGACGGACAAGTAAAGCCGCTCGAAACGTTTTCGTAGTTCCGGGCCAGGGCGTTGGCCGCGCCGCAATAGACCGTATTCTGCCCCGCGCCGTAATTCATGACCCGCTTCGCTCTAAGGTCCCAATAGCTATACAGATGGAACAAGGAATGGGGGTTTTCCCAGTTTTTCCGGTCGCGCATCTCGACGCCGGATACGACCGTGCCTTCGTTATCCCCCCAATCGACCGCGTACATGACGAGCGGCAGCTGATCCGCGTCAACAATACTGTTAAACGTCAGGTTAATGAAGCCGTTGGCGTGTATCGTCGGAAAAGGCGGGTTGCCCGGATTATTATCGACCGTGATATTCTCTATTCTCGGTTTTACGCCGCAAAAATCGCAATGTTCGGAACCTAGGGTCGTGCCCGGACATTGGAAGCAGTCCCCGTCATTGCACTCCCCTTCATCCGCACCGGGGTCCAGGGCCCAGACCGGCCGAGCCCAGTCGTTTCCGCCCGCGCTCTTGCAGGTATTTATCGGCGGATCCCAGAAAGTAACTTCCCCGGCTCCCATCGGCACAGCCGAATAGCGCCCGGCCCGGGTAGAGGCCAGGACGCAGTAATCGTTAAGGCATATCTGCCGGTCATTGCATTGTCCGCCGACATTATCGCCTCCGACGCAAGTATCCCACTCGCAGGTCGTATAATAAGCGCAATCGGCTGCACCGCTACAGGTATCATGGGTTTCGGCGCAAACAGATTGCCCGGCCACGCCGGTCGGCGGGGGCAAGGTCCAGTAATTGACGCAGGTCTGACGTTCCAAGGCCGTACAGCAATCGGCGCCGCAATCATCCGTACCGTCGGCATTAAGATCTCCGCAGCAAACCTCGCAGCAATCGCTCGCGATGCAATTCACCCCTCCGACCCCGCAGGCGGTGTTAAAGGCGCTACAGGCGTTATCTGTACTTAATTGCGCCGCTGTCTGTCCTTCAAACAATATATCATTGCATGGGTCGGTCGTGGCTACCTGGCCGTTGGCGCAATCCCGATAATTTACGGATACCCCGCTGGCATTAACGTTATACATCGGGGTGTCGTAAGTTCCGTTCTCGCGATACATGACGCAGCGCGCCTGGCAGGCTCCGTTCGGACACTGATTTTGGTCATAAGAGCAGTCCGTGGCCGGGGTGGCGGCGCAATGCCCTTCCGTCCCCTGCCATTCCCAGACACCGTAACTTTGGGCGAAGATCCGCCTTAGCTTCTGGTGCGGATCGATCGTGGCCGCTTCCACGTTAAAAAGGTCGACGTTGCAACGTTCGCCCTCGGGACAGGTTAGGAAGGTCTGCTGCCAATTCTCGTAACAGGGGTTAGTATCGTCATTCGGACAATAATTTATGACTCCCGTGGGCCGATTGACCGGTACGTTATAGCAGACGTCCCCGCTTATATCGCAGAGCCCCAGATGCCCGCACTGGCTGCCGACGCAGTCATACGGCGCTCCGGCCCGAGCCGCGTCCGTCGATTCTCCGAGCATGTAAAGAGGTTGAAGGCCGCCCTGGTTGCTATCGCTGTCCCATTCATAAGGATTATTGACCGGAGCCGGCGGTACGGCGGAACCGAAAGGCGTATCGTCAGTATCGTATCCGTAATGGAGTTCCGCCGTCTCATAGGGACTGCCGGTATTGACGCGGGCGGTCCAGGCTTTATTCTGTCCGGTGGCATTGACCGTTTGCCAGACCTTCTGGCAGGTCAGGTTATAATTTCGCGGGTCGAACGGAGCCGAATCTACGCCGGTGTCGTAGATCCTGACACCGTCCCTGGTCTCGTCCCAGCCGCCGTTATCCAACCCGTTGAATTTGACGAGATTACCGTTATAGCGATACCACATGCCGGTAACGAGGTGGTCCTCGATCGGAGTACAGTAATAACGGATCGTTACCCGGCGCCGGAGAGCGTTGCCGCCGCTATGCCTGGTTACCCTGATGCGATAACCGCCGTTCTGGATCCCTTCGTCTTCGGCCGGACAGACATTAGCCGCGCCCTCCATCTCTTCCTCGTCCGGGAAAAATACCTCTCCCGGTATTCCCACCAGTAAAATTCCGGCGATATTTCCCAAAAGGGTCAGACCTGATTGCCTGATAGTTCTTAATAACCTCTCTTCGCGATGTTCAACCAGGATAAAATCGGCCCGGATGTTATCGCAATAATAAACCGGGAATTTTCCGGAATAACCGCTATAAATATCCTCGTCCGAAACGCCGTCGCCCTTGACCCGGTCAACCGGCCACCAGGTTACGCAATTATCTTCCGATCCGGGATAACGGTCGTATTCAAGGCAGTACCCCCAAAAACCTTTTTTCCGTATGCCGGTATCTTCTATATAATCGCAGCTTAAAGATTCGTTCTCCGGATAAAGACGGCAGGTTTGCGGTACCCAATTATCGGTTTGCGCGAACAGGGCCGGACTCAATTTTATGTCGTCCACGTAATAATTTCCGTCTCCGGTCGTGGATAAAACCAGTCTTATTCTTTGGGCGGTGGACTGCACCTGGAATCTCTGGTTTAAGAACGTCCAGGGATGGCCGTATTCCAAAGACAGACCTACCGCCGATTCGAGCAGGACGCCCGCGGCGTTGTACTGTTCGATCGTGATATCGGCGGATTGGGTGCTTAAGTTCTGGGTGTCTATCACTGCTGAAATAATATAATCCAAACCGCTCATGGCTTCGATAAGGTCGGATTCTATGGCAAAACCCTTGCCCGCCTTCAGGAAGGATCTGCCCTCGGGAGAGAACCCGACGCCTTCGTTTTGCGCCGCTACCGGATTATCGATCACGCGGAAAAAATCCGCGCTCCAGACGAGATCGCTCCGCGACAGATTCCAGCCGATCGGATAACCGTTGTTTCCCGATATTTCGAAATTGCCGTTATTAAGGTAAATTACTTCGCCTTCCTGTGCCATGGCGCCGAAGGGGAAATAATCAGCTTCCTCCGAGCTGCCGATATAGCCAACCTTGCTGTAACCGGTCGTATTGGCATACAAATAAGCGTCAGCCGAACCGGTATAGGTTTGATTCTCCTGCCTCGATATGACGAAACTGTCGCAATCGCCGTTGTCGTCAAGGCTGTCGCAGAGGCCGGTGCCGAAACACACGTTCTCCCCCTTTCTGTTCTTTATATAGCTCCGGCAGGCCAGCCATTCATTGCAAACCCTGTCCGGTTTTACTTTAAGGATGACGTTGGAGTCGCAACTGTCCAGGCCGCAATTGCGGGGATTGCCGTTTTCCGGCACCGGACTGTTATCCGCGTCGAAAACGAGGGCGGCATAATTTACGTCGATATTATCGCCGCCGGTAATGGCGCGCTCATTGAACAAAACGCATCCTTCCTCGTAATTAATGACGCCGTTGCAATCCGTTCTGTTAAGATCCCTTTTTAGCTGGTAGCTGACCACCGCCTTATTGATAACGACTTCCGTGCCGTTATTGACCGCCACGTTGTTAGCGTGCGTTATTATTTCCGTGTCCGTCCTCGACACGCCATACTCGGTAAAAAAGCTCAAACTGGCCCTTTCTCCGGCCGTAGACCCCAGACCGATGGTTGAAACCGGCGTCTGAAAACGGTTATTATCGGCTAAGACGTAAAAAACCGTGATCGGATTGCCGTCCCCGTCCCGGGCCGTGACCGTTACTGAATTGGCGCCTTCGACGGTCAATATATAAAGCGTATTAGGTTCAAGGTCGATCTCCTGATTGCCGGTCGATACTTGCCAGCCGTCAGCGGTGCCGTCCAGATCAACGTCCTGGGAGAAATCGCCGTTATAAACCTCGTTAGTGTTGAAATCCGACCGGGGATCGACGTATTCGCTGCAACCGGCCTGATCCGCGGAACAAAGCCCGGCCCAAAATCCGTAAGTATCGACGGTGGGCTGGTTTACGATATTGCCGTTGCCGCCGTAACCGATCGTTTTTATCGGGCTGGCGGCGGCCGTGCAGAGATAATCGTTCCTGTCGGGAATACAGCTATAGCGGCATTGTCCCGCCTCGCAGGTCATAAAAGATCCGCAATCGGAGTTTTCCGAGCAGGCCAGTCCGTTCGAACCGCAATCGGCGGCTTTAAGGCATAATCGGTTTTCCAGAGGCTGGAAGAAGCCTGCCGTCGAGGTGGCGTCAATCTCGCCATTAACCGCTGACTGCGGATCCGAACCGTCGTCGCAGCGGCTTATCTGTTTCTGATACCACCCCCAGCTCAATTCGCTCGCCCCTAAACCGGCACCCTGCTTCCATTCGCAGGTCTGATCGCCGGGATCCTTGAAATATTCAAGGCCGTCCTTAGCCGCCCAGGCTTCGCAGCCGGCCGTATTTTCGTCGCACAATATGCGGTCATATTCATCCGGGTCGTTTTTCCGGAATATTTCGTCATAAACCGCCTGGCCGCTGAATTCATGAGGGAGACCCAGGCGGCTGCAACCTTTGCCGGCCGGACCGCATTCTTTTTCCGGATCGGCCACGAGATAAACGAAACTGTCCGCCGGGATCGATTCGCAATCCTCTCCGTCCGCCGGATCGCAAACGCCGTCGCCGCCGTCGTTCCAGAAAGCCGCCCCGAAGTCGGTCGAATTGTGCGTATCGATCGCCAACTCGCAGTTGACGGCCGATTGGTCGCAAAGCTGGGTGAATCTGCGCAAATAATAAGTCAGCCCCTCTTTATCGCTCCAGGTGCCGCAACCAAGGTTATGGAGCTCGCCGGCCGGATTGCCGTTTATGTCGTTAAAGCATGAATCCGGGATATTCCGGGAATTCTTCAAAAGATAATAGCGATCGACGATCTCCGTCAGCCGGATATCATCTATATAAAAATTGCCGTTTGCCGTGATGACCAGACTCTCGTCGGCCGCGACCGCGTGATCGACCGCGGTTAGATCGAGTTCGTAAAGCCGCCACTCGGGGGTCAAGGTAAGTGAAAGTATAGGATCGGAAGTAAAGGAAGACGTGTCTGAACTGTTGGAAATAGCGATCGAATTGAATTGCGTGGCCGGCGAACCGCCGCCGGCGTTCTGCTTGGCGATAAAGCGGATATTGTAGGATTTTCCCTCGTTTATCAGATTGCCTAAATTAATACTCGTTCCCACGGGCGCGGACCCGGAAACGGAAAGGGATTCCCCTCCCACGAAAAGCGATTCGCTGTCCGTCACGACCGTCGCTCCGCCTGTCCCGCGCCAACCCTGCGCGCTGCCCTCGAAATCGCTGGCGGCTATTACGCGGATATTGCTGCCGGTAGATCCGGTATATTCGCGGCAAGAGGCCTGGGAAGCCGAACATTTCCTTCCTTCGCCCGGCATGGCCATATATATGCAGGCGCCATGGTCATTGCGCCAGGTTCCTCCGTTCTTGCAGTAAACGCATTCTTGCCGGGCCGCGTCGTAATGCGTGCTGTTCGGATCGGGATCTAAGGCGGCGCAAGCGGCCGCGCCGATATCGGCGCCCGTTACCGGGTCTCTGACTATATTCTGTTCGGTGCGGCGATACGGGTGGCAATCTTCGCCGCAAGTTATCGTCCGGCTGAAAAGATGGTAGGAAAGCTGTCCGCTCTGGTTATAATATTCCCGGCAATCGGGGTTATAACCCGGATCGGTCGGCGGCAGATTATAGATCGCGAGATTGCATTCGGTTCCGTCGGGAGAGGTTACGTCCGGCTCCGCGCCGGCGGCCTGGAAAAGATGCGCCTTTAGCTGATAACCTGTTTCCGACGACCCCTCCCAGGTATAGAAATTGGCGCAATTCGCGCCCGGATCGTTGGGCCGGACGCATTGCTTAAGATAAGTATAGTATTCCTTGCTTTCGCCGCCTTGTCCGATCGTATCAAGATTGGTAAATTCGTCGCAACCGACCGAAGCCGCGCCGCAGCGTTTAGCGGTTTGCGGTATCAGGAAAGAAGGCCTTAGGTTGTCAAAAGCAGTGGCTGACTGCAGGTAATCGTCGTAACCGACGCATTCCGCCGGACAATAATCGGCGGCGGATATCCTGGCCGGTATGGTCAATCCTCCCTTGGCGCTCGTGAACAGCTTGCACCCGAGCTCGCTTTGATTACATAGTCTCGTGAATTCGCCGCAAAGAGCGGGGGCGTCAACCCTTAGGCCGTGATCGACTCCGGGATTAATGTAGCACTCCTGGGCCAGATACTCCGGGATCAATTTAAAATAACTGACCCCGTTCGCGCGATAATCGCTATAAGCGGTGGCGGCCGGCCCCCTCTCGACTTTGATCGCGTCAATCCGGCAACTGTCGCCTCCGACGTCGGTAGTGCCCTCGATGCTTATGAGCGCTTGATCGCCTCCGGTAAATACGTGACTTACCGAAAATGATTGCCAATTGCCGGTAGTCGCCAACGGAGCGGAGGTATGGTTGACGGCCCAATTGTTATTGCTGCCGATATTGATGGTTCCGCCCTCCCCGCAGTTTTTGGCATAAAGTGAAAAAGTCAAAACTTCGTTAGCCAGAGACATCGGCGAAGACAAAAATATCGGAACCGCGGCCGGACCGTAGTTGGCGGGCAAATGGACACTGCAGCTGCCGAAGGCCGCGTCCTGGTCGCATCTCTGGTCGAATCCCGCGGCCGGATCCTCAAAACTTGAATTATTGAAAAAATTAGTACCCTGGCCGGGCAAAGTCCGGATAAACTCATGGCATCCCTCTGTGTCCGCGTCGCACTCTTCGGAATCGCCGTCAAGGAATAATTTCGACCCGGTGCTTGGGGTGCAGGCAAAAATTCCGGCGTTAGCGTCGTAGTCCTGGCAATACTCTTTGCAGCCGGCGTTATCGGCGTTGCAGTTGCCGTAATTAAGGGTATTTTTTAGGTAAGACGCGGTTGCGCCTCCCTCGCTCCGGAAGGTTTCGCAGCTATTGTATACCGGGTTGCAGGTTTTAGAGCCGAAACTCCACCGCCTTCTTTCTTCCGCGCAGTAACCGTAGCTTTGGCAGGAACCGTCGTAATCTTCGTTTATGCAGGCCTGTTCGTCGGCGCAATATTTATCATTGCGGTTAACCGTTAATTCGCTGTCATCGCCCGAACCGACGACGGTTTCGATGAGCAATTCCGGTCCCGGCCCTTCCCGTTTGCAGTAATTAAGGGGCGCTTTAAGGACCCAGTTAGGATCGACCAGGCCGGCGCACCAGGTTCTCGTGTCGGCGGCGGTGCCGTAATCATCATCAGCTTCAAAGCAGTTGACCAGGTCCTCTAAATTCCTGGCTCCGTTGGTACCGCCCAGGCTCGGTTCTCCGGGATGATCTTTTATGTATTGGGCGGCCAATTCCCAGCCGACCGGCAATATACGGAATTTCCGCAATATGACCATGGACCGATAAGGGTAGCCTTCGTTATAATTCGGCTCCAATCCATCGGACGTAAAACCGAATATTCCTCCGGGATTAAGATAGCCCTGTTTCATGGCTTCCCCGACCGTTAACCGGTCTTCGATCCCTTTCCGGAATTTACTGGTAATAACGCAGTTGGTCGGACCGGCCTTGGTCGGCTTCGGGCAGGTAGTGAGTTCGCCCAGGATATTATAATCCCCCCTGATATTAAAATCCGGCTCAACTAACTTCCGGAATTTTTCCTTGGCGGCGGCGATCCCGCCGACATTCGAACCGGAATAATAATCCGTCAGGCCGGAACCGGAAAGCCCGTAGTCGCCAGAATAGGGACTCGTGGTCTTCTTTCCCTGGCCAAGCTTCTCCATCATGCGGTTAAAGAGGGTTACCGCCAGTTGGTTCAAAAAAACGTTGATCGCGTCCTCAAAGGGATTTTCGGTGGTTTGCGCGAATTGTATCCCCTGGACATTGCTCGCGAAATTCCGCCTGCGTTCCGCCTCTCCGGGGGGAGCGGTTCGGTCTCCGCTGATCAAGCCGGTAACGTCAAGCCAGCCTCCGGTCTCGTTCCGGTCCCTTAAGCCGGCTTCCGCGGCCGCGTCCTTGTCGGCCATAAAACCGGTATGAAGCGTCAATACCTGGATAAAATCATTTCCGTACGGATCGAACATGGTCTGGAATTTATTCAAAAAATCACCCTGGGCCAATTCCGCTTCCCAATTCTCTTTCATCTGGGTAAAGGAGCAGCGGGGTTTTTCCGGCCTTTCGACGCGGACCAGGCCCAGTCCGATCCTTAGGCGAAGCTGCAGGTCGGGGTTGCACAAATTAAAATTCCGGCCGGCCATCTGCTCTATAAAAGTGCCGGCCGCGTTATCGGCGACGTTGGTCAGATATTCACCCCAGCCTTCCGTGATAAAAAGCGGTTTTTGCCCTTTGCCGCCGGATCCGAGCCAGGTAGCCGTATCGTAAGCCACCGTATTCATGGCGGTGCGGAGAGCCGACCAAAAAGCGGCCGATCCCGCTTTTTTCCAGGCGAAATCCTCGGCCTGTTTATACCATTCCTTTACCCAGCTGGCGAGATTCTTCGCTGTTTGCGTTACGGTGGCTTTAAGCCCTTGTTTATCCGATGTTTTAATGGAAGTCGGGTCAATCCCGCCCATTCCCGTAAGATCCATCGATTCCGCCCGCGCCCGGTAGATTCCCAATACAGGCATTAATAAAAAAATATTTACGATCAATAGAAATAAAAAGAATTTGAAACTAAATTTTAATTTCATTTATTTATATAAATATTTAAAAAATCATTCCGCTAAAATCTCCTTGTAAATTTTCAGAATCTCCTCGTCGCTGAACTGCCTGATCATGGCTTCATCGGCGCCCGAGCCTATGAGAAGGGTCCGCAGATCGGCCGCGCTCATCTCTCCGCCGAAAACCCTGGCCGCGTCCGGCGTTTCGCTGCCGCTTTCCGCGGCCGGAATCGCGGTATTAACCCGGTTGAGCTCCTCAAGGATATCCGCCATGGAATCGGCCGGAGCGGGGGTCTTAACCGTCTCAACATCGGTTGCCGCCTCGGTACCGTAACATTCCCTGCCCTCGGGGCAATTCGGATCATGCTGGGAATCTATTTCGTTTTTATCCGAAAAACCGTCGCTGTCGCTATCTTCGAGATAAGGAGAGGTTTTATAAAGATTGAGTTCGTCGCCGTCGGACAAGCCGTCGCCGTCAGTGTCCTTAGTATAGAGATTTTCTTGTTCGGAATTTGTATCAAGAGGGATTTCATTATTGATCGCGCCGCTATTGTTGATCCCGGACAGGTTATTTTTAAATTGCGCCGACCACAGGAATATGATAAAAATAGTAAAAAAACCCAAAACCACCAGGGATATCTTCTGGCTCTTATTAAGTCCGGGTCTGATAGGCGCGTATTCCGGCTCCCCGTTCTCCTGTTTACTCTCAAAACCTTGTTCGTTGTTTAACATTAATATAAGAAAATAATTATATTTTATTTCGGTTCTAGTATTTTATTATTTCACTAGTTATACACAATACGGCAATTAAATTATAACATAATTTACCCCAAAACACCAAATAATTTTAACCAACTATCGAGACTTAGCTCCTGAGCCCTGATCTTTTCATCAAAACCGGCATCGCGAAGTTTTTGTGCCGCCTCCTCACGCGTTATGTGATATCCTGAAGCCAGATTGTTCCTAAGCATCTTTCGCCGGGAGCTGAATCCGATCCTAACAAGCTGAAAAAACTTTTTCTCGTTAATTTTCGTTCCAGTTTGGGGCTGGCCGCCTTCTCGGATGGATAATTTTATGATCGCGCTATCCACTTCCGGCACTGGCCAAAATTTATTTTTCGTAACATAACCGATTATTTGCGGCTCGGCAAAAAATTGCACGGATACGGACAAGAGGCTCATTTTCCCCGGCTGGGCCGCGACCCGCTCCGCCACCTCTTTTTGCAGCATTAAAACCATTGATTTGGGCTTTCTTTCGCCTGATAAATATTTCCGTAAAAATATTGACGTAATATTATATGGTAAATTAGCCACTATTTTAATATTGGATATCTGGTCTTTTGCATTATTTAAAAATTTCAATATATCCTCATTGATAATTTCCACGTTTTTTATCGACTGTTCAGCCAGTCTCTTTCGTAAAGCGGTCAACAACTTATCGTCAAGCTCGACGGCTATCACTTTCCCGGCCTTTTTAGCTAAACTTTCTGTTAAAAACCCTAATCCGGGCCCTACTTCCAAAACTATATCATCCTTAGATAGCCCGGCTGTTTCTACGATCTTTTCATAGGTCTCCTTATCCACTAAAAAATTCTGCCCGCGCGAACGGGCAGGGATTATGCCGTATGAATGGCATATTTTTTTCGTTTGTTCGATTAATTCCATCGTATTATAGAGTAGTAAAGCGTTAAAATCCGCCGCAACAGGTTCCGACACAGCCGACCCTTCCGGCCAGACAAACGTTTGCCTTGGGCATAGTAATACTGGTCATGCCGGCAATTAGCTGGCCCCCGGCCTTTACGCCGGACGTGGACAGGTCTTCAATGGCGAAAAGAGCCATATTGCCGGTTCCGCCCGCCATCATTCCGCTCACTTCCTGCGTCTTGGGGCAATCCGCCGGCGTCAAAGCGGAGCACAGGGCCCCACCCTGACAGCAGGCGCCGTCGCAGGACACGACGCATTGAATCGTTTTAATATTCGTCAGGCCTAGCTGCTCGGGGTAGCCGATGGCGGAAATCGCCCTTTTTATCTTAAACCAACGGTATTCGCTCTTAATGGCCGGTGCCGCAAAAAATAAAAACAAGAAAAAAAACGATACGAGCGCTAATAATATTCTTTTGTGCTTGATCATCTTCATAATTTAAATTATAGCATATTTAAGCGAATCCAAAAATATGTTAAAATAAAAAAGAGGATATGAAAAAAAATAAATTTTTCAGCTTGGTTATTTTTGTATCAGCCGTACTGTTCGGACTTTTTTCGTATCTATATCCGTCTGGGGGGGTTAGGGCGGAAATTTCGCTAGCTGAACGCTTAAGCGGGCGCATCCTCCTCCGGGTGGAGGGTGCGGGCGAAGCCTGGTACGTTAACCCTGGAGACCAAAAACGCTATTTTCTCTCCCGGCCCCTGGACTGCTTTAATATAATGCACGGCGCCGGCGTAGGCATTACCGATAACGACCTCAATAAATTTCCGGTCGGCTTAACGGCATATGGCGGCGCTAACGACGCCGATAAAGACGGACTGAGCGACGAAATCGAAACCGCGCTTAAAACCGACCCCGGCAAAACCGATACGGACAATGACGGCTATAGCGATAAAGAGGAGGTGTCAAATAACTTTGATCCCTTGGGAAATGGTCCACAGATAATTGACCTGGCTTTCGCCGCTTTGCACAAAGGCAAGATCTTTCTCCAGACCGAAGGGGCCGGCGAAGCCTGGTATATCGATCCCCAAAGCCTGAAGCGTTATTATCTCGGTCGCCCCGCCGACGCGTTCGCGGTCATGCGGACGCTTGGTCTCGGAATTACCGATAAAAACCTAAACACGATCGCGATCGGAGAAAAGCTCGAAGCGCCAAATACGCAAACTACCCCGCCGCCGCCTCAGATCATTGACTCCCCCGCCAATACGGCCGCGGCGGCTATGGCCGGAGCGTCGGCCGCTTTTATTGATAATAACCCGGATAAAGCGAAAATTTTTTTCAACCGGGATGTGCATAAGGCGCTGGAATATACTTTTGAGTACCAGGAAAAAAGCAGTCTTATGGCCATCGCCGGCCTTTTGGACGACGCGGCGCTCGTGAGCCAGACGGAAAATACGGCGGTTTACTCTATAGACGTTTATTTTGACCTGGGGGGACGGGACGGCAAAATAACTTTTTACGTGGATAAAGAAGACGACGGCCATTGGTATCTCCGAAGCTTATAATTATTGTCAGATAAAAAATATTACAAACAAAGAGACGCCCCCAGCGGGGCGTCTCTCGCGTCTTATCGCCAAGAAATTTTTATTTCTTACAAAAAACCAGCGCCATTTATGGCGCTTTCGTTTTTAGCCCTGGGGATTTATCCCCGGGGCCTTAAAACCTATTAATCCTGATACCAATCCCTCTCTAGTTGCCCTCACCCCCTTACCCCCTAATATAGTAAATAGATATTGAAAGCAGTGGGCACTTTAAGAATTATTTGGTAAAATTTCATCGATCATATCTGGATTGAACACCCTACCCCCTGCACTTCATGTGCCTAACAGAGTCTTTCTGTCCAGATAATG
>JAZDLN010000050.1:0-24020 GCA_043801965.1 Candidatus Falkowiibacteriota bacterium
GCCCGAACGGCAATAATGTGACCTGCACGATCCCCGACGGTACTAATTGGGCGACTATGTATGTCCGCGCCTATAACGCGACCGGGGATTCGGCTAATTCCAATAGCGTCGCGCGTACAACCGAACTCTGCGTCCCCACGGACGTAAGTATCAACTCGACCGGCTGCCGAAACCTTTCCGTTTCCTGGAACGACGTGTCCGTTTCCAATACGAGCTATAACCTGCATTTCACGGACGCGGCCGGTGGCGCCCATAATTTCGACGTGATCGGCCTGGGCGGCGGCGCCACGAGCTGGGTCAATAACGCCATGGCGTTCGACGGCGTGGATTGGACCGTAACCGTCGAGGCGGTCCGGGCCGGTTTCGCTTCGGCCGTATCCGCGCCCGCTTCCCGCACGACCGCGGTCTGCGTTCCGACCGGTTTTACCGCCACGATCGACGATTGCGATAGCGTTTCCTTTACCTGGACCGACAATTCTTCGAACGAGCAAGGTTACCGCGTTTACGGGCAGAATCTTGATGCCGGCGGCACCGTTTTACTCTGCTCCGCCGGAGTCGACAGTGAGTCGGTAACCTGCAACGGCGTCCGTGACGGGGTTAATTGGACGTTTTACGTCCGCGCCTACAACATTACGGGAGAGTCAGGGTCATCCAATACCGTCAACAACGCGACCCAGCTCTGCGTCCCCACCGGCCTGGGCCTCCTCACTAATTACAGTTGCGCTACCCACAAGGCTGAATTCCGGTGGACCGATAATTCGGTGAACGAAACCGGTTTTATCCTGCAGAAAAGCACAGCCGGAGCAGGCGTTTGGTTCGATACCTGCGTTAAAGCCGCGAACCAGACCCAGTGCCTTGAGGCTGAGATCAACCAGATGATACTGGACGGATATGATTTTGACTTCAGGGTTGAAATACATAACGCTGATTTTACGGGAAATTCGGATATTTTCTCCATCAGTTGGGAGCTTTGTATCCCGACCATGATCTCCGTCCGGTCGGATAACTGCAACCACCTTTATGCCGAATGGCAGGATAATTCCATAAACGAAGACGCGACCCGGGTTTACCGCGAGGATACGGATACTGGTGCCGCGAGCGGCGTACTCTGTCAGGTGCCGGGAAGCGGAGTTTATGATTTCGGCGGGATTTATTGGTGTGAAGATAGCCAGCCCGCTTTTGAGGAAACGAACTGGAACGTTTCCGCGCAAGCTCTTGATGACACGCCGCCAGTAGGGACGCACGATTCCCTGACTTCTAACGTATTATCGGCTTATACCATAATCTGTCCACCGGAGGCTCCGCCATCTGACGTCTCCGCCGTTCCTGCCAGTTGCCAAAGGATGGACGTAAGCTGGCAGGATACGACGATCAGGGAAACTTATTTCCTGGTCGATCGCGACATGAACGACGGCAACGGCTGGCAGGTAGTCTGCGATATTGATAGCGCCCCTCATCAGCGGGACGCCGGGACTTATTTTTCCTGCCTCAACATAAATATCGTTCCGGAAGAGGGCCGGCATATAAATTTCCGGATCGCGGCCTGCAACACGACCGGCTGTTCCGCGTCGAGCGCGCCGGATACGATCGGCATAACGCCGCTCTGCGCCCCGACCGGTTTTGCGACCACGTCAGCCGGCTGCAACAACATGAACTACAGCTGGACGGACGAAACCCATAACGAAGATAACGGTTTCCGGGTCGAAAAAAGGAACCTCGATACCGGCGACCCTTGGGAGTTTTCCTGCGCGGCCGGGGCCATGGAAGCGGCGGGAGCGGAAACCGGACAAACGCAGACCTGCTCGGATAACGGCATGATCGACGGCACTTACTGGGATTTCCGGGCGAGAGCCGAGAACGCGGATATCGTTTCCGACTGGACGAATATGTCGCCCGGAGCCCTGACTATCCTCTGCGCCCCGACCAATCTCGGCTCGACCGAGATCAACTGCCTTTCCGATTACGGCGATTGGCTCTTCGAGATCTCCTGGACCAATAACAGCCAGACGAACGACGGTTATGAAATTTACCGGAATACCGTCGGCGTTTGGACTTATCTCGCCCCTCTGATCGTTCCGAGAAGCATTACCTCGGTATTTAAGCTCGTGGACGTGGATTCTACCTGGGATTACCGGGTCAGGGCCTTTAAGGACGGGATCGCCTCCTCGTCCTGGCTCGGCGATATTGCTTTGTCAGCCGGCCCATATTGCAGCCCGAGGAGCCTTACCGTCGATGCCGTCAGCTGCGAATGCATAACGCTTTCCTGGAATATCGAAGGCGATACTTCCTCGATCGACCATTTCGACGTCCTCCGGGATATTTACGGCAACCCCTACGGAGCCGATATTATCGACCAGGTAATAGGCTCTACGACCCCCGCCGTCATGACCTTCGACGATTGCAACGTTATCTCCGATGTCGGCGCTTACGTCTATACGATTGTGGCGCAAAACGACGGCCTTAAATCGGCCGACGTGGTCGTGTCCAATCCTTGTCCGACCCTGCCCGTCTGGCAGGAGGTAGGATATTAGCTATTAGCTTATAGCTTATAGTTTTTTTGGGGGGACGATTTTTTAGATATTTACACGCATGAAAATAATACTGAAAAAAGACGTAAAAAATATCGGGAAAGCCGGAGAGGTCAGGGACGTGAACGACGGCTATGCCCGGAATTTTCTATTGCCGCGAGGGCTGGCGGAATCGGCCACGGAAAAATCGTGGGTAGCCTGGACCGAGAGAAAGGCGCGGAAAGAGAACAAGGAAAAGGCGGATGCGAAGAATAAAAAATTATTGGCCGGAAAAATAAACGGCCGTTTATTTAAGATCGAGGCCAAAGCGGACGAAAAAGGCACGCTGTACGCCGGTTTGGACGCTCGGGCGATCGTCCGTGAGCTAGCCAAACAAAAATTTTCCGTTTTGCCCGAAGAAATAATTTTGCCGGAGAAAATAAAGAAAACCGGGAATTATACGGTTGAATTGGACCTGGGCGGCAGGAGGGTAAAGGTTAAGTTGGAAATTTTAAGCACCTAATAAATTCCACCGGCAAAGCCGGTGTCTAGTTTAAAATAAATGGATAAAAGAAAAGGAAAAAAAATAAACCCTAAATATATTTTCGTCGTGGGCGGCGTGATGTCCTCCGTGGGCAAGGGCGTGGCGGCCGCTTCGGTCGGCAATATACTCCAGTCCAGAGGCTACCGGGTGGCGAACATCAAATGCGACATGTACGTCAATATCGATGCCGGCACTATCCGTCCGGCCGAGCACGGGGAGGTTTTCGTCGGCGAGGACGGCATCGAAGCCGACCAGGATCTCGGGAATTACGAACGGTTTACCGGAAACGACTGCGTCCGGGATAATTATATCACCACCGGCCAGGTTTACCAGGAAGTGATCAGGCGCGAGCGGAACCTCGAATACGGCGGCGAAGACGTCGAGGTCGTACCCGATATCCCGAACGAGATAATCCGGCGGATAAAACTTTGCCAGGATAAGAATAAGGCGGAAATAACGGTAATCGAGTTCGGCGGCACGGTAGGGGAATATCAGCTTCTTCTTTTCCTGGAAGCGGCCCGTATGATGAAAGCGAGGGACCCGCAAGGCGTATTTTTCATAATGGTCAGTTATTTGCCGACCCCGAAGTTATTGGGAGAGCAGAAATCCAAGCCGACCCAATTCGCCATCCGGACGCTTAACGCGTCAGGCATCGCTCCGGATTTTATCCTCTGCCGCGCCGACAGGCCCGTTTCCTCAGATATAAAGCGCACGATCAGCATCGTTTGCAGCCTTCCGGAGGAAAGGATAATTTCCGCCCCGGATATTTATTCGATCTATGACGTGCCGGTAAATTTTGAAAAGGAAAATCTGGGCGAAGTGATCCTTAAATCCATGGGTCTTAAGGCGAAAAAGAAGGATTTGCGGGAATGGATCCGGCTTTCCGGCAGGATCAGGAAAATAACGAAGACGGTTAAGATAGGCATTATCGGCAAGTATTTTAATTTTAAATCCTGCCGCGATACTTATATTTCCGTTATTGAGGCTATTAACCACGCCGCCTGGAGAGAGAACCGGAAACCGGAGATTCTCTGGATAGATTCGGAAAAATACGAAAATGACCGGCGCTCTCTCCACGAACTTGATAAACTTGACGGCATAATAGTGCCCGGCGGTTTCGGGAAACGCGGCACGGAAGGCATGATCCTGGCGGCTGATTACGCGCGGCGGCGTCGAATCCCTTATTTCGGCCTTTGTCTGGGCATGCAGATATTGACCATCTCTTTCGCGCGGCACGTCCTTGGGCTTAAAGACGCTAATTCCACGGAGATGGACCCTAAAACGAAAAATCCGGTGATTTGCACTATGGCCGACCAGGTGGATAAGCTTAAGAAAAAGCAATACGGCGGCAGCATGCGCCTGGGCGCTTGTCCGGCTAAACTGGCCAATGATTCCCTGAGCCATAAAGCATACGGTCGGGCGAAAATTTCCGAAAGACACCGCCATCGGTATGAATTCAACAATCTTTACCGGGATGATCTGGAAAAGCGGGGACTACGGATAGCCGGGATCAATACCGATCTTGACCTGGTCGAAATAGTCGAGGTTAAAGACCACCCCTGGATGGTCGGCGTCCAATTCCACCCCGAATTCAAATCCCGCCCCTTAGATCCCCATCCTTTGTTTTTAACCTTTATCATTGCCTGCCTCAAGAACAGGGGCCGAAGAAAAAACTGAGCGATTATATAAAAAACACAGGAGCGGATTATCATCCGCTCCTGTGTTTTATATTATCTTTTTTTTGAAGCTATTTTGACGGCTGAATGACGCTGACTATCTTTGAGGTTTTTAGCTGATTATTGAATTTTTTTAGTTTACGGGTGGTAAATTTTACCAAACCGGCCACCTGCGCGAATAAGGTGTCGTCTTTGCCGATTTTAACGTTTTCTCCGGGATGATATCTCGTGCCGCGCTGGCGTATGATGATCGCGCCGGCTTTGGCGTACTGACCATCGGATAATTTTACGCCTAAGCGTTGACCGCGCGAATCGCGGCCCAGAGCGGAGGAACCGCCGGATAATTTATGCGCCATATAGTTATTCGTTTCGCTAACCCGAAATTTTTAAATGCCATTATAAATGCGGGGCGCGCGAATCATGAATTTAATTTATTAAATAATTAGTGTTTTCAATATATTTATGATAACAAATAATCATATTTGTGTCAATAAGATAATTCATGGTATAATATAGAGGCATAAATTATCGGGAAGGGATAAAGAAATAGTACTTTCTTAATCCTTTAATTAACGCCTAAAAGCCTATGTTTTCGCAAAATTTCCTGACCTACGGCCTTAAAATATCAGGAGAGATCGTTAGGGATATCCTGTTTTTCCCGTTCTGGTGGTATAGCCGCGGCCTGGTTGTTTTTATTGAAAAATTGACTGTTTTTCTTTCCAATAAACAGAAGTCCCTGGCCCTGATCGTCTGGATAAAAAATATTTTTCGCCCCATGTACGGCCAAACCGATTGGCAGGGAAAGCTCATAAGCATATTTATGAGGCTTATGCAGATCATATTTCGAAGCTTTGTCATGCTTTTCTGGGTTATCCTTGCCTTGATATTTTTCGGTGTCTGGATAGCCCTGCCGCCCTTCGCGCTGTATGAAATATTTTTCCAGATTTATTGATGCCGAAATTAATAAATTCACGATTAGCTTATTAAATTAATGCCAGATAAAAAGTCCAACCAATTTATCGTCTGTCCGGTATGCGAAGGCTTTGGCGGAAATAAATACGGGATCAACTGCCCTAATTGCGCGGGAATGGGGCTGGGAAGATTCTATAAGGGAAGATTTTTTTATTGGGGACTTAATTTAAGCCGGGTGATCATCGAGCTTAGCCATTTAAGGAAGAAAATCCACCAGATATTGAACATTATCGTTTATGTTATCGGCTTAGCCGGCCTTTTGTGCTTGGCGGCGTGGGTTTATTCCGTCAGTAATTCCCCGAACCCGGAAGCATTCGCTTTTTGGCGGGAAAAGAATGACCTTATCCTTATATTCTGGATAAGCGTTTTTGCGGATATGTTCGTGATATACCGCATCAGCGAAGAGGAGAGAAGCCAGCACAAGATAATGCCGCTTACGTATGAGGAAAAGAACCGTAATATTGCCTTGCCTGACAGCTGGGAGGATATCAGGAAATTGCCCGGCCGGCAAAGAATAGACGTGTCCAGGGGGTTTGATATTAACGCCTCGGAAGCGGTCGAAAAAGCTTTCGTATTAGCCGATAGATTAGGCCATAAAGTCGATCCTTTGCATGTTTTTATCGTTATTTTGTCGAATAATCAGGTAGCCGCTCTTTTTTCCCGCTTAAACGCCGATGGCGAAAAATTAGCAGGCAGAATCAAAGAGCAATTGGAAAAAATAGACGCCGTTGAAGGCAAGACGGTTTTTTCCGGAATCGTGAAAGAAGCGTTTATAAACGCTTACGCGGAAGCCCTGGATCTCGGCCAAAAAAAGGTTATGGCCAAGAATTTCATTATCTCATCGATGGAAAAGAACGATATATTGCGCGAGATCCTGTATGAAATGGAGATCGATCGGGATAAGATAATGAACGTCCTGACCTGGTTTATGGTAAACGAGGGGTTGATCGCCAGCCACCGCGCTTATCGGGCCTCGGCGGCTTATAAACCGGGTTCTAACATGGACCGGGCTTATACCTCCATAGCGACGCCGGCGTTAAACCAGATCGGTTACGACCTTACCGTGGCCGCCAAATGGGGAAGGTTGGAATATTGCGTGGCCAGAAGCGAGGAAATAGAGAGTATCTTCCAGAATTTCGAAAGCGGCGCCCGGGGTGTTATTCTGATCGGGGAGCTTGGAGTAGGCAAGAGCACTATCGTCGACGGGGTGGCGCAGCTGATGGTAAAAGAAGATGTGCCTAAAATATTCGCGGATAAAAGGCTTATGGAAGTCGATACGGCCCGTTTGATAAGCGGAGCGACTCCGGCTCAGGCCGAAGGCCGTCTGATGGCGATCATCGACGAAGTGACGAGGGCCGGCAATATCATTCTTTTTATCGATAACATAGAAAATCTTATCGGCATAACGAGCGGAAACGAGGAGAGCCTTGATCTATCGGAAGTTTTAGCCGGAGCGATCGAAAGGGGTAATATTTACTGCCTGGCTTCGGCGACTTCGGCGAACTATACGAAGTTCATTGAGGGAAAATCGCTGGGAGGCATTCTGAAAAAAATCGAAATAAAGGAGCCGGTCGGCAATCAGGCGATCCAGATAGTAGAATCGAAGATCGGACTGATCGAGGGACGGTATAAAGTTTATTTTTCCTATAATGCCATCGAAGAGGTCATAAAATTATCGAGCCGGTATATCCACGACAAGTATTTGCCCGCCAAGGCCATAGAAATACTGGAGTTAGTGGCCGTGCGTGTATCCAAGAAAAAGGGGCCGGAATCCCTGATAACCAAAGATGATGCCGCCCAGATCGTCGGAGAGATCACGAATATCCCCGTGGCCAAGCTTACGGAATCCGAAAGCAAGAATTTACTCAATCTCGAAGAGCGCATCCATGAACAGATGATCGATCAGACCACGGCCGTTAAAATGGTCTCCGCGAGCTTAAGAAGGGCCCGGGCCGAACTTAGGGAGGGTAAGCGGCCGATCGCGAATTTTCTCTTTTTAGGACCGACGGGCGTGGGAAAAACCGAATTGGCCAAAACTGTGGCCAACGTCTACTTCGGCAATGAAAAATGCATGATCCGGCTGGACATGAGCGAATACCAGCACCCGGACAGCATCAAGAAAATGATCGGGGACGCCGCGGCCGGCATTACCGGTTATCTGACGGAAGCGGTGCGCCGGTCTCCTTTTTCGCTCGTGCTATTAGACGAGCTTGAAAAGGCTCATCCCGATATATTAAACGTTTTCCTGCAGGTAATGGATGACGGCCGGTTGACGGACGGCCAGGGGAGGACGGTTGATTTTACCAGCAGTATTATCATCGCGACTTCCAACGTGGGAGCGGTTTATATCCAGGACGAGATATTTAAGGGCACCTCGGCCGAAGAAATAAAAAGAACCCTGATCAACGAGCACCTGAACAAAGTCCTGCGCCCGGAGCTCATAAACCGTTTTGACGGCGTGATCGTTTTTGAACCCCTGAGCATGGAAAATGTCGTCGCGATCGCCCGCCTGATGGTAAATAAGATCGGCAAGTTATTGGAAGCTAAGGGTATCGGGCTGAAAGTCGAAGATGAGGGACTAAGGGTATTAGCTAAACTCGGTTTCGACCCGAAATTCGGCGCCCGTCCCTTAAGGCGGTTATTGCAGGAAAAGGTTGAGGATAAGATCGCCAATAAGATCCTGTCCGGAGAATTAAAGAGAAGGGACGCCGTGATTATCGACCGGGCGGGCGAGGTACTAACCGAGAAAGCGAAAGCGATTTAGCGACTACGCCCTGATCGGCTCGCGCCCGGAGTAATGATCTATAATTAGTAATATTTTTAGATGTTATATAATCTCATCATATTTTCAATTTCGGCGGGCATGGCCCTGGCTTTTAGCATCGCTGTCCAAAAAATAGCCTTTCGCCTGGACATAATAGACATGCCGAAGGGGGGCAGGAAAATACACGATCGTCCCACGCCGCTTTTGGGAGGAGTGGCGGTATTCGCGGCCTTTTTTATCATGCTCTGGCTGGTAAGGGAGAAATTGATCGCGGGTGAGCTTCAATATGGCCATTGGATCGGTTTTTTCGCCGGAGCTTTATTGATAATGATCGGAGGCGTCCTGGACGACAAATTCGATTTGCCGGCCGTAAAACAGGTGATTTTCCCGATTTTGGCTTCGATGTGCGTGATTGCGGGAGGAGTAACCATCGAGAAGATCACCAATCCTTTCGGCGGTTTTTTTCATTTCAGCGCCGCGGTATCGGCCGCTTTGATATTTATCTGGCTCATGGGCATGATGTACACGACCAAAACGCTTGACGGACTGGACGGGCTCGTAACCGGGATCACCGCTATCGGCGGCCTGATTATTTTTTTATTTACCACCAGCACTAAATATTACCAGCCCGACGTCGGCTTAGCCGCTCTGGTGTTAACCGGTGTTTGCCTGGGTTTTTTATTTTTAAACTGGCATCCGGCCAAAATATTCCTGGGCGAGGGCGGATCGGTCCTTATGGGGTTTATCCTGGGCGTGCTCGCGATCATTTCCGGCGGCAAAATAGCGATCGCGCTTCTGGTTATGGGCATTCCCATAATGGATCTGGCCTGGACGATCATCCGCCGCCTGCTCTCCGGCAAAAATCCTTTTAAGCATGCCGACAGGAAACATCTGCATTTTCGGATACTGGATATGGGGTTGGGCCAGAGAAAAACCGTCTTGATTTACTATGCCTTGGCCGCCGTTTTCGGATCGAGCGTATTATATCTTCAGAGTTTAGGAAAGATACTGGCCATGTCGGTACTGGTAATATTGATGTTTTTCGTGATAATCGGTTTTTCTTATAAAAAAGACAGCCGA
Organism: Candidatus Falkowiibacteriota bacterium; assembly: GCA_043801965.1. GTDB lineage: Bacteria > Patescibacteriota > Patescibacteriia > Patescibacteriales > UBA12075 > XYA2-FULL-47-19. The sequence continues at coordinate 9,544 of JAZDLN010000050.1, forward strand.
TCCTGATTATGAAAATATTCATACGCGCTTATATATTATTTTGCTGGGTCGGGACGATCTTTATCCTGATCGCCTGGCCGATGCCGGAATACGAAGGAACGGTTACTACCTATTACGATAAAGCGGCCCATACCCTGCTTTTCGGTGTGCTATCCTACCTGGTCTATTCTTTTTTATCGGAATTCAAGAGGATCAACACGGTTTTCGCCATATTATCGGGTTTTGTTTTGAGCGCCCTTTATTCCGCTTTTTGCGAGTACGTGCAATCATTCGTACCCGGTCGGGACGTTTCACAATACGACCTTTTCGCCGGACTTGCCGGCGCGGCCCTAGCCTCTGTCTTCGCTTATGGAAAATCGATCGTCAAAAAAACCTGAATTACTGCTGCATATCTGCTGTATCGGCTGTGGCGCTTATGTCGGAAAAATGCTGGATGAAGAGTATTCTGTCAGTTTATTTTTTTATAATCCAAATATCTATCCGGAGACTGAATATAAAAAGAGGCTAGAAGAGATCGAAAGAACCGCCAAGCATCTTTCCCTGCCGCTCTTTCTTGGGGCGTATGGGCATTTGTCGTGGCTAGAGAGTATTCGCGGACATGAAACCGATAAAGAGAAAGGGGAGCGTTGCTTGATCTGCTATCGGGAGAGGCTCCGGGAAACGGCCAGGATGGCGGAGGAAAAAAAATTTGATCTTTTTTCAACCACTTTGACAATAAGTCCGCACAAAGACGCTAAAGCGATCAGCGAGATCGGCTCAGATCTTTCCCTTAAATATAAAGTGACATTTCTGGACCGGGATTTTAAGAAACAAGATGGCTTTAAAAGATCAGTGGCCTTGTCCCATGAGCTGGGTTTATACCGGCAGAATTATTGCGGTTGCGAATTCAGCCGGCGATAACCGGCTCCAATTTGCTTTCCGCGGGTAAAAAATGTTATAATAAACTCACCGGTAAAGTTCGAATATGATTTTAGTCAATTATTTCAAACAAGCCATAGACAGACACGCCTCCGATCTGCATCTTATAGAAGGCAGCGTACCGGCATTGCGGATCGCCGGAGAATTAGTAAGGATCGGCGAAGAGCCTATACCGTTCGGAGAATTAAAATACGCGGTTTTTAATATTTTAGACAAAGCGACCGAAGAGCGATTAAGAAGAAAAAGGGACGTCGACCTTTCCTGGGAATTTTACGATAATCGTTTCCGGGTCAACCTGCATTATCAGAAGGGGAGGGTGGGACTGGCGGCTCGTTTGATCCCGAGTAAGGCCCCGGAACCGGAAGAGATAGGTTTTAACGAAACCATGTATAAATTGACCCATCTTAAGGACGGCTTGGTTCTGGTAACGGGTCCTTCCGGCGTCGGTAAGTCCACGACCTTAGCCACTATGATAGAGATCATAAACGCGGAGAGAAGGGCGCATATCATCACTATCGAAGATCCCATAGAATACGTCTTTACCGATAAGCAAAGCATAGTCGAGCAAAGGCAGATCGGACTGGACACGAAGAGCTTCGCCGATGCCCTGAAATTCGCGTTGCGGCAGGACCCCAACGTCATCATGGTGGGGGAAATGCGCGACCTGGAAACTATTTCCGCGGCTTTGACCGCGGCCAAGACCGGGCACCTCGTATTCTCGACCCTTCATACCGCCACGGCCGCGGAAACGGTCGAAAGAATAGTGGATTTTTTTCCGTCACAGAGCCAGCAGCAGATCGCCAAACAGTTGGCCGTCGTGCTTCGGGCCGTGGTTTCCCAGCAACTCTTGCCGAAGCGGGGCGGCGGACTGACATGCGCGCGGGAGATAATGATTACCAATCGGGCGATCGCCAATCTGATCGGATCTTTGCAGATAGAGCAGATAAATTCCGTGATCCAGACCTGCCGCCGGGAGGGGATGATCACCATGAACGACGCTATCCATGAGTTATTGGATCAGAATCTCATATCCGACAATACGGCCGGAAACCGCAAGCGCGACATGGACACGAAAGCCGTTTATTATTAAGGCTTTAGGCGCTTGGACGTTAAATTGAGCTTAAAACCATAATATTTAAATCACAAAAATATGATGCCGGAAAAATGGGAAACCACGAAAAATAATATCAAGGATAATTTCGACGTTATAGACGAAGGATGCTCTCATATGGAAGAAGAGGGCGGGGTTGACATCGAATATATTGTTTTTGACGGACCTTTGGGGCGCATGAGACTTGAATTCGTCAGTAAGCCGGTCATAATGGATAAAAAAACGACTTATTCCAAGCGTATCGGCTCGGAAACCGCCGTGGAATATGTTTATAGCGCCGATGAAAAAAGCTATAAACTTATCGTTTATAAATGGAACGATGCCCAGGGGGAATGGCTGGAAGTTCCGGCGGGAGCTTTCGCGTGAAATGCCGGCCGAAGTCGTGAATGACGGTCCGGCCACTTTAATAATAGATTATTAAATCATATATTTTTTATGAAAAAAAACATATTTTTTAAAGTGTTAATTGTTGTTTTAGCCTCGGCTTTTATTTTGCCCGGTTGCGCCCATAAATCGAAAAATCAGGCCGCCAAACCGGAGATTACCCTCTCGAATAGCGAAGAGCCGGCGAAAACGATCGAAGAAAAAGTAGCTGTTCAGACAAAACTAAAGAAATTCAGTTCGATGGACGAGCTCGAAGAATTTCTCGCGAGTGGTCTTATCATGTCCAGCTTATCTTTTTATGAAGGCAATTTTTCAGCCGTTACCGGAAGCGGCAACGCGAAGTGGGGGAGGGTCGCGGACGATGAAACCCTTAAAACGGAAGAGAAAACGGCTGCAGCGGCCCAGTCGATCGGTGCCGGGAGCGATAGTTACTCGAAGACCAATATCCAGGTTGAGGGCGTGGATGAAGCGGACATCATCAAGACGGACGGAAAGTACGTGTATGCCATGGCGAAAAACAGCCTTTTTATCATCGAGGCCCAGCCGGCGGAAACGGCGCGCGTATTGTCGAAGATTGAATTTAAGTCACGGCCGGAAAATATCTATATTAACGGCGATTATCTGGCGGTTTACGGACGGAACGGCGAAATATATAAAGAAGTTTTTTATCGAGGATTCAAACGGCAAAATGATTATACCTTCCTTAAAGTATTCGATTTGACAGACAGGAAGAATCCGAAACAGGTAAGGAATCTTGATTTCGAAGGCGGTTACGCCGATTCCCGCATGATCGGGGACTATATATACTTCGTGACCGCGAACTACGCTCATAATTATATAAGCGGAGAACCGCTTTTGCCGAGAATCGTGGAAAACGGCCAGGTTATATCCAAAGAGTGCCTTGAAGCGGAAAAATGCGCCATGGCTGACGTTTATTATTTCGACATCCCTTACGATACCTATAATTTTACCACTATTACCGCCATTAACGTTAAAAACGGATCGGAGGCGGTCGAAAGCGATACTTATCTTATGGCCGGAAACCAGAATATGTACGTTTCTAAAAATAATATTTACGTCACTTACACGAAATACGTGAGCGAATACGACATGGAATCGGAAATTTTAAAGGAATTGATCTTGCCGCGTTTAAGCGAAAAAGACCGGAACAAAATAACGGCGCTCGAGGGAACGGAAAATTTTATTCTGTCACCGGCGGAAAAAACGCAAAAAATAAGACAGATACTGGAGCGATATGTCGCTTCGCTCGACCCCGGGGATCAGGAGAAGCTTGCCGTTGAGATCACGTCCGCTATGCAAAAGAAGTATGATGATATTTCAAAAGAGCTTGAAAAAACCGTGATTCATAAAATCGGAATTAACGGCAAGAATTTCGAATACAAAGCTTTCGGAGAGGTAACAGGACAGATCTTAAACCAATTTTCCATGGATGAGCACGACGGTTATTTCCGTATCGCCACCACGAAAAATTCCGTCTGGTCCGAATATGAAAAAGATAGGGTTGATTCTTATAATAATTTGTATGTCCTGGATGAAAATCTGAAAACCGTCGGCGCACTGGAGGATCTGGCTTCCGGAGAACGCATCTATTCCGTCCGTTTTATGCAAAACCGGGCCTACATGGTAACTTTTAAGCAGGTAGATCCTTTATTCGTTATAGATTTAAGCGATCCGCGGGGACCGAAGATCCTCGGAAAACTGAAAATACCCGGTTTTTCAAATTATCTACACCCCTACGACAATAATACGCTCATCGGTATCGGTAAACATACTTACGAGAACGAACGGGGAGGGATATCGACCGGCGGGCTTAAATTATCTTTGTTCGACGTGTCTGACGTATCTGATCCGAAAGAGAAGGATACGTATCTGGTAGAGGAAAAGAACAGCGATTCGATCGCCTTATCGGACCACAAAGCGTTTTTGTTCGATCGGGATAAAAATCTTTTATCTATTCCGGCTTCCTTAAACTCCGGAAGCGGACTTTCGTTCAGCGGCGCCCTGGTATTCCGGGTCGACGAAAGCGGCTTTGAATTAAGGGGCCGGATAGACCACTCGAACGGCGGGCAGGGGTCGGACAGGGACTATTGGCAGGGATTGTATTATTATGACAACACGGTCAAGAGAAGCCTTTACATCGGAGATATATTATATACTTTCTCCAATAATTATCTTAAAATGAATAAATTGGGCGATTTAAATCCGGTCGGCGAGCTGGAGCTAAAGAAAAACGCGGCAGATGATTATACGGTCGTAAACTGATAAATACGATTAATTAGATTAATTCAATAAAATTATGCCAAAAAAAACAATCATATCGATCGGTCTGGCGATTTTATCCTTATCACTAATACTTTATTTGGTGTTTTCCCTTAAACGGGTAACGGTTAGGCCCGGAAGCGAAGGCGGGACGGAAATTCAAAATACGGCCGTTGCGGATAAAGTTGATCTGAAAAAACTTGAAGCCGGATATAAGACCCAGGTAAAATTCATCATAAGCGACTATGAAGCTTTGATCGGAACAACGACGGAACCGGCCGACGGAACCGCCGATAAAATAATGGAATTACGTAATAAGCTTACAGATTTAAGTTTGCCCATAGAGTTAAAAAATCTTCATCTTGATCTGGTTCTGGCTTTTTCCCGGATGGAAAATTATTTTCGCGGCGGAAGTCAGGGAGAAAAGGATTTTGGCGATGATCTTTTGGAAAAAGCCAAAAATGACCATGAGTGGCTGACAATGCCTTAAGCGTTATCCATGAAATACAATAGATTTCTGCCATTACTAATCCCTTTGCTGGTTTTCGCCCTGCTGGAAATTTTTTATTTCCAGCCCAAACTTATTTACGTGGTCCTGGTTTTATCGACGGCTCTGTATTTTTTTACGATCAGACAGTTCTTATTGGACGGAACGGTCGAGGAAAAATGGTACAACCTGGTTATTCTGCCGGTATATTTCAGCGCGGGGATTGTCGCGATGAGCACTCTCGTCCCGCGGGAAACCGCTTCGGGACGCGTTCTCCTGCAATCGTTTTTTTTGCTGAACGCGGGATTCTTATATCTGTATCTGCGCTCGATCTATCATTATCTGTATAACGAGAAAGCGCAGGAAAAATATTCATTGAAAAACCTCTCGGCCTATGGAAATTTCCTGGCTTTTTATTTTTTGGCGTCATCCGTTTATGGACTGCAGTCTTTCCTGAATTTACCGGTATGGCTTTTAATGGTCGTCCTCGTGGTTTTTTCCGGCATGATGGTTTATCAGGTTATCTGGTCGCATCGGATAAACCGTCAGATCGGAATTTTCTACATCCTGGTGTTTTGCCTGATAATCATCGAATTGGCCTGGTCAGTGTCATTTTTGACTTTAAGTTATTACGTGCTTGGCTTAATCGTGGCCATATGTTATTATGTGCTAATCGGCCTTGTAAAAGCCTATCTTCTCGGTAATCTAAGAGCGAAAACCGTTAAATGGTATTTAATATTCGGATTTTTGGCTCTAATTCTGGTTTTATTGACCGCCAGATGGATATAGATTACGCGATCTCTATAAATAATCTCACTTAATCGTATGCCCAATAGCAACAACAAATTGATAACCATCATGATTCTTTCGACCCTTTTCGGACTCGCGAGCGGTATTGTCGGATCGATGATCGCCCGGGCTTTTCTCCTGGAAAAAACTTTCAATATTCCCCTGGTCGGGGATATTAATTTTTTAGACGACAATAACGGCCGCCCCAGTATTATCATCAGAAGCGCCGATAAGGTGGTGGTGGAACAGGACGCGAAAGCGGCGGAAACCGCTAATACCGCCAGTAAGAGCATAGTGGGAATTTTCAGGAAAAATCCATCGCCGTCTTTAAGCGAAACAGTCCAAGGGACCAGCACCGCCGCTTTCGATCCGGATGATTTTTACCGTCTGGAAGATAACCTGGCCGAAGGTTTCATAATAACCAGCGACGGTTGGATCATCACCGATTTTATTCCGGAAAAAATGACGCCGGCGCCACCGGTAACGGATAAAGTTCAAGCGGCGCTTAAAAAGGAAGTTTTGGCGGAGTACGTCATTATCTCCAAGGATAAAACAGTCTATCAGGTCGATGATATCATAGCGGACAAAAAGACCGGATATTCTTTTTGGCGCATTAAAGCCAACGATCTGCCGGTTACCGGCTTTGTCGGGAGAAAGGGGATCGCCAACGGACAACAGGTGGTGGCCGTAAACTGGGAAAAATGGTCATGGGTAACAACGGTTATCGGAAAGGAAGACGACTCGCCGTTGGCGCGTTCAAGCGATCGGACCCCGGAAACGTTGGTTTTGGCCGATAAACCGGCCACGGAATTCATGGGTTCATTTTTATTCGATTTCAGCGGGAATCTGGTAGCCTTGATAAATGAAGAGGGAAAAATCAAGCCGATATATCATTTTACCGGCGCCATAAACTATCTTTTAAAGAATAAAGACGTTAAGTACGCCGGTTTAGGGATTAATTACGTAGATCTGTCCGCTTTAACCGATGGCGGCGGCAAGGATAACGTTAAGGGATCCCTGATCTATAAAACGGACAAAGAGCCGGCCGTGCTGTCGGCCAGTCCGGCCGCTTTGGCGGGATTGCGCTCAGGCGATATTATTACGGCCGTAGACGGAATGGAGCTTGGTTCCGGAAACGATCTTACCTCCATAATAGCGGAACACATGGCTGGAGATGAAATTGCCATAGAATTTCTGCGGAGGGAGGAGAAAAAGTCAGTAAAAGTTAAATTAGGGGAATTAAAATAACCATATAAAATAAATAAAATTAGCAATTTACAATAATAAAAGGGGCGAATTTTTTTCGCCTCTTTTTAGTTGACTGTAATTAAAAAAGATAGTAATATAAAATAGCAAGAACAATTTGTTCTTATTTATTTTATTTTGCTTATTTCACTTATTTTAGCCATGAACAACATACGTAATTTTTGTATTATCGCGCATATCGATCATGGGAAGTCCACTTTGGCTGACCGGATGCTTGAGCTTACCAATACGGTCGAAAAAAGAAAAATGAAAGATCAGATCCTGGACCGGATGGATATCGAGCGGGAGAGGGGGATCACGATCAAGCTGCAGCCGGTCACTATGCTATATAAAGATCATATTTTGAACATGATCGATACTCCCGGGCACGTCGATTTCACTTACGAGGTTTCGCGCAGTCTGGCGGCGGTCGAGGGAGCGATCCTTCTGGTAGACGCTACGCAGGGTATCCAGGCCCAGACCCTGGCCAATCTATATCTGGCGATAGAACAGGATCTGGCTATAATTCCGGTGGTAAATAAGATCGACCTGCCGGCGGCCGATAAGGAAAAAACCAAACGGGAAATAATCGAGCTTTTGGGGTGCAAAGAAAATGAAATATTATACGCTTCCGGAAAAACGGGCGCCGGCGTGGACTTGATTCTGGACAGGATCATAAGCGACATCCCGGCTCCGCGGAATTCCGGGGAAAATGGAGCGCTTCGGGCGCTTATTTTTGATTCGACTTTTGACGAGTACAAGGGCGTGGTCGCTTACGTCCGCGTCATGGACGGAAGCGTCAGGAAAGGCGAGAAAATAAAATTAATGGCCAGCAGAGAGGAAAGCGAAGCGCTGGACGTAGGCATATTCAAGCCCGATTATCTCGCCACCGGCGAACTTAAGACCGGGGAGATCGGCTATATCGTAACCGGTTTCAAGGATATAAGCGAATGCCGGGTGGGGGATACGGTTACCCAGATAAAAGGCGCGCCGTCCGATTTAAGGCCGCTTCAGGGATATAAAGAGGTCAAGCCCATGGTTTTCGCGGGCATTTTTCCGAAAGAGGGCAACGAATTCCAGGAGCTCAGGGACGGGATTGAAAGGCTTAAGCTTAATGACGCTTCGTTATTTTATGAACCCGAACACTCCCAGGCGTTAGGTTTCGGTTTCCGCTGCGGTTTTTTAGGCATACTGCACTTGGAGGTATTTCAGGAGCGCCTGAAGCGCGAATACGGCCTCGAACTTATCGTTACTCTCCCTTCGGTCGCTTACAGGGTCCTTAAAAAGAACGGCGAATCGTTCGTGATGCGCACGCCCCAGCAATTCCCGGACCGGGAAACAGTTGAAAAGATCGAGGAACCTTGGGTTAAGCTCGACATAATTACGCCCAAAGATTATGTCGGCGGGATCATGAACCTGGCCCAGGAAAAAAGGGGAATCTATAAGAATACTGAATATATCGACGCCACCCGGGCAATCATGCATTATGAAATTCCCATGAGCGCGATCCTGACCGATTTTTACGACAAAATAAAAAGCGTCAGCTCCGGTTACGCGTCAATCAACTATGAATTCATCGATTACCGCGAAACGAATGTGGTTAAGATGGATATTCTGGTGGCCGAAGACGGGGTAGAGGCGTTATCGGCGATCGTTTACGAGGACGAGGTGTTTAATCGCGGCAAAGAGATCGTTAACACTCTTAAAGATAATTTACCCAAGCAGATGTTCGCGATCAAGCTTCAGGCGGCGGTCGGAGGGAAAGTCGTGGCCAGTGAAAAAATCTCCGCTTTAAGGAAAGACGTGACCGCGAAGCTTTACGGCGGCGATGTCACTCGCAAGCGTAAGCTTTTGGAAAAACAGAAAAAGGGCAAGAAAAAAATGATGGCCGCGGGCAAGGGGTCGGTGGATATACCGTCGGATGTTTTTGTTAAAATTTTAAAGAAGTAATTATTATTACAAATACACAGATCAAAACACAAATTCACAAATATTGTAACAATATATTTGGACGAATATTTGTGTTATTTGTGATTAAATTTGTGAATTTGTAATCATCCGTAATTATTAATATTGGAATAAACATAAATCTGTATGAAGAAAAAAACAGTCACAAGGATCATTTGGACGATATTGACCGCCATGATCATTTTTACCATGGTCCTTTGGACCGTCGGCGCGGCGTTCATGTGATGAGTATTTAGTATTTTGTGTATAGTATTTGGCGGGCTGGGGCGGGAATAAAAAAAGACCCGTTTAGTTAACGGATCCGGAAGATTCTTCCTGTTAGGACCACTGGGCTTCAGGATTTATTGGTTTTTTAAAATGTACCGCATTATGAAAAACATGCTCGATATGATCAATCGGGATATGCAGCAGTAATGTGTCTTTCGACGGGTTGCTATAACCGGTGGCGGTTTTTTTCGCTAAGTAGTCCCTTAATTGATCCGGTGTTACGTAAAGATCGATAAATCCGTTCATTGTTCCTCCTTGAGATTTTTCAGTTTATTTTGTTGAATTTTTTATTTATTTATAAAAAGATTAGCATATTTTAAAGTAAATGTCAAGTAGCACTGAAAAAATCTGGCAGGTAATGCCGGAAGTTGAAGACGAATTCGCGAAAAAATTTCCCGATCTGGATCGGGTGGTTTTGCAACTTCTCTATAACCGCGGAATAAGCGGCGCGGAAAAAATAGAGGAATTTTTAAATCCCGATTTCGGGCGTTATTCGCACGATCCGTTTTTATTCCGGGACATGGAACAGGCGATCGAACTGGCCATAAAACATATCAAGGCCAGAAATAAAATTACCGTTTTTGGCGATTATGACGCCGACGGCGTGACCGCGTCCGCGCTTTTATGCGAAGTGTTGCGAACGCTCAAGGCGGAAGTTGATATTTATATCCCGGACCGGGTAAGCGAGGGTTACGGCATGAACGTCGGCGCGATCGATGAAGTGGCCGCCGGCGGCACGAAGCTTATTATAACGGTTGATAACGGTATCCGCAATAAAAAGGAGATCGATCACGCCCTGAGTCTGGGACTTGACGTGATACTAACCGACCACCATATCCCTCCGGATAAGGAAGAAAATTATCCGGCCGGAACGGTAATCAATCCGATCGTAGAGAGCGAAATCTACCCTTTTAAATATTTGGCGGGAGTGGGCGTAGCTTTTAAATTTGCCCAAGCCTTGGTCTCGCGATCTAAACTAAGCGAGACTGATAAAGAAAAATTAATAGCGGGGGTACTGGATCTTGTGGCCATCGGGACGGTAGCGGATATGGTAAGGCTCAAGGGCGAAAATCGGCTATTGGTGGAGAGGGGCCTTAAGGCGCTTGACCGGACCGGAAGGATCGGCCTTGTTGAGCTTATCAAGGTGGCCCAGATAACGAACGGTAAGGCGCTTGATTCCTGGAATATAAGTTTCCAGATCGCTCCGCGCCTGAACGCGGCCGGACGGATGGACCACGCCAACACCGCCTTTGAATTGCTTATTACCAAAGATAAAGAGGAGGCTGAAGCTCTGGCCCGGCGCCTTAATAGCCGGAATCAGGACCGTCAGCAGGAAACAGAAGAAATATTTTCAGAAATAGACAGCCGGATAAATCCCGATGATCCGGGATTTATCATAGCGAGCGTTTATGACGGAGCGGAAGAGAGGACCTGGAACGAAGGCTTGATCGGTCTTGTGGCCGGAAAGATCTGCGAAAAATATTACCGTCCGGCCCTGACGATCACAAAAACCAAAACCGGCTATAAAGGCTCAGGCCGCAGTGTTCCGGAATTCAACCTGATCGAAGCCATCGAAGAATGCTCGCCGGTATTGGAAAAATACGGCGGCCACCCGGCGGCCTGCGGCTTTAGCCTGGCTTCCGGCAACCTAGAAAAATTCATAAGCCTTATAACCGATTTGGCGGCGAAGAAACTTATTACAGCGGACTTAAGGCCGAAGATAAAGATTGACGCGGCTCTCGATTTCAGCGCGGTCAACGAAGAGTTGGCGGATAAAATAAAGAAGTTCGAACCCTACGGCCAGGGCAATGCCCAGCCGAAATTCATGAGCCGGGCGGTCAGGATCGTTGATATCAGGAATATGGGAATAGACGGCCAGCATATTAAATTACGGCTAAAAAGCGAAAATTCGCTTCCGGTAAACGCCATCGGTTTCGGCCAGGCGGAGAGATGGCGGGACTTGCGCCTAGGCGACGAAATTGATATAGTGTATTATGTGGAAATGAACGAATTCAACGGACGGAGGGAGGCGCAGATAAAGATAGTGGACATAAAGTCGCATAACGCGTAACGGTTAATGTTGAATCCGGAGTATAAAATTTTTAATTTTATAATTTTTAAATAAATCTGAATTTTTAATTTTTTAAACCGCATTAAACGGCTTGTTTAAAAATTTAAGTTTAAAAATTATTTAAAAATTGAAAAATTCAAAAATTAAATCATCGGGCGTTTTGTCTTTATTTCAGCGTTAACCCGTAACGCGTAACGTAGCTTATGAATAATAAATTAATAATATATACCGATGGCGGGGCGCGGGGGAATCCCGGGCCGGCGGGGATCGGGGCCGTTTTAAAGAACGAAGCGGGGGAGACCGTGGCAGAGATTTCGGAGTATTTAGGCGTGGCCACGAATAACCAGGCGGAATATAAAGCCGTGGTCGCGGCCATAAAAAAGGCCAAAGAATTAGGAGCTCTTGAGCTGGATTTCTTTCTGGACAGCGAACTCGTGGTCAAACAACTGAACCGGGAATACAGGGTCAAGAACCACGATCTGGCGCCTTTGTTCGTGCAGATCTATAACGCCGTCATGGGTTTTAAAAAAGTGACTTTTAAGCATGTGCCGCGGGAACAGAATAAAGAGGCGGACAAATTGGCCAATTTGGCCATGGATAAAGCGGGTAGTTTCACAAGCGCATAATTTTTTGTCATTCCGGAAGCCGAAGGCTATCCGGAATCCAGGGTTGAACCGCACATTCGTTTTTATAGGTGAAAAGTTTATAGACAGATTCATACGGACCACCCCTGGATTCCCGCTTGCGCGGGAATGACAAAGTTTTGCACTTAATTCATCATCGGGCGTATAACTCAGCGGCTAGAGTGCTATCCTCACACGATAGAAGTCCCTGGTTCGAATCCAGGTACGCCCACATTCTAGTAAAGTTTGTGTAATTAACCACAATTGTACATTAAAAAATATTTCGAAAAACAGAGGAGGTTGTGATGTCTATGAATAAATTTTGGCACAATAGGACCTGGAAATCATTTTGGTATTCACTGGCAATCGGTTTAGTGCTGGGGGTCGCTTGGCTTTTACAACTGGAAAGTAAATTTGCAGCCGTTTTATTCGGAGTCGGCGGCTGGGGGGTCATTTATTTTGTTTGCGTAGGTATTACCGCTATTGCGGATAACGTAAAGCACATCAGGGAAAAAATTGAAGTAAAAAACAATAGTTTTATCGAAACGCACCGGAATACAGAGCGACTGAAATACAAATGTCCGCATTGCGGCAGCCGAAAGAACAGTTTTTACGCCAGCGATAGCGACATGGGCCACGGACCGAGCTTCAATGTTTACAGGTGCGAGTGCGGCCGTTATTTCGACGAACCGCCTTCGGGCAAAAGCGATGTCGGTCTTCGCCGCGATTAGCAGACAGTTTAAGACGGTAACGCCAGAAAGGAAAGGTATAAATGAAAAAAGTTTTTGAATGGCCGTATTGGGTATTGGGCGGAATGATCAGTCTGGTCGCATTAAGTGTGTTGCTTTGCGTTATCGCGCTTGCCCCCTTATCCGTATGCGAAGGACCGCTCGGTCTAATATGGTTCGCGATTTCAATCCCGGCCATAATCTTGTCGGCCCATATGGGTTTTCTCACGGATGCTATATTTAATAGCGGGTCAGGTTATGGCGTATACGCGGTATTCCTATTTTACTATTTTTTAATTGGCGCGTTTTCCGGCCGGATAGTCGGTAAATTTAAAAAATAGGATAAAAAATTCATAATTAAATATTCAGCAGGAATCTATGATTCCTGTTTTTTATTACGACAACAAAGAACAAGCAGTCCGGAGATAAATCCTGAACTTAGAATTATAGCTGGATTTTTTAATATACCCACAAATTCCAGTATTGACTATCGTTAAAAATTATGTTACGTTCATATAATTATGTATAGTTCTTTAAAATATGAAAAGAGGTGATTATATCCTCGGGATAAGACTCGGAAAGGACGAATATGATAGCAACTTATAATAAAAGAACCCGTCTTTCCTGCCGTGTATCGACGTATATTAACGATAAACTTTTGATCCAGGCTGATAGCGCTTCGGGATTTAAAAGAGGAGAGGGTTTTACATTGTTTTGGCTGGGAATAGCCGATAATGAAAGAATCCAACGGTTTATCAGAGACGTAGTTCAAGATATGGATAACAGGTGCCGGAGTATTTATTTATTCAGGCAAGCGAAAGAAATTACGCCACCGCTGCCCTTGCGGAAAAATGGCCTGATCGTGCTTCCGAATCCGGCTGTGAGTTCTTTTTTCGCCGAACACGGAGACCCTAATTTCCTTCGTTATGAACTTTTCCGAAAGTACAAGAAAAAACCGAGATTGATTCTTTGGTCATGCCAGACAAAAGGAGCTGATGCCGGAATTTATGCCGGAATGGATTTTTATGAGGATAAGCGGGTAATGAATTTGGTAACCGATTTGATCCGAAATACTTTGCTCGAGAAACATGAAAACAAAACCATTTTAAGCGCTATAAAACGGACGCTCCATAATGTGTTGTTTTATGAAGCGAAATTAATTAAATAAACGGCAACCGGAAAAGGGGGTAAGAATGCTGACTTCTATGAAGATTTTTATTCTTAAAAAAGGTTGCGGTATCGCGGTTATAAGAGCTAATGATCCGGATGAGGCCTTTAAAAAACTGCGGGAATACGAAAAAGACCCGTATCTTACCAGCGGAAAGACTTCCGCAGACCTTAAAGAAATATCCGATTCCGACCTCGCTGAGGTCGTAGGGTATTTTGCTAATTAATTTAAAACAACATAACCGCTTGATCATCAGGCGGTTTTTTTATTCCCGTAACAAATAATAAAAAGATTTGTATTGTTTTAGGTACACACTTATGGCGGTTTAATTATTTAATAAAGCTTCGTTGGGCGTAAGTCCGTTTAAGGCACAATGCTCCAGATTATTATATTGCTCATTCCACTGCTTAACCGCTCTTTTTAATCCTAATACGGTTT
>JAZDLN010000013.1:0-33611 GCA_043801965.1 Candidatus Falkowiibacteriota bacterium
GAATGCGCCCGGAAGGCGGCGGAAGGCTGCCCGGTGCAGGCGATTACGGTCGTTTAGGTTATATTAGCTTTAGCTTATAGAAAAACAGTCCTTAATGTTTTGGGATTGTTTTTTTTGTGAATTTATAGTATGAAGTATATAGTATCAAGTATTAAGTATTAAGTATTTTTATGGACACGGAAGAAGTAAAAGAACTGAATATCCCGAAAACCCCAGGCTGTTACCGGTTTTTCGATAAGGATGGAAAGATCATCTATGTAGGGAAGGCGGCCGATCTGCGAAGCCGGGTGTCTTCTTATTGGCGAGCGAGCGCCGACCATACTCCGGCCAAACGGGCGATGCTTAAAGAAATCGCGTCTGTATCCTGGGTAGAAACCGAGAGCGAGATCGAAGCGCTGCTGCTTGAGTCCAATTTCATAAAAAAACACCAGCCTCCGTATAACGTGGTTTTACGGGATGACAAACGATTCGTTTATATAAAGATTTCCCTGGACGATGAAATACCGGGTGTCTTCGCCACCCGCAAGATCGACAGATCAGGCAAGTATTTCGGACCTTTTACGAGCGCCGGAGCGGTCCGGGAAACGCTTAAGACGATCCGGAAGATATGGCCTTACTGCACGGAACGCCGGATAAAACCGAAACCTTGTTTTTACGCCCAGATCAACCGTTGCACCGGAGTTTGCGGAGGCCGATTTGATCTAAAAGAATACCGGGAAAAGATAATAAAGCCGATAATTCTCTTTTTGGAGGGGGGTAAAAAAGATATAATAAAAAAACTGGAAAGCAGGAAAAAAGCACTGGAAAAAATCGTAGGGGCGCATGACCATGCGACTGACGATGCCGTTCAAGAACTGACGGGAATAAAATTCCAGCTGATTAACATGCATAGCGTATTGGATCACGCCAATATTCTGGGGGTCGGCGAGAAATACGCCGCGGACGTAGTGGAACTCGCCAAAATACTTTCTCTTCCCCGTGTTCCGGAAAGGATAGAGGGTTACGATATTTCAAACATCTTCGGGCGCGAAGCGGTCGGCTCGATGGTGGTTTTTTCCGGCGGAGAGCCGGATAAGAACGAGTACCGGAAATTCAAGATTAAAATCAGCGAAGGTGAGGCTGATGATACCGGGATGTTGAAAGAAGTTTTAGAACGGAGATTTCAACGCATAACGCATAACGTGGAACGCGTAACGCACGGCATAAAACACGAAACACGAAACACAAAACAGACGGAAATAAAAAGAGTGAAGGAATCAGGGGGTTGGCCCGCGCCGGATTTGATTATTATTGACGGAGGCAAAGGACAGCTTAACCTCGGAATACGGGTGCTTAAGAAATACGGCCTGGACATACCGATCATGTCGGTTTCCAAGGGCGAAGGGCTCCGAAGCGCTTTGGCGCCGGATAAGATCTTCTGGCCCGGAGAAGCCAAGCCTTTGGTTCTGCCCTTGGCCTCGCCGGCTTTGCACATAATAAAAAGAGTGCGGGACGAGGCACACCGGTTCGCGATTAAGTACCATAGGGAGCTAAGGCGGAAGACGTGGCTTATAAAATAAGAAGCAGGAATATCGCGGGTTGGCGGATTTTAAGAGGTTTGATTTTGTTTTTATTTTGTTTTGACATAATCCGGATAAAGAGTTAAAATATTTAAAATAAATTTTGTTTTTTTACATCGAAATAGTAAATAGGAGGAAATCATGGGAGACGCCTATAGCGAGGCCAGCGGAGCTTATGACCGCGAACAGATGGAAGCTTTTTTCATCAAGAAACTGACCGCGTATTTGCAACCCGATTGTTGGCAGGGTGAAGCCGAGTCTTTGTTTTCTTGGCTCGAGTCCGTAGCCAATAATCGGTCAGGAAGCGATTGCTACCGATGGGATTTCGGCAAATTCGCCTGGCTTTACCGTGATTTTTCGGCAGTCGCGGCGAAACTTAAAGAGGGAGACCAGAAAAATTGGGCGAGACTTTTAGCCGCGGTTGATGATATCCAGTTCGCGGAGCTAAAAAAAATATCCCCTTGGGCGGATAAGGTTTTATTGATCGTCCACTACGATCATCGCGACGGCCGGGGCGATTTTAAATACGCCCTGGCCCGGCTAATAAAGGAAAGAAAATCCTGGCCGGTCGGTAGAAAGGTCCTGGTAGTTTTACCTTCGGACATATTGGAAAAAATCGAGCCGATTGATATCGCGTGAATACGCTTTCGATCCCTCGGCCGTAACAAAGAAAAAACTCCGTAAATCACGGAGTTTTATAATATGGTAAAATTTATATTATGCTCTCGTGGAATTCCGTTTTGATGGTTTTGGGCGTGATGCCGTGTTGCTTGTTATAAGCTATTTGTTTTTTTCGGCGCCTTCTCGTCTCGTTAACGGCAAAGCGGATGGCGGGCGTGATCTTATTGGCGTACATGATCACCCGGCCTTCGACGTGCCGGGCGGCGCGGCCCATGGTTTGGATAAGCGAAATTTCGTTCCTCAGGAATCCGGCCATATCGGCGTCAAGGATCGCGACCAGCGACACCTCCGGCAGGTCAAGCCCCTCGCGCAGAAGGTTTATGCCGACCAGAACGTCATATTCGCCTTTGCGCAGATCGCGTAAAATATCGACCCGCTCGAGGGTTTCTATGTCCGAGTGCAGGTATTGGACTTTGATGTTTTTTTCCTGAAGATAAGCAGAGAGCTCTTCGGCCATGCGTTTGGTCAGGGTGGTAACCAGGGTGCGCTGGCCGCGGGCGGTATTTTTCTCTATTTCATCGAAAAGATCATCGATTTGGCTGTCGTTTTTCGAGGGATGGATCCTGATTTCCGGCTGATGCGTTTTTTTCTCTCCCGGAAGCGGGGAGAAGATCTCATTAACCTCTTTTTCCGCGGAATTCGACGATCGGGAAGAAGACTTCCGTATTTCCACCTCGGGATCCAGAAGCCCGGTCGGGCGGATGATCTGCTCCGCCACTTGCTCCGACTCCTTTATTTCGAATTCCTTGGGTGTGGCGCTAACGTAGATTATCTGGTTGATCTTTTTGTCGAACTCATTGAAATTAAGGGGACGGTTATCTTTGGCGCTGGGCAAACGAAAACCGAATTCGATAAGCGTTTCTTTGCGGGATTGATCACCGGCGTACATTCCCCTGATCTGCGGGATAGTAGCGTGCGATTCGTCGATAAAGAGAAGATAGTCTTTCGGGAAGAAATCGATCAGCGTGGAGGGAGGCGAACCGGGAGCGCGATCGGACAGATGCCGGGAGTAGTTCTCGATACCGTTGCAATAGCCGACCTGTTCGATCATCTCCAGGTCATAGTTGGTTTTCCGTTCCAGGCGATAAGCCTCGACGTCTTTGCGCGCTTTTCTCAACTCTTTCAGGCGAGCGTCGAGCTCCGATCGGATACTGACGAGCGCCCTTTTCATCCGTTCTTCCGGGGTCATGAAATGCTTGGCGGGCAGGATAAATATCTTTTCGGTTTCCTCCGCGTCCTTGCTTTTAAGATCGGCGATCCAGACGGGATTCGAGCCTGAGGGTTTTATTTTGAAATAATGGATATTGTCTATCCGGTCGCCCGAAAGCAGCAGACGAACCATCCCTTCGCCGGTGGCCAGGTGAATATCGACCGTCGATCCTTTTACCCGGAATTCCCCGCGGTAGAAACCGATATCATTCCTTTCGAACTGGATACTAACCAGCTGGCGCAAAAGTTCGTTCCTTTTTATCTTTTGTCCTTTCCGGAATTCCTTTCCCAGGCTCATGTAATCTTCCTTTTCGCCGATGCCGTAGATGCAGGAAACGCTGGCCACGATCAAAACGTCCCGGCGGTTTATTAGGGACTGGGTGGATGCGTGCCGCAGGCGGTCGATCTCTTCGTTGATCGTCGACTCTTTTTCAATATAAGTGTCGGTCTGCGGAATATAGGCTTCCGGCTGGTAATAATCGTAATAGGAGACGAAATAATGGACGGCGTTATTCGGGAAGAATTGCCGGAACTCTCCGTAGAGCTGGGCCGCCAAAGTTTTGTTGTGGGACATTATCAGGGTAGGTCGGTTTACCGCCTCGATCACTTTAGCCATGGTAAAGGTTTTGCCTGATCCGGTGACGCCCAAAAGGGTTTGCCCGCGGTAATTTTTTCCGAGGCCGCTTAAAAGTTTTTCGATCGCCGCCGGCTGGTCTCCTGTCGGCTTAAATTTGCTTTTTAAAATGAATTTATCCATAAATATTACGAATTCACGAATGTGGTCCGATAATCCTGGCGCAATATTTGTAAATTTGTAATTTGTGATTAACGTCCTAAATTATAGCAGAAAAGTTATTATTTGACAACGGTTGTTTTGACAACCATGTATAAAAAAGATATAATAATTTCATATAAAAATGATTAAAAATCCGGTTCTTTATAAAATAACAGGCAGGGAGGTGCGATTTTGAGCCAGAATACAGGCCAGCAGCCGACGAACGAAAATATATATACGAAGAAAATCGTGCCTATAATCAATTCTATTTTGGATATAGAGGGTAAAGATGAGCCGGGGCATAAATACGCCTGGAGGACTTTCAAGAAAAGATTTTCCGGGGATCCTTTATTCGGCAGCGACAAGTGGGAAGTCTCAAAAAGCGTTTCTGTCCGTAAAACCGCGGATACCCTATATCTTATAATTTTGAACGGAAAGACGGTTTTCGAGGCCAAAGATCCCGTCGGAAACACAAGCGCTCCAACCAAAGATCCTAAAAATAAAATAATCGTTCTGACTTTCGTCGGCGGCGATTGGCCGAGGCTATTCTTTCTCCTGAGAAACAGGGTTAAAGCCGGCAAGCTAAAATCCGATTAATTTACGCTCCCGTATCCCGGGAGTTTTTTGTTTGGCCTAAAGAAGAAAAACGCTTTTGACTTTTGCGTTTGTTTGGGTTAAAATAAGATACATAAATAAAATTCAGAAAAATATTATATGACTAAAAACAATCAGGAAACAAATAAGCAGCTGGCCAATGTTTTCCCTGTCTTAGAGGAGTCGGTTTTGGGTTTCTGGGAGAAAGCGAAAATATTTGAAAAATCAGTAGATAGAAAGGCCGCGCGCGGAGATTATGTTTTTTATGATGGCCCGCCCTTCGCGACCGGACTGCCGCATTACGGACATATCGTCGCTTCAATTATCAAAGATTCGGTGCCGCGGTATTGGACCATGAAGGGTTTCCGGGTAGAGCGCCGCTGGGGCTGGGACTGCCACGGTCTCCCGATAGAAAATATCGTGGAAAAAGAACTGGGCTCTAAATCCAAGAAAGATATCGAGGCGACCGGAGTGGCCAAATTCAACGAACTCTGCCGGTCAAAGGTTTTAGAATATGCCGAGGACTGGAAAAAATATATTAAAAAGCTCGGGCGCTGGGTGGATATGGAGAACGGCTACCGGACCATGGATCTTAATTTTATGGAATCGGTCTGGTGGGTATTTAAGGAATTATGGAATAAAGGCCTGGTTTATAAGGATTACCGCTCGATGCATGTCTGCCCCAGATGCGAAACCACTCTGTCGCAGTCCGAAGTGGCCGAAGGCTATAAGGACGTTAAGGATTTGTCGTGCGTAGTTAAATTCAAGCTCAAATACCGGGCCGGTAAAACCGGCCGGGGAGTAGGAGCGATAATCGTCAACGATAAAAACGAGGTTTTATTAATAAAAAGAAATGAAAAGAACCGGCGGGTAACCTGGGCTTTGCCGGGAGGCAAGGTCGAAGGCAAAGAATCTTTCCGGGAAGCGCTTGATCGTGAAGTCAAAGAAGAACTAGGCGTGGAAGTGGAAAGCGCCAGACCGGTTACCGGCATGCCGGATATTATGGAGGGGCGGCTGTTTGAAACTATTTGTTATGAAACGAAAATAAAAGGCGAGCCGAAAGTCATGCTGCCGGACGAGCACGAAGAAGTGAAGTGGTTTTCGCTCGATAATCTGCCAGAGATCGATTATCCGCCTTCCCGCAACGCTTTAAAAATATACAAGAGCGGCCAGAATAAGTTTTTTATTACCGAATCAACGGACAGACCGCTGACCGATGTTTATATTTTAGCCTGGACGACCACGCCCTGGACGCTTATCGGCAACGTGGCCCTGGCGATTGGTCATGACATAGCTTATGTCATGGTTAAAATGGGCGATGAGTACATGATTTTAGCAAAAGACAGACTGGAAGATGTTATAAAGGACAAAGAGCATGAAATAGTGGCCGGGATAAAAAGCGATGACTTGAAGAGTCTCGAATATGAATCTTTGTTTGATTATTATTCGTCTGATGAGAAATTGGAAAATCGGCAGAACGGCCTGCCTGCCGGACAGGCAGGTTGGAAAATTTATGCCGGGGATTTCGTGACCACGGACGAGGGGACGGGAGTTGTCCATATCGCGCCCGCCTTTGGCGAGGACGACATGAAACTGGGCCGGGAAAATAATCTCCCTTTCGTCCAGCACGTGGCCATGGACGGATATTTTAAGGAGGAAGTAAAAGATTTCTTGGGCATGAACGTCAAACCCAAAGACGACGTCATGGCGACGGACGTGGCGATCATAAAATATCTGGCGCATAACAACCTGCTTTTCTCAAAAGCCAAGTACGAGCATAGCTATCCGCATTGCTGGCGCTGCGATACGCCGCTTCTTAATTACGCGACCTCGTCCTGGTTCGTGAAAGTGGCGGAGATAAAAGAGCCGCTTCTTAAAAACGCGGAAAAGATAAATTGGTCGCCGGAGCATATCAAGGCCGGGCGTTTCGGCAAGTGGCTCGAAGGGGCGCGCGACTGGTCAATTTCCCGGCAAAGATACTGGGCTTCGGTCATTCCGATCTGGGAATGCGAATGCGGGGAGAAAATCGTGATCGGATCTATTTCTGAACTTGAAAAATTAAGCGGACAAAAAGTGAACGATCTGCACAAGCATATCGTGGACGAGATCACGATTAAGTGCGCCAAATGCGGCGGAACCATGAAGCGGATACCGGACGTTTTCGACTGCTGGTTCGAGTCCGGGTCGATGCCATACGCGCAAATGCATTATCCGTTCGATAACAAGGAAAAATTCGAGAATAATTTTCCGGCCGAGTTTATAGCCGAGGGCGCGGATCAGACGCGAGCCTGGTTCTATTACCTTCATGTCCTGGCGACCGGCGTTAAGGAAACCGAAGCCTTCAAAAACGTGATCGTAAACGGTATCGTCTTGGCCGAAGACGGCAAGAAGATGTCCAAGAAGCTTAAGAACTATCCGGATCCGATGGAAATATTCGATAAATACGGCGCGGACGCCCTCCGGTATTATCTCCTGACTTCGCCGGTGATGCTTGCCGACACTCTTTGTTTTTCGGAAAAAGGAGTCAAAGAAGCTTTGCAGAAAGTTAATATGCTCTTATGGAACGTGGTAAAGTTTTACGGGATGTATCAAGGGGAGAGGTCAGAAGTCGGAAGTAAGAAATCTGAAAGCGATAATATTCTGGATAAGTGGATTATGGCGCGATTGGATCAGTTGATAGAAGAAGTGACGGAGAACATGGATAAATATAATCTGCCTAAGGCGACCAGGCCGATCATGGATTTTATTGACGATCTGTCTACCTGGTACTTAAGGCGCAGCCGCGATCGTTTCAAAGGCGAAGACGAAGCCGATAAACAGGCCGCTTTGGCTACGACCGGCTATGTGCTAACCGAGCTCTCTAAAGTAATCGCGCCTTTCACGCCGTTTTTAGCCGAGCAGGTCTGGCAGGCGGTGACAGGGAATGATTTTAAAGACGAAAATAAGAGCGTGCATCTGGAAATTTGGCCCTCCTTCGCTAAAGCTACGGAGGGCAAGCCCGAAAAAGTTTTAGAAGAAATGATAATTGTCAGAAAAATAGTCGAATTGGGGTTGGCAAAAAGGGATGAAGCCGGGATAAAAATACGACAGCCGCTCAGTGAATTACGAATTACGAATTACGAATTACAAATTGAATATGAAGGGTTAATAAAAGATGAATTGAATGTGAAAAATATTATTGCGGTTAAGGAAGATGGCGAATTAAGCGTTGAGCTCAATACAGAAATTACGGAAGAATTGAAACAGGAAGGCATCAAGCGCGAATTAGTGCGAGCGATAAATAATATGCGCAAAGACGCGGGATTAACGATCGCGGATCGGGTGACAATAAAATGGAAAGCCGGATATGCCGTCGCCGCGGTAATAGAGAAGTATAAAGATGATTTAATGAAAGATACTCTGGCGGACGAGATAATGGCGGCGGACGATATCGAGGGCGGTAAAGAGGTGAAAATAGACGGAGAGACGATTAAGATTAAAATGCAGAAATTGGAAAATTAATCTTTGTCATTTCGACGACCCGCGGGAGGAGAAATCTTTAATATACGGCGTTTGCGATTATACATTGTTAGCGCCGCTGAACATATTTTATAGATTTCTCCCTTCGGTCGAAATGACAAAAAGGAGGTCGTCAGGATTATAAAATTTTTATGCCCAAAGACATAAGCACAACCGAATTTAATAATCTTATAAAATCCGGCAAGGCGGAGATAATCGACGTGCGCGAAGCGGACGAATATGCGCTGATCCGTATCAAGGGAGCGAAACTCATCCCGGGGAGCGAACTCTCCGCGCGCCAAGGAGAAATAGACTGGCAGAAGCCGGTGGTTTTTTATTGCCGCAGCGGCGCTAGAAGCCGATTAGCCGTTAATTTTTTCGCGCGAGCCGGAAAAGATGCATTCAATCTCTCTGGCGGCATTAAAGCTATTTACGAGGATAAAGACTTTGATAACCTGGAAATACCGGAGGACGAAGCAGTGGTCAGAAATTATTTAGCGTAAATGTAAAAATAATTTTGTAATTTACACCGTAGAGACGCCCTGTCGGGGCGTCTCTACTGCGTTTTTACAGCGTCTTTTGCGTCTTTTTGCTATTGACAAAATTGAATTTTGATGTATAATATAAAATCAACACGAAATAGTTCTTTTTATATCTAGTATTAACGGTTTGCCATAGCGGAAAGAGGTTTTTATAATTTCAAAATATAGACTTTTTCCGCTGTGGCGAAGCCGTGGGGGCCGAGCCAGACAGCGTGTCTTTCCCTTTAACAAAAGGAAGGGTTGCTATGAGCAACAAGGCCTTGAGCCCGGCGGAGTTGGAGCTGACGCAAAAGATCCAGCTCCATTTTCCCAGAAACATTGACAATGAGATTCTCGGGGCATGGAATGGATGCTCCAAGGAAACGCTAACGGCGAAACTGGCGGAGATGTTTAAGCAAAGGCCGGTCGTATTATTGCTTGATCCCATCGGCACTTTGATCATCGCGCCGACCACGAAGCTGTTTGTCGCACGCGACCATTTCGTGGAGAATACCGGTTCAAAGGCGAAAGTGAAAATCGCCTATTTGGACGGGGGTTTTCAAAATGGGTTTATCGGCAAAACTGAGGGGCCGTTCGGCGGAAGCGAACTTCGCTATGGAAAGTTGCGGCGGTCGTCAATAGATATCCCGATTATCAATGAACTTGGTGGCGAGGACAAGGCCGAAACCACGCTCACCGAGCTTTGGGGAGCACTCTTAAAACAGCCGCACGGCGAAAAAGGTAGCCTTCATACGAACGGATATGTGAATATTTTCTATATCCGTAACAAGAGCGGCGTGCTGCGCGCGGTTTACACCAACTGGCGTAACGACGGCTGGAACCTCTATGCCAACTCCATTGAGGATACGCGCGTGTGGCACGCGGGCCACCTGGCGTTTTTCAGCAATTCTGCCTCTTAAGCCCTTTGGATTTTAGGGCTTTGTTCCTTTGATTCTATAACACTTTGACCCTTTGCTTTTCTTCGGAAACGCGAAGGGTCTTTTTATTTTAAAACCCCGTTTTTAAAGCCGGGTTTTTTATTGGCCAAAACGGTTATTTTATGGTACAATAAAAAAGTAATCTTAATTTAATAAATATATGGTTTTTTATAATAGGAATAAGCCTAATATTCCTCAGGTCGACGTGGTTAAGTTAGTTGACGATATATTCGTGCAGGCGAATAACGAAGGGGCCAGCGACGTCCACTTCGAGCCGATCCGGGAAAAGATGATCGTGCGTTTCAGGATAGACGGAATTTTAAGGATAGTATTCGAGGGCGATCTGTCGCTATACGAGTTCATTCTGGCCCGGATAAAGATCCTGGCCGGCCTCGAAACCACGGGACAGCCGCGTCCTCAGGAAGGCAACATAAAATTCAAGTTCCAGGAAGGTGATGACGACTTTATCGACATGAGGGTTTCGGTTTTCCCCACGAGCATGGGCGAATGCATCGTAGTGAGGGTACTTGAGAGGAAGAAGTTCTTCGGTGATTATGCCGAATTGGGTTTTTCTCCGGAGCAGGTCGGTATCCTCGATAATATCGTCAAAAAACCTTACGGCCTTATCCTTGTGACCGGCCCTAACGGCAGCGGCAAATCCACCACTCTTTTTACAATTCTCAATAAACTCAACACTCCGGAAAAGAATCTCGTGACCTTGGAAGATCCGGTGGAAAGGAAAATAGAGATGGTCAGGCAGACCAACGTCGACCCCAATATCGGACTGACCTTCGCGGACGGGCTGCGGTATTTGCTCCGGCAGGATCCGGATATAATGATGGTCGGCGAGATACGCGACAAGGAAACCGCCCGGATATCGATCCAGTCGGCCATAACCGGCCATTTAGTGCTGGCCACCATACACACCAATAACGCGGCCGGCGCGATCGTCAGGCTCATAAACATGGGCATAGAACCGTTCCTTTTGTCGAGCGCCCTGAAATTGGTCACGGCGCAGCGGCTGGCGCGCATGAATTGTCCGTCCTGCAAGCAGGAATATAATCCGCCGTCGGAACTTAAAACTATGCTGGGAGCGCCGGAAGAAACGAGATTCTATCATTCCTTAGGCTGCGACGCCTGCAACCAGCGGGGCGCCAAAGGCCGGCAGGGTATACACGAGATTCTGACGGTTAACCGGGAAATCCAGGAATTGATCCTTAAGAAGCCTTCTGACGAGCAGATCAATGACGTCGCGATCAAGGATGGCATGATAAATCTAAGGCAGGCGGCCATGCAAAAAGTTTATCAGGGGGTAATAAGCATAGAAGAAGCCTTAAGGCTAACTGAACAGTGATTTTTAGTAAAATTTTTTAGTCTGATCTTTAATCCGCGTCGGAATTCACAGAGTTTTAATTTTCAATTATCAATGATCAATTTTCAATCAATGATCAAATTTTCAATTTTTTAATATCAATTAAATATTATTTTTCGCGTTTCAGGTGGAAATAAACGCGGGGAATACGCAAATTTTTATGTCAACAGCAATCTGGATCGTACTCGGCGTTATCGTCGTGATCATCCTGGCGGTGATCGGCATGTACAATTCCCTGATCAGGCTTAAGAACCGCGTCGACGAAGCCTGGTCGGATATCGACGTGCAATTGAAACGCCGTTATGACCTTATCCCTAATTTAGTGGAAACGGTCAAGGGTTACGCGGCTCACGAGAAAGAAACTTTGGAAAAAGTAACGGCGGCCAGGACCGCGGCCATGGCGGCACAGCAAGGCGGAGACGCGGCCAAACAGGCCGAGGCCGAGAACATGCTTTCTTCCACCCTGAAATCGATTTTCGCGCTTTCGGAAAATTATCCGGACCTCAAAGCGAATACTAATTTCCTGGAACTCCAGCGCGAACTCTCGGACACGGAAAACAAGATCCAGGCTTCCCGCCGTTTTTATAACGGTAATGTCCGCGACTTTAACACTAAACTGCAGGTCTTCCCGACCAACCTGATCGGCGCTAAACTCGGTTTTAAAGCCCGTGAATTCTTCGAGATCGCGGAAGCGAAAGAGCGGGAGAACGTGAACGTGAAATTCTAAGTTTAGGAAAAAATCATATTAAAAAAGCGCTGATTCGTTTCAGCGCTTTTGGTTTGCGTTAGTTTAAGAAAAGATCAAGTATAGACCCGTCGTAATCCAAAGATTCCAGCCCGAAAAGTTTAGAGAGGATTTTCTGGGAACGGTCTTTGATGTCCTGAGATGAATAAAGAAATGATCGTGCGATTCGGTGTTGTTTTTCCATGAATTCACAAACGACTTTCATTACACCCGGAACAGGCTTCTCGTCAAATTTTTTAGAGTTCAAGTTCGGGTTGACCGATATGGGGCTAAAAATATTGCCCTGAAGATATATTTGTTTTGACTCAGCGTCAACCAGAACATCAAATATCATTTTCATTTCAACCTCTATCGGGAGAAAACCTTTATCGGTAACGCTTAAAGACATGGTACCGCAAGACGTTTCGCGCGCTGGCCGCGGGTTAACATCATAACCGAGCGCTATTCTTACTTCTTCCAGTTGTTTGTCTGGCCGATTTTGATAAGTGTAACAATCGGAATACAATTTCGGAGTACCGGCACTATCAAGAAAAGCCGATTGATAAAAAGAGGCGCCAATCTGAAGTTTAAGAAAACTAATATGTTGGGATCCTGATGAGGCTCTGGCGCAAATACCATCTGAGAGGAAACTTAAAGCGAAGCCGCGATGCAGCATATTGTTTTTTATGATTTTTATATTTTCTGCAAACGGACCCGGGAGGGGGCGGCTTTGCTGCCCCATAACATGTGACGGAAAATTACTGCCTTCGGCAAAACAGGCGTCGTATGAATATCCATCCTCTCGCTTTAAAGCCAAACCGCGCAGGAATTCCGGCCAGCCGGAAATATCCACCGATTCTTCGCCGATGGCGAAACGATTGTGGCACACAAGACTATAACCGTTCGGCGGATCCAGATTTATTTTTTCGCCGCCCCGGAAATGGTACTCGGTCTGGTTTATGCCATTGTCTTTGAGTGTTTTCCATTCTTCCGGATAATACTGATAGATCCGGGCGACGTTTCTGGCCTGACGGGCGGTGTCGTTCGACCACCCTAGTTTCACGAAGTGGTCATCAACCGCCTTCGGTGATCGCGTGGCCTCCACCAGCTCGATTACATATCTTGAGCCGAGAAGGTCCCCGCTTTCCTGGATGAGTTTGAACAGGGACGGTTTTTTTTCCTTTTCTTCTTCTTTTCCCATGACTGTCTCCTTTTGCCTGGCACCAGGCAAAGTTTTTTCCCCAAGTCTGGTCAACAGACAAGGGGATTGTTAAGGTGCGTTATCCGCTCCTGACCATCAGGGGCGGATATTAAAAATTAGCATTGTTTTGGACGATTGTCAAGGATTTGTACAAAAATACCGATAAGTGTTAAAATATTATTATGTCTGTCCGCGGAAACAACTTAAAACCGATCTATACGATGCATTCGATCGAGGGGTTCGCGATGTCCCTGATCGGTATTTTCATACCGATCTATCTTCTGACGCTGGGTTACGCGATTTCGGATCTTTTCGTGTTTTTCATGATCCATTACGCGCTTTTGCCTGTCTTCGGATTTTTAGCGATCCGGATCGCGGGCAGGATCGGGCTACAGAAAACGATCATGACAAGATTTCCGTTTCTATTCGCTTATTTAATTCTCTTGTTCATGTTAAAAACCAAAGACATCCCCTTGGGCCTGATCGCCGTTTTTATGTCCTTGAATTCCGCCCTGTATTGGATACCGCTCCATATCCTGTTCGCCCGCAATACCGATAAAAAAGAGGCCGGATCCGCTACCGGGAAATTATTCGCCCTGCCGCAGATCGCCTCTCTGGCCGGACCGCTTCTTGGAGGTTTTATCGCGGCCACCTTCGGATTTAAGGCACTAATCGGCACGGTTTGCGCCTTTCTCCTTCTGTCGATCCTGCCGCTTTTGATCGGCGGTCCCCGGAAATCCCATTTCGGCTTTATCGGCCGGATGCTGGCCTTGCCGCAGCTCGGGGGAGCCGCTCACGCGGCACACCACGCCTTGGTCGAAGCCCTTCCCCATAAACCGGATTTCCGGTTCGAGTTTTCCCGGGGCTGGGAACTTTTAAAGAAACATCCTAAATATTTTTTCGCGGAGATTTTCGACAATATCGGCGAAGAGACCGAAGCGATCATCTGGCCTATTTTCGTGTATCTTAACCTTCTTAACGTCGCCGCCGTCGGTTTTCTCGGGACCTTCCTGAGCCTGGGTTCGATCCTGATAACGATTCTGGCCGGACGGCTGACCGATAAGCACGGCTGGAAAAAGATCATGAGGGTCGGCGCTGTTTTTCTGGCCCTGCTTTGGACGGCCAGATATTTCGCGGAGAGCGAAGCGGTTTTTTACGCTTTGTCGATCTTGGCGGGAATGTTCACGGTTTTATTCCTTTTGCCTTACACCTCCCGCGTTTATAGCCTGGCTGATAAAAAATCGATTGATGAATTTTTCGTTTTTCGCGAAATTCCGGTCGCGATCGGAAGAATCGCTCTTTTAGCGGCCGCGCTTTTGTTTGTCGATAATCTTAACGCCCTTTTCCCGATTGCCGGCGCGGCCTATCTTTATTTCCTGTTCTTATAATTTTTTAAGAAAATAATCATATAATACTTAAAACATATGCCCACTCTCTATACCCATTCCGATTCGAATAAATTTAAAAGCTGGCTGCTTTTATCCGGTTTTTTTGTGTTTATTATTCTTGCCGGCTACGTATTCGGCGCGGCCATGGAGAGTCCCGAAGTGCTTTATTTCGCCGTTATCCTGAGCACGGTCATGTCTTTTGTGAGTTACTGGTGGAGCGACAAGATCGTCCTGGCGATGTCTTCCGCGCGCGAAGTTAAATTCGAGGACAATAAGGAACTGTACCGTCTGGTCGAGAATCTTTGCATCACGGCCGGACTGCCGCTACCTAAGATCTATATCATTGATGATACGGCCCCGAACGCTTTCGCCACCGGCCGAAACCCGGAGCACGCAGTCGTGGCTGTGACCTCCGGGCTTCTTCAGAAGCTGGACCGATCCGAACTTGAAGGCGTGATCGCGCACGAGTTATCCCATATCGGCAACCGTGATATCCTTTTAGCCACCCTCGTGACCGTTTTAGTCGGCGTAGTCGTACTCTTGGCCGACTGGTTTCGGCGCTGGACCTTCTGGGGCGGCGGCCGGCGGCGGAACAGCGAACGCGGCGGACAGTTGCAGTTAATAATCATGATCGCCGCGATAATTTTTTCGATCCTGGCGCCTATTTTCGCGTATCTTATGCAGTTCGCGATCTCGCGCAAGCGGGAGTTTATGGCGGACGCCGACGGCGCGCTTTTGACGCGCTATCCGGGAGGCCTGGCCAAGGCGCTTGAAAAGATATCGTCGGATATCGAACCCCTGGAAGCCGCCAACCGGGCGACCGCGCATCTCTATATCGCTTCTCCTTTCAAGGCCGACGTCCGCGGCCGCCGGACCGGATTTTTCGTTAAGATGTTCATGACCCATCCGCCGGTCGAAGAGCGGATCGCGGCCTTAAGGGGTTTAGAAATCAAAGATTGAATGTTCATGCCTGCCCGCCGAAGCCTTGGCGCAGGCGGGACCCATCCGCCGGTCGAAGAGCGGATCGCGGCTTTGAGGGGTTTAGAAATCAAAAAATAGGAACTAAATATTTAAAAACGGACATTCTTGATCAGAGTCCGTTTTTATAGTGAAAAATAATTTAAAATATGGTATAATATATTTATTAGTTTAAAACAATGGAATTACAAACAGAAAGAAAATACATAGTTAACAGATGGATAATAAACGCCAGATGGTTTTATGTTTTGGGCATATTATGCATCGGCATGATCACGAAGCAGGGCGGGAGGACAAATGCCGATTTTTCCTATCTGTCTATGTTCCTGATCGCTTTGTTCGTATTGGCGCTCAATTCTTTTTTTTACGCTTATCTCAGGCGGTCGCTTAAGGAAAATTCAATAACCCGGTTGAACATCCTCGGGTTTATGCAGATAACGGTAGAGCTGGCCGCTTTTACCCTCGTAATGCACCAGGCCGGCGGAGTCGAAAGTATCGCGCTGGTCTTTTATTTTTTGCCGATCGTTTCCGCCGCGACCTTATTCGGATTCAGAGGCGGATTAATTTCGGCGCTCATCTCAGGCCTCCTGGTAAATCTCCTGGTAATTTTTGAATATTACGGCGTAATTCCCCATATATATCGTTACGGCGTCTTAAGCATAGAATACCAGTATCTTTCCATATCCCTTATAAAAACCTTTACCATCTCGATCTTTTACGGGATCGTCGGGATTTTTACCGGTTACGGGGCGAAATTACTGCTGGCGCGGGAAAACGCGCTGCAAAACAAAACCTTATCGTTAACCAAAGAAAAGAATATCGTCAGCTCCATGATCGCCAGTTTTGAAGATCCGATCATTTTTTTGGACGACGGGAACAATATCGAAATATTCAATCCGGCCGCGGAACAGATATTAGGAATGAAGATCGCGGACAAGGAGCTTAAGATAGAGGGCAACCTGAATATGGATAACTTCAGGAAGGCGACAAAAACAGACTATAAAGTGATTCAACCTAAATACGAATCTTACGAGCTTCCTTTCGAGGAGGTAAGTCTTTTTTACCGGGGAAAAGAGATGAATTACCGGGTAATAACCGCCGAGGTCAAGGGAAAGGACGGGAGGCGTTACGGCAACATGAAGATTTTCAATAACATCACCCGGGAAAAAATAATTGACAAGTTGAAATCGGAATTCATATCCATAGCCGCGCATCAGCTCAGAACGCCGTTAACCGTCATTAAATGGATAACTAAGTCGCTCATGGACGGGGAATCCGGGAAGATCAACGATGAACAAAAAGAATTATTGAACAAAGGCTATATAAGCAACGAGCGGATGATAGAACTAATAGACAATCTTCTGAAAGTATCGAGAATGGAAGACGGGAAATTCGACTTAAAACTAACCCGGGTGAACTTAAAAAAGATAATCGACGAGGTTATGGAGGATATGAGCAGGATCGCGAAGAATAAGGATGTCGTCTTGGTTTTAGATGAACCGGAGGCATGGCCGGATATAGTAATCGACCCTTCAAAGATAACGCTCGTTATGGAGAACTTGCTGGATAATGCCGTAAAGTATACCCCTCCGGGAAGGAAGGTTGAAATATCGGTCGGCCGGGAATCGGAATATCTTAAAATTACGGTCAGGGACGAAGGCATCGGTATTCCGGAAAAAGACAGGGACCGTCTTTTTTCAAAATTTTACCGTTCGCCTAACGCCATACGCGTAGAAACCGAGGGCAACGGACTCGGACTTTATATCGCTAAAAAGATAATCGACGGCCATAAGGGGAAGATTGACGTGGATTCGAGCGAGGGCAAAGGATCCGTCTTCACGGTTTACCTGCCGCTTACGACCCAGGTGCTTCACATATGAATCTTTACGAAAGAAAAATAGAAATAAACGAATGGCTTATCACTACCCGTTGGTTTTACATGGTGGCGGTTTTTTTGATTGGCATACTGGGTAATTCCCTGATCAGCCTTTTTTCGGTGCGGTTCTCTTTTCTTTCGGTGGGTATCCTTTTGGTGATTTTTGTTTTCGTGAATTTTTATTTCGATTATATTTTGGGTCAAATAAAGAAAAACGCTTCCGAATTTAAATTGAAATTTTTAGGGCTGGCGCAGATTGCCATAGAATTATTCCTGTTTACCGTTATTATGCATTTGGGCGGAGACAAGGATATCGGCAGTATTTTTTATTTACTGCCCATAATTTCCGCTTCCATGATCTTCGGGCTTAGGGGTTCGGTGATCACGGCGATTTTAGCGGCCGCCCTAGTCAACTTGTCCATGGTATTCGATTACTTCGGTTTTTTGAACGATAATGTTTTTTCCGGCCAGCCGTTCGGCCTGATCGAGACGACCGAACTTAAATATCGGACCATAGCGCTTATTAAAGTGATTACCACTTCCAACTTCTATCTGGTGCTGGCTATTTTTCTGGGGTACGGATCTAAGCTTTTAGCCTTAAGGGAACAGCGATTGATCGCCCAAACGGAAAAATTAGGCCAGGAGAAGAATCTTAAGGCCAGGGAAGCCGCGGAAATGGATAAAGCGGCCAAACTTTTATCGCGGCAGGACGCGGAGCTTAAGGAAATAAACAGGAAGCTTAAGGGGAAGATCGAGGAATTGGAAAAATCGGAAAGATCCATGATCAGGGCTTTTGCCGATCTTTCCGACGCCAGGAATAAGACGGAGGAAGAGCGCAATAAAACCGCGGCCATCATCGCCAACTTCGTGGATCCGATAATCGTAATCGACAAGGACAATAAAATAAATTTTCTTAATCCGTCCGCCCGGGAAATATTCGGCTTTATCGACAGCGACCTGGGTCGGGAAGTGCTTATTACCAATAATTATTCCATGAATAATTTTCGGAACATCATAAACCGAAAATTCGAGGTAAAATCCAGCAAAGCGCTTCGGGCCAATAACCCCAACGAAGAAGAGGTGGTAATAAATTCCGGCGTGCAGGAATTAACCTTTAAAGTAATTACCGCCCGGGTAGTCGATAATAAAGGCCAGTATTTGGGGGTAATGAAGATTTTCTATAATCTGACCCGGGAAAAGATCATCGATAAGCTTAAATCCGAATTCATCTCTATCGCCGCCCACCAGTTGCGCACCCCGCTTTCGGCCATTAAGTGGGTGATCAAGATGGTCCTGGACGGCGATGCCGGAAAACTTAATGAAGAGCAGAAAAAGCTTCTGTTCAAGGGTTATGAGAGCAATGAAAGGATCATAGGCTTGGTAAACGACATGCTGAACGTTTCCCGGATAGAAGATGGCCGCTTCGGCTATGCTTTTAATTACGACGATTTTAACGAAACCTTAGATACCGTTATTGATGGATTTTCCGGCATCATGGAAAGAAAAAAAAATTAATTTTATCCTGGAAAGGCCGAAAAAAATACCCCTGATCCATATGGATAAGCAGAAGATCGGATTGGTTATCGAGAATTTACTGGAGAATGCCATAAAATATACGCCCGAGTACGGAAGGATCGAACTTGATGTCGAGGCTGGAGACCATTTCCTTCGGGTAAGGGTAGAAGATAACGGAGTCGGCATCCCGGATAAGGACCAGGAGAAATTATTCACGAAGTTTTTTCGCGCCGAAAATGTCATCCGCATGCAAACCGAAGGTTCGGGACTGGGCTTATTCATTGTAAGGAATATCATAAAGAAACATGGCGGCGAGATCACTTTCGTGAGTCACGAAGGCAAGGGTACGAAATTCGTTTTTACCCTGCCGATCTCTTAAGGTTTGATTTTACGCATTGCCAAGGCGGATAAAAAAATGTATAATATTGATAGTTTACCGTCAAAAGGGCTGATAATTTAAATTAAGCGAAGCGTTAAATAATTTTTATAAATAACCATTTAAACATATGGATGAACAAAAAAAAGTGCTTATAATAGAGGATGAACACTCCTTGGTCGATTTACTGGTCGCTAAACTTGAAAAAGCCGGCTATAGCGTTAATTTTGCCTATGACGGAGAAGAGGGGTATAAAAAAATATTAGAATGGAATCCGGATCTTGTTCTTCTGGATATCGTTATGCCTAAAATGAACGGGTACGATGTGCTGGAAAAATTAGCGGAGGACAACAAGAAAATACCGGTAATAATCATTTCGAATTCGGGGCAACCGGTGGAAATAGAGAAAACGAAAAAATTGGGCGCCATCGACCACCTGATAAAGACGGAGTTTAGCCCTTTGGACGTGCTCAATAAGGTAAAAAAGCACTTAGACGGCCCCGGGGGGGCTGGCGATAAGTCGGATATCCCGGAAATCGTGCCCTTAGAAGACCCCAAGGTAAAAAAATTAGGCATCAAGGTCTTATTGGTGGAAGACGATTCTTTTTTGCGGGAAATTTGCGGCCGGAAACTAACCAAGGAAGGTTATACGGTTTATGAATCGATCGACGGCGAACAGGCTTTGAACGGCGTCAAGCAGATCAATCCGGATATTATGCTTTTGGACATAATTTTGCCGGCTATCGACGGTTTCCAGATACTTCATCAGATCAGAAGCGACAAGGACAAGAAAATAGCAGAAACACCGATCATCATGCTGTCAAACCTGGGTCAGGACGACGATATAAAAAAAGCCATGGATATGGGAGCTAACGACTATCTGGTCAAAGCGCATTTCACGACCGAGGAAATCGTCGCTAAAATGAAGAAGATCCTGGGGAAATAAAGATAAATAAGTAAAATAAGTAAAATAAGAAAGAGGGTCGCGTTCAGTTAATTGTCTTATTTATCTTATTTTACTTATTTATCTTATTTTTATTTTTATGATTTCATTCCTGCGGGGGAAAATAAAAAATAAAGGCCGCGGATACGTGATCGTCGATACCGGACAAGTCGGTTACGGCGTATTCGTAAACGCCGTCTTTTACGCCGATCTGGCGATCGGACAGGAATTAGAGGTATATATACACGAACACGTGCGCGAGGACGCTAATAATCTGTATGGCTTCGAAACCTTATCCGACCTTGAGATGTTCGAATTGCTCCTGACCGTAACGGGCGTCGGACCGAAATCAGCCTTGGGTATCACGTCAACCGCCGGCAGTGAGGAAATAAAATCGGCCATTGCCGCGGGTGATTATTCGCTCCTTACTAAGGTATCCGGCGTCGGCAAGAAAACGGCCGAACGGATAGTCCTGGAGCTTAGAAGTAAGATCGGTTCTCTCTCCGCGGACGGAACCGGAACCGTGGCGTATGGAATAGCCGGTGAAGAGATCGACGCCCTTATGGCTTTAGGCTATAGCACGACCCAGGCGCGTGAAGCGCTTAAGGGAGTGGACCAGAAGATAAAGAGCAGCGGCGAGAGGATCAGGGAGGCTCTTAAAAAGATCGGAAAATAAGGCGCTTGTCGTTATTTAAATCATTATTCATGGTTTATTAATATTTGTGAAAACAGTTCAAGCGAGTAAAGAACAATTCAACGAATTAGCGAAAGGCCGGCGTCATTCCTTTCTCCAGTCTTGGGGGTGGGGCGAATTTCAGGAAAGGGCGGGCCACAAAACGTTCAGGATCGGTTTTGAGGACAACGGCCGGTTTTTTTTCGCGATTTGTTTCGTGAAAAGATCTTTGCCCTTGGGCAGGAGTTATTTTTACGCCCCGCGGATCGATTTAAAAGGGCTGACCGCCCTACAGCTCAAATTTATTTTCGATTCGATCGCGGAAAACGTCAAAATGGAAAAAGCCATCTTCCTGCGCTTTGAACCGAAAGAAAGAGCAATTGCCGGCCATGAGTCGCGAGTTACGAGAACTATCGACGCGCAACCAAGCAAAACCATAATTTTAAACTTAGAGAAAACAGAAGATGAATTATTGGGCGCCATGCGCCAAAAGACCCGGTATAATATCAGATTGGCCGAGAAAAAAAGGGTGGTTATCCGGGAGGCTCGCGAAAATGATTTTGAAAAATTCTGGCGCCTGATGGGAGAAACCAGGGAGCGAGACGGTTTTAGGACTCATAACAAGGAATATTACGAAAAGATGCTCGATATCTCCGCCCGGGACGGATTCGCCTCGGGTGGACAAATTCCAAATCAAGATTTGTCCATTAGATTATTTTTGGCCGAATATGACGGCCGGATAATAGCCGGCAATATCATCGCTTTTTTTGGCGATACGGTTACCTACATGCACGGCGCTTCCGGGAGCGAATACCGCAATGTCATGGCGCCGTATTTATTGCAATGGCACATAATCAGACTAGCCAAGAATTTGGAATATAGATATTATGATTTTTACGGTATCGACGAGAATAGATGGCCGGGAGTGACGCGGTTTAAAAGAGGATTCGGCGGAAATGAAGTTCGATATCCCGGGACATTCGATTTGATTTTTAATCGCGGCTGGTACTCTGTTTATAAACTGGCGCGTAAAATAAGAAGGGGTATATAAGAACGGACGATCTAAAGATTTGAAATGATCATATCCGGTCTTGATTCGACAATTTTATATTTTGCTTAACTCAATGGAAAAATTACTGCAAATAATCAAACGTTTCATACCGACTAAAATATTTAAAACCCTTCAACCGGGCTATCATTTTTTATTATCCTGGTTTTCGGCGGCGGTTTACGGTTACCCGAGCGAGGAATTGATCGTCATCGGCATTACCGGCACGACCGGCAAGACCACGAGCGTTTATATGATCGCGAAAGCGCTCGAATCGGCCGGATATAAATCCGGTTTTACGTCGACGGCCCTATTCAATGACGGCCGGACAGAGTGGCTTAATGATAAAAAAATGACCATGGTGGGGCGGTTTTTTACCCAAAAGATCCTGCGGCAGATGGTTAAAAACGGCTGCCGCTGCGCCATCATAGAAACTACGTCGGAAGGAGTAAGACAATTCCGGCATCGTTTCATAAATTACGACATCCTGGTTTTTACCGGTCTTTATCCTGAACACATCGAATCGCACGGCAGTTTTGAAAATTATAAAAAAGCCAAAGGAAAATTATTCGAGCACTTGCGGATGTGCCGAAAAAAATACATCAACGGAGATTTAGCGGTCGAAGCGGTCAGGAACGGTTTGCGTAAGATCGAACTTAAAGCCGTAAAAAAAACAGTGGTGGTCAATCTGGACGATGATTATGCTTCTTATTTTTTGTCGTTCGGCGCCGACCGGAAGATCGGTTACACGAAAAAAGCCGAGGTTTTTTCCGATAGTAGCATTGAGATCCTGCCATACGGAGATATTGTTTCCGGTCTTGGCGGCACGGCTTTTACGGCGGCGGGACAAAAGATCGGGTTGCGCTTGCTGGGCGAGTTTAATGTTCAAAACGCCATGAACGCCATCGGGGTGGGAACGGCCCTGGGCAGCCTTCCGGAGGAAATAAAAAAAGGACTGGAATCCATATCTGGAATAGCGGGGCGGCTGGAAAAAATCGACGAGGGGCAGCCGTTTACGGTTATCGTTGATTATGCCTATGAGCCGAAAGCTTTGGCTAAAATTTACGAAACAGTTGCCATAATCCCGCATGATAATATTATTCATGTGCTGGGATCGACCGGGGGCGGCCGGGACGCGGCCAGGCGTCCGCGCTTAGGAGAACTCTCCGGCCGGTATGCCAATTACGTTATCGTAACAAACGAAGACCCGTATGATGAAGACCCGGAAATAATCATTAAGCAGGTAGCTTTAGGAGCGGAACGGGCCGGAAAAAAAGCGGGACTTAATCTTTTTTTGATTACCGACCGTCGCGAAGCGATTAAAAAAGCATTTTCCTTAGCCAAAGAAAAGGATATAGTGCTAATAACAGGCAAGGGTAACGAGCAAGCGATTTGTGTCGCTAACGGTAAAAAGATAAAATGGGATGACCGGATAGTGGCCAGGGAATTATTAAGCGAAATTTCCTAATTTTCGAACAAACAGAAGTATTATAAAAACAAGATCACTGAGAATTATTTTTTATCTTTAATATTAAATAAAAATAATTCTATTGACAGAAAAATTTTTTTTTGCTAAAATTTTTAAGTTGACAATTTAAGTAATAGTTGTTAATATAAAGTCATATCGGCAAAACTTAATATAGATTTTCAAGGGCAGTTTAGCGATAAAATGTCAGTAAATACAAGAGACGGATGAATTTCGTATGGTTAATATACGAAAGGGGCCGTTTTTTTATTTTATTGATATTTAGCGAAAAAACATAAGATCTCCATGCGATCTTAATATTAAAAGACTTTAGGTGGTAGCTATCTTCTCTAACTAAATTTAATGTCGTTAGTAACTCAAAACCGGATGGTATTGGGTTTTTTGTGGTATAAAATTTGTAAAGGAGCGTTAAGAGTAAAATTTTTTAAAATAAATTTATAAATTAATCATAGCTTAACAATAAATCATATGACCGATGACTTAAAAAGCGTTCAGGGCTTCGCGAGGAAGGGCTTTGCTACTTTCCATGAATTTATGCCCATGCCCGATCTTATCGAGGTTCAGAAAAATTCCTATAAATGGTTTTTGGAAGAAGGAATCGTGGATTTATTCGATGAAATTTCACCTGTCACTGATTTTATCGGCCGGGATCTTAAATTATATTTCGAGAAATATTATCTGGATGAACCTAAATTCAATGAAGTTGAAAGCAAGGAAAAAAATATCACCTACGAAGCGCCTCTTAGGGTCAATGTCAGGCTCGATAATAAGCGGACCGGACAGACGGTCACGCAAGAAGTATTTTTGGGCGATTTTCCGATCATGACCAAGAACGGCACTTTTATCGTGAACGGCATAGAAAGGGTCGTGGTATCCCAGCTAATCAGGAGCGCCGGCGTAATATTTACCGCTGAATATATAAAAGGCAGGAAATTTTACGGCGCCAAGATCATCCCTAACCGCGGCGCCTGGCTGGAAATAGAAACGGATGCCAACAAGGTTTTATGGGTACGCATCGACCGGAAAAGGAAAGTGGCGGTCACATCCCTTTTACGGGCTTTCGGCATCGAAACCGATGAGGAAATAAAAGCCTTATTTAAAGATGCCGATATTGTTTATAGCCGCAACGAATCCGGCGCTTTGGAAAATAAAGAGGACGCGGGATATATTAACGCTACCATCGCCAAAGACTTAGCCAAGAATGAAGCCGAGGGCTTGAAAGAAGTATATAAAAGGATCCGGCCGGGGGATCTGGCCACGACCGATAATGCCCGCCAGCTGATCTATTCGATGTTCTTCAGGTTCGATCGATATGATTTTGATCGCGTCGGACGGTATAAGCTCAATCGAAAATTCAAATTCGACATTCCTAATAATAAGGAAACCCGTATTTTACGCAAAGAGGATCTGGTCGAGATCATAAAAGAAGTCATCAGGCTTAATATTACCCAGGGCAGGGAAGATGATATCGATCATTTGGGCAACAGGCGCGTTCGGGCCATTGGCGAACTCATTCAGAATAAATTCCGGGTCGGTTTGGCGCGCATGGAAAGGATCATCAAAGATCGGATGAGCACGGCCGAGATCGGTTCGCTTACCCCCAATAAATTGATCAATGCCCGTCCGGTCATCAGCGTGGTCAAGGAGTTTTTCATGTCCAGCCAGTTGTCCCAATTCATGGACCAGACCAATCCTTTGGCCGAATTGGAGCATAAACGCCGGTTATCCGCCATGGGCCCCGGAGGACTTACCCGGGAGAGGGCCGGATTCGACGTTCGCGACGTACATACCACCCACTATAGCCGGATTTGTCCGATCGCCACGCCCGAGGGCCCGAATATCGGTCTGGTGGGGCACTTAGCCAGTTATGCAAAATTAAATAAATACGGCTTCCTCGAAGCTCCCTATAAGAAGGTGCTGCACGATATCGCGAACGATCCGGCCATCACGACCGGCAAGATCGCCCGGGAAGACATAATGAGCGAAAACAAAAGCAAAGTGCTTTTGAAAGCCGGGGAGAAGATCGGCGAAAAAGAGGCGGAAAAAATAAAGAAAGAGGCCGGAGCGGTATTAATACCGATAAAACCGGTCGTGACCGACGAGATCGTTTATCTTGATGCTTTTGAAGAGGAAAAATATATCACCACGGCCGCCACGATCCCGATCGACGCCGATAATCATTTTTTGGTGGATAAATACGAGGTCAGGGCTTTCGGCAAACCCACGAAGGCGGAGGTGCAACGGATCGATTTTATCGGCGTGGCCGCCAACCAGATATTTTCCGTGGCTTCTTCACTTATTCCTTTCGCCGAGCACGACGACGGCCAGCGGACGCTTATGGGAACGAACATGCAGCGCCAAGCCGTACCTCTGATCAACGCCGAATCGCCGATAGTCGGCACCGGGATCGAAGAAAGGGCGGCGCGCGATTCTGGCCATATCGTTATTTCGGAAGAAGACGGCGAGATCACGGGCGTGGACGCTTCGACTATTAAGGTTAAAAACAGGAAAGGCGTCGTTAAAGAATACCGGCTGACAAAGTTCCTGCGTTCCAACGCTTCGACCTGCATCAACCAGCGGCCGATCGTAAACCTGGGCGACCAGGTAAAGGCCGATCAGGTTCTATCCGATGGTCCGGCGATCGACAAGGGGCAGTTGGCTTTAGGCCGTAACGTTTTTGTCGCCTTTATGACCTGGGAAGGATTTAATTACGAGGATGCCATCATAGTTTCCGAAAACATGGTCAGGGAAGACGTTTTTTCTTCGATTCACATAGAGGATTACACGATCGATATCAGGGATACTAAACTCGGACCGGAAGTGGTTACGAGCGATATTCCGAACATCGGTGAAGAGAAATTAAAGGATCTTGACGACCAGGGCATAGTCAGGATAGGCGCCGAGGTTTCTTCGGGCGATATTCTGGTCGGAAAGATAACCCCAAAAGGGGAAACCGAACTTTCGGCCGAAGAAAAGCTTTTGCGCGCGATATTCGGCGAAAAAGCCAAGGATGTGCGTGACTCCTCGCTTTACCTTGAGCATGGCGAGCACGGGAAGGTAGTAGACGTAAAGATCTTTTCCCGGGAAGTCGGCGATAAGTTGGCGGCCGGAGTGCTTCAGTCTATCCAGGTAACGGTCGCCAACCTGCGAAAGATCCAGGCGGGAGATAAAATGGCCGGCCGGCACGGAAATAAAGGCGTTATTTCCAAGATCGTGCCGTTGGAGGACATGCCCTATATGGCGGACGGCACTCCGATCGATATTATTCTATCCCCCTTGGGCATCATCTCCCGCATGAACCTGGGTCAGCTCCTGGAAACTCATTTAGGTTTGGCCGCCCAGAAGCTTGGTTATAAGGTTAATACGCCGGTATTAAACGGTCTCCATGAAGATCAGATAAAAGAAGAGCTTGAGAAGGCCGGCTTTTCGGTGGACGGCAAGGTATATTTGTATGACGGCAAAACAGGCGAAGCCTTCGATAATAAAGTAACGGTCGGTTATAAATACATGATGAAATTGAACCACATGGTGGACGACAAGATCCATCAGCGCTCGATCGGGCCTTATTCGCTTATCACTCAGCAGCCTTTGGGGGGCAAGGCCCAATTCGGCGGACAAAGATTCGGCGAGATGGAAGTATGGGCGCTTGAAGCTTACGGCGCGGCCCATTCCCTGCAGGAAATCCTGACGATAAAATCGGATGACGTGCCCGGACGCTCTAAGGCTTATGAGTCTATCATTAAAGGCGAACCGATCAGGAAACTTAACGTGCCCGAGTCGTTCAACGTTCTCGTAAGGGAACTTAAAGGTCTTTGTCTGGACGTAGAACTATTAGGAGGACACATGGATTCCCGGTCTGAGGAAGAGCAGGACCGGACTGAGAGCCGGCCGATGGAAGGATCTCCCGAAACGCAAGAGACCAGGTTCGTTCAGGAAGAACGGCAAAATAGCGAAGAATAATTCTTATTTATAATATTTTTTCCGCGTAAAACCCGCGCTATATCCAAATAAACATCCGCGGGGATCACGTTCATGCCGGCGATATTGAAATAACGTCGGCATGAACAGATATTACACGGAATTATAAATAATATATGCTTAATCCCATAAAAACAACCGATTTCGACGCCATTAAGCTGAAACTGGCTTCCCCTGAGGAGATCATGAGTTGGTCAAAGGGAGAAGTGACTCGGCCGGAAACGATAAATTACCGCACGCAAAAACCGGAAAAAGACGGATTGTTCTGCGAGAAAATCTTCGGTCCCTCCAAGGATTGGGAGTGTTATTGCGGAAAATACAAGAAAATCCGCTATAAAGGCATCGTTTGCGATAAATGCGGAGTTGAGGTAACACGTTCGATCGTCAGGCGGGAACGCATGGGCCATATTAAACTTGAAACTCCCTGTACTCATATTTGGTTCCTGCGGGGCCTTTCCTCTAAAGTCGGATTGCTTTTAGGGTTATCGATGCAAGCCCTGGAGAAAGTGGTTTATTTCGCCAGTTTTATCGTTACGGCCGTGAATGAGGAGTTGAAAGAGGCGACTATCGAACAGATCAATACCGAATACAAGCAAAAGAAGAAAGCGATCGAAAGCGAATTCAGCCGGCTTACGGGCGAAATCAAGAGCAGAAAGGGCAAGCTTTTGGCCGAAGGAAAAGACGAGGGCGAAGTGGAAGGGGAAATAGAGAGTGAGACGGCTTCGCTTGATAAAGTTAAACAGGAGAAGTTGGCCAATCTCAACAACGCCTTTGACCAGGCGCAAAGGGAATTAAAGGAATTAAAACCGCTTTTGATAATCTCGGAAAGCACTTACCAGAATTTAAGCTTGAAATACGGACATATATTCGAAGCCGGTATCGGCGCCGAAGCCATACGCAAGCTTTTGGAAGAGATCGATATCGAGAAAACCATCAAGAGATTAGAGGGCAAGCTTAAAGATTGTTTAGATTCTAAAAGGGACAAGATAGTACGCCGGCTTAAGCTGTTTAAGAGTCTCAGGGCCAATAATATCCGTCCGGAATGGATGATCTTGGCTGTTATTCCGGTTATTCCTCCGGATCTGCGCCCCATGGTAGCCTTGGACGGCGGCCGATTCGCCACCTCCGATCTGAACGATCTTTATCGCCGGGTAATCAACCGCAATAACCGCTTGAAACAGCTGATCGATTTGTCCGCTCCGGAAGTCATCTGCCGCAACGAGAAGAGGATGTTACAGGAAGCCGTAGACGCTTTGATCGATAATTCCGCCCGTCACGGCAAAACCGTGATCGCTTCCACGGGCCAGAAAAGGATGCTTAAATCTTTAGCGGACTCGCTTAAGGGTAAACAAGGGCGTTTCCGCCAGAATCTTTTGGGCAAAAGAATCGATTATTCCGGCCGGAGCGTTATCGTGGTAAATCCCCGGTTAAGGCTTAACGAGTGCGGGCTTCCGAAGGTTATGGCTCTTGAATTATTCAAACCTTTCATAATCAGCCGACTGATAAAAAATGAGGTGGTTCACAACGTCAGAAGCGCTTCCCGGTTCATCGAAGCCGGCGCGGATGAGGTTTGGGACATATTGGAAGATATCATTAAAGAGGCGTACGTTCTTTTGAATCGG
The DNA here is from genome assembly GCA_043801965.1 of Candidatus Falkowiibacteriota bacterium. Taxonomy (GTDB): domain Bacteria; phylum Patescibacteriota; class Patescibacteriia; order Patescibacteriales; family UBA12075; genus XYA2-FULL-47-19. Next base: position 28,956 of record JAZDLN010000013.1, read on the forward strand.
GCGCCTACTCTCCACCGTTTAGGTATCCAGGCCTTTAAACCGATACTTATCGAAGGCAAGGCCATCCAGATCCACCCGATGGTTTGTACCGCTTTTAACGCCGATTTCGACGGCGATCAAATGGCCGTGCACGTCCCCCTGACGAAAGAAGCGGTAACGGAAGCGAGAGACATCATGTTGTCGTCCCGCAATCTTCTGAAACCGGCCACTGGGGATCCGGTGGTCGCGCCCAGCCAGGATATCGTTTGGGGAGCGTTTTACATAACAAGCGGTCCGGACATGACAAAGGAAGAGGTGCTTGAAAAAATAGACCACAAAAGCCTTAAATCTTTTTCTTCGGAGGCTGACGCTAAACTGGCCTATGAAAGCGGTTTGATAAAACTTCACGATCCTATCAGGGTTCTTCTGGACAAAGGGGGGCTTACGACCACTACGGTGGGTCGGGTCATTTTTAACGATATTTTACCGGAAAAACTTCGCTTCGTTAACTCGGTGGTGGGTAAAAGCAAATTAGTCGGCCTGGTAAAGGCCTGCTTCCGGCATTATGGCCGGGAATCGACGGTTACGTTCCTGGATGAGATAAAGGAAAGGAGCTTTTCGTATATTACCAAGAGCGGTCTCTCTTGGGGCATGGGCGATCTTCCCGACTTCAAGGAAAAGGACGTGCTCATAAGCGAAACTCAAACCAAAGTCGAAGAGATACAGGAACAATACGAAGAGGGCCTTTTAACCGATTCGGAAAGATACGCGAAGGTGATCGAGCTGTGGACAAGCGCGAAGGAAAAGGTGACCGATATCTGCAAAAAGAATTTACCCACGGAAGGACCGCTTTATTCGATGATAGAATCGGGCGCCCGCGGCAGCTGGGCCCAGTTAACGCAGATTTTAGGCATGAAAGGTCTCGTTACTTCTCCGTCCGGCGACATCATTGAACTGCCGGTAAAGGGAAATTTCAAGCGGGGTTTCGAGGTGTTGGAATACTTTATTTCCACCCATGGCGTCAGAAAGGGGCTTTCCGATACGGCCCTTCGTACCGCTAACGCCGGTTATCTGACCAGGCGCTTGGTGGACGTATCCCAGGATGTTATCATTACTCAGGACGATTGCGGCGATGATGAGGGCCTGGTCGTGACGAAAAAAGAAGGCGACGCCATCGGCGTAAGTATGGCTAACAGGATCCTCGGCCGTTATCTCGTGCACGATCTTAAAAACACTAAAGGCAAGATATTGGTTAAGGCCGGAGAGCTCATTACCGAAGATATCGCGGATGAGATCAGGGGCGAAGATATCGAAGAGGCCCGGATCCGTTCGGTTCTAAGCTGTAAACTCCATCGCGGAGTATGCGTTAAATGCTACGGCTGGGACCTCGGCTTCAATAAGCCCGTAAAAATGGGCACGGCCGTCGGCATTATCGCGGCCCAATCGATAGGAGAGCCCGGCACGCAGCTTACCATGAGAACTTTCCATACGGGCGGTATCGCCGGCGTCGAGGATATCACCCAGGGTCTTCCCCGGGTAGAGGAAATTTTCGAAGCCAGACCGCCCAAGAGAAAGGCTTTTATATCGGATGTGGCCGGCACGGCGAGGATTGAGACTACTCAGCGAACCATCGAAGACTCTTCGGGTAAAGTGCTTATGACCAATCCGCAATCCAAGATATTAAAGATAGTTTACGACGGGACCTCCACGGATAAATATTATTTTTCCGATACCGGCAAAGAAGAGGACGGCGGCAAGAAGAAAAAGGAGGCCAAAGCCTCAAAGCCGGAGATAAAACTTTACGTGAAAGACGGGGAAGCGATCGAGGACGGCGGCAAGCTATTCAAGATCGATAATAAGGTCGTGAAAGCGGAGAAAGGCGGCGTCGTCAAGATAGAAAATAAATACGTCAAAGTAAAAGTAAACGCCAAGAAAACCAAAGAGTTCATAGTGCCAAAGGGTATGGCTATAATCGTCAAGGAGGGGGGCGCGATCGAAAAAGGCGAACAGCTTACGGACGGCAGCTTAGACCTGCAGCAGCTTTTTAAGCTTAGGGGAAAATCCGATACCCAGAAGTACATAATCAAGGAAATCCAAAGCGTTTATTCTTCTCAGGGTCAGCCTTTGAACGACAAGCACATCGAAATCATCGCCAAGCAGATGTTCTCTCGCTATTTCATACACGACGCCGGTTCTACCGATCTTTTGCCGGGAGAAATAGTGGAAAGCGCGGTTGTTGCCCGGGCTAACGAAAAAATAGATCAGAAGAACGGGGATAAAGAAGCCGCGATAGAGCGTTTGCTCCTGGGGATCACTAAGGCTTCCCTGACCACCGACAGCTTCCTTTCGGCCGCCTCGTTCCAGGAGACCGCCCGGGTTCTGATCGAAGCCGCGGTTAACGGCAAGATCGATTATCTCGAAGGTCTTAAAGAAAACGTCATCATCGGGCGCCTGATACCGGCCGGTACCGGCTATAAGGGCAAGCAGGAAAGAGCGGTTTATTAGTTTGGATTATATTAATATACATAAAAACGCCTCCGGAAACGGAGGCGTTTTTATGTATATTATTTCGATTGGCGTTATCTTAAGGAGTATTTTTGGATATTCTCGTCGGCGATCATCTGGATGTGCTTCAGTTGTTCGGCGCCGCGGTCGCCTTTAAAAAGATGCGCGAAACGTCCCTGGGCCTTAAGGTATTCATCGATCTTCGGCGTCGGATCGGCGATTTTTGTCTTGCTGACCAATTCTCCGTTAACGTACTCGAGCTGGGGATAGAGGCCGGTTTGGGCGGCTAATTTGCCGATAAAGACCGCCTGGTCGGGTTTAATGCGCCAGCCGGGAACGCAGGGAGAGAGAATCTGGATGTAGGCCGGTCCTTCGGTTTCCAGCGCTTTTTTGACTTTCGCTTTGATGTCCATAAGATAACCGGTCGTGGTCTCCGCCACGTATTTAAGGCCGTGCGCCAGGGCGATCGCTATCATGTCTTTTTTCCGCTGGTGCGATCCGATCGCGTCGATCGTTCCGCCGGTTCCGGCCGGCGTGGTCGTCGTATTCGATCCCCAAGGCGTCGCGCCGGATGCCTGCATGCCCGTATTGGAATAAGCTTCATTATCGTAACAGACGTAGAGAATATTTTCGCCGCGTTCCCACATGCCGGAGAGCAGTCCGAAGCCGATATCGAAAGTCGAACCGTCGCCGCCCTGGGCCACTACTTTTATTTTTTTATCTTCGCCTCTTTGTTTTAAGGCCGCCAAGATACCGGAGGCTACCGCCGGCGCGTTTTCGAATAAGGAGTGGATCCAGGGCATCCCCCAGGAGGTTTCCGGATAAGGAGACGTCGTGACCTCGAGACATCCGGTGGCGTTGGCGATAACCGTATTGGGGCCCAGGCTTTCGGCTACCATGCGCGCCGCCAGGAGCTGGCCGCAGCCCGCGCAGGCCCGATGGCCGGGAGAGAGGAGTGGTTTGGTCGTTTTGGTTTTGTTGATTATTGTGGTTGTTTGGGACATATTTTAAGTATAAAAGTATTTAGTATATAGTATTTTGTATTTAGCGCGGAACTAACCTTCGTTTTGCAAAATACAAAATACTATATACTAAATACTGAAGTTAAATATTAATTAACGGGTAGCGCTTCCTCGATGCTTTTTATATCTTTTAGATTTTTTACTTTTTCGAACTGTCCGATGAATTTTGAGGCATCAAGCATTTCGATCAGGATCGGTTTGCCGGCTTTAGAAAGATGGATAATAAAATTACCGAATTCATGGGCATGGCTGATCTCGCCCTTGGAGACTTCCCAGCTTAAAATGTTTGCTTCAGGGTCGTATAACATAATAGTATAAAGCGAATATTATTTTATCGGAAAAAAAGTAATTATTTTTATGATATTATTTTCCCGTTTATAAATAACTTTTATCCCGTCTTTGCGCGCCGTCAGATAACCGTTCTTTTTTCCTGTTTTGTCCGGTAGTTTAACGGCGTCTTCGACCTGTTCGCGTGTAAAATAAACTTTATATTTATTAAGCAGATCGAACTTTTCTTCGGCGTATTTGGTAAAATGGATCATATGTTTTATTGTTATGAAGCTAAGGAGTGGGTCAATTTCTGGGACAGGCCGCGGAACTGATATGAATATGGTTGCCTTCGTCTAAGATAAACCCCACGTATTGGGAGCATTGGCTGGCCGCTTCGGAAATAGCGGCCACATTTTCCTCGTCGCCCAGATCGACCGCGTAGGATTTGTTTCCGGTCCCGCCCCCGTAATGGCAGGAGTTTTCCATATGGGCGCAAGGTCGAGGATCGTAATGCAGGCGGCACTGATCAAGTCCGTAACTGTCGGAGATGGAACTTATGCGCCCCACGCCTTCCGGAAGATTGGCCCTTAAGCAATTCAGCATTTCGGCCAATTCCGGCGAAGCGTCAGACATTTGCCTCCCGATCCCGCTGTCGAATATCCATCCTTCAGCGCCGGCGACGGTTTCCGTAAGTCCGCCGCTTTCTATGGGTTTAATTGTCGATATCCTGAAATTGATCAAAGCCGGGTTGATGGCGTTAAGCACCATGTATGAAAGCAGGGCCAGAACAAGACCGCTTAAAGCCGCGCCGATCCAGGCTTTGGCTTCGCCGACGCGGGAAGCGTTGCCGCCAGCCGTGATCCAGATAACGCCCCCGAAC
>JAZDLN010000002.1:0-9806 GCA_043801965.1 Candidatus Falkowiibacteriota bacterium
AAGCCTCGGGATTGTGCGGGGCCCTCCCTCTCCGCAGTTATAAACAGGTGAGAATTTTACCCCGCATATCCCGAAGCCTCGGGATTGTGCGGGGCCCTCCCTCTCCGCAGTTATAAACAGGTGAGAATTTTACCCCGCATATCCCGAAGCCTCGGGATTGTGCGGGGCCCTCCCTCTCCGCCAATAAAAAAACGGAAATTTGTTTTCCGTTTTTTTTATTTGTTTTTGAAGTCACTTATGTTTTGCGGCATTTTCGCGGTGGTTCGTTTTCGCCGTTGCAGATCGCGGCATATTCCTCGAGCTTTTTCAGGGTCAGGCCGTAAACGGTTTTTTGCCCGTAATTGTCGGGACTTTCCCAGGCTTTGACGCCGGTCAATATCTCGATTCCTTCCTCGATCGTGCGGACGGGATAAATATGGAATTTTCCTTCCCGAATCGCCTGGATCACGTCATCGCGAAGCATCAGATCGTCTTTGTTCGTTTCCGGAATAATTACGCCCTGCTCGCCCGTTAGCCCCCCGGTCGCCAGGCAGCAGTCGAAGAAGCCCTCGATCTTCTCGTTCACTCCGCCGATTACCTGGATCTCCCCGTTCTGGTTGACCGAACCGGTAATTCCTATGCCCTGATCAGGTCTCAGCCCGGAGAAGAAAGTAAGACCGGCATAGATTTCGGTGGAGGAGGCGCTATCGCCGTCAACACCGCAGTAGCTCTGCTCAAGGGTAAGGCTGGCGTTCGCGCATAACGTGGTTTTTTGGGCGAAGCGTTTGTGGAAGAAACCGCGATTTATGGCTATGCCCTTGGTATGGATATTGCCGGACATATTGGCCTCCGCTTCGTTATCGATAATGCCGTTGACGCCGACGCCGGCAGCGAAGGTAACTCGCATGGGATGGCCGAATTCGCTGATGTCGATACTAACAACCAAAGCGTTTACCTGGCCGGGTTCGCCTAAGCCGCGGGTGCTGATGGCGATTTTACCATTGGCGACATCACTTAAATATCTGTCTTCCGTCAGCCCGAGCCGGTATCTTTTTTCCGCGATCGCTTTTTCAACGTGTTTGCCGGCTACGTATTTAGCCTTATCTTCCCGAGCCCAGTAATCGGCTTGGATTATAAGATCGTTTAATTCGGAAAAACGCGTCGATAATTGCCGTCCATCGGCAAGCCGGGCGGATTTTTCGATGATTTTGACGATCGCGTCTTTCTGGAAATCGAGAAGTTTTTCGTGCGCCACGACGGTTTTTATGAAACGGACCATTTTAAGGATATTGGCTTCGTTATTCTTCATTTCGTCGTCAAAAAGTGATATCACCCGGAAAATTTCGCTGAAAGTCTTGTCGTAGTCTCTGATAATATCGAAAACCTCGTAGTCGGCGATCAGGATGATTTTGACATCTATATCGATAGGCTCGGTCTTGAACTCCGTTACCGGCATAAGCGCGGAAGAAAAATAATTTTCCGGATAGAGTTTGTTTGTGGTCAGGAGACGTCTGAGTTTTTCCCAGAGCATGATATCTTCTTTCAGGAAATCGCGAAGATATAACACCAGATATCCTTTGTCCGCTTTTAAAAGGGAACCACCCGTGGCCGTCAGGCTCGTTATAGTCCCGGTGGCCACGTTGACATGGCTCGTGATGCGCCCGAACAGATAAGCCAGGTTTTCTTCAAAAACCACCGGCGGTCGAGTCCTGTTTTTGTTGTTCGTCAGCGGGTACACCCGGTATTTCAGGAATTTATCGGTTTCCGGCTCATTAAGCGCGTATTCGCCCGTTAAGTGATCGGCCCTTCTGAAAAAAAGCTCGACGACGTTGTCGCTCATGCTTTCGAGCATCCACTTGATGAATTTCTTGATTTCCGCTTCGCTTTTGTAATCTTTGAGCGGAAACGCCTGCTTCGCCAGCGACAGGAAATATTCTTTGTCCGAATTTTTCGTAAGCTGTTTTTTTTCACCCTCTAATTTAAAGGAGGCGATCTGGGTTTTTTTTATCGCGTCTCCGAGTTGGCGTCGGTCGGCCACTATGCGGTCATGGTCGCCTTTGGCAAGTTCTCCACTGTCAAGCATCTGGTCGACGGCCTCGGAGTCCTTCTCTTCGCCGTTGTGGACGTAAAGGATAACGTAATCCCGGATAATTACTCCGGTCTGCGTCAGCGACTCCTGCAATTCAATCTTGAAACCCATTTTTTCGGCGGTTTTATTAAGTTCTTCGGAAACCGCATCGATCTTATCGTCGATCGGATCCTGGATAAGCTTGATCTTATCGAAGTATTCTTCGCTCCCGAATTGGCGCGGGATCGCTTCTTTGAAATCATTGATCAGCCTATCAACGTCTTTTTTAAGTTTCGGCCCGAAACCGGCCTTGACCTTAAGAGGTATTAATTTTTTCGGATTATCCCGATCGTGCACGTAGCAATAATCGTCAAACGCGCATTTTTCCCTGGCGGTCAGTTCGGCCAGTTTTTTCCGAATCGTGGTTTTCCGGCCCGTTCCAGGATCTCCGATGACCACTACGTGGTAATTCGGTTTTTTTATCCGCGCGCCGAATGTGATACCCGCGATTCCCCGCTCCTGGCCGACGATCTCGTTACCTAGAGGTTTGACGGCCTTGGTCGTGGCGGGGATCAGGTTCAAGTCGGGCGTCCACTTGGCTTCTTCCGGCTTTAACCTTTTTATAGCCCTAAGATCTTTACCGTTCTTCATAGCCGTCTCCTTTTCAGACGTTTTTGGAAAATATATTTTTATGTAAATGTGCTTAGCGTTTAATTAAAATTATCATAAAAAAAGGGTTTATTCAAATTTATTGTCAATAAATAAGATCGGGATCCTTTATTTAAATATTTGAATTTTTGTGTTATAATACTGTTAGCGGTAACGTGAATTTATGGATAAAGATATTTTAATTAAAAAAGCCGCCGGGCTTATAGCCTCCCATTTCGGCGACACCACGGCGAAAATGTACGAAAAACATTTTAGTTCCTTGGATGAGGAAGCTGTTTTAGCAACAATAGAGGAATTACTTTCCGAAGTGGTCGGCCCGGCCAATGCCAAGAAACAAACGGTTATTTTGCGCACGTTATGAAAAAAATTTATTTTATTTTGATGCTGTCAGCCGTATTTGCCGCCCAGGCGGCGTCATATACGCTAATAAACGACGGAGATCTCTCGGCGCGCGCGGAAACAATATCCTATCTTCTGCCGCCGCTAATCGCCGTGGTTTGCGGCGCCTTTTTGTTGAGGTTTTTTGATCCCAGACATGGCCGGGGGCTCTCGCTTTCGCTTATCGTCCTGGGGCTCGCCGGTTGGCTTCTGGGGGAGGTTTTGTGGGCATTGTTCGGGATTTTCGATATCAACCAGACGCCTTCCGTGGCGGATTTGTTTTTCATAATCGCCTATCCGCTTATGGCCGTCGGGTTTTTCATGGAAATTAAGCGCGGTCACATTGAATGGACCGTTAAAAAGGTTTTAATTTTACTGCCGCTTTTAGCGATCGGGTTTTATTTTATCATAGTCTACGGGATAATCGGGGCCTATGATGCCGAGGTATCTATTTTTGAAAATATGATTAACGCGTTTTACGGCGTCGGCGACATGATCCTGGGATTGTTGGTTGCCATCATTTTAATGATTATTTGGGAATATAGGGGCGGTAAAATATTTTTCCCCTGGCTGTATATTTTTATGGGCGTATTGCTTACACTTATCCCCGATATACTGTACGTCGTTTATTTTGACGCCTATATGGAGGGTCTGTCGCCCTATCGCTATCTTGACCTTGCCTGGGGATTAAGCTATCTTTTCTTTGCTTACGGTTTTTTTGCGCTAAGCGAGCTTGTTAAAGATATTCAGAATCGCATATCAGTCCCGCCGCCGACGGAGGAATAAACACTATTTAATATTTGCTAAAATAAAATACACCCGGAGTGTGTTTTTTTAAAAAATAGGCATAATTAAAACCGCCTCTTTGGGCGGTTCGCGTCATTTTATATTTTTTCTCAGTTGTTCCGGAAAACCGAGAAAAATAATTCTTCTTTTTTAAAGCTTATGACCGTTTCATCGCGTCCGGCGTTGCGATCGATAAGAATCCTGGCGGCTTCATCGAGTTCGTCGTAATAAGCCCGATAAGCGTTCCAGAGGCAAGGTCCGCCGAATCCGGCCATGACGGCTTTTTTAATCGCGTCTCTCGGAATCTTTTTCTCTTTCACGAGAATAAGCATGTCTTCAAGGCCATAGGCGCCTTGCGCGCGGCAGGCCGCGAAAAAATCTTCTCTTCCTTCTCTCGCGCGTTCTGCTTCCATTATAAGACCAACCCCCCCGTTGCTTCGTTAATTTCCACCTATGTTTTTTATCGTTTCCTCCGTTGGCCGAAAAATTTAAAAACAACCTGGTTGTTTTTCGGTGCCTGATCCTTTGCAGTCATCGCACAGATACGGAAAATCCCCGCATCCCGTTCCTCCGCATGAGGCGCAGGCTTTTATTTTTTCTTGGCAATACATACAGGTAAATTCTTCTTTTTCGCCCGATCTATCAAGATCGTTTAGAATGATCCCGTTTTTTTTGCAGCGCGGACATTCTTTTACCATAACCCCCTCCTCGATTACCTCTTGTTTTTGTTGTCAAAGAAAAAAATAATTGTCTATTAAGTAACTTTATAATACCAAATAGTTTAAGCAGAGTCAATATTTTCGGCTTTTTTTCGGCTTTTTTATATGGAACGTTCGGAACCGGTCAGACTGATTTTTAAACCTGGTCGTTATCTTGACGACAGTAGCTATGTGTGCTATTTTTTAATGAACAGTAGTTCATTAAAACAAAATCGAGGTGTCTATTGAAAGATTTAATACTTGTGATTGGTATATCGGCCGCAGTTTTGCATGCCGTTGCCTACATTCTGTACAACCTGCAAACCAAGCGAAACCAGTCAAAACCTAATGTTGCAAGTTGGAGTATTTGGGCTTTTTTAGCGATTTTGAATGCCTTCTCTTTTCATAAAATGAGCGGTAACGCATTATTAACGTTGCAATTCTTCACAGCTTCGGTCGCCTGCGCACTGACGTTCGCGCACGCCCTGATTTCCGGAAAATTTGCCTGGCCAAAATTTTTGGAATGGATATGCTTGTCGCTTGGATTAATTGCCGCGCTGGTGTGGTGGAAATTTCAAAACGCCACAGGCGCTAATATGATAGTTATTGTTGCCCTTATTATCTCCTTTATCCCCACCTGGCAAGGGGTATTGAACGACCCATTTATTGAAATGCCCCACGCATGGGTAATATGGACCGCGGCCTATTGTCTGACGACATTAAATATCGTCATAAAAGACGGCGAAACAATTTTGCTTTTTGCCCCGATAGCCCGTATTATTTCGCACGGACTGGTAGCGGTTCTGTCCGCGAAAAAAAGAAAAAAACAATTTGCCGCTCTGAAGGGTGGTGACGTTTAAAAATAAACACGTTTAAATACGTGTTTTTGTTTAGATAAAAAAACGAACCCGAGAAAGTCCCCTTAAGCTAAAAAGGCTGGTTTACTGTCTTAGAAATATAATAAAAAAATATCATCACAATAATTAAAAAAGTATGTTTTTTAAACATACTTTGATTATTGATTGGTTATTATCTTGATGCCGCAATATATATTACGGAAGGGTGGTTTACGACGTCGGGAAATTTATTCAGAGATGTCTGCAGAGTGCAAAAACAACCTACTCGTGAATTTCCTATTCGTGAGTTGATTGTTCCTTCTAGCCGGATATTTTTTCTTTTTACTTTAACAAGACAGTTTATTATAATTTTCGAAAGATCAATCACCTGTTTTTGTTTTTCTTTTTCTTCAATTCGACGGTATACGTCATCAAAAATATATCCTTCCACTTTGTCGGACCGCAATGCTTTTTCGATGTCTGCCGGTATTTGATAATTCATTTTGCCGCTCCTTTTTATTTTTGGAATACCTCGAATATGAATCCTGAATTTACTTTTCTTTGTTGATGAAAATCATAATTTGAATACCAAGGCTTGAGTCTTTCTAGTTTTTTAAATTCCGACGGAATATCAATTTTTTTCAACCGCAATCCATATTCTCGAGGATTTAGGGCCTTGTACTCATCCCACTCATGATAATTGCCGGTATCATAAAATGACAGAAAAGGTTTTTGATCAGGATATATTGATTCATGAATTATATTGATTATATATCCGCCGCTTCGTATTACTCTAAAAAGCTCAGAAATAGAATTCGAGAGCACTTCTGGGGTTCCTTGCGTTAAGCCCACGTCTAAGCTTTCATCGGGAAACGGCAATTTTTTGTAATCGCCGATAATCCTTTCGTAATTAGTAAGACTTTTTTTTACAAAATTCAAATGAGCTTCATTAGTTTGGCCGTAGTATGCTACCGGTCTTTTTATTTTTATGATCTTCCAGACGCCGTTCGGTATGCAATTAATTTCATTGGCGAATATTTTATAATCAATATCCAGTCCATACACCCTGGCCCCCGATAATGCTAGGGCGCAGGAAATATCGCCGGCGCTGCCGCATTCCAGGATTTTTAGAAATTTTCCGGTTTTTCCGTAAAGAAGCTTAACTATCTTGCGGATTAAATATATCCGCATGGCCGTTTGCATGTCAAAGAGCCTTAAACGCCTGTTTTTTTCCAATAAGGCGGGTTTTCTCTCGAAACTTAAGCGACCACCTCGGTGCGCTATTTTTCTAAGGTCGTTTACACTTCTTATTGTATATTTATGCGCTCTCATGCGTTGTATCCTTTTTTAAGTTGTCAAATTGCGAAATTATTTTTTTGGAATTAACTCTGTTATAATATATTTTTAGGAAATATGCAACGCTAAATAACAAATTTATCGGCTTTGCACCGAGGAGCGCTCGGAGCAAGTTTTAACAAATATTCTTACTCATTCCCGTAATTATAGATACTTCTTTAATATGTTAATTTGTTCCTTATATTGTCCGGTTTCCGGTCGTGAGGGATCTTTGATCGATTCAATGGCTTTTTCTATCTCGTCAATTTCTCGTTGGATTATGTTTTTAATGTCCTTATCCGACAATATTTTTCTCGGGACCTCGGTGGAAAACAGCCCGTCGGTCGCGCCGGCTATTCCGCCTGCCGCCGGTATTATTTTCGGCGTTTCAACGGCTACGGTTCCGGCGTTATCGATCGCGGACATTAGAAAGCGTATAGTTTTGACTATAAGAATGTTTTTTTCCTTCATGGCATTTTTAAGATCCGCTGATAGTTTTAATTTGATTTTTTCCATATTGATCACGATTAATCTGGCTGTTTAAAAAATAAAAAGTATTTTCACGCTCTAATTATACAGCATAATCCGATATTTTGTCGATTGCTATCGTGGCGCGCACTTTTTGATTTTTACGCCGGTTTCGGATATAATTTATATATAAATATTTACCAAAAAATAAAATGAGCGAAAGAAAATTCGCCCAACTTATAAGTCCCCAGGAACACGTCAGGCAAGACCTTGAAGATTCGGATATCAGCAGGCCCGAAGATTGGCGCGACGCGGCCGGGATATCCGAAGAAGGAAGGGACGAATTTCAGGGGGAGAACATGGAAGATCTTATCCGTTATGAGACGCTTGTTGAATATGAGCCCGGGCTTATTAAGGCCAAGGTCAAGGAAGCACTCGCGATCATCAAAAAGAACCGGATAGACGCCTGCGTATTTCTGGACAAAGCGGCCCGGCCGCTTTCATGGGTGCTTTCCCGGGTGGCGAAGCGCGTTTTAGACGAAAAAAGCGTGCCGTTAATGAAGTACATAAACATTGGATCGGAAAAAAGAGGCGGAAGGTCAGTTAAGGAAATAGTCGCAGAACTTAAAAATACGCCGGATTTTCTCCGGCTTAAAGAACAATGGAGCGATCTTAAGGGAAAAAACATAATGATCGTCGATGACATAAAAAATACCGGCGAGTCCTTGAAGCTGGCCGAATCGGCTGTCGGAGAGATTTTAGAAACAGAAAAGATAAAAATATTTTTCTTTGATGAGATCGATGACGACGAGAACGAAGAATCCAGCGCCGGTTTTTCCTGGCGCCCGGGCAGTATGAACGCCCTGGGAGCCTTGTTTAGCGAAAAGCGTGAACCGAGCGCCAATGGCCGGACAGGAGTTATGGATGAAAAATACGGCGATAAAGATAATTTGCTGGCGAAGCCCAATACGGAAGAAAGTCTTAAATCCCAGGTTCCTTTGTACATGGAGGATCTGGCACAGTGGCTGAATTATTCCGACAAAGCGCTGGAAAAGCGAGCTGAGATTCTGGAAGCCCTTCAGGAGATGGAAAAACTCTCTGACTTAGAAAAATATCAGGAAAAATTCGACGCGGCTCTTCATGATTGCGAAAAAGATGATTATTCGCCGAAACAGTACGCCGATCGGAATAAAAACAAAGAACTGACCCGCAAGTTGCTTGCGGCCAAGAAGCTGGCCAAGGAATATTCCGGGAAAAGTTTTCCCTTAAACGATCTTGTTCGGCAGATAAGAGAAAATATGGAAATTTTTCCGGACAAAATCAGGAAAGGCGAAATTAAAACGGAAGAAGAGATGAGGGCGGCACGGGCAGAAGCGGCTAAAATAGTCGAGGAATATGAAGCTGTCGTTTTCGTCCTGAAAGAAATCAGTGTTCAGTGGAATCGGTCTATTATTGCGGCGCGGAGACAAGGCCAGGCAATAGAGCCCGACGATTACGACCTTTTTCGCGATGATTATCAAAGCATATCCGAATGTGTTTTCGCGTACAGAAATTTAAATCGTATTCTTAAAGAGGATATGGACTCATTTTTAAAAACGATCGAAGATATCAGGAATAATCGGGACTACGCGAAAGCCCTGCGGCGCGACATGGACCATCTGGCTGGCCAGATCATAAAAGAGATCGAAGCGGTAAAAAAATAAAAAGACCGCTCTTGTGAGCGATCTATTGATTTGCCTCGTAGCCGGTTACGGAAGATTATTGGGGCCAGAGACTCATGCCGGGAGAGGTACCGGACGCCTCTAGATCGTGGCGAAATTCGATCTTCTCGAGATTTTTCAATCTTTGGATAAAGGCATTGTCCAACGCGATCACGTAAGTATCCCCGTCTATTTTGATTTTCCCCAGAGGAATCGGTATTTTATTTATCACTAATTCGGTTATAACCTTTTCAACCCAGGGCTCGTGCCATCCCGTCGCGGATGACAGATTTTCGACGATATTGCGGGGGACCCCCGTTTTTTTGTGATATACGGGTATCGAGCTTTGGCTGCCGCTTAAAGGATTTACCTCCAGGAAACCGAAAATAAAACAGTCGATGATTTCGACGCTTGCTTCATAGATATCGTCGGCTATTTTTTCGATCGCGTCTTTCCTGGTTACGGGCAGGATTTTACCCAAAAGATACAAATGGAGCGGCAAGGTTGAGCGAGCCTCTTCAGGCGCCGTCTTCTTGTAGCTCTTTAGCCTTTCTTGTTCCTCCCGAATTTCTTTTTCTGAAAAAAGGTTTTTTGACAGAATTTTTGAAACGCGCCTGGCGATACTTTCAACTTCTTTCCGATTTTCAAAAACCCAATTGTTATCCATAACCTTCCTTTCTTTGATTTAAAGGACAATATAAAATTTTCAAAAGTATAACACAATATAATTTTTTTGTCAATCTTTTTAGCGGTACATTCAACTCTGAAGTGCAACACCTGTCTTTTTATAGAATACCTCATAAGGTGTTTTCCAGCCAAGTCTTTTTCTGGGCCTAGAGTTTAAAAGATATTCAATTTTTCTAATATCATTATTTGTTATTGTTTTGAA
>JAZDLN010000004.1:0-11682 GCA_043801965.1 Candidatus Falkowiibacteriota bacterium
GAAAAACACTTACCATGGATAGAGGTTCAGAAAATTTAGGTTATGAAGAAATTGAAAAAGAGCTGGGGTTTGATTGTTATTATGCTCATGCTTACCATTCCTGGGAAAGAGGATCAAATGAAAATTTAAATGGCTTGATACGCAGGTTTTTACCGAAAAAAACTGATTTCAAAACAATAACAAATAATGATATTAGAAAAATTGAATATCTTTTAAACTCTAGGCCCAGAAAAAGACTTGGCTGGAAAACACCTTATGAGGTATTCTATAAAAAGACAGGTGTTGCACTTCAGAGTTGAATGTACCCCGTGCTTGGTTGACAATAATATATTTTTATGCTATATTAATATATTGTTAATATTTATATTTTATTATAATAAAGATAGGGGCAGCTCTTTAAAATTTAAACAAGTAATATAAGAATATAAGAGGGTCATAAAAAGGAGACTGGCGATGAAAAAAAGATTTTTGGTTTGGGTGGTTTTGGCGGTTTTTGGGGTCCTTGGTATTTCTTGCGCGACGGCCGGCGATATCAGGGGGGAAGTAGTCGGCGAAGCTGAATGGACGATCATCGGCTATCTTAACGGGGACAACAATCTGGCGTCTTCGGTCCGCACGCTGATTGAGCGTTGCGAGACAGTAACCGGTTCGGATGAAAAGACAAATATTTTGATTCTGTACGACGGAGCGCAAAGCAAGAATTTGGCGAAGTGGTCCGGCAGCCGCTTGTTTTTAATCAAACATGACAAAGAGCCGTTCGGCGAGATTAATTCTCCATATGAAGATATGGGCGAGCTGGATATGGGCTCCGCTGAGACAGTTGAAAACCTCCTCAATCGTGTATTTCGGGAATATCCTGCCAAAAAAACAATGTTTGTTTTTCTTGGACATGGTAGCGGAAGTGCCGGAACCCAGGACGGGTTAAATTACTCTTTTTCGCCGGATGACACCAGCGAATCCGGCATGACAGCCGTTGACATGAGTGATGCCGTTAAGAGAGCGATCGACACGTCTAATAACGGACGAAAGATCGATATTGCCATAATATTTTCCTGTCTTTCCAATACCTTGGAAATCGCGGATGAGTTTAAGGATATTTTCAGTGTAGTGATAGGCAGTCCGGATGAAATCGTGGTATTCGGCGGGCCATACGGCGATGATCACGGCCGTAACGGAATCGCGTTTTGGGAAGCTATTCTGGCCGTCAAAGAAGATCCGGAGATCAGCGGGGAGAAATTGTCCAAAAGGACAATAGACGCTTCTCTGGCTTCTTACAGACAAGAGCTTGACCGCATGAAAAGCGGCGATTACGACATATCCCTGGTGGCGGAGTTAAGCGCAAGCGTTTTTGGGGCGCTGGCCGCGATTGATCTTGGAGAAATGGACCGGTTCATGCTTCATTTTGAAGAACTATCTGATCTTTTGAAAAAAAGATTGGAAGAACCGGTAACCAGGGGAGCCACCGTATCGGCTCTGGCGCGCGCCTCAGCTCAGGCCCAGCATTATGCCGGACTTGAGATGATTGATCTCCCGGATTTTTTGAAAGAGCTTGAGAAGGAATTCTGGGATGACGAATTAGTGGTTACGGCCGTCGGAACGGTCATAGATTCGTACCGCGATTTAATTATTTATAAGCGGAGCGAATATTATGGCAATAATATTTCAGCGGGCGGCATGAGTATTTATATGCCCCACCCGATCATGTGCCGCGAAATTTTTGATCGGTACATGAATTACTATAAAGCCTCGGGCTTTGCCCGCGAAACCTCGTGGGACGAAGTAATGGAACTTTATTATCAGGGCGTTCAGGAGCAAAAGAGCGTCTTGGCCAAAAATTAATCAGGGCAATAACAAAAGCAAGCGGAACAGCTTTCACAATGTTCCGCTTTTTGATTTTTATGGCCATTTATGTTCTAATAAAAGGCTTTTTAAAATTTATAGACAATAAATTTTTATTACTATATAATGTTTATATATTTCTTTACTTGGGCAAAGATCTTATTTTTTTGTATGCCAAAAAACAGTAAAAATTTAAATAAAAATTATCAATATTTTAACGGCGAGGAGCCGGGTGATTTCAGACAAATGAATCTTTTCGGCGAGGAAAAAATTAATGAAGCCGGGCAAAAAACAGAAGCTGATATCCAGAAAATGTTGATAAAAATATGGCAGAAAGTTCTTGGGCGCGAGGATATCGGCCTTGATGATAATTTTTTGAGATCGGCGGCGATTCTCTCTTGATAAACAAGGCAAATCATCTCCTGAAAAAAGTTTTTCCGGGAAAATTAAACGTAGCCCAACTATTTTCTTATCCTACGATCAGGCGCTTAGCCGGATATTTGCGCTGCGCCCAAAGACCGGGAGGGGCAAGCGCTAAGAAAACGCCGCACGGGTCCGCGGTAAAAACTGACGCGGACGGAATCGCAGTTGTCGGTATCGCCCTTAGAGCTTCCTTGGCTCAAAACAAGAATGAATTTTGGCGCAATCTTAAAACCGCCCAGGATTGTACCCGGGAAATACCGTTAAGCCGCAAGCGTGATGCCGATTATTTTAACATTAAATGTGGCAATGGCGGCGATGCGCGCCTTGGTTTTCCCGGGACAGCTTATCTCGAAGAAGTAGATAAATTTGACTATTCTTATTTTAATCTTTCGCCCAAGGAAGCCTCCCTCATGGACCCTAATCAGCGACTTTTTCTGGAAACGGTTTTTGAGGTTATTGATGATGCCGGGGAAGCTGGCCGGATTAAGAATACGAAAACCGGATTATATGTGGGGTTTGCGGCCGATGATGATTATACCCGCCTTATCTCGGAAATTAATCCTGATGATTTGAATCAATCCTTGATTGGTAACACGGAATCTTTGATATTCGGCCGTATCGCCCACCTATTGAATCTCAGGGGGCCGGGTTTGTCGATAAACACCGCCTGCTCCTCGTCGCTGGTCGCGGTTCATATGGCCTGCCGGGCCATCAGGAACGGCGACTGCGATCAGGCTATTGTCGGTGGCATCAGGCTATATTTACTGCCGCATGAAGGCGAGGGCATTGGCATAGAGTCAAAAGACGGCCCGACTCAATCTTTTGATAATGCCGCCACCGGCATAAACCGGGGCGAAGGCGTGGCGACCATATTTTTAAAACCGCTTTCCCTGGCTATGGCCGAAAAGAATAATATTTATGCGGTCATACGCGGTAGCGCCATCAACCAGGATGGCGCTTCGGCTAGTCTTACCGCCCCAAACGCGGCCGCCCAGGCTGAGGTCATAGAATCCGCCTGGCAGGACGCCAATATTGACCCGAAAACAATTTCATACATAGAAGCCCATGGCACGGGCACTAAATTGGGTGATCCTATTGAGATAGGGGGCATCACCAAAGCTTTCCGGAAGTATACCGACAACAAACACTTCTGCCGCATTGGTTCGGTTAAATCTAATATCGGGCACACGGTTGAAGCGGCCGGCCTTTTTGGCCTCGCTAAAGCGGCCTTGGCCCTCAAACATAAACAGTTGCCGGCCTCTGTTCATTTTAACGAACCTAATCAGGGGATAGATTGGGAGAATTCCCCGGTCACCGTTAATACCCGTCTTGCCGGATGGCAAAGGATCAATCACGACATTCCATTGCGTTGCGGAATAAGCTCTTTCGGTCTCTCCGGCACCAACTGCCATGTCGTGTTGGAAGAAGCGCCGGAAATATCACTCAGAAAAGAAGAGAAGCGGCCCCGTCTCCTCCTCCTCTCGGCCAAGACCGAGGCCTCCCTCAAGACCACCGCGGAGAACTACCGCAAATTCCTCTCGGATCCCGATAACCGGGATATTTCCCTCGCCGACATGTCATATACCGCCGCCGTCGGCCGCGACCACCACGAACATAGATTGGCGATCGTTGCGGAAAGCCTCGCGGACCTAAGGGACAAGCTTGTCCATTTAATTCAGACTGGTTTGGAAAAAAGCCGCGATGATAGTTTTTGCCATATCAGACCCGAAGCGGTTTCTGCGGGTAAAAAACGGAAAAATTCCAAAGAACAGCAACGTTTGACCCGGGACGCCGACAATCTTATTAAAGCGGGAATAATCTCTTCTTCCGGCCTCCGCGCTCTGGCCCGGCTCTACGCGCAAGGCGCCAATCCCGACTGGAATATTCTTTTCCAAAACGAGGACGTCAGAAAAGCAAGCCTCCCGGCCTACCCGTTTGCCAGAACCCGGTGCTGGATAGAGATACCGGAAGAAAGAGGGTCCGGGAATTATTTCCACCGTCTCGTCTGGCAAAGAGAGGTCCCACTAACCGCTCCCGTCGCTCCCGTTTCGTCCGGCACGACAGTATTTTTTTGTGTCGCTGACAGTGATTTTAGCGTTGGATTAAAAGAGTATTATAAAAAGCACAATATCGGCCGGATAATTGAAGTCACCCCCGGCAATGAATACCGGAAAAAAGATAATAACCGCTATGCGGTTTCTTCAAGGCAAGAAGATTATGACCGGCTTATGACTGATCTTGGCTATATCCAAATCAGCAGGATTATCCACGCATTCACTATTACAAACAACAAAGACGTGGAAGGGGGCATAAAATCAGTCAAGGCCCTAGAGAAAAACCAGGAGCTTGGCGTTCTGAGCCTGTTTCATCTTGTCCGAGCCACTCAAAAGAATCCGACCGGAGGAAATATTGAAATAGTGTTACTCTCTAATTATACAGACGCGGTCACGGGTAAAGAGAAAAAAACAAATCCCGAAAATGCCACTTTAATCGGTTTGGGTAAAACGGTCAATCTTGAAAATCCCAATATTCGTTGCCGCGCGATTGATTTTGACGATCAGACCCGGCCGGATATTGTTATATCGGAAATTTTTTCCACTTATACTGTTTACAAAACCGCCTACCGCGATAACGAAAGATATGCTGAGGTTTTAGATGAATTTGATGTCAGTAAAGCGCTTGATAGCGGATTAAAAATAAAAAAAGACAATGTTTATCTAATTACCGGCGGATTCGGTAATCTCGGTCTTGCAGCCGCCCGGTATTTGGTCCGTAAAAACAGGATAAAATTAGTTCTTCTTTCACGGAAACCTTTGTTTTTTAAAAATAAAAAAGACGACAAAGATCAAAAAACGACGGCGAAAAAAATGGCAATAATTAAAGAGATGGAGCGGACTGGTTCTGAGATCATAGTTTTATCGGCAGACGTATCCCGGGAAGGGGAGCTTAAGCGGGCTTTGGAAAAAATACATGGCAAATACGGAAAAATAAGCGGCATTATCCACGCAGCCGGTTTGACCGACAAAGGATTGATCGTTGACAGGAACGGGAAGTCATTAAGCGATGTATTAGCTCCGAAGGTGAGCGGCACATGGCTCCTTGATCGGCTTATTCGTAAAGATGAGCCCGACTTTTTCATAAATTTTTCCTCGGCTATGGTCATAATGGGCGGCCGAGGCGCTTCCGGATATACCGCGGCCAATTGTTATCTAAATTCTTTTTCGGATTACCGGAGGTGTGAAAATAATATTACAACCAATTATATTTCTATCATGTGGCCGAACTGGGAGGGGCTGGGTCTTATTCAGGGATCGGATATTGATAAAACCAGACAATTATTCTTCCCCACCAACGAAGAAGAAGCGATGGATCGATTTGACTATGTGTTTAATAAAAAAATAGCGAATAATTTTGTAGTCGGACGATTGAATTATGACAGCGAAATATTGTCTTTAGGTAATTATCTGCCTTTTACTTTTTCTTCTGCGCTTCAGAAAAAAGTGAATAGACATCAAGAGCGATTAAAGCGAACCGGAACTTATATTGATGGGCCCTCAACCGATATTATTCCACCAAGCCTTAAAGGTCGCCAGGCGGAGAAAGAATACACGGAAATTGAAAGGAAAGTAGCATCCGTATGGCGCTCTGTTTTAGGTTACGACGAGATTGACGTCAATGCTAATTTTTTTGAAATAGGCGGGGATTCACTTTCCATCATCCAGGTTCATCGCCAGTTGGAAAAATTTTATCCCGGCCTTATAAATATTGCCCAGCTTTTCACCAATCCGACAGTAGTCAAGCTGGCCGGATGGCTGGATTCCATTGCCGGGAAGGTTGAGGCAGAAAGGACGCCGGTTATTGCCAGGAGCAAAGTAGATCGGTCGGATATATCCGATATTGCTATTACCGGTATCGCTCTCAAAACTTCTTTAGCTGAAGGTATTCCTGATTTTTGGCATAATCTTCATTGCGGCCAGGATTGTGCCCGTGAATTCCCCGGAACCAGACAAGAGGACATAGATCGTTATATGGATTTTAAAGAGAAAAGAACTAAACGGGGCGACCGGACACATCGGAGGACGGGTTATATCTCCGAGATTGATAAATTTGATTATGCCTATTTTAATTTATCCCCACAGGAATCCGTCCTCATGGATCCCAGCCAAAGACTCTTCCTCCAGACAGTCTATGAGGCCATAGACGATGCTGGCGAGGCCGGGAAACTGAAACACACTAAGACCGGTTTGTATTTGGGATTCTCCGACCGGCATTCGTATAGCCGAATGATAAACGATATTAATCCGGATATTTTTCCTCAGGCAACGGTGGGCAATACTACTGGTCTTACTCCCAGCCGCATCTCGTATTTTCTTGACCTCAACGGTCCCAGTTTAGTGACTGATACCACCTGTTCTTCCTCCCTGGTCGCTCTCCATATAGCCTGTAAATCCATCCAAAGAGGGGAATGCGACCAGGCCATCGCCGGCGGCATCAAATTGAACATTCTCCCTACCGGCAAGATCAATATCGGCATCGAGTCAAAAGACGGGTTAACCCGCTCTTTTGACGACTCCGCCGACGGCACCAATTGGAGCGAGGCCGTGGCCGCGGTAATACTCAAACCCCTTGCCCGCGCCCTCGCCGACAAAGATAATATCTACGCAGTCATCAAGGGTAGCGCCATAAACCAGGACGGGGCCGGGGTCGGCCTCACCGCCCCGAACGCAGCCGCCCAGTCCGAGGTCATAATCTCCGCCTGGAAAGACGCGAACATTGACCCTAAAACCATATCCTACATAGAAGCCCACGGCACCGGCACGAAATTAGGCGATCCCATCGAAATAGAAGGCATTACCCGGGCTTTCCGGAAATACACGGACAAGACCCATTTCTGCAAGATCGGCTCGGTCAAGTCAAACCTCGGCCATACCGCCGAGGCCTCCGGCCTCGTCGGCCTCATTAAAGCCTGCTTGGCCCTCAAGCACAAACAGATCCCTCCCAGTATTCATTTCAAAGAACCGAATAAGAAGATAGACTGGAATAAGGCGCCGGTTACGGTCAACGCAAAACTCATCCCCTGGAAAAGACAGGACGAAAACACGCCCCTGAGATGCGGCGTGAGCTCTTTCGGACTCTCCGGCACCAATTGCCATGTCGTATTGGAAGAAGCCCCGCCTCAGCTACGCTTCGGCGGGGTAAACCCCGCTGACAATTCCGGCGGGGTTCATCCCGCTATCGGCGGGATTAACTCCGAAATCCCCATGCTTAGCTCCGCGGAACTTCGGCGGACAAGGCCCGTCAGCGGAACAAAGTCTGCCCCCTATCTTCTCCTCCTTTCCGCCAAGACCGAGGCCTCTCTCAAAACCACCATAGAAAATTACCATAAATTCCTCTCTGACCCGGAAAACAAGGATATCGCTCTCGCCGATATCGCCTATACCGCCGCGGTGGGCCGCGACCATCATGAACACCGGTTGGCGATCGTCGTTTCGGAAAAAAAAGAGCTCAAAGAGAAATTAGCCGCTCTGGAGAAAGCGGGCCCGGATGAGTGGAGCATGGTCGGCAACTATTACGCTCAACACCGTGTCCTTTCTTTGATCGGCGCAAAGAAAGAAAAGGGGGATTTAACTCCCCGCGAACACAAAGAGTCCATTCAAGAGGCGGAAAAGATCCTGACAGAGAAGTCCAGCCGAAAGCAGCTGGAAAAATTAGCCAAGCTCTATATCCGGGGCGCTAATCCCGACTGGAACAGGCTCTACCAAAACGAGGACGTTAGAAAGATAAGTCTCCCGGCCTATGCCTTTGCCAAGACCAGATGCTGGATCGAAGTGCCGGAAACCAGGAATTTTTTCCACCGTCTCGTCTGGCAAAAAGAACCCATTCTTACATCTATAGACGCCAGATCTCGTTCCTCCGAAACTACCCTCTTTTTCGCGGATGATAATCGCTTTGCCCGTGAATTGGCCAAGGTTATGGCCAGCGGACAGGAACTGGGCCGGGTTATCAGCGTCTCGTTAGGAACTGTATTCAAACAAAAATCATCATTAAGCTATATCATCGGTAATTCACAAAAAGACTACGACCAGTTGATCGCCAATCTTAAAAACGAGCCTGTCACCCGCATCATCCACGCTTTTAGCCTGAAATCACAAAAAGAAAATACAGCCCAGAGTCTCGCCCAGAGCCAGGAGGCCGGGGTCATGAGCCTCTTTCGCTTCGCGCGGGCACTCCAGAAGAATCGCGCCGATAATACCCCCGTAGACATCACCATTCTCTCCCAAGGAGCCGATATCGTCATTCCGGAAGACAAGAAAATAATCCCCGAATCAGCCCCCATTATCGGACTCGGCAAGGCCGTCAGCCTGGAAAACCCCCACCTAAGGTGCCGGGCCATAGACATAGGCGAAAAAACCGATATTAAGCATATTGTCAAGGAAATCAATTCCCCATATTCTTCCTACAAAACCGCTTACCGCCACAATGAAAGATATATCGAAGTATTGGACGAACTTGATCTAAGCATCTTTCCGGATAATAAAACCGAAATTAAGAAAAACAATGTCTATATGATCACTGGCGGCTTAGGCAGTCTCGGCCTCGCTACCGCCCGCCACCTCTCAAGACAGGCCAGAATAAAATTAGCCCTCATCTCAAGAACCCCGCTTCCGCCCCGCGAGACCTGGGACGCTATTATCGGAAAAACACATATTATTACCGCCGAGAAGGACAAATTGATCCAGCGGCTCAAAACCATCCGGGAAATAGAGAAGACCGGTTCGGAAGTGTTTATCTGCAATGCCGATGTTTCCCGGGAAAAACAAATAAAAAAAGCCATTACCGCTATCCGGAAGAAATACGGGAAAATAAACGGCATAGTGCACGCCGCCGGCATCGCCGGGGACGGATTCATTATCCGCAAAAGCGAGGCCACATTCAAAAACGTCCTTGCTCCCAAGATCACCGGTACCTGGCTCCTAAACCGCCTCACAGAGAAAGATAAGCTGGATTTTTTCATCAGTTTCTCTTCGGCCGCCGCTATTTTTTCCGCTCCCGGGCAAGGGGATTATACCGCCGCTAATTCTTACCTGGATGCGTTTGCCGGATACCAGAGATTGCGCCATAAAAATATCGTCAAAACATTATCTATCAACTGGGGCGCCTGGCAGGAGATCGGGATGGCCAGGGACTGGCAGGTGGATATGGAAAAAGGAGCTCTGAAATCGACTTCCTCCCGGGAAGCTGGAGAATTACTGAGCCTCCTTCTGACCAAAGATACGAAGAACGGATCAGTCCTGGCCGGGGAACTCAATTACGCTTCTCTGACCGAAAAAACAAGAAAGGAAGAAAAGAATATTTTCAGACCCGTCGGATTCTCCGCTGGAATAATGGATCGGATAAAAATTTACGCCCAAGCCGCCCCGCTCGGTCCAACCACCCCTGTTACCCCTCCTACCCCCCCCATCCTCAGGGGCAAAAAAGAAGATAAAGACTATACGGAAACGGAGAAGAAAGTCGCCTCTGTCTGGCAGGAGGTTTTGGGATACAAAGAAATAGACGTAAACGAGAATTTCTTTGAGATCGGCGGGGATTCGCTCCTTATTATTCAGATCCACCAAAGATTAAATAAGCTCTATCCGGACAAGATAAATATTGCCCAGTTATTCACTTACCCGACTATCGTTAAACTAGCCAAGCATTTGTCCGAGACCACGGCCAGGGAAACATCGCTGATCTCCGCGCCGTTCCAGTCTCGCCCCCTCCCCGCGGTCACGAACAA
Organism: Candidatus Falkowiibacteriota bacterium; assembly: GCA_043801965.1. GTDB lineage: Bacteria > Patescibacteriota > Patescibacteriia > Patescibacteriales > UBA12075 > XYA2-FULL-47-19. The sequence goes on from JAZDLN010000004.1 coordinate 10,040, forward strand.
CGACATCGCCATCATCGGTGTTTCGCTTAAAATTTCTTTTGCCGAAAATACTGCCCAATTCTGGAATAATCTTAAAGGTAGTAAAGATTTTATTCGTGAATTACCAATGTCGCGCCGACGGGATATTGAACGTTATATAAATTTTAAAAACCAAGGACAAACAAAACATTATCTATACCCTAAGTCAGGGTATTTGGATCACATAGATGGATTTGACCACAAATACTTCCGCCTCTCTCCCAAGGAAGCCTCTCTCATGGATCCCAATCAGAGATTATTTTTAGAGACAGTTTGTGCCGCCATACAAGATTCCGGACAAAAAATAGAAGGTTTATATGGCGATAAGATAGGACTATACGCAGCACATTCCTCGGTATTATCAGCTGTTGTAAGTTATCAGGAAATAATCAAAGATGTTGATAAAAAATTTGTTAGCTCTTCCATTCCTGGAAATATGAAGGCGATTATCCCTGGTCGTGTTTCTTTTTTGTTTAACTTTAGAGGCCCCAGCATGCTTATAGATACCGCTTGTTCTTCTTCTTTAGTGGCCGTGCATTTAGCTTGCCGTGCTATTAGGAACGGTGATTGTGACCAGGCGATTGTTGGGGCAACTAAGATCATGTTACTACCTTTAGAAGGTGAAGTAGGACTAGGTATAGAATCATCTGATAAATACACGCGTTCTTTCGACGATAAGGCCGATGGTTCCGGTTTCGGAGAAGGAACGGTTTCGGTTTTACTAAAACCTCTTTCCAGGGCAGCAAAAGAAAAAAACCATATCTACGCTGTCATAAAGGGAAGCGCGGTAAATCAGGATGGAGCATCGGCCGGTATTACAGCCCCGAACGCGGCCGCTCAGGCTGAGGTCATAGAATCCGCCTGGAAAGACGCCAATATTGACCCGAAAACAATATCATACATAGAAGCCCATGGCACCGGCACTAAATTGGGCGACCCCATCGAGATAGAAGGGATAACCAGGGCATTTAAAAAATATACAGCTAAGACACAGTTTTGTAGCATCGGATCGGTTAAATCCAATATTGGTCATTTAGATTATGCAGCCGGTCTATTTGGTTTGGTTAAGTCCGTTTTATCGTTAAAACATAAACAAATTCCCCCGAGCATACATTTTAATGAACCCAACCGCAAAATAGACTGGAATAACGCCCCGGTCATGGTCAATACTAAACTGATCCCCTGGAAAAGACAGGACGGGAACACCCCCCTAAGATGCGGCGTCAGTTCCTTCGGATTTTCCGGCACCAATTGCCATGTCGTGTTGGAAGAGGCTCCGCCTTCGTTCCGCTCCGCGGAACTTCGGCGGACAAGGCCCGCCAGCGGAACAAAGCCTGTTCCCTATCTCCTCCTTCTTTCCGCCAAGACCGAGACCTCCCTCAAAACCACCGTGGAGAACTACCGCAAATTCCTCTCGGATCCGGATAACCGGGATATTTCCCTCGCCGACATGTCATATACCGCCGCCACCGGCCGCGACCACCCCGAACATAGATTGGCGATCGTCGTTTCGGATAAAAAAGAGCTCAAAGATAAATTAGCCGTTCTGGAGAAAGCGAGCCCGGATAAATGGAACCGGGCCGAAAACAAAGAGGTCTATTACGGCCGCCACCGCGTCCTCTCTC
>JAZDLN010000027.1:0-81271 GCA_043801965.1 Candidatus Falkowiibacteriota bacterium
TAAATCATGAATGTAAAAAAATAGCTCTTTTTATAATGGCCAAATATATCCTTGGGAGGTAACCATGCAAAAAATCGCCGTGTTCATCCCCGTTTACAACGAAGCCGAAACTTTGGCGCGCGTTTTAGCGGGTGTTATCGAAAGGATTTCCGGACTTAACGCGGATATCATAGTCGTGGACGACAAATCGACGGACAAAAGCGTCGAGATCGCCCGTCAATTCACTCCCCACGTCGTCCTTATGGAAAGTAACGGCGGCGTGGGCGCCGCCACCCGCAAAGGGTTTGAGTACATAGCGAGCCGTGGCGGTTACGATCATGTCGTTAAGCTGGACGGCGACGGCCAGCACAATCTCGGTTTTTTCGGAGAAATAATCGACGGACTCCACGCGGGTTATGACGTAGTGATCTGTTCCCGTTTTCACCCTCTGTCGGATCAGAGCGATACGCCGATCGACCGGATTCTCCTGAACATGATATTTACGGAAATACTCCGGAAGATAACGAGTTGGCGGCTGACGGACGTCCGCAGCGGCTGTATGGGGCTTAGATACGAATACGTGGAAAAAATGGCCGGCAATATGGTGGTATCGGGTTACGGCATACCGATGGAGATCCTCCTGCGCGTTTGGGACGCGAAACCTGATGCGCGCATCCTCGAAATACCCCACCCGGCTCTTTACGGAGGGAATATTTCCCGTAAGCTCAAAAACAAATATTCTACGGAAAAACTTTCCGAGAAGAGCGATCGCCTGCAGATCGCTTACGCGGCCCTGCTTTCGGTTCTTGAAAGCCTGCGCGTGCCCAAGGAAGTGATCCTTAAGGCTAACGGGTTCATGAATTACCGCGCGAAAGAAGCTTCATCGGCCCAGGTAAAGCGCTTTTCGCCTAAAATAGTGCCTATCGCCCGGACCGCGTCAAATAGCGCGATCGCGCTGTGAGTATAATCGATCTTTGCGAATAAAAATAAAAAATAATCCCTGAAATTCAGGGATTTTATTTTTTACGGAAATTATCAGGTATGGCGTTTTCCCGTATTTATTTGCCCCAGATATCCCCCAATACCCTCCAATGATCTTCGCTTAGGGTGTGATAAGCGTAGAACGATATCCCTTTAACTTCCGTTTTCATGGCCGAGCTTATGGCGGCGGCAAAATCATCGGGGAGAACCCCGAAGCCCTGCACGCTTACGAGCAAAGGCGGTCCGGAAGGCACTTGGGCGCGGAATTGTTTGACCATGGCGGCCGCCCAGACCGGCTCCTGGGGAAATTCGAAATCGGCAAATAAAGCCTGCAGTTCAAAATAATCGGGTTTGAGCGCGGCTATGGCCGGCACATCGGTTCCCAACCACTCCCTTATGTCGGATAAAGAGGTCAGGCGCCCGGCCTGGTCCGGTTCGGTAAAAAGAGTGACGATAACGGTCCGATCCGGTTTTTTCCGTATCTCTTCGATGGAAGCGGAAACAAAAACGGTTACGATGTTCGCTCTTGAGTTTATCCACTCCTCGTAAAGAGCGGGGTTGTTTTCGAAATAAAGGTCGGAATTTTCGTCGAATAAAATTTTAGGATCGATCCCGGTCTTGCTTTTAAACCGCGCGGTTATCGCCTGAGAAAAATCAGTATAGAAAGGATCATATTTGTCTCCCCAGCCGATCACCGGTTCCGAGATTACCCAGCCGTCGATCGGCAGATCGTTAACTTCGTTTACCAGCTCCAGGTGGTACCGGAGATAATCGCGGTTATCAAGGGAGGCGAAAGGAAGTTCAACTCCGGGTTCGTCGGCCTGGTAATAATCCTTGCCGTCCACGGTTTTGGCGAACCATTCCGGATTCGAGAAAAACGGGAAATTATCCTTGCCCGCCACGAACCAGGCGAAAATTTTAATATCACGGGCGCTGGCTTCTTTGATGAAATTTTCCAGGAATCCGTTTTTCCCGAAATCATTTAACGGCGCGCGGGAGCTACTATAATTGGCGCGGCCGTCGCTCCAGGGGGAGATATAAACCGCGTTAGCCCCGGCCTTGTCCAGACGCGCCATTATATCCGCGATATAGCGGTTGAAGTCGTCCGGTATGTCCACGCTGGAGAGATCTATCCGGACGGATTTTATCGATTCCGTTTCTGATTCGCGCGCGGATATCGCCCGGATTCTGCCGTTAGTTTCCGATCCTATGGCCGATTTCTCCTTCAAAAACGGCTCCAGGCCGACCTGATAAAAAATAAAGATAAATACCGCGATGAACAAAGAAAAAGCCAATAATATATAGTCTGATTTTTTTTGCATATAATTCGGCGCTTAAACGGGATTAACTCCCTTTAATTAAATTAATATTTAAAATTAATATATCCATAATATAACCATGTTAAATTATGAACATTATAGCGGCGTTAGAAGAGTAATATTTTATTAATATAAATTCAGAATTACGCCTTGATTTTGGAATCTGTTCGCAAATCCGCGATAAAACCGGCAATCGTGAATTTGTAATATTATTCCAAAAAAGACGTAAATCTGTAATCAATAAATCTATGAAAGAAAAAATCATGAGTGCGGCCGCGGTTATCCCGGTTTTGGGCTTGATCCTGACGGTCATACCCGGAGCTAAAGCCGCGGAGCAGGTGAATATCCTCGTTAATTCCGGTTTCGAAGAAGCGGGGATGCCGGTCGATCAGGGCGGATGGGGAGACCCCGCCAGTGCCTGGCATCTTTTTGGCGGCGGTTACGCCAGAGGGTCTTCTCATGCCGGACAATACGGTATCGATATCACGAACAATGATACCGTTTCCCTGGCAGGCGCTTATCAACGAATCGACCTTGGCCAGACCCAGATCAAGCCGGTTTTTGTCGGCGGATTCGTAAAGGGAAATAATATCGTAAATTCCGCCGGCGGTTATTTCGGCGCCAGTATTTATGCCGAGATACACCTCGACAACGGCCGGATAGTTTACTGGAACTCATTGGCTAATTACGGTACTTTCGATTGGCACTGGATCGGCTTTAATACCGCCGCCCTGACCATTGACGGCGTAAATAAGCTCGTGAACAGGCCGATTTCGCATATTTATATAGTGCCGCTCCTGGCTTACGCCAGCGGGACAGCCTCTTTCGACGATTTGGCCGCGTATGAATTTACGCCGGATCATCCGGCTCTTACGATCATGTTCGATGATGGCGCGTCTTCCGTTTATACGGCCGCCAAACCCGTGATGGAGGAGCATGGTTTTAAAGGCACCCTGGCCATAGTTTCCGATATGCCGGGTTCCGGTGACGCCGATTTTATGTCCTGGGAAGAAATTAAGGATTTAACAAGCAGCGGCTGGGGCGTTACATCGCATAGCCGCACTCATAGTGATCTTAAGACCTTAAGCCAGGCCGACATGCTTTCGGAGATCAATAATCGGGACGTGTTCGCGGGTCAGGGCCTGGCGGCAACGAGTTTCGTTACTCCTTTCGGGTCTTATAATAGTTATATTATGGACGCGGCGGAAAAAGCGGGTTATGTTTCCGTGCGGAATTACGAACAAGGCGATAACCCCCTAGGCTCTTTTCCTAACGAAATAAAGGTGAGGGGAATATTGGATACGACCACTCCGGCGGAAGTGGCCGGCTGGATAAATGAAGCTAAGGCTAACAACAGTTGGGTAGTATTGACCTTTCACGACGTAGTTGCGTCCGGGGATGACGCGTATCATACGACACCGGAGATGTTCGCCGATATGATGGCGGAGATCGCGGCATCGGGGGTAAGCGTCATTACCTATGATGAGGGAGTGGCAGCTTACGGAGCGGCGAAATAATTTCAGAACAAAAACGGCCCATAAGGACCGTTTTTGTTATACAAAATTTCTCGGATTCAGGGGGTCGTCGAAATTTGCGTTTTTCTCTTACGTCGGATTTCTCGTCGGGCTTTTCCAGCGGCCATCCGATTTTATTACAAAGGCCAGGGGCAGAGTATAGAGAAGAACGAAGGCGTCCAGATAGCGCAGTATGAAAAATGCCGGCCCGTAAAGCAGGAGAACCGGTTTTTTTTCATACCAGGCGGTTATGACCGTTAGCAGGTAATCGATCAGGAATAAGCTCGCCATCATATCGATGAAATTTATCTGCGTTGCGTCCAGGAATGGGATTTCAAAGGGCAGATAAAAAGGTGAAAACGAATTTAACGCGAACCACCCCAGTAAGATCGGGGAAAGCAGGAACAAAAACGAGGATATCAATACTTCTCCCGCGTAAAGGAGCGTGGTTAGCGAGAACAGGCTTAGCCAGATACGATGCCGCCTCCAGGTTTGCCAAAAGCCCAGATTCCAGCGTTTTACCTGCTTATAATAATCTCTTAAATTTCCCGGGTCCTGGGTAAAGCCCTTGATCTGCGGACTATAAGCGATCTTGCCCAGTTTTTTGTGGTGCACCTCGAAGGTCATGTTATAATCTTCTATTACCAGCCCGGAGGGGTTTATGTTTATTTTTTCGATAGCTGTCGAGCGATACAGGCAGGCAAAACCGGGGATGATCATACTGACGTTGGTGTATTTCCAGGTCTGGCCGTACCGCAGAACCGCCTGCAGTATCCGGTAGACCCGTACGCGATAAGCGGTGAATAAAAGCGACCAGTCGAGCGGATGATGCCGGTCCCATTTGGTTTCCGCGTGAGGAGCGACGGCCACCACGTTCGGATCATCGAATAAGGGCAGGGCCTTCCGCAGATATTCCTCATTGACCTCGGAATCGGCGTCAATTATCATAATCGCTTTATAGTATTTGGTCAATCTGAGCAGTTTTATGGTATGCACTATCACGTTGGCTTTTCCCATGTTCGGATAAGCGTCGAATACCTGGCAGTTAAGCCGTTTGGCTATATCCGACGTCCGATCGACGGAGGCGTCATTGGCGACATAAATATGACTTGCCGGCAGTACCCTTTTTAAGGAGTTAACGGTCTTGGCGATGGTTTTAGCTTCATTATGCGCCGGAATAATAGCGGCTACTTCGTCGGCGGTTATTCCGCCGGCTTCAAAAGCCCGATTTTCCATAAGAGCGAGAAAATCGGGCGCGGTCGTTGATCTAAGAGTTTTTTTGATCTTTAATTTTTCCAAAAAAAACCTGATAAGACCTATGATGGTCCAGGCGGTTAAATTAAAGCCGATCAGCACAATAAAGGAAACGATTAATTCCATAAAAAAGAGGGTTTTTTAAGATTTGACGGATATGTATGACCGATAATCTATAAAGAAACCGATTAGGATTAGAGGGCGGCTGTTGCCGTAAGGGTTCTTCTGCGGGTGCGCGCGGTTACGAACCAGCCTCAAGCATCGGTTCGGCCGAGAGGGATTCATTGACCGTGAAGCTGTCCTTGGCCACTGATCTTATCGCGATCGGCCGGGCTAATTTCACGCCATTGGCCGCTATCATTTTTTTTAGGCCCTCTTCCAGGGAAACAGTCTGGCGCCAGCCCAAAAGCTCCGCTTTCGAGACGGCCGGTTGGCGATGGTTATGGTCTTCGATGAAATGCGGTACGAATTCGACGTCAAGCCGGTATCCGGTGAGTTTTTTCATGAGTTCCGCCAGATCTTTAATGGTTATTTGGCTGTCTCCTCCGACATTGTAAGCTTCTCCCGGTTTTCCTTTTTTCATGACTAACTCCAGGCCGGACAAGAGATCGCTTACGTACAGGAAGGTTCTGGTTTGCGAGCCGTCTCCGTAAATCGTCAATTTTTTGCCCCGGATGATGCTCTGCAGGAATTGCGGCATTACCCGTTGGTCCGAAAGGGACATGCCCGGTCCGTAAGTATTGAAAATGCGGACTATTTTCGCGTTTAATCCGTATTTGTCCGCGTACATTTTAATGATGCTTTCGGCGAATCTCTTGCCTTCTTCATAAGCGCTTCTGGGCCCGATCGGGTTGACGTTGCCGGTATAGTGTTCGTTTTGGGGGGTTTCTTCCGGTTGCCCGTATATTTCAGCCGAACTGGAATACACAATGCTGGCGGATTGGGCGCGCGCCAAAGACATTATATTCAGAGTGCCCAGGGAGCAGGTGGTGATCATTTCCTCGCCCAGTTTTTTTATATTAGGGACGCCCGTGGGGCAGGCCAGATGATAAATCTCGTTAATTTTTATATCCTGGAATATTTCCGGAAACCCGGGATCATTTATGTCCGTCTCGATGAAATGGAATCTTTGGTTCCGGGAATAGCGGGAGATATTCTTTAGTTTGCCGGTTATCAGATTATCAACGGCAAAAACCTCATAACCTTTTTCCAGAAGACGGCCGCATAGATTTGAACCGATGAATCCGGCTCCGCCATCCACCAGCGCCCGGGGTCCGGTGGTGACGCTTTTAATCCGATGTTTAAAATTTTTAATTTTATTGTCTGTTAATTTTGACATACGATTTTTATAAATTTATAATACTTAATTTATGAAAATTATAATATTGAATGATTAACTTAAAGTTAGAATCTTTATAATTATTTATTAAAATAATAAGCTTATGGTTGCTTTTCCGTTTAGCGGTAATTTGCCTATTTGCGGCAGATTGTGTTAAAATTAGTAAAGATAGATCTAAATAAATAGTCAATGATCGATTTACTGAAAAATAAAGCGCAAGCGAAAAGGTATATAAACACCACCGGAATAGAGCGCGAAGAACGTGAAGAATTAAGCGATGCCTCGGGCATCCAGTCTTTCGGCCACCCAAGACACGGCCAGGACCTGGAGGAGGCCAGCGCGGCTATCAGGGAAACACTGGAAGAACAGACGTCGGGCCGAAATAATAACGGCAAAAACGATCAGGAAAACGGGGGTGGACGCAAAAAAATCGATATCAGGCAATATAAAGATCCGGAAGGGCTGACGATCGAGAAGATGGAAATAGGATTGTGGCTGGTTAAACATCGCCGGCACATGATCAATATCTGGCGTGTTTTTTTGATTTCCGTCTGCGTCATTACCTGGGGAAGATTTTTTTATTCTCTCGGCCACTATACGGTCCTGGGTATGCGGCAAGACAAGGAGACCGTCCTCGGCGTCATAAATACGAGCATGGTCGGACATGATTATTTTACGGCCCGATCGCCGCAGGACCTCATTTATAAACCGGTAGAGACAATTTCTTTGGGAGAGGGCAAATATGATTTCGTGGTCGAGCTCAAAAATATCAACCAAAAGTACTGGGCGAATTTCGATTATCATTTCGAGTCCGGAAATAGAACCTCGGGAAGCGGCCGCGGTTTTATATTGCCCGGAGAAACTAAATATCTGTTGGTATTGAACGAAGAACTGACGGAGGCGAAAGGGGTTGTTTTTAAGATCAGCCGGCTTGATTGGACGCGGATAGATCCCCACGATTTCCCCAATTGGGGAGCTTATCGCGATGACCATCTGAACATTGCCGTTAATAACATTAAGTTCGTCCCCGCCCAGTCGACGATCCTGACCGAAAAGTTGAATCTTAACGACCTGTCGTTCAACGTAACCAACAATAGCCCCTTTAATTACCGCCAGCTTAACATGAACATCCTTTTATTCAACAGTGGCCGGATTTTGGGTGTCTCTAAATACGTTTTGAATAATTTCATGTCCGGCGACGCCAGGAATACGAGCGTTACCTGGCCGGGCTTGTTTCCGTCCGTAAGCAATATAGTTATCGTGCCTGATATAGACATTACCAGCGATGACATATATGTTAAATTCGAAGGCTCTGATCCCGCTCTCCGGGCGGCTGATTTATAGTAAGCGTCAGTGAAAAATGAACCCTCTGGAGAGCTTTTTATTTTACCCATTTTTATTTAGTAATTTACGCGTCCGGTTCTACCGGAAACAAGATGCAAGTTTCAACCTATTTGAAAAATTTTGACTGGATATTGCTGGCCGCGATCGTTTTGCTCGCTTGTTTCGGCTTGGTGGAGATTTATTCGATCGCCCTTGGCCAAAGCAACCCCGATCTGCTGCAGTTTAAAAAGCAGATTTTGTTCGTAGGTATCGGTTTGGCGGCTATGTTCATGCTGTCCTTTTTCGATTATTATAATTTGCGCAGTTTCAGTGTATACCTGTATGTCTTGGGTGTTTTTTTACTGATCGGTGTTCTCATCTTCGGTAAAACCATCAGGGGGACAACCGGATGGTTCGAGTTTATGGGGTTTACGCTTCAGCCCGCCGAATTTGTAAAAGCTATTTTGATCATATTTCTGGCCAGATATTTTTCCGGTGTTTCCATAAAAATCAGCCCCTTAAAGCATCTTTTCTTGTCTGGCCTCGGGTCTTTAGCGTTTATCGTTCTGATTATAAAGCAACCGGATTTCGGTTCGGCGTCGATCCTGTTTTTATTGTGGCTCGCGATGATCGCCCTGGCCGGGTTCAGAAAGAAATACATAGTTGTTATTTGTTTGATATTAGCGCTTTCATTGGGCGCCGGTTGGGCGTTTTTCTTTGAGGATTACCAAAAACAACGCATTTTAACTTTTGTCAATCCGGGACAAGACTCTCTTGACGAAGGTTATAATATCATTCAGGCTACAATAGCGGTCGGTTCCGGACGTATTATGGGCCGCGGCATCGGATTCGGTTCGCAGTCGCAATTAAAATTCCTGCCCGAAGCCCAAAATGACTTTATTTTCGCGGTAATTGCCGAAGAATTGGGCTTTTTAGGCGTATGCCTGGTGATTTTCCTGTTTTCCGCCTTTTTTTACCGGATCATATCGAATATTAAGAAGGTTAATAATGACTTCGGGATATATGTGCTTTTAGGTATCGCCGTCTTGATTTTTATTGAAATGTTTATTAATATTGGAATGAATATAGGAATAGTTCCCGTGGTAGGCATATCTTTGCCTTTCGTGAGTTACGGCGGCAGCGCCATTATCGCCAGCCTGATGATGGTCGGAATCGCCGAGGGCATAATAATAAGATCAAAGATCAAATATTAATTCATTTTTAATTTAATTCCACTAATTTCTAAATTTATGGGAAAAGACATAAAATTAGACGCGCAAACAAGAGCAGAGGGCAGCGCCACCAAGCTTAGATCCGAAGGCTTTGTTCCGGCCGTGGTTTACGGGTCGGGTTCGGAAAACAAGAATATCGGGATAAAGAAGGTCCAGCTGGAAAAAATATATGCCCGTCTTGGAGAAACATCCCTCATCGACCTTAAGATCGATAACGGGGAAGCGTTAAAAGTCATCATCAAGGATACGCAAAAGGATCCTCTGCGAAACAATATAACTCATATTGATTTTTACGTCGTGGATATGAAAAAGCCGATAGACGTTACGCTCCCCTTGCGTTTTACGGGAGAGGCTAAGGCGGTAAAGGAATTAGGCGGCACTTTAGTGACCAACCTGGACGCGATCGAGGTTAGATGCTTGCCTGGGGATTTGATGGAATCATTCGACGTGGACCTGTCGATTTTAAACACCTTCGAGGACAGCATCAACGTCAGAGATCTTAAGTTGCCGGCCGGTATCGAAATATTAAGCAATCTTGATGGCGTTGTCGCCAGCGTAATTATGCCTCAGGTCGAAGAACCGGAAAAACCGGCGGAAGAGGGAGCGGACGAGAAGAAGGGCGAGGAGGCTAAGGGGGGCAAAGACCAGGAGAATAAAGAAGAGAAAAAATAACTGGAAATCGGAAAGTTTCATCAGTATTTTGTGCGAGTTCACTATGGATAATTCGGAAAAAAAAATTGGCGGCGAAAACTTTTACGAACGGATGGTAAAGAAAAAAATTCATATCTATGCCAGTGTAATAATCGTATCTTTTGTGCTGTCCGCCGGGCTGGGGTTTGTCGTATATAATATGATCGCCCACGGCTATCCGCTCGGCGCGAAAAAAGAGGCGGCTGTACCGTCCGCGGATCTTCTCGCCCTTTCCGTCAAAATGGCCGGCCAGGAGCCGTCGGAAGCGGACATCGCGCCCGAAACCGGCCTCGTACGGCGCGCTATTGACGGCGTTTACGTCAAACCGGGCGAAGAGAACAGGTTTCCCGTGGCCGTCATGATCGACAACAATATCTACGCCCGCCCTCACTCGGGTCTAAGCCGGGCGAATTTAGTGTATGAAGCCGAGGTAGAAGGAAGCGCTACGCGTTATATGGCCGTATTCGCCGGCCAAGAGGAAATAGATGAAATCGGGCCGGTCAGGAGCGCGCGCGCTTATTTCGTCGATTGGGTGTTGGAATTATCGGCTTTATACGTGCATGTCGGAGGCAGTCCCGAGGCGCTTGTGAACATAAAAAGAGATAAGGCGCGCGATTTTAACGAATTTTATAACGGAAATTTTTTTTGGCGCGACTGGAACCGGCGCGCGCCGCATAACGTTTATACCTCAAGCCCGAAATTGGACGAGTACTTAACCGCCAGATCATGGACGGAGGGCGGATTTTCTTCCTGGCAATTCAAAGACGAAGCCGGCGAGGCCGACCGCGGCCCGGACGGCGGTCAGATCGAGATTAAATTCCTGATACCGAGCTATGCCGTCAGATGGAATTATGACCGCGCCGACAACAGCTATATCCGTTATTTGGGGGGAACCGCCCATATCGATAAGTCCGGCGACGGCATCAAGGCGAAAAATATCATCATCCAGTACGTCAAAGCGCGAGTGATCGACAATGAATTGCGGCTGTCAATGGACGACATCGGAGAGGGCGAAGCGGTTTTATGCTTCGACGGATTTTGCCGGAAAGGCGCCTGGCAAAAAAAAGACGCGCCCGGTCGGACGCGATTCTATGATGAAAACGGCGAGGAAGCGGTATTTAACGCCGGCACGACCTGGATTGAAGTGGTTAGGCCGGAAATAGAGGTGAAAATTCCGGAATAGTAATTATAGTTTTCTGAAAAGTATAATCATATTTATATATCCGTAAATTTAAAATTTAAATTTTGATTATAGTCAACCTGTCATAACCCGCCAAGTCTTTTTTTATTTCTATTTCATGCGTAGGCAGTTCGTTTTTTGCGAGCTGTTTTATTTTTCGGGTTTGCGAGGGATCGATTTCGCAGGCAATGGACATTTGACCCTTGAATCTTGACCCTTGACTCGTTAATTTTCTGATTTGCGAGAATAACTCGCGGTAGTATTTTAGGCCATCGGGACCGGCCGCCAGCGCCAGTTTGGGTTCGTGTTTAATGGAGGGCGAAGACTTGATTTGCGCGGGGGTAAGATAGGGGAGATTGGCCGTTATTATGATGCGTGGAGCATGTTTGAGGCGTCGTGATTTCATGATCGGTTCAAGCAAGTTTCCGCGGAATAATTTTATCTGTTTATCAACGCCGTGAATTTTGGCGTTCTGGCGGGCGACCGTTAAAGCTTTGGCGGAAATGTCGATAGCGATGAATTTGTTGTATGTGTTATTGAGTTTTTTTGCTAAAGAAATTATGATGCATCCCGAGCCGGTGCCAACATCAATGAATATTGTTTCGGTATTCGACATTCGGCATTCGTAATTCGACATTTCATCGACCATCATTTCCGTCTCGGGGCGGGGGACCAGGGTATCTTTGTTGACGATAAAATCCAGGCCGTAAAAAGATTTGTGTCCGATAAGATAAGCCACCGGTACGCCTTTAAGGCGTTTTTTTATGAGCGTTGCAAATTTTTTATTTTGCGCGGCGGACAATTCGTGTTCAGGATGTGCGAATAAAAATTCCCGCGGCTTTTTTAAAACCGCGGATAAAATAAGCTCGGCATCAAGATGCGGGTTTTCTGAACCGTTTTTTTCAAGAAGTTTAATATTTTTGTTTAATATTTGACTAATTTGCATTTTTGTGATAAACTTGTTTATTGATTAAATCGATCTTTAAAATTTGGCTAAAAACCATACACAAGGAGGCAGATATGTCTATGGTATTGGTACAGAATAAATATCATCTTATAAAGAATTTGCAGGTCTTTGCTGGGTCTGAAAAGTGCCGCTGGAAGGGGCGGAGGCCTTTTGTTGAATTTCTGATAGCGTATCTAAGAAACAACAATATGCCGGGAGACACGTCCGAACATACTTGCATCGGCGAGGTTTTTGATAAAATCCTTTTGGATGCGGTCGTAGCTTTCAGCGACAGCAATGAGAATTATATCGCCAGAATCCGCCGAAATTATGAAAAAGAAACAGGGTCCCCGGTACCGAATATTGATGAATTCAGCACGGAATTGTGGGTATTCGTGCATTCAGATTTGGGGTCCATTATCAGAGAAGTTTTTCCTCAGCAGTGGGAAATGGTTTTGAATGGAGTTTTTTCCTTGTTTTTGCCGCACTATCATTATCTTGATAAGCTTTTCCGGAAATTCGTCCGGAAAGTCTGGCGGGCCGGGATGCTTGATTCCGTTAAATATCACGGCGATGCTTGCAGCGGAGTTTTCGGCGATTCTAAATTGTCGGTTTTCTCGATTGGTGACCGCTATGATATACGATTCGAAAGAAAAAATTGTCGCATTACGTATAGGATTGCTGAAGAGGACTATCAGGATTATTCGGCCGGCTTTCGTCATTGCGACACTGATCCGATGACGGCCGCGGCCATGATTGAAGATGCTATCAAATACTGGCCCCGAGACAAAGAGTTTCAGAAAAAAAGTTTTCGGAAAGACGGAAAGGCCGTGTGGATAAACAGGCGAGATTTACGGACTTTTAAACGATAAATGTGTGAAAAAAGTTACAGGCCACATACCGGAAAAAGAGGAAAAAAAATGAGACCAGACGGTAGTAACGACTATCATGTGCCGGAAAGCATGCAATGGACGATAGGTCTAACGGCGACTTCAATAGATTTTGTCAATCAGGCGACGGAATATCTGCAATCATGCGCGGATGAAAAGACGGCTGAGTCGGTAAAGAAATTAATAGCCGACGTTAAAGTGAAAAAACTGGTTTTTTCAGAATTCGTTGATTTCGAGAGTTATTTGCGCGCATCCGCAATTTGACCGTGTATTACCAGTAAAGAAAAGAGGGGGGGGGTTACATGGAAAAAGAATTACAGGCCGTTCTAAACGATTTTTTGGAAACGGCGAGTCGCCATGAGCAAACGGACTGGATGGTCATTTTTGAATTAGGGGCGTTGGCGGCGGCTTTTGCCTGCCTGGCATTGGTGCCGAAAATTACCGATCCGACCGAGCAGGTTATGTATCTTTTTAGATTATTAAAAGATGACAAGCGACATTTTCTGATCATGCCCGTAGTTTATCTGAAGTTCTGCCTGAAAGAAAACATGATGCCATCACAGAAAGAGTGGACTGGAAAAATACTGCTGTGCGTGCACGATAATATCGGCTTAAGCACGGTATCGTGGTTATATAAATATCTCCTCGGGCAGGGACTTATCAAAAGTTTGTAAACCCAACCGACCAGCCGAAATCAGGCTGGTTTTTTCATGCCTTCATTGTTGAGAGCGGTTTGCGCTTCTTTAAGCGCGTCTATGATCTTACCTAAGTCGCCGTTTAAGATCGAGTCCATGTTGCTCCAGTTCTGCTTTATGCGGTGGTCGGTAATGCGGTCCTGGGGGTAATTATAGGTACGGATCTTTTCCGAGCGGTCGCCCGAGCCTATCTGCTGCTTGCGGTCAGCGGCCTCTTTGGCGCGCTGGTCATCTTCAAGTTTCTGGACCAGGCGCGACCTTAAGATCTGCATGGCCTTTTCCTTGTTCTGGTGCTGATCCTTTTGGTCCTGGCATTGCACGACCAGATTGGTCGGCAGATGGGTGATGCGGATGGCGGAATTAGTCGTATTGACTTTTTGTCCGCCCGGGCCGGAGGCGGCATAAGTATCTATGCGCAGGTCTTCCAGCTTGATCTCAAGGTCAAGCTCCTCGGCCTCGGGAAGGACCGCGACGGTTACGGCAGAGGTATGGACACGGCCGGCTTTTTCCGTTTCCGGCACCCTTTGCACGCGGTGCGTGCCGGCTTCGAATTTGAGCGTGCTGAAAGCGTTTTTGCCTCTGACCTCGAAAACTATTTCCTTAAAACCGCCAAGGCCGATACGGCTGGAGTGAAGAATGATTATTTTCCAGCCTTTAAGTTCAACGAAACGGGAATACATGCGGAATAATTCAGCCGCGAACAGGGCTGATTCGTCGCCGCCCGTTCCGGCCCGGATCTCCATGATTACGTTTTTTTTGTCGCGGGGGTCGTCCGGATTCAATTCTTTTCCCAGGTCTGTTTTTAGTTTTTCACAAGTTTTTTCCAGCTCCAGCAGTTCCTCCCGAGCCATATTTTTTAATTCTTCTTCGGTTTCATTTTTTAAAATATCTTCGTTTTGAGCGATGGTATTTTCTATTTTTTCCAATTCTATGATCAGGCCGTAAATTTCTTTAAGCTCGGAGTGTCGCCGGCTTATGTCCGCAAGTTTTTTTGTGTCGCGGGTAATGTCCGGGTCGGATAATTGATTTTCCAGTTCTTTGAATTGTTTTTTGATATCGTCGTACATAGTTTTAGGCGTTAGGCGTTATGCGCCCAAGTAAGATCTAATAATATAAAAACGGCTATTCATCTTCGCGTGCTATTATTATGGCACGCAAAAAAGAATAGCCGTATAGAGTAACTACTTTTTGCCGGCAGCGGTTTTTTTAGCGGTCCTGGTTTTTTTCTTGGATATCACTTTCTTTTCCTCGGGCTTGACCTTAATTTCTTTTTTTGCCCTGACCTCGTCTCTGGCCTGGCGTTTAGCCTTTTTGCTTATTGCTTCCTTGGTAACACCGGTTACCTTGGCTTTGAATTTTTCGACGCGGCGGGCGGTATCTACGAGTTTTTGCTTGCCCGTATAAAACGGATGGCAGGCGGAACAAAGTTCGGTTTTGGTCTCTTCCCGGGTAGAACCGGCAACGACGATATTGCCGCAAGCGCAGATTATTTTCGCTTTGGCGTAATATTTCGGATGGATGTCTTTCTTCATATAGTTAATGCGAGATGTAAATTTAATGCGGATAGCGAATATTTATTAAATTTTTATTGCATTAAATCTAAAAATAATACTAACATAAATAAAAAAATAAAGCAAGTAAATGAAGGGCGGGCTGTCGCGAAATCGCGTTCGAGCGCCAGACTGATCGCTTTTCTTTATGTTTATTCATTTTTTTGGCCATTTTTGGTTTTTTGTGTTATAATTTATATTAATTTAAATCTGGTGGAAAACTGGATTTATTTAGTTTATTGTTTAGAATTTCTATTTTTTCGTTAAATTTCGTGGGCATTCGTTGTTTTCGTGTTTTCGGTTTAAGGACGCCAAACACGAAAATAACAAAAAAATACGAAATAAACGAAAAAGCTGAAAGCTTAATTTATTTCAAGAACTCGCTTCCCCATGCCAAAAGTCGATAAAAAAAATCAACAGACCGGATTTATTGATTTTTTAAATCAGAGTTTTAGCGACCGGGAAAAAAATACATCTTATCCGGGGAGGATTATTGCGGAACGAAAAAATAATCAGTCGCGCCCACCCGCGGATCCTGAGCGGGACAAAAAAATTAGAGCTTTTTTGGCGGCCACTCTACCGGTAAAAAATGATAAATTAAAATTGGTTTTGGATAAAAAACTGCCCGACACAGACATCGAAGGGTGTTTAGTCGAAGAATGGTCGCGTAGAGCCGTAAGTTTTGAACGACTATTGAGCGGTTCGGAACGAAAGAATCCGGAGGGGAGCGTCCGCGGGCCGGCGTCCCGTAAGAACGGCCGACACGCAAAACAAAAAATCGAAACCAGGATAAGCGCGTCTCGCTTGTCCGGGCTCTTGATTTTTGGGTTGATCGCGCTTTTATTTTCTTTCGTGTCGGTCGGTTTCGCGCCGGGGTCGGCGCGAAGCATAACGGATAAATTAGATAAACTGATCGTTTATCCGATTATATCTATTGCCAAAAGAACCAGTCCGGACGCCCGGGAATTTTACGCGGACGTAAAAGTCAGCCGGCCCGCCATTACCAAGGGAATTTTAGCCGCCTATATAATAAAAAACAGGCCTCAGGCAGCCGCTTATCCCGATGTCGGTCCCCGCACGATAGTTGTCACGGAAGAGGATTTGCGCGGTCGGGTAGCCGGAATAGACGAAGAATCCATACCCGCAAACCAGGCCTTGGAGCAGAGGACTCGAAGCGGCGGTAATTCGCTTTGGCGAAAGATTTTTACCGGTTTGGCCGAGCGATTGGCAGATTTATTGCCGGATAAACCGGATTTTTAAGGATCAGACAGGTCTGACTGGATTTATTTGGAAAAATATGATAAAATAAACCTATACCTAAGTTACCGGTATATATTTAGTCAGAAAAATAGCTGATATTAAATAAAATAATTAAAAATACATTTCGTTAAGATAGGTTTTTCTTATTTTTAGCGAAAAAATAAATTTATGGAAGCATATTGCGTAAAATGTAAAGCTAAGCAGGAAATGGTTGATGGACAGGAAGTGGAAATGAAGGGTAAGGGCGGACAGGCAAGAAAGGCCATGAAGGGAAAATGCCCGGTTTGCGGCACCACCATGTTTCGGATCATGCCCAAGGCCATATAACCAACCACAGGTTAAGATTAAAACCAGAAAACGCCTAAAAGGCGTTTTTTGTTGACAGTTTTGGTTTTAGCTGTTAATTTAAATTAATATTAATTATTGAACCTTAAAATACTGGAAAATATTTATGAAGCGAAAACAGATCATATTTTTTTTCGGCGCGCTGGCGCTATTGTCTTTTTTTCTTAATCTGGGCTGGGAGGCCGCACACAGCTTTTTATATAACTGGAATCAGCCGCCGCTTAAGCCTGATGCGGGGTTTTATATTTTAAGGATTTTGCAGTCCACTTTTTTTGACATGGTATGGATTGTCATAATTTCCGGCCTGGTTTTTTTTACTGCCGGTTTTAAATTAGACCGGCGCGGATACGCTTTTATTTTTGGCGGCTTGCTGGCATTTTCTTTCGGACTGGAATGGCATCGGATCTTAGAAGGCGCTTGGCATTATAAAAATTCCATGCCCACGCTAGAAGACCTGGGTCTGCGGTTTCCGGTGGGTCTTTCACCCTTGGTGCAATTAGCCATTACCGGTATTGTATCGGTTAACATAATTCAACGCCTTTCAGGGAGGGCCGAATAATGATGTTTTTTAGACAAGCTGAAGATTTATTAATGCCTTATTTACAGCACCCGGGTTTTGAAGAATTTGAGAGCAAAACTCCAAGGCTTCAGGAATTAACGAAGCAAATCCGGCAGGCGATGGAGAGTGTGGCCCAATACCACCTCTTTGGTCAGGGATGCACTCGGGTTGACGAAAAAATGGAAAAGATGTTTCGTGAATTTGCCGATATCTGCAAACAGGGCCTAGGATAAGTAAAACCAAGAGCGCGAAGAAGGGGGCACTTATGTCCGAAAATGGCGATCAAGAAAAGTTGCGCCAGATCCTTGAAAAAACAAAAAAACACCCGCTTGATAAGTGGCGATGGGAAGGCGGCCGTTCCACTTTGATTTCCGCGCAGGCAGGCATAATCCTGGTAGAAATTTTCATAGATTATAAAGCCATGTGCTGGCCAATCATTCTCAGAGTCTCCAATGCCGCCAGGGAAGCGCTGTTCGAATACAAGGTCAATAATTATTACGGACTGCAAAGAGATGGCCTCGTTGATCAAAAAGATCATGAACTATATAAGTTTTATGAAAGAATATTGGCTGAATTAAAAATGCGCGTATTGGCCGCCGCGTTGGAAACCTCCCGGCAGGCGGAACAAAACAAAAAACAACAGCTGGAAGATTTTTTAAAAGAGTAAACAAACAAAATTCCCCCGAAAAAACAGGGGATTTTTTATTGGATTTAAGCCGTTTTTCAGTGTTAAATCCGCGTAGCTATCAGCGTATTATCCGCGGATAAACTATTTTTCGCGGAATTAACGCGGATTAATACGCGGATTGGGCGCTTAAAATAATATTGAAATTAATTTATTGACTTTCGTTTTTTGTTCGTGTATAATAAAATCATTAGGCATGCTTGTGGATAAGTTACGCGGATAGAATTTAGACGACTTATCTATATTAAAACTTCCATCCCGCCGGTCTTCGGGCGGGATGGTCCATAAACAATTTTTTAATATAAAAACAAAAAATATGGGAAAAAATTTAACCAAAAGACAAAGACAGATCATGGATTTCATAACCGAATTTACCGCCGAGAACGGTTTCGCGCCCAGTCTGCGGGAAATCGGCGAGCGGTTCGATCTTAATAGTCCGGCCACGGTACACGTTCATATCGAAAACCTTAAAAAGCGCGGTATGTTGAGGTCCGGTTATAACGAACCCCGTTCGATCGAGATCGTACCGGTCGACCTTAGCTGGACCCGGGCTCTGGAACTGCCGCTGGCCGGTCTTATTACGGCCGGCGAGCCGATCGAGGCCCTGGAGGAGCGGGAAACTATCGGCGTGCCGGCTGATTTCGTCAGGGACGAAGCCAATAGTTACGTTTTAAGGGTCAAGGGACAATCGATGATAGAGGAGGGAATATTGGACGGTGATTACGTGATCGTGGAGCGCAATCCTTCGCCTGCAAACGGCGACGTGGTCGTGGCTCTTTTAAACAACGCGTACGCCACGCTTAAGAAATTTTATCGGGAAACCAGCCGGATCAGGCTTCAGCCGGCGAATTCCGCCATGAAACCGATTTATGCCAAAGATCCGTTGATCCAGGGGGTGGTCAGAGGGGTAATCAGAAAATTCGCCTGAATCAAATTAATTATAATCAGGATTAATATATTGCATTTTTTCCTGTTTTTTGCTATAATTAAATCAGTGTTAAAATAATTTAAAACACATGATCAAAATATTTGCGATTTTTAGCATTTTTATTTTTATCGTCATGCCGATATTCGGCTTGGCGCCAGTTGCCAATGCCGATTCTAACAGCATGCTTTGGGGCGGTCACGAACAAAACGTTCAGGTAGCTACTGGGCTTGGCAATACCGACCCTCGGACCATGGCCGGTTCAGTTTTAAAGGTACTGCTTGGATTTTTGGGTATAATCGCGGTTTTGTTGATTCTTTACGGAGGTTTTAAATGGATGACTGCCGCTGGCGACGAAGGGGACGTAGATACCGCCAAAAAGATAATTTCAGCCGGCGTGATCGGCTTAGTCATCATCTTGGCTTCTTTCGCCGTATCCCAATTCGTAATAAACGCGCTCTATAACGCAACCGGAGCTACCGGCTAACATATTAAAAAATACTTCGATTTTTTATAAAAATGGCCGCTAGACGGCCATTTTTAGTGCGTAAAAAACAGCTTTTACAACGGTTGTTAAAAAAAGGCTTTTTTGGTATAATATCTTTATGGATAAAGTCTTTATAATCGAGGACGATATTAACATATTAAGCGGCCTGGAGGCTAAATTCAGTTCCCTGGGCATGTCAGTATCGGTAAATAGCGGCGTTGAGGAGGCCTGGAAGATCATGCGATCTATAATATCCTTTAAACCGGATTATATTATCCTCGATTTTATATTGCCGTTGACGGACGCTTCAAAAATACTTCACGACATAAAATCAAACGAAGCGACATATAACATACCGGTGTTTGTTTTTTCCGACATAAGCGAGAATGACATAAAAAGCCAATGCCACAATTGGGGAGATATGTATTATTTCGTAAAGAACGATTTCAGTCTTGACCAATTCATAGAAAAGGTTATAAAAATAATCAAAAACCGGAAAAAGAACCTAAAGAAGCGCGGGTAATGCTAAAAAATATGTCTGTAAAAAAAGCGATAATAATTTTAGTGATATTGGCAGCGGCCGGCGGCGGCTTTGTTTATTTTGCTTTGGCTAAAAAACCGGCGGCGATCTATACGACCCAGGCCGTTACGCGCGGCAAGATCGTCCAGACGGTAAGTGAAACCGGCACGGTAAAATCGGTTAATGAGACAAAATTAGGATTTCTTAATGCCGGAAAGATCGAAAAGATAAATTTCAGGGTCGGCGATTCGGTTAAAAAAGAGGATATTTTGGCTGAGCTGGATTACAGCGGCCTCTTTACCAGGGCTCGGGAAGCGCAGGCCAATTTAGACGTGGCCAGAGAAAATTTAAACAAGCTTTTGGCTGGCGCGACCCGTGAAGAAATAGCCGTGACCAGTGCTGGCGTAGATCAGGCCAAAACCTCTTACAAAGCGGCTCAAAATGAACTTGAGAGAACCCGGGATATGGCTACTGAAAATATCTTCCAGGCCCAAAAAACCCTGGATGATCTTTTAAATAAAGATGCCGGCAGTCTAACCACCTATGAACAATCCGTGACAAGCGCTCAAACCAATCTGAGCAACGCCAAGGCAACCCACCAAAGATCCATCGATAATAATAAAGCTACGACCCTGGCGGCTATCGAAGATAAGCTAGCCGTGACCAATACCGCTCTCGATACGATCGATCGCACGGTAAAAGACGAAGACGCGGAGGACATGATCAGCGTTAAAAACTCTGTTTATCTGACAAATACGAATATCGCCTATGGCGAGGCTAAAAATCTTCTGGCGGCGGCTAAAAGCGGTTTGGCGGCCGCCAAAGCCGATAATGACGATAATACCGCCGTCTCAGCCGCTGAAGCCGGTTTGGCCGCGCTTAATAAAACTTTTTACGCGCTTCAATTATGTTTTAGCGCCCTGGAAGCGAGCATCACTTCTTCCGCCTTCAGTCAGGCCGATCTTGATACCCTTAAATCCGGCATAAGCTCGCAGCAAACCCTGGTGGCGGCCGCTATTACGGCTCTACAAACAGCCAAACAAAACCTTGATAGCGCCATCCTGAATTACACCATTAACGTTTCCGCCTCGGAAGAAAGTCTGGCCGCCGCGGAGGCCGCGTATAGCAACGCCGTCCGTAACGCTGAAAACGCCTTGTCGTCGGCGAAATATTCCGGCAATCAGCAGATAACTCTGGCCGAATCAAAGGTCAATGCCGGCCGGGAGGCACTGGCAGTAGCCGAGGCGCAACTTAAAAAGATAACGGCGCCGGCCAATAAATACGACATTTCCCTCACTGAAGCTAAATTAAGGCAGGCTCAGGCCGCCCTGGACGATACTAATAAACAAATAGAGAATAGCAAGATAATTTCCCCCATGGACGGGTTGGTTACCAAAATAGAGTACGAGGTGGGGGAGCAGTCGATGTCCGGTTCCCCGGTAATATACCTGTTGGGAGAGGATAAGTTTGACATTGAAGTCTTGATTTCGGAAGCGGATATATCTAAAATAAAAACAGGTAATAAAGCAGAGATCACTTTGGATGCTTACGGCGAAGATCGTAAGTTTTTCGGCCATATCGAATTTATCGAACCGGCCGAAACCGTGATCCAGGACGTTATTTACTATAAGATCGATATCGGTTTTGACGCCGGTAAAGAGGAAATTAAATCCGGCATGACCGCTAACGTGGTTATAATCGCGGCCGAAAAAGAGAACGCGCTTCTGATACCGGGCCGATCGATAGTGGACAAGAACGGAGACGGGAAGTTTGCCCGGATCCTGGTCGGAAATCAGGTTCAGGAAAAAAAGATCACCACCGGATTAAGGGGCGACGAGGGCATGGTGGAAATTTTAGCCGGAGTCAACGAAGGCGAGCCGGTAATTACCTATATCGAAGAAAATTAATAACAAAATAATAAAATAATAAAAAAAGTATGTTTAGAGAAAAACCCATGCAACCAGAACAAACAAAATTAGAGGCCGGGAGGCGGGCCATAGATAGTGTATTTTCCCGGGATATCACTCCTGATGACGCGGATCAGTTCATGAAAAAGATACAGGAGGCGAAATAAGCCTGTTTTTAATTAATTCTGACTATTTATCCATATGAATTATAAAGAGAAATTGAGAAACCTTATCGCCTTTTCAGGCCTGGACGTAAACCAGAAGAATCTTTGGTCTTTATTTTTACAGATGTCTTTCCCGGAAGAGGACGAGGCGGTTTTCGAGGCCGTTAACGAAAGCGAGGATAACCTGAATCTCTTAACCGCGCATCTTAAGGACAAGCTGCGGGACATGAAAGACACCAACCAGGACACCTGGGAAAGATTGGGCGACGACCAAAAAAGGTTCGCGGAAAGCGTTTAACAGTTTTTAGCTTAAAGATATATAAGCGCGTATGGCCGGATCGAACGGCTCATGATATGTTGATAGATATCCATAATCTTAAAAAGGAATTTAGAACCGGTGAGGTCGTGACAAAAGTGCTCCACGGCCTTTCTTTTGTTATTGGCGAAGGAGAATTCGTGGCTATCATGGGTCCGTCCGGCTCGGGAAAATCAACGCTCATGCATATTTTAGGGCTTTTGGACCGACCCTCTTCCGGGAGTTATAAACTCGCCGGCCGGGAGGTAAGCACCTTAAGCGATAATGAACTGGCCGGCTTCCGGAACGAGAAGATCGGTTTCGTTTTCCAGGCCTTTAACCTGCTGCCGCGCACCACGGTTTTGGAAAACGTGAAACTGCCCCTGACTTACGCGGCGGCCAAAGTCGATATGGATAAACGGGCGAAGGAGGTTTTGTCGAGCGTCGGCCTTTCTCATCGACTGCATCATTTTACGAACCAGATTTCGGGCGGAGAAAAACAGCGGGTGGCGATCGCGCGGGCGCTGGTTAACCGCCCTTCCGTGATTTTTGCCGATGAACCCACCGGCAACCTTGATTCAAAATCAGGCATCCAGATTATGGAAATTCTGCAGAAACTTAACGATGCCGGCAATACGATAATTTTGGTTACGCACGAAACTTATACCGCGGAGCACGCCAAAAGGATCATCGAGGTCAGGGACGGACTCATAACCCGTGACCATAAGATATTAAAAAGACGTTTTGCGCACGAAGGAGAAATGCTAAAATAGTTTTTAAAAGAAAATAGCGTCTCAGATTCTTACATAATATCGCCTTAATCCTCAAGTCATGTTTAGTCACTACATCCAAAGCGTAAAAACCGCCCTAATCGCGCTCCTCTCTAACAAGGGCAGGAGTTTTTTGACAATGCTCGGGATTATTATCGGCGTCGGAGCCGTGATCGTTATTATGGCGGTCGGAGCAGGCGCGCAGAGCCTGATTCTTAACCAGGTAAAATCGCTGGGGACCAATCTTATCGGGATCATTCCCGGTTATTCGGAAGAAGACGGCCCGCCCGCTTCGGTCATGGGCATAGTAATCACAACCTTGACCTATGATGACGCTTTGGCGCTTAAGGAGAAAAAAAACGTTCCCAATATAGAGGATGTAGTCGCGTATTATAAGGGCATAGGGACGCTCAATTGGAACTCAAACAGCTATGACACGAATCTGAACGGCTGTTCCTCCGGATACATAGCCGTTGAAGGCGGAGAGCTTGAATCCGGAAGGTTTTTTACGGAAGAGGAAAGCCGCAGTTTAGCCAAGGTTGTCGTTCTTGGCAGTACGGTCAAAGAAGAATTATTCGATGAATCCGAGGCGGTCGGCCAGCGGATAAAAATAAAAACCCACATGTTCGAGGTGATCGGAGTCATGGCTGAGCGGGGTACGGTCGCCATGCAGGACTATGACGACCAGGTATTTATCCCGCTTAAGACCATGCAAAAAGTGATGTCGGGAGTAAACCATGTTTCCATGATCCGGGCGAAGATAGATCACGAGGACAACACCGCCCGCGCGCTGGAGGATATGAAAATAACTTTGCGCGAAAGACATGAGATCAATGACCAGAGCGGCAAGAGCGATGATTTTACCGTCCGGAGCGCGGCTCAAGCGCTGGACATGATCACGACCGTCACTAACGCTTTGAAATATTTCCTGGCAGCCATGGCCGCCCTGTCGCTCCTGGTCGGCGGTATCGGCATAATGAATATCATGCTTGTGGCGGTTACGGAACGGACCAGAGAGATCGGTCTCAGGAAGGCCGTCGGGGCGAAAACAGCCGATATTTTAAGTCAGTTTCTTTTTGAAGCGGTTACGGTCACTTCGATCGGTGGGCTTTTCGGTATCGTCGGCGGCACGCTGCTTTCTTATCTTATCGCCCTAGTGGCTAAATTTTTGGGGTATGATTGGGCCTTTGCGGTATCACTGTCATCAGTCATTCTGGCGGTTGGTGTATCGATGTTGGTGGGGCTCGTTTTCGGTCTGTATCCGGCGAGAAAAGCGAGCAGACTTGAACCGGTGGAGGCACTAAGGTATGAGTAATAATATTTGATGCATATAATTTCTCTGACAAAAACAGCCTTGAACGCCATGCGCGTGAATAAGGTCAGGACCAGCTTGACCGTTTTGGGCGTGGTGATCGGAATAGCGAGTGTTATCATAGTGTTTTCCGCTGGCGAAGGGATAAATAGACTGATCATGGGCCAGATAGAGTCTTTCGGCGGTACGGACATGTTCGAGGTCGAAGTTAAGATCCCGAGCACGAAAAAAGGCGGGGCCAGCGAAACCCAAAGCGCTACGGCGATGGCCCAGGGCGTGCAGGTTACCACCCTTACTTTAGAGGACATGGAAGATATCATGAAACTTCCCAATGTAGCCGACGCCTATGGCGCCATATTGAATCAGGAGCAGGTAAGTTATAATAATGAGATGAAGCAATCCATAATTTTCGGCGTAACGGAATCATTTATCCATCTCGATCGATCTGAAGTGGAATTCGGCCGGTTTTTTACCGCAACCGAAGATAAGTCGCTCGCGCAGGTGGCTGTTCTGGGGTCGAAAATAACAGATAAATTATTCGGCGATTCCGATCCGATCGGCAGGTCGGTTAAAATCGGAAAAACCAAATTCCGGATTATCGGCGTGATGGCGGAACGCGGGGCCATGATGGGTTTTGA
Source organism: Candidatus Falkowiibacteriota bacterium (assembly GCA_043801965.1). Taxonomy (GTDB): domain Bacteria; phylum Patescibacteriota; class Patescibacteriia; order Patescibacteriales; family UBA12075; genus XYA2-FULL-47-19. Next base: position 24,760 of record JAZDLN010000027.1, read on the forward strand.
TTTTGACGATATCGTTTATATGCCGATCCGCACTCTGCAAAAGAAAGTCATGGGCATAAACCATATCCAGATGGCCATGTTTAAAGTCGACGATACGGACGAGATCGATGCTACCACCGAAGAAGCGCGTTATATTTTACGGGAAAACCATGACTTGCCTCATCCGGAAGGACCGCGCCAGGGATGGACCGACACCGGCCGAGACGATTTCCGGGTAATAACAATGGTGGAATCCATGGAGATAATGTCTACCGTTACCGGGGCCATTACCCTGTTGCTATTGGCGATCGTGGCCATATCGTTGGTGGTCGGCGGCGTCGGTATCATGAATATAATGTATGTGGTCGTGACCGAAAGAACGGCCGAAATCGGCCTGCGTAAAGCCGTTGGTGCTAAATATTCGGATATTATGTGGCAATTTCTGATCGAATCGATCACAATCACAATCGCCGGCGGCGTCATCGGTATCGCGGTCGGCGCCGCCATTTCCTATCTAATAGCCTATGGCGCTTCCGCCTACGGTCTGGATTGGCATTTTGTCGTGCCGTTAAGAGGAATAATCACCGCTCTCGGGTTTGCCGCTTTCTTCGGCTTGGTTTTTGGTTTATATCCGGCGCGAAAAGCGGCTAGACTTACGCCAGTTGAAGCCTTGCGAGCGGAATAAAGGATTGCCGATTGTCGATTAAATAAAAAAAGAACGGTGAATTTTTCACCGTTTTTAGGTTGGTTTTTGTGGTTAACAAAGTTTCATAATTACATTTAAATCGACACTGGCGATAAGCGGCTCCTTCACGAGAACGTTGAGCCATTTAATTTCTTCTCCCGGGGGGACGCCGACCAAAAAGCCATGACATAAAGCATACTTTTCAAGAACAGTTAGTCCTTTGAATTTCAGTAGGTTCTCGGCGGCGGTTTCGCTGACACCATCTTTAAAGGCTACCAGTAATTCGCCCTTGGCATGGTCCATTATTTCCTCCTTCCCGTTTTTCTAGAATAAATATTAAAACAATATTATCACAATATATTATTTTTGTCAATCAACGTGTTTTGTGGTATAATTTGTTCATAAATATAAGTTAAATAATTCCAATTTAACAAAAACTTCAATGTTCAAACTTTCCGGATCAAACCACGTAAATTTCGCCTCTATATTCAAAAAAGGTAAGAACATCTTAAACGAACTTCCGGCCGTAAAAAGACTGAATCGTTGGCAAAAAATCAATAACTTTTTGAAATATTTAAGTATCGCGCTGATCTTGCTGTGCGCAATCGTTTTAATATTCTTTTCCGTCCATTTCGTCAATGTTAATTTAATATTATCCCGGTATTTAACGGGCCATAAAAACGCCGTTAACGCGGCGTTGCTTTTGGGGAACGGTGATCACGAACAAGCTTTCCGGCTGGCTAAATTCGCGGCCAATGATTTTAGCGAAAGCTTGGAAATAGCCGAGGAATATTCCGGTAGTTATCTTGTTAAAAAGACAAGATTTTTTTCCGGCCAACTAAACGATTTATTTTATTTATTGGGCGCCGGAGAGCTTATGGCTCGGGCGATAGAGGGCGCGGCCGATTATCAGGCGATTTTGGGAGAGGCTCTGGGCGATCAAAAACTTTTCAGTACGTCGGCTGTTATAGAGAGAACGGACATCCTTCAGCGTATCCATTCGTTCGAGCCCGACTTGAACGGCATCAGGGCCAATATCGATTTAGCCCTTTCTAAATTGGAAAAAATCGAATTTATCGGCGTTCTTTGGCTCATTAAGGATAAAACGGCCGACCTGGAAGTACGGCTGAAAGAGGTCCGGGATTATATTGACCGGGCCGCGCGGGTCTCCGGCACGATACCGCCGCTTCTTGGTTATCCGGAAGAAGCCAGATATCTTTTGGTTTTTGAGGACACCGGCGAGCTTTGGCCCACCGGAGGGCGGATGAAGAATTTCGGCGTATTAAGAATAAAGAACGGCGAAATTATAGATTTAAAGACTTATGGCGTTGAGGAGTTTAGCGCTTTGACAGATTCGCAAACCCCGGTTTCGGCGCCCGAATCTTTAAAACTCTACCGCCAGAACGGGCCCTGGACGATCAAGGACGCAAATTGGTCGCTTGATTGGCCTTCGGCCTCCGGCCAGATCATCGATTTTGTCGGAAATAATAAGTATTTGCGCGATCTTGGCTTTACTGGCGCGATAGCGGTTATGCCGCAGTTTTTATCGGACCTTCTGACCCTTAACGGCCCGATAAAAATAAATGATCGTGAATATGACGAAAGCGACATGGCGCTTCTGTTCAACCGGGAAAATAGTTACGATATCGGGCCGCTTGTCGTGTCACTGAGAAAGTCCATTGGAAACGGGTCTTTGGCCGGGATCAAGGAAGCTTATGACATTACCATTGAAAATCTGGAGAAAAAAAATATCCTGGTTAATTTTTTTAAAGAAGAGCTGGGGCGGGCGGTCGCGAGCAATAACTGGGACGGCGCGATCCAAAAAAACGCGTCTTCCGATTATTTGGCGGTAGTAGACACGAATTTGGGCGATGTCGGCGATCTAGTCATGAATCGCGGTATCGAATACCGGGTGGAAGAGAAAGAAAAAGGCCTTTATGCCGACTTATATTTAAACTACGCGCATAACGGAAGCGAGGGGGAGTATGAAGGCTTAGTGCAGGTTTTTGTGCCCCTGGGAAGCCGATTTACGGAATTTACCGGTTTAGAGGACGGTACTGTCGTTACCCGCCAGGAAAGCAATTCCTGCGGTGGCGGTTTTGATAAAATGGTGCTGGCCGGTCTTTTTCGGGTTAAGCCGGGGGAGATAAAACAGGTGCATCTGTCTTATAAATTGCCCAGTTTTTTTAATTTGGAGCCGGGCGGCTATTATACCTTGCGGATACAAAAGCAACCGGGTAATCATACTAGACAACTAACGGTTGACGTAAACCTGCTTAATAAGGTAAAATCATATAAACCAACGGGGTATGATAGTTATCGGGAAGGGGACGGCCGCATTAAGTGGCAAATGGAATTTGATGCCGACAGGATATTCTTTGTCGGGTTATAATTACGCAATAATATGTTCATCAAGCGCATAGGAATCGATCTGGGAACAACCTATACTTTAGTGCATCTTCCGCGGCGTGGAATAGTTATTAACGAGCCAAGCGTGGTAGCGATATCAATGGCCGACAAGAAAATTCTGGCTGTCGGCAATGAGGCTAAGGACATGCTGGGCCGGACGCCGGATTCGATCATCGCCATCAAACCGTTAAAAGATGGAGTGATAGCTGATTATCGGATCACGGAGGCGATGCTCAGGTATTTTATCAATAAGGCCGTCGGCGGAGTACGTTTATTCCGACCGGAGGTAATGGTCGCCGTACCGGCCGGCATTTCTTCAACCGAACGGCGCGCAGTTATCGACGCCACCATAGCTGCCGGGGCCAAGGCCGCTTATATCATCAAAGAACCGGTAGCGGCCGCGATCGGGGCCGATATTCCGATTGGTTCCGCGTCCGGCCACATGATAATAGATATTGGCGGCGGTACGGCCGAAATGGCCGTAATATCTTTAGGTGGGATCGTATCCTCGACTTCGGTTCGGGTGGGCGGAAATAAATTTGATTCCGCCATCCTTGAATTTATCCGGCGGAAATACAACCTGGCTATCGGGGAGCGCACGTCCGAAGAAGTTAAAATAAATATCGGTTCAGCCCTTTTTCTGGAGAATAAACTGACCATGGAGATCCGCGGACGCGATATCCTGACCGGTCTTCCCCGGAGCATAACCGTTACGTCCAACGACGTTACCGAGGCCCTGCAGAACGAACTTGAAGCCATCATAAACGCGGCTAAAAGAGTCCTGCACGAAACCCCGCCTGAATTATCCGCCGATATCATGGATAAAGGCATTGTGCTTTCAGGGGGCAGTTCGCTACTTCGGAATATTGACCAGCTTCTTTCCCGTACCACCGGCGTACCGGTTTACGTGGCCGATGAAGCGCTTCTTTGCGTCGCCAAGGGAACGGGCATCGCGCTTGAGAATCTTGATAGCTACAAACGATCGATATTGGCGACTAAATGAATTATCAATTAGGCATTAGGCTCTAGGGTGTTAGCTTAAGCACTAAAACCCGATGCTAAAGCCTAGCTTCCTAACGCCTAAAGCCCTAAATTATGATTATAGGCATAGACGCCAGTCGCGCCAATCGTGAGCACAAAAGCGGAGTTGAGTGGTACTCCTATTATTTGATCAGATGGTTGGCTAAGCTGGATAAAGACAACCAGTATATATTATACACGGACGCGCCGCTACGGGGAGGGTTGTTGGATTTACGTACCAAACAATATTATCCGGATCAAAACAGCGGCGAAGAGATTTACGACAGGAAGGGTTATCAGATCATAAAATCACCTTTTAATAACTTCAAGGCGAAAATTTTAAAATGGCCCTTTAAATATCTTTGGACCCAGGGCCGAATGTCCTTGGAGATGCTTTTTTGCCGGCCGGATATACTGTTCGTCCCGGCCCACACGCTGCCGGTCGTACATCCGAAAAAATCAATAGTTACCATTCATGACATCGGCTTTGAACGTGAGCGTCGCCTTTACCAAAAAGAAGAGATGGGCCCGGAAAGCACGCGGGCCCGTAAGTTGCTGAACATCTTCATAAAAATATTCACTCTGGGCAAATACCGGGCCGATACCATAGATTATTTCCGTTGGTCGACCGCATACGCGCTAAAAAAAGCTTTTAAGATTATTACCGTATCGAATTTTACCAAAAGAGAGCTAACCAGTTATTTTGGCGCTGATCCAGATAAGATCAGGGTTGTTTATAACGGATATAACAAGGAGGTGTATCGAAAGATCGATGATCAAGGGGGGATTCGGAACGTTTTAGAAAAATACGGCATCGAGAGGCCGTATTTGCTTTATGTCGGGCGGATAGAAAAGAAAAAGAACATACCGACTTTGATCGAGGCATTTTCAATTTTAAGGGAAAATAAAGATATTAAACATAAATTGATATTGGTGGGCGACGCCAGTTACGGATATGACGAAACAAAATACATGATAAACGAATTTGATCTCACCAACGAAGTGATTATGCCGGGTTGGCTTCCTGAGCTTGATATGCCCTATCTTTATAACGGCGCCGATGCTTTTATTTTTCCCTCTGTTTATGAAGGTTTCGGCATACCGCCGCTCCAGGCCATAGCCTGCGGCATACCGGTAGCGGCCTCTAATTCATCCTCAATACCCGAAGTGGTGGGCAACGCGGCGCTTTTATTCAACCCTGATGATCCGGCTGATATAGCGGTCGTATTGAAAAAAATAATAACCGATAAGAATATGAGGGGACTACTCCTCGCCGCGGGCGACGAACATATAAAAAATTTCAGCTGGGAAAAATGCGCCAGTGAAACCCTAAAAGAAATTACTGACACGAACCCCTGATATATCGGCAGATTTAATCGGACTTAAGTGTTGTGCTTTTTCCCTGATTTATGTTATAATAATGATGTTATGAGATTGATAATAACATCATTTTTATTTAGCGCGCGTTATTACGGCCTTATTTTTTTGTTTATTTTTCCGGCTATTGCCCTTGCTTCCGACGGTGGATATGATACCGGATCAATCAGAAGAAAAGATGAGATCTTAGTAAAATACAGAGGTGATGACGAAATTTACGCGGTTAAGATAACCGTTGGGAGCGATCTGGACTCGATTTTGGAGAAATATAACCGCTATCCGTCGGTAGAATACGCGGAACCGAATTATCTTTATAATGCTTCAATCGTGCCCTCTGATTCCTATTACGCCAACCAATGGTATTTAAAGAAAATAAAAGCGCCGGAAGCATGGAATATTATTCGTGAAAGCCCGAAAGCCGTCATCGCCATAATAGATTCCGGCGTGCAGCTTAATCATCCCGATCTGGCTGATAATATTTGGAGCAATACCGGAGAAATCGCGGGCAATGGAATCGATGACGATCGGAACGGATTTATCGACGATATCCACGGATGGGATTTCGTCAACAACGTAGCTGATCCGGAGCCGAAATTCAACGATGGCTGGACGGAAGAAGGGGTGTCACACGGGACGATTGTGGCCGGAGTCGCGGCCGCTTCCGGCAATAACGCCACTGGAATCACCGGTGTTACATGGAGTATCGGGATAATGCCGCTTAAAGCATTGAATGATCGGGGAGAAGGGGACACCAAGAACGTTATCAGGGCGATCGACTACGCGATAGCTAACGGCGCGGATATCATAAATTTCAGTTTTGCCGGTTCAGGCTTCAGCCGTAGCCTGGAAACCGCTATTCGGCGCGCTCATAAAGCCGGTATAATCATGATAGCCGCGGCGGGCAATGAAGGCGGTCAGACGATAGCGTCGGAAATCGCCGCGGGCAAAACGGGCGAAGGATATTTTTTAGACCAATCGCCGATGTACCCGGTTTGTCATGACGGTTCCGATAATATGGTTATTGGCGTAGCCGCCACCGACACGCTTGATCAAAAAGCGAAATTTTCAGGTTACGGGTTTAAATGCGTTGATATTTCCGCTCCCGGAGTGAGTATATTCAGCACCACCTATTATTCGCCGGAGTATTCTTCGGGCGGCAGATCGTTCGATAAACATTATGACGGTTACTGGTCGGGCACCTCTATGGCCGTACCCATGGTCAGCGCGGCGGTTGCCCTCGTGGAAACAGCGAATCCGGCGCTATCTAAGGCCGAAGCGATTAATATCCTCCTAGACAGCAGTGATAACATCAACCGTTTAAATCCTGGATATCTGGGGCAATTGGGGAGAGGGCGACTTAACGTCAATGAAGCAGTCGCCAAAGCCCATGCGTTAAAAACCCGGCAGTTAAACAGGATCATAGCGGCTCCGCACGGGAATAGCAAGAGTTTTATAAAAATTTTCGGGCAAAACGGGCAGAAGGACGCCGAATTTACCGTTTATAACGAAGGTTTCCGCGGGGGAGTGAATATAGCCTCCGGAGACGTCGACGGCGACGGACAAGACGAGATCATAACCGGCGCCGGAGCGGGCGGCGGGCCCCACGTAAAAATATTCGATTCAGACGGCAATCTTAAGGGGCAATTTTTCGCATACCGCGAAAGTTTCCGCGGGGGAGTGAATATAGCCTCCGGAGACGTCGACGGCGACGGACAAGACGAGATCATAACCGGCGCCGGAGCGGGCGGCGGGCCGCAAGTGCGGATTTTTCGGGCTCACGGTGAAATCGAGGGACAGTTCTTCGCCTATGACGAAAATTTCAGGGGAGGAGTCAGAGTGGCCACGATCGGCGCCGGTAACGGCACGAGAAGATCAAAAGAAGATATTATTACCGCTCCCGGAGCGGGCGGCGGGCCGCAAATCAAAGTATTTGATAATCACGCCAGGATCCTGGCCCAATTTTTCGCCTATAATCAGAAATTCAAAGGCGGGGTCAGTATAGCGGCGATCGACATGAACATGGACGGTACTGACGACATAATAACCGGGGCTGGCGGCGGCGGGACGCCCCATATCCGCGTATTCAGTAAGCGGGGGATTATTCTGGGTTCTTTTTTTGGATTTGAAGAAGGTTTCAGCGATGGCGTCAATGTCGGGACGGTAAGCATTAAAAACACGCATTGAATTTTAAGGTTTATAATGAGATAAAATTTTTATCTATTTTGAAAAATATGCCCAAAAAAATCATTTTTGACAAGAAGAATATTCTGGTTACCGGCGGGGCCGGATTTATCGGATCACATTTATGCGATGAGTTGGTTAAAACCTCAAAGGTTATCTGCGTGGATAACTTTTCTTCAGGCAGCGAAAAGAATATCGATCACCTTTTAGCTAATCCCGACTTTGAATTTATCCGTCACGATATCACGGAACCGCTCGACCTTGAAAGCTTGCCGGAATTGCAGAAATTCAAGATAGAGTTCCAGGGCGTGCAGGAAATATACAACCTGGCTTGCCCCACTTCTCCCAAGGATTTCCTAAAAAACCGCTTAGCGACGATTATGGCCAATTCTTACGGTCTCAAGAATATCCTGGATATCGCCTTGAAATATAAAGCCAGTTTGTTGCATTTTTCTTCATCCGTGGTTTATGGTCCGAGAAGAAAGGAAAATTCGAAGGTCAAAGAAGGCGATATCGGCCAGGTAGACTTTCTGTCCCCTAGAAGTTCATTTGATGAAGGAAAGAGATTTGCCGAGACTATGGCGATGAATTATCGCCAAGTATACGGCCTTGACGCTAAAATCATGCGGTTATTCAGGATTTACGGCCCGCGCATGAAGCTTGACGACGGCCAAATGTTGCCCGATTTCATAAGCAGTGCCTTGGACGGTAAAGATCTTAAAATATTCGGCGATAAGGATTTTTCCACGACTTATTGCTATATTAACGATTGTATCGACGCGGCCATAAAGATCATGGAATCTGATCTGAGCGGACCCATAAACATCGGTTCCGATGTTGAGATCAATTTGACTGATTTGGCCAATAAAATTATTGCCACGATCGGTTCACGCTCTAAGATCGTATACGCGGACGAAATGCTTTTTATGACCTCCCTGTGTCCGCCGGACACTTCGATGGCCCGCAATGAATTGGGCTGGATGCCCGTTATATCTTTGGAGCAAGGACTTGAAAAAACGATTTATGAATTGCGCGCGAGCAAAGGCTTAAAAGGCGTGGCCGAGGCCATAAACACCGATCAGGAGGAAGGGGCTAACGATAAATTTATAGACCAATATTAATGGAAGAAGACATAAAAAAAATACCCAAGATATTTTGCGTAATACCGGCTTATAACGAAGAGGGCAAAATAGCTGAAACAGTAAAAGGCGTCAAGCCGTACGCGCGGGACATTATAGTGGTCGATGACGGATCGCGGGACCATACGTATGAACAGGCTTTAAAAACGGGAGCGATCGTTTTGCGCCATATCGTTAATCGCGGGCAAGGAGCAGCTCTCCAGACCGGCGATGAATTCGCTTTAAGATCCGGCGCGGATATAATCGTGCACTTTGACGCGGATGGACAATTTTCGGCCGATGAGATTAAAGATATGATCGATCCGGTAATAAGAGGGGAATGCGATGTCGTTTTCGGGTCGAGATTTATGGGTAAAAAATCTAACTTGCCATGGTTCAAGAAAAACGTAATTTATCCGGTCAGCCGGATCGTTAATGATTATTTATTGTCGGGCAGTAAATTGTCTGATCCGCAAAACGGATTTCGTGCCCTATCCCGCCGAGCGGCGGAAAGAATAAATATACAGAATGACGGTATGGCGCATAACAGCGAAATTCAAAAAAAAACCGCGAAGAATTTCTCTTATCGGGAAGTCCCGGTAACGGTCAAATATTCCGCTTTTGGGCAAGGCGTTTTTTCCGGTAAGGGCAGGGGCGCCGGAGGTTTTAAAATATTAATAGATTTGTTTTTGTCGAAATTGACCGATCAGGGAGATTATGAAAATGATTAGTTTTCGGACGCTTAAAAATTCCAAATATTACTAAGTAATAAATAATATATGATCCAGCAAATATTAGCGCTTCTAGTTATAGCTTTTTTTGTTTCCAGGCTTTTTTGGCAAAAACGTAAAAAACAAATCAGCGGAGGCGAATTTTTGTTTTGGCTTATCTTCTGGATAATGGCCGCCATGAGCGTTTTGTTCCTAAGAAAGATCGACGCTCTGGTTGCCGGCCTGGGATTTTCCGGATCCGGCATCGAGGTTTTGCTTTATATGGCAGTGGCTATCTTGTTTTATTTTATTTTCCGCCTGCGCCTGCGCCTGGAAAAAATAGAAAAAAACATCACTTTAATAATCAGGGAAATGGCCCACATTAACTATAAACAAAATGACCACTAGGGATTATATAATTGATTTCTTAAATTATATTTTTTTGTTGTTTACTATTCTTTTCGCTTTTGTGTATTTTTTCTTAGGAGATAGGTTGGGGGCGGTTTCCAGGGCGATGCAGGCGCTGGTGCCGTTGTCATATTTCGCCACCTTTTTTCTGATACGCTTCAGATACACGAGGAAGACCATTAGAAGGATGGATGAGGAGGGAAGAAGCAGAGATGTTTCGTTGCAATTAACTTATCGCGATAAGATCATAGACGAGTTGCTTATTTTTTCTTTGCCGGTCATTATAATCTGGGTAGCCCACCTCAAGGGCGTGGTTGACGTTTATACTGTTTTCCAGGCCGCCCTGGTATTTATAATAATGTTCACTTGGCATAATATTTTATTCAAGAAAGAAGGGTAATAAGATTATGAGAATAGCTCAGGTCGCGTGCGTGTTCCCGCCCTACAAAGGGGGTATCGGCAATGTCGCCGCTTCTTTTGCTGGCATGCTGTCAGATAAGGACCAGGTGACGGTTTTTACGCCGGATTACGGCTTTAAACAGGAACAGGAACACGGTGGTTTCGAGGTGGTAAAATTAAAACCGTTACTAAGATACGGCAATGGTGTTTTTACGCCGGAGCTGTTTTTTAAATTGAAAGGATTCGATGTCGTGCACCTTCACTATCCATTTTTTGGCGGTGCGGAAGTTGTCTGGTTGGCGAAATTTTTATCGTTCGGAAATTTTAAACTGCTGATACATTATCATATGGACGCCGCTGATTTGCCGCTCGCGGCCAGGATTTTGCGGTTACCGGACAGACTGATACGGAATTCGCTGTTTTCCCTTGCCGCGGGCATAACTTGCGCCAGCCTGGATTACATAGAACTGAGCCAAATCGGACGTTTTTATAGCCGATACCCTGGCAAATTCCATGAAATACCGTTTGGCGTGGATACGACGAGATTCTGTCCAGGTCTAAAAAATTCTATAAAAAACAGATCATTAAAGATACTTTTTGTCGGCGGACTAGATAGAGCTCATTATTTCAAAGGCATAGACGTTTTACTTAAGGCAATATCCGAATTACGGATCCCGGATAAGGAGTATGAGCTGCAAATCGTGGGTGACGGCGATATGCGTCAGGAATATGAAAAATTAGCGGTTAGCCTGGGCGTGGCGGATAAAGTAAAGTTCATGGGGGGGCTAAGCGACAAGCGATTGGCCGAAGCTTACCGGACGGCCGACACGGTGGTTTTGCCATCGATAAACGGCCATGAGGCGTTTGGTTTGGTTTTGCTCGAAGCAATGGCCTCGGGGGTTCCGGTTATCGCTTCTGATCTGCCGGGGGTCAGAAGCGTGTTCCGTAACGGCGCGGAAGGATATTTTGCCGAACCCGGTAACGCGAAAGATCTGCGCGAAAAATTAGAGAAAATATTATCAGACGACGACAAGAGAGCGGAGATGGGCGCGGCCGGCAGGAAGTTGTCTGTAGAAAAATACGATCTGAAAATAATAAAAAAACGTCTGCGCGGTATTTATGCCGGATTGTAATATATTTTTAGGCGATTATGAAAATTTGTCTGATAAACAATCTATACGAACCGTACGCGATCGGCGGCGCCGAGCAGGTGGTTAAAATGACATTCGAGGGTTTAAAAGAAGCCGGTCACGATGTTTTTATAATCACTACCCGACCAATATTTGAAAAAGCGGCCAAGGAACGGTCGGTTTATTATCTTCCGTCGTGGCAGTTCGTTTTTCGTAAAATGCCTAAATTTTTGCGTTTGATTTGGCACGTAGTTGATTTTGCCGATCCGGTTACCGGCTTTAGGATTAAAAAAATATTGGCCAGGGAAAAACCGGACGTGGTCATGACGCACAATCTGGTCGGTATCGGATTTTTACTTCCCCGCATTATTCGAAACCTGCGCATCAGACACGTTCATGTTCTGCACGATATTCAGATGCTTCACCCTTCCGGTTTGCTGATTTACGGTCGGGAAAACGTTATAAACGGCTTGGCCGCAAGAATTTACCAGTTTGCCTGCCGGAAACTGATCGCTTCCGCGGCTATAGTCGTTTCACCGTCGAATTGGCTTATTACGGAGCATACCAAGCGGGGATTTTTTAGAGATTCGCGTCGCGTGATATTACCCAATCCGATTCCCCGATACGCGCCCATGACCGGGGAAAAGAGGGTCGACAATAAAGAATTTAAATTGCTTTTTGTCGGACAGATCGAGCCGCACAAGGGGATTCATTTTTTGATTGACGCGTTCGCTGAATTGACCGATAAATACAGGAATTTTTCCCTGACGTTTATCGGAAACGGCCTAAATGATTCTCGTTACCTGTCCGCTATCAGCCGGCGAAACATCAGAAATATCGAGTTTAAGGGAAGAATCCCGAATGAGGAGGTAAAAAGATTAATGCCCGTCTTCGATTGTCTTGTAGTGCCGTCTCTTTGCCACGAGAATTCGCCTACGGTAATTTATGAAGCCGCCAGTCTCGGTTTAGCGGTCATAGCTTCCCGAATAGGCGGCATAAGCGAGCTGGTCCGGGATTTAGGGGGTATTTTATTCGTTCCCGGCAGCCGGACCGATCTTGCCCGAAAATTGATTTGGGCATCAAAAAATCCCCTTAAGCTTAAGGAGATGGTGAATAAAGCGAAAAGCCGATCCGAGCGTTATATTTTGCCTGTTTATATCGACAAACTCACGCGGTTATTGTGAAAAAATATTTTTTACGCCGTTGACATCATTTTTTTGCGATTTCTTTTCTATTTTTTCGATAACACTGTTGAAAATATTGATATTTAAGTCAGACGCGTTCGTTCGGTTGCCGAGGTAATCCTCATCTATCACGAACGATCCATACAGGTTTTTGTTTAAAAAAGAATAAGTGAAAAAAAGAATGATGACGTTGACTGCCGCAATCAGGACGTAAATAGCTTTGAATATTCTTTTGTCAGTAAATTTGAGGCTAATTTTCATATTTTTTCGTGTTATTATTGCCAATATGTTTCCCCTGAGATCCTTAACGATACGTTTCCGGCGACAGCCGGATTTTTTGTGTTCTCCTCCCCGCTTTCGATCGTGACGCGCCTGACGGGCGAATCGGAAGTCTGATAATTAAGATCAAGCAGATTTATGTTAAAATAATAGTTTAAAGCCTCTAATTCGGCCAGGTAGTTCATGATGTCGGCAAATGAGCCCTGAGCGTCGATACTTAGGGCGGTTTTATCGTAAACATCCTTTTTCTGTCCGGTCGGAGGGGTTAAATTTATTTTTTGCGTGACATTATTTTTGCCGGCCGCTTCCTCGAGGGTGGTAATGAATTCCAGTTCACGATTCTTGTTTATGAAAATGTAATCCAGTTTTTCCATCTGCGGTTCGACGGTTTTAAGCTTTTCGCTTAGTACGGACAGGCTTTGGGCCGTATCGGCTTGCTTTTCAATGTCTAATTTTTGCGCCACGATTGCCAGGTGGAGGTTTTTTATGTCATTTACCGTAAACGCTATGAGAAAATAGATGATCAGGCAGGTCAAAACAGTGGCGCCCGCGCTCACGCCGATCATTCGCCCGATGCTTAAATTTTTAAATCCGGACAAATTCATAGTTTTTTATTTTTAAGCTGATGTCGAAATTTATGTTGGTTTTTTCCAGTAAATTCTTTAGAGGAAGATTGACCGATGAAAAATAGCCGGCATTTTCAAGGATTTCCTTGAGTTTAATAAGGTCATCCCTGTTCTCGGCGCGGCCGGATAGGTTCAATTCTTCTTTGTCTTTGTTGATGCTTAATTTCGCGTATTTTATCCCGTTTCCGGAATTATCGGCGATATACTCAATAAGATAAGACCAAAGCACCGTATCTTTTTGGATTTTGTCGATAAAACTTATCTTGCCTTTGATATTTTTAATTTTTTCATCGTAATTTTCCCGGTTTTTCGCGGTTATGGCCGTTTCGTTCATGACTTCAATAAAACGGAGCTGAAGCACGAATTTGGCCGAGAGAAAAATAATGCCGTAAACGGCGAAGATCATAACGGAAACGCCAAATAAAATTTTAAGCGATTTATATATCGACGCCAGTCTTTTTTCATTTTTCAATTCCTGCGGTATTATATTGAGTTTAAGCATAGTCGGTTTAATTGATTTTTTCTAAAAAAATAGAACGCAAGGCCAGTCCAATGGCCGTAACGTAAGTAAGGCTGGCGTTTTGGCTTATTGTCGGCGACTTATCGCCGGTTTTTTCGTCCGGTATTTTCAGGTTGGTAAAAGCGTTGCCGATAGTGGTTTTAACGGCGACCGCGTCGCTTATGATAGTATCCAGTTTTTTTATGTTAGCTCCGCCGCCGCACAATATTATTTCATCCACTTTCCCGCGTTCACTATAGTTTTCATTAAAAAAGCTTAAAGCCTCTTTAATGCGCAGGATCAGCTCATCGATCTTTTTAGCCAGTATATCGCTTATGATCCCCTTGGCCTTGCTTTTGTCCAGTCCGCAGACGACCTTGGCTTTTTCGGCCTGGGGCTTATCTAATTCGAGGGTTTTCGCTATATCAGCGGTAACGGCTTCTCCGGAGATAGGAAGACTAACTGACAAAGCTATGGTATTTTTCGAATATATTATCAAGCTGGAACGCTTGGCCCCGAAATCGATAAGGCAGTAATTGCTGTCGTACGCGCCGCCGTACCAAGGGGATTCGGTTTCGAGTAATCCCCGGCAAATTGCGGTTGACTCTATTTCAAGAGAGGATATTGAAAAGTTCGCCCCTTTCAGAACGCGGACATACTGATCAACGATATTCCTGGGCGCCGCTCCGACCAGGATCAGTTTTTTGTCGGGCAGATTTTTAATAGTTTGCCAATCCAGGTACATGTCCTTAAGAGAGATCGGGATATATTTTTCCGTTTCCGCCCGAACCATATCCGCCAGGTCATTCAAGCTGTTTTCGACCTCGATCAATTTTACGAAGGTTTTCGTTTCCGGCAGACAGGCGGTAACCTCGATCTTCCCGCTCCCTGACAGGTTTTTGTTTTTGAGCAATTCTGTCATCGCGGAAATGACCGCTTTTTCGTCATTAATAACGCCGCCCTCAATGAGACTATTGGGCAGATCTATCCTCCCGAAGTTCTTTAAGCTGATATTGTTTTTGATTTCGTCAAGCTGCACGAATTTCAAGGACAGATCCGATATATCCAAACCCAGAGGATAATTTAAACCTTGGCTTAAACGCATAATGATGTGGCTATGTTTAACGGCAATATTAATATTATACCATAAATCAGTTTTTCGGAACAGGCTTGTTCTTATTCCTCCTTCCAGGAGATGAAGGTGTATTCGCCCGTTGTGGGGTAATGGGGCGGGGGAGCGAAGGTCAGATTATTGTCGTATATAAGGTTTCTGATGTCGTATCCCGAGCACCATGGATCGCTCACTCCGCAGGACCAGCTGAAACCATACCGTTCATCGGTTGATAGCGATCCATATATCGTGATAGTGTCTCTTTTGTAGAATTCCGCCCCGCAGCTTGATATATAATATTCTCGGCCGATTCTTCCTTCTTTCGCGATCATCGCCGCGTCGATCCTTAGTTCGCCGTCGTCAGCGGCCCCCAACGATCCCTCGCTATAAAGTCCGGGACCGATATTGTGCTGGGCGATCAATCCGATTATGTCCGTGCCGTCGTAATTCGTGTATAGCAGATCATTGTTAACCACGATATTCGCGATATCGGAGGTAAACGGTTCGAAGAACGCCAATATGGTGACACGGCTGCCGTCTATCTGCCCATCGACCCAAACGTGGTTCTTAATGAATATTACGCCATTTGTGGGTATTGGGAAATTCTGGGCGACAGCCTCTTCGGCCAGGATACTGAGGCTTGGGTTGTTGCAGTCAGGCTGCAGTGCGGAAACGCCTCGGATATCAAAGGTGTTGTCGGTTTTGAGAGTTATGTGGATTCCCTCGTCGCAAGCGCCGCTAATGCAGCCCCAGTAAGACGGTTCCGAATCCGGGTCGGCCGTGCCCGCGCTTCTGGGATCGATCACGAATCCTGAAGTTGTGGCTTTTATATAAACGTTGTTGATGTAATTATTAAGCATGTCAAAGCTGACGACGGATACGGGAAACTGCCGGCCAGCCAGGAAAATATCATCCTGAAGAGGCGGATTAGGCGGATTGGCGCCGTTGCTTATCTCATTGGAGTCGTAAGAGCCCATTCCGCTGTCATCGTGCGTATGCACTCCGAATTCAATAACATCCGTTCCGACTTCGTTATGGTCCGGATCGTCATAGTCCAGAAGCGCGGAGGAGATCACGTTATGCGCTATGCCATCGAACCGTATGCCGCCGTTAGAATGGATTGGGCCCCAAACCTCAGTACCTTCGCCGAATCTCATCGTGTCGTTGGCCAGGGTCGAATAGGTTGACCAGGCGGGAATACCGCATTGGACCTCGATTGTCCGTTTATTCCCCGGATGATTGGCTACCCAGCCTACTGATTTTATTTTAACTATAGTGGAGCCGTTGGGCGGGGGAGGAGTTATATAAAGCTCGTAGTAGCCGGTAATATTCTGTCCGCTCGAGTCTTTATATTCGTACGGACCGTACGGTCCGTATGGAGGAGCGCTGATGCAGGTTTCGTTATTGCAGTATTCCTCGTGGTCATGATATAAAACCCAGCGGTAATAATTTACGCCGGCTTCCGCGATGTGGATGGCCTGGGTGCTAGCGACTTTCGATAAATTGAGCTTTTGCTGCAGCAGGGCCAATCCGATGGCTCCCATGGCTATGATCGAAAATAATCCGGTGAGCACGAGAACGATTATGATCATCGAGCCCCGGTTATCGTTTTTTAGGTTGGAGTGGTCCATGGTTATAAGTTTGATTTTAGATTCCTCAAAGTAACGTCAGATTCAACATAAACATCTTTAGGCGCGGTTTCCGGCGTGACGTTAATTTTTAAATTTATGTTTATGAGCCTGACCTCGTTCGTCGTCGAAGCGATATTATAGCTGGAATTATAAAAAGTGAAAATATTCTCTTCCTGATTATTGACGAATTGGGCTATGGTCGTGCTGGCGGGAGCTTCGCTGTAATCGTTAAGCGCGCCGGGTTCCGTGACTTCCCTGATAAGATCAAGATCGTCAAGGTAATACCTCACTTTTTCATACCGGTCATCGGCGTCGATATCGGCGTAAAACACGAATTCCTGCTCTTCGATAGAGTCGAGAGCGTAACTGCCCTGTTCGGACGAATTCGCCCCCCTGATCTCTTTTTTCATGACGCTAATGGCGTTTCTGGCGTGCGCTATGGCCTCCGCTTGTTCCGCTTCGAATCTGGTGGCCTTAAACCCCGTAACCACCAAGCTTAGGGTCAGAGCGGATATTGAAGAAAGAATGGCGACAACGACCAGCACCTCCACCAAGGTAAACCCCGGTTCTTTTGTTTTTTTTATGAATCGAGCGAAGTTCATGAAGTTAATTTATTCAACGTATACGTTTACGGATTTAAATTCATCCGGATCTATGGCGACCGGGCACGGATCCGGCTGGCAACCCTGCACCGTAAAAGCCGTTAACGTGCTCGAGGCGACTATGCTGTAAGCGCTATCCCACTCCAACTGGACGGTTATTTTCCCGTTTATATCAGAGGTATGCGTTTGGTCGAATTCGTACACGACCGGATTGTTATATATTTTTTTTGTACCGGTTATAACGAGGGGGATGTTCGCGATCGGAACCGCGGCGCCCGGGTTTTCGAAATGGGTGGCGTATATTTCGCCGACGCCCCATCTGCCGTCATACCAGGATGAGAAGAGGTGGGAATCGGAAGTTACAGCGATACCGGGGGCACTCTGACTTGAACCCGAGGGAGCGTCGGATATTTTCTGGTCATCGGCCCACTGCGCGTTTCCGGAAAAATCATATTTTTGGGAGTAAATATCGTTATCCCCCAGGCGATCATCGGCCCAGACCAGGTAAATATCCGTGTTATCAGCGAAAATATCGGAAAATGCCTGATTTTCATTAGGTTCTTCGACGTTAGCGATCTTTTTCCAAAGCTCGACGCCGGCCGGATCGAAGCTTGCCAGATATATATCGTCCGATACGTCCTGGGATGTCCAGGTTACGATAATATTATCCGAGGCGTCAAAACTTATTTCCGGCGCCAGATCGGCGACAACGGAATTCGTCAGATTTTTATGACCGGCCCAAAGCTCATTGCCGGCCAGATCGAATTTTTGCATATAGATATCGTCTTGTTCCGTCCAGGCTATATAGACATTGTCGCCGGAATCGACAGCGACTACCGGGGCCGTTTCATCGGTCAATGAATTAGTTATCCGCAGATCATTCGTCCACTGCCTGGCGCCGTTTCCGTCAAAACATTGGGCATATATGTCCGTGTTGCCGTTTCTGTCGTCTTCCCAGACGATCGTCGTCGTGGCGTTTCCGAAGTTTTCGGTTATCGCGACGCGCGGATATCGCTGGTTGGCGTCGGACATGTCGGCATTCACTTTAACCGTACTCCAATTTTCCGTGCCATCGCTATTTAAGCTTTTGAGATAGATATTATCATCCCCGATGATCGCGATTTCAGGGTATTCTTGATATGAAAACTCCGCGGTTGATCCCGCGTCCGTTAATCGGAAGCAGTAAGTCGATTCAAGCGCGTTAATGGTGGCCTCGATCGAATATTCAATTTCGGTGAATTGAGTCCCTGTTAACACGATCGCCGCAGTCTGGTTGCCGGCATCTTTTGTTTCCCCGGGGATAAAAACGATATTCTCATCCGATATCCCGGGGCTGTTCGTGGTCGGATCAGCATCGGTTAAGTTCGCGCTGGCCGAGATTTTCCAATGGAGACTATTATCCGTCGGCAAGGCCGTCCAGGCGGCGATAGCGTCACAGGTCGTATTTTTCACGCCGTATTCTATCCGGAAATCGGACGGTGAAGAGTCGATACTGCCCTCGTTCGATATTTCGACGCGCAACCGGATTCGTGCATTCTGCCTTAATAATATTCCCGTATCCTGCGGCGCGCTCCACGTCGCGGAAGACTCGTCGCCGTCATCGTCTCTTAATCTATAATGCGTTTGCCGCAGGTCGGCGGAAGTAAGGAGGTTCGTGGTGCCGGGAATCGTTACTGCCGTATTCGGGATTACGGACCCGGAATTTATGATTATGTCGGTCGAGGGATCCGCAATTTCGATTTCTATGGTATCATCCTTGCCGGCCGTAGGTCCAACGTCAAATACGGGATAGGCGCACATGGTACTGGTCGTGTCGATATTCACTATGTCCGTAAAAGTCGATGTTCCGTCGGCCGAGTCGAAATTTTGCGCAACACCGAATTGAGCGTCCGTACCGGCGTCATAGGTTTCACCCGCGCAGTCGTAGGGGGCGGTCGCGTCTATATCGTAGAAAAGCTTAACGTTAGACAGGTCGTTCTGGGCGTCAACCGTGCCGTTCTCGCTTAGGGTGATACTCGTGATCGTATGAGCGCCGGTATTGTCAGTGAAAGCGAAGGCGCCGCCCGAGTATTCGTTGATGTTCGGGATTATTATCGAGGCGGTTTGATTCCCGACTCCGGTAACGGTAATATTGTCAGGTACGATCTCGGGCCTTAGGACTAAGCACCAGTTAAAAGAATCGCTTGATACGTTCTTGTTCGCGTCATAATTACGCGCTCCGGTAGGGGAGTCGGCGATATCCACCTCCTCGTCGGCGCTGGCCGCGGTGATATAATCCGCGAAATTGTTTTCGGCGTTTAACATGCCGGCGGGAAAGGTCGGTCCGCCGTCACCTAGCGATCTGGTATCCGATCCCCAGCCGCATACGAGCATCGAACCATCCGTCGTGACCGCGTGACTGGGGGCGGGGCGTAATTTATCGCCGTCATCGGTGTTTGCCTCGACAAGATTCCCATCGAACGGGCTTACCTGATCTACGCCCCTGTAAACCCTGATATGTCCGGCTTTTTCGTCGCTGCCGTCCCTCATCGTAAATGTATAGTTAGCGGGTTCGGAATTACCGGCGATTTTATAAAAAATCCCTCCCCGGTGGTCGTCTTCCGCGCCGTTGGGATGAATATCGTCATCAAGCGTGCTCCAGCCGGCTGGAGGCAGTATCGGTCCGTCGGTCCATCGGTCGTGATGCACATAGGCGAAGAGGAGATCATTCTCCTGGGTAAGGGCCGGTACGTTAAGGGTGATGTTCCAGGTGTTTCCGGTCGCGGTCCCCCAAATATCCACGAAAGTAACGTTGCCGGTCGCCGCCCTGGCTCTTCGCGCGGGGAGATCGTTTATGAACTCGAATATAATATTTTTATTAAATTTAAAATCGTTGAAAATACCGGAAAATTTTTGCATTATATTTTCGTAAATATTCGCGGTCTTATGGTTTGCGATCACAAGGTTTACCGGACTTATGTTTTTCGCGTACCTTTTCGACGGTTTATTCAGGGTGGTTTGTTTTAATACGACGGAACTGTCCTGCCAGACGACAAAAGAGGTGCCGTCGTTCGCGACCGCTATATCGGGACGGCTCTGATTAGACGTATCGCTTATTTCGATCTTGTCTGCCCATTGCCTTATATTGCCGGAATTGAATTTTTGCGCGTACACGCTGGAAGTGGAAACATCCGATTCCTGCCAAACGAAAAAAATATTGTCTGATCCGTCAGCTCCCATTTTCGAGCCGGTTTTTTCGATCGTGGATGTTGCCGAATATATTAGCCAATTAGCCGGAGTCACGTCTGAATATGTGGTTATATCAAGAAGGGCAAGCTTGTCTATTGAAAAACTTTCTTCGGTCTTGTCGCCTTCCGTCACGGATAAATGCAGCGGCGTTAATCCGGAAAGAAGGTCAAAAGAATAATCCATGCCGTAGCCGGCTTTCGATACCGTGATCTCATAATCCTGGAACGATTCTGGCGCGGGCAAATATAAAATACCGGTAGAATCCGTCACGTTAGTTACGTCAATGCCCAGACCAGCGTTTACGACCCTTATATCCGCGGCTGTTACCGGAAGAGCGTTAGAATCCACGACATAGAGTTTTAACAATCCGTAACCCGCGGAGGTTTCTTCCGTTCTCGGGATGATCTTCGAAAATACGGTTATATCCTTATGGCCGTAGTTGCTGTCCCAGGAAACTTTGACAGTCGCGATCTTATAGTCGTTAGGGATCGTGTCCGGGGTAGTTGATCCGGCCAGGCCGTCATAATCGTCGTCGTAAAAAGTGACGTACGTGTTTACAGTAAAATTTTTATCCCTTACGACTGTTTCAACCTGCGGGATCGTTCCCGGGGGTATTCCGGAAACAACCCCGACATCGGAAAAGGGCATGTTCCTTATCCGTTCCATTTTTTGATCGGCAATTTCCATGGCGCTGACGTAATTCTTGTTATCGGCGGTAATACGCAAGGATATGATAATAAGGCTGTAGACGCCAAGCGTCAGGATCGATATAACCCCGATAGTTATTATAAGCTCCATGAGAGTGAAACCGTTTTGCGTTTTTTCTTGTTTGTGCGCGTGAAGCATAGAATGGCGCGGGATACATGAACCGCGCTTTTATTACGAGCTTAAATACTTTCCGTGATCGAGTACATCGGCATGATGATCGCGACCGCCACCCCGCCCACGCCCGTGCCCAGGAAAAGTATAAGCAAGGGCTCGATGATCGAGGGAAGATTGTCCATGATAAGATCAACCTCCTCTTCATAAAAAGAAGCTAATTCCATCAGGATATTATCAAGTTCTCCGGTCTCTTCGCCGACCGCGATCATGGTCGTGACGACCGGCGTGAATAATTTCGGATAAGCCGCCACGGTTTCAGAGAGCTTTCCGCCCTTTTTTATTTTCTGACTCATCTCCATGAGGGCGGTCCGATAATGCAGATTCCCCAGGACGTTGGCCGTGATCTGGAAAGCTTTTATTATCATTATATCCGTTTTTAAAAGCGAGCTTATATTACGGGCGAAACGGGCCAGGTTTATTTTTTTGACGATTGGGGATATGATGGGCGCGTTTAAAAGGATGGCTTGAAAGATATATTTGCCCCTTTGCGTTTTAAGGGCATAGAAAAGCGCGATAACGAAAGCGACGAACACGACCGCTGATACAAGGCCGTTCTTCGCTATGGCGTTGCTGACGCCTATGAGTATTTTCGTGGGCAGGGGCAATTCCGTGTTCATCTCCGTGAACATCGCGGTCATTTTCGGTATGATCATGACCATCATAAAAGCGCCGATGCCGAGCATGGCCAAAAGGATGATCGCCGGATAAGTCAGGGCGCCTTTAACCTTGGAAATAAGCGTGTTTTCCTTTTTCATCTGGATGAAAAGCTGCGCCAAAACGTTCTCAAGCTTGCCGGAGATCTCACCGGCTTCCACCATGCTGACGAAAAGCTCCCCGAATATATTTTTGTGGGCCCCCAGGCTTTCGGCAAAGCTCGAGCCTTTTTCGACGCGGGAAGCGACGTCATTTAATACCGAGATGAAGTTTTTGTTTTTTGTCTGCTGCGACAGCGTTTTCAGGGCGGTGGAAAGGGATATTCCCGATTTAAGCATCAATCCGAGGTGTTGGACGAAAAATAATTTTTCCTTAAGCGGAATACGGGTAAACCGCAGGAGATAATTATTGATTTTGTCCATCGTCGACAAGGGCTTTTCCCCGGTTTGTGAAGCATCCGCTTTTTCCGCGTCGTCCGGTGCGTTTGAATCTAAGGTTAAATTAACAGCCATGGTTTTGACCATTGACCTTTGACCTTTGACCTTTGACCGGTCAAATGTTAAATGCCAAATGTTAAATGTAAATATTTCTTATTCTTTGGTAACCCGCATGATCTCTTCGATCGTGGTAATGCCGTTTTTAGCTTTGATGAATCCGTCCTCAACCATGGTTATCATGCCGCCCTTGATCGCCTGGGTGTTTATTTCGCGGGCACTGGCTCCCTTCAAAATCAAAGACGCGATATCGGCATTGTTCTCCATTACCTCATAAATTCCGATGCGTCCCTTGTATCCGGTATTGTTGCAGCGTTTGCAGCCTTTGCCGCGGTAAAAAAGCAGGGAACCAAGACCTTTTTTGGCGTCCAAAATGCTTTTTTCTTTTTCCATGGTTTTAAGGATATTTTCCATGTTCATTTGTTTTTCGAGCTCCCGGACGTTATCCGCGCTTAAATTGAAACTCTGGATGCAATTGGGGCATATCTTCCTGACAAGCCGCTGAGCGATAATAATATTGACCGTCGTGGATATTAAAAAGGCCGGCACGCCCATCTCCGAGAGGCGGGGCATGGTCGTAGCCGCGTCATTGGTGTGTATGGTGGTTAAAACCAGGTGGCCGGTCATGGCGGCGTGGATGGCGATCTCGGCGGTTTCCTGGTCGCGGATCTCGCCGACCATGATAATATCCGGATCCTGCCTTAAGAAGGCGCGCAATCCGGAGGCGAAAGTGTACCCGATCTTGGAGTTGGTTTGCGATTGGTTGATATGGGGCATGCGGTATTCGATCGGGTCTTCGATCGTGGAGATGTTGACTTCCGGCTTATTAAGAATATTCAGAACCGTATATAGAGTGGTGGTTTTACCGCTTCCGGTAGGACCCGTGACGAATATGATCCCGTGCGGTTTGTCTATGTTGCTTTTCAGGATGCCCAAGGGGCCGGATTGAAGCCCAAGTTGCTCCAGGGAGAGGACCTGGGCGCTTTCCTTGAGCAGACGAAGCACGATTTTTTCACCGTCGAAGGTGGGAATAATGGAAACGCGAAAGGAAACTTTGTATTCCTCGTTGGCGATCTTAAAGCGGCCGTCCTGGGGCAGGCGATGTTCATCAACTTTCAGGTTGGCCAATATTTTTATTCTGGCGACTATGCCCGACTGGACGGTTTTGGGGAGCACCATTACCCGGTGCATGATGCCGTCAATGCGGTACCGTACCAAAACATTCTTTTCCTCCGGTTCGATATGGATATCGCTGGCCCCTTCGATGATGGAGTATTCAAGCAGAGTGTCGACGATTCTCACGACCGGCAGATCTTCGGCCAACTGCTTAAGATTACTCCCTTCTTTAGCGGTTTTTTCCGTCGACAAATAATCAAATTCAGCTTTTAAGCTTTTGTGGTATTGTTTTAAGGCGTCTTTGATATTTTCCGGCGTTGTCAGATGGATCTTTAAGGTCAAGCCGGTCTTTTTCTTCAGGAATTCTAAAATGTCGAGAGCATCCGGATTGATGACGGCCAGCTTCAATTCCTTGTCGTTGGAATCAAAAGCGATGATCTTGTGGGTAACGGCGATCGGTTCCGGAATCGAGAACAGCACGTCTTTACGGATAGTCTGGTTTTTTAGATCAATAAAGGGGATTTTATAAAAATTCGCGGCATTCTCGAACAGAGCGACGGGAGAAATTATTTTCTTTTCGGTCAGATAATCGGCAGTATCCATATTGGCCGCTTCGGCTTCATGTTGGTATTTATCGAAATCGGCCGCGGTTAAAACTTCGGTTTTTAAGAGGATATCCTTTAATTTGGAGTTCGAAAACATATATTATGCATAAACAGAAAACAGACGATAGATTTTTTTTAACACGCTCGCCTGTTATCTGATTTTTTGATATCGATTAAAATTTTGTATTTACCTTACTCTTTTTATTATAACATAAAACGGCTATTGTTGAAAAGCGAATATTCACCCCGTTAAAATTGTTTCTAGATTAACAATATCGCGTAAATGTGGTAAAGTTATAACAGAGCGATATGAAATACAAAATATTCAGTTTATTTTACGGCCAGGAACACATTTTTTCCGGCATGAAGGATAATTTTTTACGTTCTTTTTATTACCGGCACGTAAAAATATATTCTTTCGTTCTGCTGGCGGTTAACGCGATTATCTGGTTGATCGCGCGTTTTATCGGTTCTAATATCGATACCGACCAGATAGCTTTGCATTATAACGTGGATTTCGGAATCGATTATTACGGCGATACCGAAAAAATATACATTATTCCCTTACTGGGGCTTATTATTATTGTTGTTAATTTTTTCCTGTACGTAAACCTAAGCCCGCGCAAGGACCGTAAATTTATTTCCCACATACTATTGGCCGCGGCCGGAATCGCCAATATTATATTATTAACGGCCATTGTGTCGATCTATCTGGTAAATTTCAGGTAATTTTGGTCGAAGGCGCCGCCCGCGCCCCACGTAAGGCTATTATTGAAATTAACATAATTGGCGGATTTTAAGGCGCTTGCCCCGGCTGCGCGGATATCCGCGGATATTATCGAACTAAAACTATGCAGGATTTTTACATCATTAAGATCCTTTTTTTTACCACCATGGCGTTTGTTTTTACTATCGCCTGGACGCCGCTTCTCACTCATTTTCTGTATAAATACAAGCTTGGAAAGCAGATCAGGGATGACGGTACGACGCCTCTTTTCAGTAAGTTGCACGCTCACAAGGCCGGTACGCCGACAATGGGAGGCCTCTTGGTCTGGGTAACGACCCTGGTTTTTAGCCTGGTATTTTTCTATCTGGCTAAATTTTTTCCCTGGAGCATCTTCCATGATCTTGATTTCTTATCGCGCCGGGAAACGCTTTTGCCCTTGGGTTGCCTGGTATCTTCGGCTTTAGTGGGGCTGATCGATGATTATTTGGACGTAAGAAGGATGGGTTATAAAAAAAGAGGGATAAAATTCAGCCACAAGCTCCTTATTTATACCTTTATTGCTCTTATCGGGGCCTGGTGGTTTTATTTTAAATTGGATTGGGATATTATCCATATCCCTTTCCTGGGCACGGTATATGTCGGCTGGGGTTACATATTATTCTTCGTTGCCATCGTGGTAGGGACGGCGTTCGCGGTCAATCAAACCGACGGGCTGGACGGGTTGGCGGGCGGAACCCTTCTGATCGCTTTTGCCGCTTACAGCGTGATCGCTTTTTCAACCGGCCGATATGATCTGGCCGCGTTTTGCGGGGTTATCGTCGGCGCTCTTCTGGCCTTTCTGTGGTTTAATATTAATCCAGCCCGTTTTATAATGGGGGATACGGGTTCGATATCTTTGGGAGTTACCCTGGCTTTAGTGGCGCTTTATACGAATACCGCGTTTATCCTGCCATTTTTAGGCATCATTTTCGTGGTGGAAGCGGTTTCGACGGTTGTGCAGATACTCTCGAAAAAACTTCGCGCCGGAAAAAAGGTTTTCCGGTCGGCGCCCATACATCATCATTTTGAAGCCTTGGGTTGGCCGGAACCGAAGATAGTCATGCGATTTTGGGTAATCGCGGGGGTGTTCGCGGTCATGGGACTGATCATATTTTTACTGGATAAGACTATTTAGGATTTTAGGCGCTAGGCCTTAAGCATTAGTTTGACGGCTGGTTAAAGCCTAAAACCTCAATGCCCGGATAATTAATAAATGTCAAAACTGAAAAGAAATCTAAAAAGGCTTTTGAACTCCGGAAACACCGGACACGAACCGGATAAAAGTTTGCTCGCGGTTATCTTTATAATACTTATTTTCGGCCTGATCTCGTTATCAAGCGCTTCTTCGGTGGTAGCCTACGCGAAGTTCGGGGACGCTTATCATTATTTTAAAAACCAGCTTTTCGGTCTTGCGCTTGGATTGGGGGCGTTTTGGTTTTTTTCCCGGGTGGATTATCATTTATGGCGCAAATACGCTTTCGGCTTTCTGGTATCATCGATCGTTTTACTGCTTCTCGTTTTTATCCCCGGTCTGGCCGTCGATTACGGCACGGCCTCCAGCTGGATAACCGTTTTCGGGCATTCACTGCAACCTTCCGAGCTCGTGAAAATATCCTTTCTTCTTTACCTGGCCGCCTGGCTCGAAACCAGAAAAGAGGAACTGGGAGACGTTTCCCGCGGCATCGGTCCCTTTCTGGTGGTTTTAGGGATTATTACCTTTTTGATGATAAAACAGCCCGATATCGGTACGCTGTCGATCATAGCGATTACCTCATTGATCGTTTATTTCGTCGGCGGGGGGCAATTAAAGCATATATTACTGATTTTTCTCATTGGCGCCGTCGGCTTCGCCGTTATGGTGCAGTTACGGCCATATCAGTTGCAACGTTTCCAGTGCATGTTCGATCCCGGTTTTGATAAAGTCAAAACCTGCTATCAGGTTAACCAATCCCTGATCGCGGTCGGTTCGGGCGGTGTTTTCGGCCGGGGGTTGGGCGAGTCGCGGCAGAAATTCATGTACCTGCCGGAGATCCAGGGCGATTCTATTTTTGCGGTTATCGCCGAGGAAACCGGATTGATAGTAAGTTCTCTTTTTATAGCCTGCTATTTGTATTTTTTTTATCGCGGATTGCTTGTCGCCCGGTCCGCGCCCGACGATTTCGGACGGATCCTGGCGATCGGCATAGTGAGCTGGATCGTTATCCAGGCGCTTATCAATATCGGCGGAATAGTGAATCTTTTGCCTATGACCGGCGTTCCCTTGCCCCTGGTAAGCTACGGCGGCTCGGCTTTGCTGGCGGCTTTGTCGGCCTGCGGGATACTGGTTAATATTTCAAAGCAAACCAAAACCCGTAATATGTAATTATAAAAATATGCCAAACAGGAATAAAAGGATAATTTTTAGCGGCGGCGGGACAGGGGGGTCGGTAACGCCTCTTTTGGCGATCGCCGAAGAGCTCAGAGAACGGGAGATCGGGGGTAACGCGGCTTTTCTTTATGAATTTTTGTGGCTGGGCACGAAAAAGGGGCCGGAAAAAGCCATGGTGGAGCCGGTTGGCATCGAATTCAAAGCGATCGCGAGCGGCAAATTGCGGCGTTATTTCAGCTGGAAGAATTTTATCGATCCGTTTTTCGTGGGTTGGGGCTTTTTGCAGTCGCTTTTCATATTGGCGCGCTGGCGGCCGGATCTCATAATCGCCGCCGGCGGATTCGTCTGCGCGCCGGTAGTTTGGGCGACGTACTTCCTCCGGATCCCGGTCATAATACACCAGCAGGACGCCCGGCCCGGCATGGCTAATAAACTTATGGCCCCGTTCGCGAGAGTCGTTACGGTTACCATGGAGACATCGCTTGAAGATTACGGAAAAAAGGCCGTCTGGATAGGAAATCCGGTGCGCCGGGAGATAATCCGCTCTAAATACGGAGTGCATGACACGGCCGGGAAATTTACCTTAAGCGAAGATCTGCCCGTTATCCTGGTTTTGGGCGGCGGTACCGGCGCCGAAGCCATTAACCGGCTGATAGAAGCTAATATCGAAAAACTGATCACCTTCGCGCAGGTGATCCACCTGACCGGACCGGGCAAATCTCAGGTTTTATGGAAAGTGGATGAGCGATACGCCAAGCACTACCGGCGCTTCGAGTTTTTAAGCGTCGAAAGGATGGCCATGGCC
The DNA here is from genome assembly GCA_043801965.1 of Candidatus Falkowiibacteriota bacterium. GTDB lineage: Bacteria > Patescibacteriota > Patescibacteriia > Patescibacteriales > UBA12075 > XYA2-FULL-47-19. Next base: position 53,026 of record JAZDLN010000027.1, read on the forward strand.
TACGCGGTCGCCGATATCGTGGTTTCGCGTTGCGGCATGGGCGTCCTGACCGAACTTTCTTATTTAGGCAAGGCTTCGATCTTGATCCCGATGCCTGATTCGCACCAGGAAGACAACGCCCGGGTCTTCGCGGAAAAAGAAGCGGCGGTCGCGCTTGATCAAAACGGTCTTACCGGCGAGATTCTCCTCGCGAACATAAGGAAACTGCTTTTATACTCGGATTTGCGCGATAAATTGCGCAACAATATCCGGCAGGTGATCAAAAGAGGCGCTAACGAGAGAATGGTTGAAATAATTGAGGGGATTTTGAAGTAAGAAGTCAGATCAACCCTCTCCCGCGCGGATGCGGGGGAGAGGGTGGCCGAAGGCCGGGTGAGGGCAAGAAAACAAAAAAAGCCCGCGTATTTTACGCGGGCGGCAGGACACTTATTGTCCCAGTAACCATTTTTCTATTATTTTTTTTCTTTTAAAAATTTTATTATTGGCGAGATCACTGTTAGCGCCGCAAGTAGTACACCGATGGCCATCGGCACGTACCCGACGGTCAGGTAGCAGATAGTCCAGAAAAGCGTTGTAACACAGACCGCGGCCACTGTCCAGCCGATCATTCTTTTCTGTAAAGCAGTCATGTTTTCCCTCCTATTTGGCTAATGATGGATTGGTTTTCAAGGTTCCGTAAAATAATTTTATATATTATCATGAAATAGTTTATTTGTCAAATGAATTGCGATCTCATAATAAAAGCCAAATATGTTTTACCGATGGATGAAAAACAGTCCGTGATCAGGGACGGCATGGTTGTTGTCGACAAGAATAAGATCGCGGCGGTCGGGACCGAGGCTGAGCTTAAGGATAAATATGAAGCCGGAGAAACGATCGACGCGGGAAACGGCATAACCATGCCGGGAATGATAAATACGCATACGCACGCGGCCATGAGTTATTTTCGCGGCCTGGCCGACGACCTGCCCCTCTCCGATTGGCTAGAGGAACATATCTGGCCGGCAGAGGCGAAATTCGTCAACGCGGATTTTGTCAGGCGGGCCTCGGAATTAGCCATACTAGAGATGATCAAATCCGGCATTACCTGCTTTAATGATATGTATTTTTTCGAAGAGGCGGTCGCGTCCGTGGCTAAAACAGCCGGCATCAGGGCCGTAATCGGAGAGGGTATACTGGACTTTCCGTCGCCCAGCGCGAAAACTCCGGCGGAAGCCATAAAAAAAACCGCCGAGCTTATAAGTGAGTTTAAAAACGAAGAATTGATCACGGCCGCCTTCGCGCCGCATTCTGTTTACGCCTGCGGCGAAGAATGTCTGGTAAAAATAAAAGAGCTGGCTGAAAAATACAACGCATTGATCCATATTCATGTCGCCGAAACAAAAAAAGAAGCCGATGATTGCCGGGAAAAATACGGCCGATCGCCGGTTGAATATTTAAACAGTTTAGGATTTTTATCTCCCCGCGTGATCGCGGCCCACAGCGTCTGGCTTGACGAAAACGATCTTTGTATTTATAAAGAGAGGGGAGTAAAAGTCAGCCATAATCCGGTCAGCAACATGAAATTGGCTTCCGGGGTAGCGCCGATTCCGGCTATGTTAAAGAAGGGAATAATCGTCGGCTTGGGAACGGACGGCGCGGCCAGCAATAACACGCTTGATATGTTTTCGGAAATGCGCGCGGCCTCCCTGCTCCACAAGACCGTTAATATGGACCCGACTGTCCTAAGCGCGAGAGAAACCGTAAAAATGGCCACTATCGACGCGGCCCGGGTCTTGGGCTTAGACGGTAAAACCGGTTCACTTGAGGCAGGCAAACGGGCCGATTTTATTACGATCAATTTGGATAAACCTCATCTGGCCCCGATGTATGATCCGTATTCCCACTTAGTGTACTGCGCTAACGCCGCTGATGTGGACAATGTCGTTATTAATGGTAAAATAATAATGCGTAATCGGGTAGTTAAGACTATGGAGGAGGAGAGGATTTTGGCCGAAGCCAATGAATTTAGTGAAGATAAAGTAAAAATTTAAAATGTAAATCTCAAAATTAAAAATGACAATGTAAAATTCAAAATTAATGCCGTAAAAGTATTTTGAGCGTTATCTGGTCTAAGACAAAAAATTTTACACTTTGATTTGCCATTTTACATTTTGAGATTTGATTTTTGCATTTTTGAAAAGCGCCTTTAGTCCCGACTAAATATTACAAATCTATAAATATGCCAGATAAATCCAAGAAAATACATATCATCGGCATCGAGGGCGCGGGGACCTCGGCTTTGGCGCGAATGTACCATAAGCTGGGGCATGCTGTTTCCGGCTCGGATGAGGGCGACCATTTTTATTACGACCTGCTTAAGGGCGAAGGAATAGAGGTATTCCATGAATTTAGCGCGGGCAATATCCCAAAGAACGTTGATTTAATAATATATTCCAGCGCTTTCAAGCCGGAAACGAACGGAGAACTTAAGGCCGCTTTGGCGAGCGGCAAAAAGACCATAACATACGCCGAAGCATTAGGAAATCTTTTGAACGAAAAATTCGGCATCGCGGTCGCGGGTTCACACGGCAAGACCACGACCACGGCCTGGCTCGCCTTCGTTATGGAAAGATCCGGTTTGTCGCCCTCCGCCATCATCGGCGCGAAAGTGCCGCAGTTAGGCGGCAGTTCTTTGGCGGGATATTCGGATTATTTCGTTATCGAAGCGGACGAATACCAGAATAAATTCCGGTTCTACAATCCGAAAGCCATACTGCTTAATAATATCGATTATGACCACCCGGATTTTTTTCCAACCCCCGAAGATTACGAAAAAGCTTTTATCGAATTCATAAAAAGAATACCGACCAAAGGATTTCTGATCGCTAACTACGACGATCCGATAATCCGGAAGACGGCTTACGTCAACTGCCGCGGACGCGTGATCACTTACGGCCTAACGGCCGCGGCCGATTACGTGGCTTACGACATAAGGCAGAGCGAAGAGGGTAAGCAATATTTCCGGGTAAAACTCGGATCGGAGAATCTTACCCTCGAAGACGATGAGGACGCGGGACCCGATGAATTAGGGGAATTTTCCATCAAGCTGTCCGGGCGGCACAATATTTCAAACGCCCTGGCCGTGATCGCCGCTTCCGTTGAACTTAACATCGAACTGGTTAAGATCAGGACCTATCTCGAAGAATTTACGGGCACTAATAGGCGGATGGAGATAATGGGAAAATTCCGGGGCGCGGTCATTATCGACGATTACGCCCATCATCCGGCCGAGATCAGGGCCACTCTGGCCGGAGCGCGGGAAGTTTACCGGAACAAAAGACTGATCGTCGTCTTCCATCCTCATACATTCACCCGCACCAAGGCGCTGTTGGACGGTTTCGCCGGCAGTTTCGGAGCCGCCGACGAGGTCATAATACTCGATATCTTCGGTTCGGCCCGGGAGAAGCAAGGCGGCGTCCACTCGCTCGATCTTGTAAAAAAGATTAAAAACCAGCCGGCTAAGCATATCTCCACGCTGGAAGAATGCGAAAAATATCTGCGAGAAAATATCGGCGCCGGCGACGCGGTAATACTCATGGGCGCGGGCGACGTTTATAAGATAGGGGAGAGATTGGTGAAATAATTTTTAAATTTTATAATTTTTAATTTTTAAACAAGACGGCTAATCACGATTTTTTAAAAATTACAAAATTTAAAAATTTGTCAGTATGTCTATTACGGACAAAATAAAAACCAAAGTGCCTCTGGCGCCGTATACCACCTTTAAGATCGGCGGTCCGGCGGATTTTTTCGTTGAAATAGAAGCCAAGGACGAGCTCGAAGAAGCTTTCGGCTGGGCCAAAGAAAAAAACCTGCCTTTTTATTTTCTGGGCGGTGGCAGTAATATGCTCATAAGCGACAAAGGACTTCGCGGTCTGACCATAAAGCTTTGCAACAAAGGGATTGACGTTCGCGGAGAGCGGCTTTATTGCGGGGCGGGGGCGAGTCTGGCCCAGGCGGCTCAAGCGGCCACCGGCCATAAATTTTCCGGATTGGAATGGGCCTATGGCATTCCCCGGGCGACCGTGGGCGGCGCCATCCGCGGCAATGCCGAAGCCTTCGGTACCAATATGTCGGATCTGACCGAAACTGTGGAGGTTTATAACGCGAAGAAAAAACGATTCGAAATGTACAGCAAAAAAGACTGCAAATTCGAATATCGGGGAAGCATATTCAAAAAGAACAGCCACCTTCTTATCTGGCAGGGAACGTTAAAGCTTTTCCCCGCGGACGGAGCGGAAATAGATAATAAAGTCGAAAAGGTATTGGGATTCAGGAACGCCAAACAGCCTAAGCTTCCCAGCGCCGGCTGCATTTTTAAGAACGTATCCGCCGATTATCTTAAAGAAAGCAACCCTGAACTATATTCCCGGGCAGACCGGGCGATAAGCCCCAGGGGAGAAGTGAGCGCCGGCTGGCTTATAGATTCGGCGGGTCTTAAAGGCAAGACGATCGGTGGGGCGAAAATCAGCCTTGAGCACGCTAATTTCATAATCAACATCGGCAAAGCCACCGCCGAAGATATCGTAACTCTTATTAGCTATACCAAACAGCAGGTTCGGGATAAATTCCGGATACAGCTTGCGGAGGAAATCGGGTATCTGGGGTTCGAATAGATTATCGGACAAGTCTGTTTTTTTTAATTTAAGATTATTTTTTCAAATATCCGAATTAAAATAAGATTAGAAAAACCCGTTTTTTGTCAAAAAGGGTTTTTTTGTTTTTATGGCTGATATTAAATATATTATTATGTTTATTTAATTGTTTTTTGTCAATAAAATAATTTAACTGATTGCATACTTGACTAATATAAAAATTCGTGCTATATTAGTAGCAACAAAATAAATTTATAAAAAAAGTATAATAATTTCATGACAAACTACGTGAATTAAATGCGTAACAAGTCGGCCCATGTCTTGAGCGCGCGTATAAAAATATGGATAATATCTCTATTCTTGATCAAATCATCAACAACCAGAAAGCCGAAGAGGTGGCTAATCTGGATGCTGTCATGATCATCAACAATTTATTCGGTGAATTATCCGACCGGGAACGCGACGTATTAATAAGAAGGCATGGATTGCACGGGGACACGAAAGAAACGCTTGAGAGCATCGGCAGTGCTCACAATTTAACGCGGGAGAGGATCAGGCAAATTGAAACCTCAAGCGTTAAAAAACTGCAATCGCTCGACAATCTTGATGAATATGTCAGCGGTCTTAAAAAAGTTATCTATCAGCTCATGGAAGAACACGGCGGTTTGATGGAAAAGGAGTACCTGCTTGAACTATTGGTTTCTTTTTCCGCCAGCAACATCAACACCGAGGATGAAAATAGGGACAAACACAAGAATTACCTGAATTTTCTGATCACGAAACTGTTGCATCAGGAATTTGAAGAAGTTAACAACCTGAAACATTTTAAGGAATCTTATAAATTAAAGCATCAGACTCTTGAGCACATGGAGGAATTGGCCGAAGAACTGCTTAACGGCATAAAAGAAGCCAAAAAGATCCATACTACGGAAAATATCATCAAATTTATAACGGAATTGGAGTCTTATGATAAGCATAAAGAAAAACTTAACAGGGAAAACACCATCGATATTTCCCATGTTTTGGGCTCCGAGCATTTTACGGAAGCGGCCGACCTGGTTAACGACAACAAGCCCCTCTACTCGATGTTAAAAGCTTTTCGCAGGATAGAACAGAATAATTTCGGTCACTGGGGGATAAACAATTGGCGGGAAATCAAGCCTAAGACCATTAACGATAAGATCTACCTGGTCCTAAAACACTCGGGCAAGCCGATGCATTTTTCAAAAATCGCCGATCGGATCAACGAGGTTAGTTTCGACAATAAGATCGCTAACGCGGCCACGGTACACAACGAACTTATCCTGGACGGCAAGTACGTTTTAGTCGGCAGAGGGTTATACGGACTTAAAGACTGGGGTTATAAAAGCGGCAACGTATTGGATGTTATCGAAGAAATACTGGAAGAAGCGGGGGGGCCGTTAACCCGTGATGAATTGATCGACCGCGTACTTAAAAGGCGTCTGGTCAAAAAGGCCACTATTATACTGGCCCTGATGAACAAGGATAAATTCAGTAAAATTGACGGCCGGTATTTTGTCAGCAAGAAGGAAAATATGTAAATATCAAATTGACATAAAAGAGCGATACGACCCTTACGTGGGTCGTATTGTTTTTTGCGTAGGGAATATGGTATAATATAAATCAGGTAATATTATGATTTCTCTCGATTTATCTCCAATTTACGATTTTTTGAGCTTACCGGCCGACGTATTCCTCCTAAGGCTCATTATTCTTTTCGGATGGATACCGATATGCGTCATTATTCTCTTTAGCATAAAAGAGATTTGGATGCACTATATCAATATAAAGTGGGGTTCCGAACAGAAGTTCACTTTGCTGGCGATAGACATACCAAGGGGCAACGCCCAGTCGCCAAAAGCCGTGGAAAATATTTTTACTTATCTGGCCGGCGCCCAGCAAAGTCTTAATCTTATTGAAAAATATTGGATCGGTAAATTCCAGCTTTCGTTCAGCCTGGAAATAGTCGGCATTGACGGTTATACGCAATTTTTGATATATACGCCGGTGATCTTTCGGGACCTGGTCGAATCCGCTATTTACTCGCAATATCCCGACGCTGAGATCACGGAAGTCAACGATTATACCCAGGAAGCGCCCAAAAGGTTTCCGGATGAAGAATACGATATTTGGGGCGCGGAGTTCATCCAGGTCAAAAGTCCGGCGTATCCGATAAAATTATACGAAGAATTCATCCATTTATTCGGCGAACCCGAGGAGCAGTTCAAGGATCCGATGGCTTCGTTGATGGACCTTTATTCAAGCCTTAAGTCCGGAGAGCAGATCTGGTTCCAGATAATAATCACCCCGATAGATTTTTCCTGGACCGCGATGTCCGACGGCGAGGTCGGAAAAATATTAGGAGAAAAAAAGAAGGCGGACGGGCTCATCGATAAAACCATAAAGCTCTTAACCGATTCTCTCTGGTCGATGGGTGAAATAATATATAAAACCGGAGCGACGGAGGTCAAGAAGAAGGAGGACGAATCCCTGAAAATGTTCAATCTGAAACCGAAAGAAAGAAAGCAGATAGAATCCATCCAGCTTAAATCCGCCAAAGTGGGGTTCGGTTCTAAAATGAGGTTTATTTATTTAAGCAAGAAAGAGATCATGAACAAGCCGAAGGCCTTAAACGGCTTTGTCGGTTATATGAAGCAATTCGCGGCCCTGGATCTTAATAATTTAAAACCGGATACGAAAGTGACCGGCACCTCCGCCCAATATTTTTTTACCGGCCTGCGGCTTAAATGGAAGAAAAACAAGATCATGAGCTATTATGTCAGCCGGGACGGATTTTCCGGTAAAAGTCCCGGTATTTTAAATATTGAGGAATTGGCGACTATTTGGCACTTTCCGGTTGAGGCGGTCGTAAAGGCGCCCTTGATCCAGAAAACCCCGGGCCGTAAAGCCGAGCCGCCCATGTCCTTGCCGCTGGTTGAGGAGGGGGCAAGTAACGAAGAGATCTTCAGCCGTCCCGCCAAAGCGAGAGGGATAAGGCCGCGGCCGGACCAGTTTTCGCAGGATGCTCCGGAGGAGGGGGACCGAAAATTAAAAACCGTCGAATATGGCCGCCGCGATAACGGCCTGGCCGATGATATCTTCGGTGAACCCGAAGAAAAACCGGTTAAAAAGGAACCGCCTAACGTAAAAGGCTCCCCGCCGGAAAATTTACCAGTCAGTTAAAATCCTGATGCGCTTTTTTAGAATAATTTAATTTTTGCGTGATATAAAGAGTAAAACCGGAGACTTTAAATTCAATCCAAAAAATATGTCCGATAACGAAGTAACAATTTTCGCCGAAACCACTTTCAGGAACAAACGCCAGAAATTCGGCATTAAAAAAGATGACCGCCGCCGCCATATGTACCTGATCGGCAAAACCGGCATGGGAAAATCCACTATCCTTGAGAATATGATCGTGGAAGATATACGCGCCGGCCGGGGAGTGGCCGTGGTCGACCCGCACGGCGATCTGGCGGAAAAAGTGATCCAGTACATTCCTAATAATCGGATCAATGACGTAATTTATTTTAATCCGTCGGACTTTGATTATCCGATCGCCTTTAACGTCGTCGAGCATGTCGAACCGCAGTTCCGTCATCTTGTGGCCTCGGGTCTTATCGGGGTCTTTAAGAAGCTGTGGGCCGATTCCTGGGGCCCCAGGCTTGAGTATATCCTTCGCAATACTATTTTGGCTATTTTGGACTATCCGGGCTCGACCCTGTTGGCCGTTATCCGGATGCTATCGGATAAGAAATTCCGCAAAAAAGTCATCGAAAAGATTCAGGATCCGGTCGTTAAATCATTCTGGGTGAACGAATTCGCCGGTTACGCGGATAAGTTCGCCTCGGAAGCGGTTTCGCCAATACAAAACAAGGTCGGTCAATTCCTCTCCACTTCGCTCATAAGAAACATTATCGGTCAGGTAAAATCGACCATAGACATGCGCAAGATCATGGACGAAGGCAAGATATTGATACTTAACCTTTCTAAGGGCCGGATCGGAGAAGACAGCTCTTCCCTGCTTGGCTCGATGATGATCACGAAGATCCAGCTGGCCGCCATGAGCCGGGTGGATATACCGGAAAATGAGAGGCGCGATTTCTACCTTTACATCGACGAGTTCCAGAATTTTACGACGGAAAGTTTCGCCAATATCCTGTCCGAAGCCCGGAAATATCGTCTTAACCTTATTATGGCCCACCAATACATCGAACAATTGGGTGAAATCGTCAAACCGGCTGTTTTCGGCAATGTCGGCACGCTTATCGTACACCGGGTGGGCGCGGCGGATGCCGAGGAGCTGGTACAGGAGTTCGCGCCGGTTTTTACCGAAGAGGATATTGTTAATTTGCCCAAATACGAAATATATCTTAAATTGATGATCGATGGGATCGCGTCCGAGCCGTTTTCCGCCCGCGGACTGGCGCCGTTATCCAAGGAAGAGGTTGAGGGCAATCTGGAAAAGGTGATAAGCGTCAGCCGGGAAAGATACGCCCGGGAAAGAGCGGCCGTGGAAGAGAAGATCGCGCGTTGGCACAGTAACGACGAAGATGAAGAGCGGGAAGAGGGCAATGGCGGAAGGAATATCGCGAACAGCGCTCCGGCGGCGCATTTTCACGCTAAAAACGAAAAAACGGACGATGATGACGTTTATAAATTCGCTACCGCTTGTTCGCGCTGCGGCCGGGAAACGAAAACTTCATTCAAACCCGACGGCATCCGCCCGGTTTACTGCAAAGACTGTTTATCGCTCGCCCGGGAAGAAAAAAAACGGGAAATAGAAGACAGGAAAAAGGCCAAAGACGAGGAATTGAGCAGATTGGAAGCCGTATCCGTTCCCGCCCCCGTATATCCCGATCCCGGCGAACGAAGCGGACCGAAGGCGCCCTTTGTCCGTAATGAACCGGTACGTCCCTCCCCGCTTCCGCCGCCGCGGCCGGATGATCAGAAACCGGAAGAAAACGGCCTGTCGTTACGCGAAGTCTTAAAAATAGAGCCGGTAAAGTTCAGTCAGGCCGTAAAGGAAGCCGGGCGCGCGCCCGTAAATTTAAGCCCCGAGCGGAAAAACGTTTTCCCCGCCCGACCCGAAACGAATTACCGCCAAGACCATCAGCCGCAACCTCGGTACGCGTCCAATAACAGGGGTTACGGACAAAGACCTTACGTTAACCGCGAAGAACCCAGGCGGGATAACCGCGCGACCGGCTATAATCAGCGACCGAGACAGAATAATCCTGAGCCTAAACGTGAAAATTACGTCCCGACAAATCGTAATTACCGCGCCGAGAATGACCGGAAAGGGGCCGGTAACAACGGAGAGGGAGAGCTAAAGGAGGGAGAGAACATCGAAATGTAAATCATAGATTTTAGATACCTGATCATCGCGGAATAGGGGAGTTCCGGAGGATTTTTTTTATTTATGCAAAATTTATATTCCATAAGCACGTTTCCCGTTTTTTATTTTTTTGGAATTTATTCCTGCTTATAGTCCCTTTGTTGGCTTATTTGGCATTGCGCCGGTTCTGGGAAAAGTACGGATTCGGCGGGATTTACAAAAAGATCATAGCCGGAATATTGTTTTTAATCTGGCTTTTATTCATGCCGAATGCCGCGTACGTGATCACGGATATTAAACACCTGTTTTCCGGATGCGGATTGAATTATTACCAGATCTGTCCGGAAAGCGTCTGGACGATTTTTTTCCTTTTCGCTTACGCCTCTTTCGGCTGGGTAGCTTTCGTTTTACTCCTTGATAGCATGAAGAATCTGATCGAAAAGTTCGCGGGCGGGAAAACCGCCGTGTTTTTTGTTTTTGCCGTTATACCGCTGCTGTCTTTAGGAATTCTTCTTGGCCTGATCGAGCGCTGGAACAGCTGGGATTTTTTTGTCAGTCCCGGAATAATATTTGCCCATATTTGGGCTTATGGAACGGACCTGAATCGATTCTTAAACTGGCTTCTAACCGCGGTTTTTTTGTATATTTTATACTTTGGGGGAAATTATCTCTTTGGCGGCAAGAATAAACCCTAGAAAAAACTATATATATCTATGGATTATTTAAAAATCGGGCAAGCTGGCGAACTTAAGGGTAGGGACAGGAAACTTTACCGGGCTTTCGAGATATTGCCGGGAATTTTGTCGTGGACAACGCTTATCGGTTTGACCGTTTTATCGTATTTTCAACCGATATTCGTCGCCTTTTTTATTATCGCTTTTGATGTTTACTGGCTTCTCCTGGTGCTCTTCCTGGGTATCCATCTTCTGGTTTCTTATTACCGCATGAAGAACGGATTATCCGCCGACTGGCGTTTGCTTTGCGAGAATCTGCCGGTACGCGCCATCAGGATCAATGACGCGAGATCGGGACAAGCCGCGGAAAAAGAAATGGTCTGGACGGACATTCTGCATCTGGTGATCTTTCCCTTCAGCTTCGAAGAGTACGAAGTGATCGCCCAAAGCCTTAAAGCCATTACGGAGAGCGGCTATCCTTTAAATAAGATCATTCTCGTTCTAGGCGCCGAAGAACGGGCCGGAGCTGACGGCCTCGAACGGGCGGAGAGGGCCAGAAAGGAATTCGGGCCGCTTTTCCGTAATTTTCTCGTAACCGTGCATCCGGACGGCCGAGAGGGCGAGATCAAAGGCAAGGGGCCGAATCAGGCCTGGGCCGCGAAAGAGGCTAAAGCCAGGATAATCGACCCGGAGGGGATCGATCAGGATAAGATATTGGTAAGCGTTTTCGATATCGACACCGTGATCTATAAGGATTATTTTTACTGCCTGACGCACAGGTTCCTGACCGCCGACGAACCGCATCGGTCGAGCTATCAGCCGATCCCGGTTTATCACAACAATCTTTGGCAAGCTCCTTTCTTCGCGCGGGTGGCGGCTTCTTCGAATACTTTCTGGCAGATGATGCAGCAGATCAGGCAGGAAAAACTGGCGACCTACTCATCGCACGCCATGACCTGGCGGACGCTTAATGATATCGGCTTCTGGTCGACTTCGATGGTCAGCGAGGATTCCAGGATCTTCTGGCACAGTTTTTGCTACTACAACGGCGATTACCGGGTGGTGCCCCTGCACTATCCGGTGTCGATGGACGTCTGCATGGATGAAACCATGTTCGAGAGCGCCCGGAATCTATATAAGCAGCAGCGCCGCTGGGGGTGGGGGGTGGAGAACGTGCCGTATCTCCTTTTTAACGCCCTGAAAAACCGGAAAACAATACCGAAAGGAAAATTCTTAAGCCGGATATTCGTGCAGGTTTACGGCTTTCATTCCTGGGCCACTAACGCGCTTATTATCGGCGTGATCGGCTGGCTGCCTATGCTATTGGGAGGCGACCGTTTTAACGCGACCGTGCTTTCGACGAATCTGCCGGTGGTCACGAGAACGCTTATGATGATCGCCATGTCCGGCTTGATCCTTTCGGCGATCATTTCCACTTTGCTTTTGCCTCCAAGGCCGAAAAATTACGGAGCGGTCAGGAACGCGGTCATGGTTCTGCAGTGGCTGATCCTGCCGGTAAGCATTATTATTTTCGGCGCGGTTCCGGGACTGGACGCGCAAACCCGGCTCATGTTCGGGAAATATCTGGGTTTCTGGGTAACGCCGAAGAGGCGGTAGTATTAAGTATTTAGTATTAAGCAATCCGTCTTTTGGCGGGTTTTTTTATTGCCCTCACTCCAACTCTCCCGAAACGTCGGGATCAGCACCCCTCTCCGGTACCAAACCCTCTCCCCGCCTCGCTACGCTCAGCACCCCTCTCCGGTACCGGAGAGGGGTCGACGAACGAAGAGAGCCGGGGGAGAGGGCGGTAAACTTATTTTTTGTTTTATTTTAGCCTAAATAAAATGTACTCCGCTTGTTCTTGACAAAAATATATAAATATGCTATATTTATATATTGTACCTTACAATGATATTCCGTTGTCTAACCTGGATTCTTGTAAATTCGGCTTATGTAAACAGCAAAAAGAAGTAATAAGTTTATAAGGCACCGCAGCGTTTAAGATTTGCGAGAAATTGAATTACGAGAATTCGGGTGAGGCAACGGGATCTATATATACATAACATAAATTATTTTTTGAAGGGAGAGCGTCATGAAAAAAGAAGATTTGTCGGTAAAGACGGTTGAGACCCTGCGTGTGATGGCCACTGAGGCCAAAATCACCGGACGTTCCAAGATGAACAAGGCGGCCCTCGTGGAGGCTCTGGCGGCATACTGCGCCAGTATGGCCCCTGAGACCCCCGCACCGACCGAAACCACGGCCCGGATCATTACCAAGCCGGAAGCGCCGATCGCGCCGCCGGCACCGAAGCCTGCTCTCCCCACTCCTTGGCATGAACTGCTCGCGCAGGCGAGCCGGATCGTACGGGAAAACCCCGGACGGGAACGGGAGGACTTGGTCGATGCTCTGCACTACGCCCCAGGCGTAGTGGGGCAAATCCCGGAATTGACCAAGGCCGTGGCCACCGCCCTCTCTTACGAGCGGGCCTTGGAAGCGGCCCGAAATCGGATCGGAAACAACCTCCTGTCGAATAATATTGAGCAGGAGGCGGCCAACATCTCCAAAAGCGTTTTCTGCTCTCCGGCCCAAGCCAAGAAGGCCATTTTCGAGGTTCAGAATGAAAATGCGGAGAGCAAGAAGGCCAAGGCGGAGGATTTCGATGATCTGTTGAAGCTGACCAGAAAGTACATTACCGTCAGAATTGCCGGTAATTTCAATCCGGACGTCAAGAACGAGGTTTTCCGGGCCACCCAGCAGGTCGTTGAAGAGTTTTACGGAAGAAAGCGTCTTGGAAATGAAGAATTCCGCGCCTTCATGGCCGCAGTCCGGAATGTTCTTAAAGAGGTCAGAGCAAAGCTCGCGGCCGATCGTGAACAGGCGGCCAAAGATAAGGCTGCCCGGGAGGCCGAAGAAAAGGCCAAGGTCGTCGCCCGGGAGAAATCCCGGCAGGAGCGTCTTGCCCTGATCAAGGACCGGATGGTCTTCGTCCGGCCCATCGGCAGTACCATGAACGGCTTCCCGGTTTTTACGGTCGAGTCCAAGGACGAAGCCGGAATGATCTTTTCCGATCAGGAGAAGAGCCACGGCAAGGACCGGGTAACGGTCATGATCGGTGACGAATACTACACCGTCACTCGCGACGGTAAAGGCGGACGGCTGGATTTCGCGCCCACTTCCAACCTGGAAGCGGCCACCCGCAAACCAGCCCCGGCCCGCAATGCCACCGCCGCTACCCCGGCCCCGGCCCCGGCAATCACTCTGCCGCCGCTCCAGACCCAGATGTGGGTCACGGCCGCTGACCGGAAAGTCGGCACCATCCGCGCCCATGTTCTTATGGGCGTAAACGGCACCGACGCGAACACCTTGTTCGCGGGTCTCGCCGGCAAGATCAAAGTCGGCGACTATCTGGCCTGCGTCAACGGCAAAGCCGTTTCCATGCTTTACCGCATGGACGAAAAGGCCTTAGCCGCTATCGGCAACGGCCGCCAGGCGACCCTGGAGGAGAAAAGGGCCGCCAAAGCCGCTCAGTGTCATTCTGGAGCGTAGCGAAGCGGAGCGATAGAATCTCGTTAAGATTTTACGGGATGCTATCAGTCGCTCCTTTCGTCGCTCCTTCCAGCATGACAAACAACTAACCCGCCCCGGCATACGCAAAATACGCGTATGACCGGGGCGATTTTTTTTGCCCTTTACCCCCGGACCCCTCTCCCGCGCCTGCGGCGGCGTGGGAGAGGGGAGCTTGCCAAAAAAGCGCAAGGCGGGAGGAGTTGTTTCGGCTTCACAGGCTTAAATATTATTAAGTGAACGAGCGGTCAAATACGCGATTAACACTATTTATATACCTTTAACGTTTTACTCTAGTTCCCTCTCCCTGGACACCGCTAGTCAAGGGAGAGGGTGGCCGAAGGCCGGGTGAGGGCTAATATTAAATAAAAAATAATATTAAAATTATATTAAAAATTTCTTGACAGTACCTATGAAATATGTTATGATGTGGGATAAACCATTTCCCTGTAATTTGTATTCATGTTTTACTTCGGTAAATTTTATTGCAGTAAAACATGGATGCAAACTATCCATTATCAATAAAAATAAAAACAAGAAGAAAAAGTGAAGGAGAAAAAGATGAAGCCACAGGAAGAAAAGAAATCGCAAAAAAAAGAAACACCGCGGCAATCGTGCCTTGATTGCCCTCTCACGAAGAACTCCAAAGGGGAATGCAATCCGACCTATTGCCCCAACATCAACCAGTAAGATCTTTACAATCAAAAACCCAACAACACAACGATTTTTTAAAAAGAAAGGAAGTGTCTTATGACACAAACCGAATCGGCTGAAAAACGTCTGGAAGAGTTGTCGGCCATGGATCATGGCCAATTGGTGGCCCTGTTGTGCGAAATACAAAAAGCATGCGATGATCCGGATGATGTGGCTGTCTTGGATCAGTTGAGCGACGATGATATTATGGGCCACATTATGGAATCCGAGGGGTTTGAGGTTGTTGTCGTCGATGAAGACGACGAAACCGCTATTACCCCCATTACCCCGACTGCCACCGTGGCTCCAAGCCCCGCGCCTCTCGAAGCCGCCCCCACCGCCAACCCCACGCCTGCTCCGGCGAAGTCCGCTCCCGCTCGCAAACCCAAACTTTGGGTTGACGAAAAGGCCCTGGCAGACCCCAAGCTTTGCCCGCTCATCGTTGACGGCCAGGCCTGCGGCGCCGAAAAGCTGGAGAAGCACGATCTGTGCCCCCCCTGCCACAAGGCCTATGGCTGGTACGGCCGCAAAAAGGTGGCCGAGGCCAAGAATCGGGTGGCCAATCGTATTCCCACGGAGAGATTTGACGATCTCGTTGACACGATACTCCCGTTGGTGCGAACCGACGACGGTGATGATGACCTGGCCGCTTTGGCCCGGGTCATCGCCAAGAAGCCGGCAGATCGGCCCGAAACTTCCTGGCAGGACTTTTCGGACGTGGCCATGAGCGTCATTATGGCCGCCGCTCGGAAAGCAAGATACGGCCTTGTGAAAAAGGCGGAAGTCAACAGCGAGCGGATGAAGTGGACGATTGACAAGATCCGCTCTATCCAGCCCGAGGGCCCGCTCGACCCGGGAAGTTTCAAACTAGTCCACAAGACCGGACCGATCACTCCGGGCATGATCCAGAGAGCCTGCCAGACGATCTGGAGTGGGGACGAGAAACTCGGGATCGAACCCCGGTGGAAAGAATGGGCTAAGGGAGCCGGCGAACTTTGCCGGCAGGAAGTAGGCAAAACCTGGCCCGAAGAGGACGACCCCACCGGCCGTTCGATCGAAGCCGATTTCTTCAGTGAAGAGGAGATCCGTCGCCGCGGCCTCGCCTGGCAAGGCAAACTCGTTACCGCCCGGATGATGGAGATCGCCTGTAAAAACGAGCGGTGGCGGCGCAAGGAAGCCGCTAAACGCGCGCAGGAAGAGAAGTTCCTGGAACGCGCAAAAACCGCCAAAACCGGCGGCAACGGCAACGGCCAAAAACGCCGGGATAACGGCGGCCGTAACCGGTCTTACGAAGGCAAGGGTTCGCATCAAAGTCCTCCCCTGAAAAACGGGATAAGGGGACTCGAGAACCTTCCCAACTAGCCTAGAACCCTAACCCCGTTCCCGGGAATCTGCCAAAGCAGATTTCTCGGGAACGGGTTTTTGTTTTTTAGATCCCTTTATGTTATAATAATATAGTTGTTATTTATTAATTTTTACCATATTCAAACAAAAAAACTAAACCATGATAACCTGCCATCATCTTAAAATAAAAACCTGCCTGACCGAACTTAAGACGGAAGCTACCGGTTTAACCTGGGAGGAGGCGGAAAAACGGCTTAATAAATACGGTTTTAACGAATTGGCCAAGGAAAAGCCGATCAGCCGCTTTAACGTATTTGTCTCCCAATTCAAAAATCCTTTAGCTTATGTTCTTGTGATAGCCGGAACCCTATCCGTGGTTTTGGGCAGTTATATAGACTCAGCGGTCATATTCGGAGCCGTGATCTTAAACTCGATCATCGGCTTTATCCAGGAGGATAAAGCCAATCAGGCCATCGCGAAATTGAAGAATCTGGTCGAACACAAAGCCGTAGTATTGCGGGACGGACGCGATATAACGATAAACAGCCGGCGAGTGACTATAGGCGATATAGTGCTCATAAAGGCCGGTAACAAGATACCGGCGGACGCGCGCCTGATCGAAGCGATAGACCTTAAGGTCAATGAAGCCTCTTTGACCGGAGAATCATTGCCATCGTCGAAAAAGACCGAGGCGATACCCGAAGGAGCGGCTTTAGCCGACCGGGAAAACATGGTTTATGCCGGCACTTTAGCCGTGGAAGGCCTGGGGAAAGCGGTCGTTACCGGCGTAGGAAAGACAACTGAGATCGGCAAGATAGCCGAACTGGTGGCGGCAACAGGAGAAGGAAAAACCCCCTTGCAGCTCCGTCTGGATAAATTCAGTCGTTTTTTAGGGATGATTTTCGGTGTTATTTGCGTTTTAGTGGTAATAGTCGGACTTCTCCAAAAGCGGGGATTCCTCGAGATGGTCGAGACCGGCGTGGCGATAGGCGTAGCCTCGATCCCGGAAGGATTGACAATGTCCGTTACTTTTATTCTGGCTCTGGGTATGCAGCGGATACTTAAAAAGAGGGCCTTGACCAGAAAGCTTATCGCCGCGGAAACCTTAGGCTCGACCACGGTTATCTGCACGGATAAAACCGGCACCTTAACCGAAGGTAATATGCACGTGGCGCATATAGTTATTGGCGAAAAAGAATTTGAAATGGACAATCCCGGCACGCGCCAGGAGACCCAGGAAGCGAAAACCGTCAGTCTCGCCCTTCAGACGGCCATGATGTGCAACGATTCGATAATCGAGAATCCCGACGACGAGCTGGCCAGCTGGCGTTTTATCGGCACGCCGACCGAGAACGCCCTTCTTTCCGCCGCTATCCAGTCGGGCCTCCGGCGGGAAGAGCTTTTAAAGATTGAGCCCCAGGTAGACGAATTGCCTTTCAGCAGTGAAAAAAAATTCATGCTCAGCCTGCATCGGAAAGAAGACGGCGAATACGTACTTTATGAAAAAGGAGCGCCGGAAAAATTATTGGACAAGTCCGTTAAATATTACCACCACGGCGGCGTCCGTTCCCTTGATAAAGCCGCCCGGGAAAACCTTGACCGGACTTATGAGGGCTTGACCCGCCGCGGCTTAAGGGTTGTCGGATTGGCTGTCAGGGAATTTAAAGAAGAAGCGGAATTAAAGGCGGGCGGTATCGATTGGGGAGAAATCGACCGTGATCTGACCTTTATCGGTTTTATCGCCATAAAGGATCCTCTCCGAAAGGAGGCCAAAGAAACGATTAAGCTTTGCATCCGGGCGGGGATCAGGCCGGTGATCATAACCGGCGACCACAAGCTTACCGCCAAGGCCATAGCCCAGGAGGTCGGGCTTAAAGCTAAAGAGGAAAACGTCGTTACCGGCGAGGAATTAGACAGGTTAAGCGACGAAAAATTCGCAAAATTGATAAAAAAGATCGATGTTTACGCCCGAGTAAGCCCGCACCATAAGCTCAGGATCGTAACCGCCCTGCAGGCGAAAGGGGAGGTAGTGGCCATGACCGGAGACGGAATAAACGATTCTCCCGCACTCAAGGCGGCTGATATCGGCATATCTCTTGGTACGGGCACGGATATCGCGAAGGAAACTTCCGACATCGTCCTTTTGGACAATAATTTTAAAACGATCGTGGCCGCCGTGGAACAAGGCCGGGTTATCTTTGAAAATATCAGGAAGGTCATAACCTATCTTATTTCCGACAGCTTTTCCGAGGTAACGGTCATTATCGGCACGATTCTCGCGGCGGCGCTTTTAAACCGCGATATTCCTCTGGCCCTTCTGCCTACGCAAATACTGTGGATAAACATAGTCAATGACAGCCTGCCGCATTTTTCGTTGGCATTTGAAAAAGGGGATGAACTTATAATGCGGGAAAAACCCATAAAAAAGCAGGAACCCGTGATGAACGACATAATGAAAATAATAATCTTCGGAGCGGGACCGATCCGCGCCGTCATAATTTTTTCCGTTTTTCTCATGATGTTTTTTATAATGCCTTTGGGAGAAATCGATTATATGCGCACCGTAATTTTCGCCATCCTCGGGATAAGCAGTCTCGTGTCTATATTCAGTTTGCGCGATCTTAAGAACCCGATCTGGAAAACAAATCCTTTTTCGAATTCGTATCTTTTAATATCTGTCTCCCTAAGCGCGGTCCTGCTGCTTTTAGGAATATATTGGGGTCCCCTGCAGATGGTTTTGGGCACCGCCCCCCTGAAAGTCGGCGGATGGTATATAGTTATCGTGATCAGTTTATTGACGATGCTCATCATAGAAATGGTCAAATTCAGCTTTGTGCCCGATAAAAAATGGCGTAAAATAAATGATTGATCCTGAATATGATCAAAGATAAAAAAAATTTTTTAAGGTCCGTATTTTCAAGCCAGATCGCGCTGACCGTCGTCGGCTTTCTTATTGTTATCGGCATCAGCATACCGTTGGCGAAAAACGTCAGCAAACAATACAGGATCGGAAAGGAAATAAAAGAACTGGAAAAGGAGATTTTATATCTTGAAGACAGCAATTCAGAATTGCAGCAATTGGTGAAATATCTGGAATCGGACCAGTTCGCTCTACAGCAGGCAAGATCAAACCTGAATTACAAGCAGCCGGGAGAAGAGGTGGTGGTCATAAAAAATGACGATAGCCGTGACGGCGAAAAGCCGGCGGATACCAGGGCCGGCGGGACAAAAAACAAAAATGTCGAAGCGAAGAGCAACCCCGGGAAATGGTGGTATTATTTTTTTAAATAGCCAAAAAAAGAATTATTATGCCCAATAAGCAGATTGACGGTATAACTAAATTAAGCAGGGAAGAAATGGAGAAATCCAGGAAGATTGTTTTGGATTTTGTTGAAGAGGAAATGAGATCGAAAAAAGAAGCCGCCCCGATGCCGGCGAAAGAGAAAAACAAGCTCGTAGACGGGCTTTTTAACCGCGTTTCCAGGGTAAAAAGCAAAGAAACGCCCAAGCCGGCCGTTATAGAGCGCCAAGAAGCACCCGCGGAAGAAACGAATAAACCGATAACTTCATCCAGGCGGTTTATGGATATCGCTAAAGCGCCGGCTAAAAAGCCGGAGATCTCCCGGGAATCAAAAGCGGAAACCGAGAAAAGGAATCAGTTGAAGAAAATCTGGAAAAATGAAATGTCTGAGGTTTTAGGGGAAGAGAGCGAAGCCGCTCCGGCTATAGTTGACGAGACCGCGCGGACAAAGGAAACAATCGAAAAAGAAAAGAAGGAAAAGGCGGAGAGAGAGAGGAGGGAGAAAGAAGAGATAAAGCGAAGCCAAAAAGAAAAAGAGGAAGAGGAGGACAGGATCAGGCGGGCGAAAAAAGCAGCCGCTGAGAAGGCGCGCGAAGAAGAGGAAGGAAAAAAGCGAAGGGCGAGCGAAGAATATGAAAAGAAAAAACGAAACAGGCGCGCTGAAGCAAAAAGGAACAGGCGGGAAAAGATAATGCGTTTCAGGAAAAGCCTGTCCGGATACAGCCGCTATCTTTTAAGGTCTTTCTTTGTGGCGGGTAAAACCGCATTGTATCGGTTTTTGCTTATTTTTCTGGTTTTTATTTTTCTTTATTCCGTTTTTGCCGTCATGCTTTTAAAATTCGGGGCGGATAACGCGTTTACCAGATATATTGCCGGTTATGTGCCGGTTCCGGCTTTGGTCGCTAACGGCGATGTCATTGAATATTATAAATACGTCGATATAAAGAACGGTTTAAAAGATAAGGCGTCAGATCAGAAAAAACTTGACGAGATAACCAGGGTGGCGGTAATAAAAGAGATCATAGTGGGAAATCTTATGCGCGAGTACGGCATCGCCGGGACCGATAATTTGACGGACAGGATAAACGGGAGCATAGTTTTCGACAGCACCAAGAATATGGTGGCCCTTAACCGTATAATGAAGATAAAAAAGCTAATAGATTCCGGAGAGGATTTTATCCGTACTGCCACGCGTTACGGCGATGACCTGGGACCGCTGACCATTGACGGAAACAACCGGTACGACCGCGATTATTACGATAAACTGGCCGGCCTGGAAACGAACGAGACGAGCGACATGGTTGTCGATAAAGACGGTTATTACATATTCCATGTTTTCGGAAAAACAGCGGATAAAACAGACTTAAGCTACGTGGTGGTACGGCCGGTATTATTCGACGAATACGTGGAAGAGGCTGTCATGGGATACCATGTTTGGAGCCTGGTGGACTGAGACGGCGCGTTATATTTATCCTTATTTAAAAAAGAATGTCAAAGGACATTCTTTTTATAAACAATCGACTGAGCGGAAACCCGATAAATTTGAGCCGGAGACGAGACTTGAACTCGTGACCTCTGCTTTACGAAAGCATTGCTCTACCAACTGAGCTACTCCGGCCTTGATTTACATTTGACCTTTGACATTTATCCTTTAACCAGGTCAAATGTCAGGTGTCAAATGTTAAGTGTCTAGTAATAATGAGCGGGTAACGGGAATCGAACCCGTCTCTTCAGCTTGGGAAGCTAACATAATAGCCACTATACGATACCCGCCTTCGTCGCGTCGTAGCTTCAGCGAAGGCGGACTTCATGAAGATACGTTTAGCGTGGTTGATTGGTTTTAGTTTGTAATGACTTCGGCGGGCAAGCCCGCCACTTTGGGCTTTATTTAATAATAGTAATAATTTTAAAAAAATGCAAGTTTATTTAATCCCTTATCTTAAAATCGGATTTGTGTTATAATATTTTTATTGGTTTATGAATATTAATTATCATTTTTAATGTTAAAAATAGGTAAAAAATCGATTAAAACTGCGATAGCTTCCGTTTTGGCGGTTTTTTGTTTGTCCGGACCATTTATGGCGCGTTCCGATGAGCGCTCGAACGAATATTATTCGATCCGGCTTGATAAGCCGACAATCGCCAGGGGTTATACCGTGGCCGGATTTGACGCTGAAATTAAATTATCGCTCGTTCCGGGTATTTTAAGCGACGCGACGGGGGTCGAGCTTATAAAACTCGACGAATCGCTTCCTATGCCCTGGCAGCTTGACCGCTTAAGTCCGGTCTATCAGTTCGAATTTAAGAATAAAGCCGCGTACGACAACCATAAACCCTTTTATATCCAGCTCTCTTACGGCGAAAAAAACAATGATTATAAGCAGGTATTTTTTTATGACAAAAATTTTTCCGCCTGGCGGCCTTTGCCCACGACCGACCACCCGGAAATCAAATCCGTCCGTTCGCTGATCCATCTTCCTTTCGCCCGGATCGCGGTTTTTTCCTATCCCGACGTCATGACCGTCGGCCGGACCAGCTGGTACGCGTACAAGGGAGGTGATTTCGCGGCTTCTCCGGATTTTCCGAAGAATTCCCGGCTTCGCGTTTTTAACCGCGACCGCAGTAAATTCGTGGACGTGACCATTAACGATTACGGTCCGGACCGCGGTCTTTTCCCTGATCGCGTGATCGATCTTGACCGGGCGGCTTTCGCGAAAATAGCGCCTCTGGGCGCGGGAGTGGTCGATGTTTCCGTGGAACCGCTTTATATTCCTCCCGACGGAGAGGGGCGGGTTTTGGGAATACCGAAAAACGGTTCAGGGGAAAGTCCGTCCGTCGATTTGGGATCGGCGGTGGTCATGGACGAATCAACCGGCCGTATCTTATGGTCGAAGAACGCCGAAACGGTGCGGCCGCTGGCCAGCTTAACCAAACTCGTGGCCGTAAAGGTATTTCTCGATACGAAGCCGACATTAAGCCGGGTAGTCGCGTACGAGAAGCGGGATGAAGAATATAATTACGAATACTGCAAGCCCTGGGAATCCGCCAAGCTGAGCTTAAGCGCCGGAGAAACGCTTACGGTCGAAGACCTCCTCTACGCCTCCCTCGTCGGATCGGCGAATAATACGATCGAAACCCTGGTTCGCGCCAGCGGTCTTAAACGGGAAGATTTTATTTTGAAAATGAACGATTGGGTGGATAGCCTGGGGGCCACTTCCACGCGTTTTCAGGAACCGACCGGTTTATCCCCTGAAAACGTGAGTTCCGCCCTGGATTATGCTATAATAACTAAAGAGGTGTTAGTAAACCCCATGATCCAAAAAGCGAGCACTATGCCGGAATACCGATTTACGGCCATAAGTACGGGTAAAGCTTACCGCATTAAAAATACGGACCATCTCATCAGGGCGAATAATTACGATATTACCGGGTCAAAGACCGGTTATCTCGACGAAGCCGGCTATTGCCTGATGGTCCGAGTCGCCGGTTCAGACGGCCGGAACGTGATCGTCGTTACCATGGGAGCGGGGGACAGGGCCACGAGTTTTTACGAGACGGAAGAGCTTATGAAATATGGTTTAAGAAAAAATTGATATTTAATATTAAATATCGTACGTCGTGATTATGATTCGTTTTCAAAATGTTTACAAACTATACCCCAAGAACGTAGCGGCTTTGAATAATTTAAGCACGCATATATTGCCGGGAGAATTCGTCTCGATCGTCGGCCAGTCCGGAACCGGCAAGACCACTATGGTCAAAGCTCTGATCGGCGAAGAAAAAGTGGATAAAGGCCGGATTATCGTGGGCGGTTGGGATATCACCAATATCGGCCAGCGGGAAATCCCGGTGCTTCGGCGCCAGATCGGCGTAATATTCCAGGATTTCAAGCTTCTGCCCAAAAAGACGTTATTCGAAAACGTCGCTTTCGCCATGCAGGTTTGCGGCGGCCATCCGAAAAAGATAAAAAAGATCATCCCGCACGTCATGAAGATCGTGGGTCTCGAAACCAAGGCGGACCGTTATCCCCAGGAAGTGTCCGGCGGCGAACAGCAAAGGACGGCCATTGCCCGGGCACTGGTACATCGTCCCAAAATACTTCTGGCTGACGAGCCGACCGGAAATCTTGATTCTTTAAACGCCAATGAGATCATAGAACTTCTGCTTCGCATCAATAAATTCGGCACCACGATAATTTTAGTCACCCACAACCGGGAAATAGTCAATCGCCTGAAAAGACGGGTCATTACCCTTGAAAACGGCACGATCATAAGCGATCAGTCCATAGGCAAATATGTTTTGTAATTAATTTATTATTTTGATATGTTTCTATCCCTGGCGCGAATCATAAAATTCAGTATCGAGGATATTTACCGCAATGTCTGGCTCTCTCTCGTGACGGTCATACTTTTGATTCTGGCTCTTTTTTCCATTAACATGCTTCTGGTGGTTAAGGTAATCGGCCAGGCCGCCGTAGAAGCCGTCAAGGAAAAGATCGATATCAACCTATTCCTTAAAAACGAATCGAAAGAAGACGAGATCCTCGCGCTTAAAGCTGAGATCAGCGAGCTCAAAGAGGTTAAAAGCGTCACCTATATCTCCAAAGAGGAGGCGATGGCGAATTTTATCGACAAGCACAAGGATAATCCGGAAATACTGCAGGCTCTGCGGGAATTAGGCAATAATCCGCTGGCGCCGATACTCGTGATAAAACCGGCCAACCTTGATATCCTGGATAACCTGATCAATCGCCTTAATACTATCTCTAACGATATCATCGAATCGCGCAATTTCACGAATTATAAGATGCTTTTAAACAAGATAAACGATATTACGAATAAAGTCAGCGACGCAGGCCTGGTTTTAAGTGCTATTTTCGTCCTTATTACCGTTCTGGTGGTCTTTAACTCTATCCGGGTAGCGATCTATACCCATCGGCGCGAGATTATGATCATGCGCCTGGTCGGAGCTTCGCATTGGTTCATACAGATGCCGTATCTTTTATCGGGAGTTTTTTACACCCTGATCGGCGTTTTATCGATCATGGGTATTTTCTATCTTTTCCTGACTTTGCTTCAACCTTACCTGGAAGCTTTTTTTGTGGGCTATAACGTTAACCTGCTTGAGTATTTTTACGGCAACGTTTTCACGATTTTCGGCGCGCAATTCCTCGGGGTGGCTTTGATAAATATTCTGGCCAGCCTCCTCGCTGTCAGGAAATATTCGAGGGTTTAAAATTGACAAATTTAATATTATAATGTAATATGCAGATAGAATTAATCGTAAAATAATGACTTTAACCCCGGAACAATTCAATAAAATAGTTACCAAAGATGAGCATCGTGAATTATCACGAAAAGTCGAAGAGATCAGCAATGACGTGAAAAAAATTCTAACAGCTGTTGATGGCATCGCTAAAAAACACCGGGATTTTGAAGAAGAACTAACCTCAAATCAGGCTGCTCATGACCGGTTTCAATCTGATATGATAAAAATAAAGGAGCAAGTAAAGCTGGGAATGTAATTTTTAAACTTTAGATATGTTCGCGCAACTCATTCCGGCCAGAGTTGTTTTTTAAACAAAAATTATAATCGTTATTTTTAACCCGACCGCTGGCGGTGCAAGTTCGTAACTTGTAATTTTATACATTCGGGGATCGGCCCAGTCATCCGACGGGCCAGGTCTAATGGCCCGCCTTCGTTAAAACTTCGGCGAGGCAGGCCCGCCTTCGTTAAAACTTCGGCGAGGCAAGTAGGACAGCAGGTTTTTCCCGTCATCCGACGGGACAAGGGTCCTGGCTATCGGGGTTCGCACCGCCATCCGGCGGGGCGCCATGTCGGATGACATGGCGAATCCCAACCAATGTATGTTTTACGTTTATATTCCACGGTTGTAAAACAAGCGATTATACGAGAGTTATACGGATAATTTAAAAATTAAATAATTTTAAGACAGTAAATTAAAGATTTATTGAACATACTCGATTTTTATTCGGGGATCGTCTAATGGTAGGACTCCAGGTTTTGGTCCTGGCTATCGGGGTTCGAATCCCTGTCCCCGAGCAAATAAAATAATACCCAAGCAGCAGCTTGGGTATTATTTTATTTGTTTGAGAGAGCGGGAGGGATTCGAACGGGCAGGAGCGAGACAAATTCCGAGTCCCGAGCAATCGGGACGAGGAATGAAGTCGAGCGTCCGCAGACATGCCGGGGGCATGTATGCGCTGCACAGGGCAACGAAGTTCCGCCGGAAGGCGGAACGAGGCGGAAATCCCTGTCCCCGAGCAAACAAAAACAATACCGGCAAAAGCCGGTTTTGTTTTTTGTGTATTTGAGAAAAAAAGAGGGGGTAGTCGATCCCGCTGTTGACCTTTATAATTTTTTGTTATAGTATTTTTTTATAACGGTCATTTTATGTTCATTATAACTTAGTAAATAATGCAAAAATATCAGAAAAGGGGATGAGGGAAATGAAGAAGTTATTTGATTTTACGGTAGTGGCCTTATTGGCGGTTTGTTTATTGGGAATTTCTTCGGTATCGGCTGAAAATACAGATGCTGAAATGCTTATCGGCTATGAGCAAGAGGCGGAAGTGAGCGCCATGGGTGTTTGCGATAGCATGCGAAGCACAATATTTCATTTTACGGGGAAGTCGTTTAAGGAGATGATAGTGTATGCTCCTGTTTATAACTCGGCTTTGCGTTTTTATGTGGTAAAAAATGAATCCAGGGAAAATGAGTATTTTGTCCGAGAATATACGGATAATGATACATCAACGGTAAAGAAAATAACCGGCCCGGATTTATGGGCGATGTTGATGGGTCTAACAACGGATATAAACTTTTTCTATTATATTTTCCCCGATCTTGGACATCCGCATGATTGCTCTGTTAGCTCAATGATTCAACAAAAATCACCAGAAAACATTAACACTAAATGAAGTAAAAGAATTTATTTTACCTGATGATCAGGTAATGGTTTCTGAGCCGGTTATTCCGGAGCGTTATAAAAAATGGGAGCCCTCGAGAACATTCTCGGGGGCTTTTTTCATTATGGAAAATTAATTGCGGAAGAATATTTATCCTTTTTTTAAGTAACCCCAGGGCTAAAATTTAAAAGCGCCATAAATGGCGCTAATTGCTAAAATGTTTTTGTGCCTAGCCCGCTTTAGCGGGCTTTTAAAAATAATTAGCCCTGGGCATTTATGCCCGGGGCGAGAGTCTATCCGCAGGAGACAACAACTTGACGCCATAAATTAAGTTTACTAACATAAAAATATAAACAAATAAAAAAACTCTTCAATGTTCTCTTTTAGATACATACACTCAATCACAAAAAAATACGACGGAATAGAAAAGGGATCATCCTCCTTGTGGACAACACGATTGTCCAAGGGGTACGGGATGTTACCAGAAACAAAAGAACACAACAAAAATTTTTCAGGTCACTATGCTTTTAACTATTCAAGTCGACAAATTGCAATAGCCAGAAAATTCAGAACTGGCTTTTACGAAAGACTTTTTACTCCAGAGGCAATTTTTTGTGCCCTAAAGTATTGTCCAATAACGTTAGATATAGAAATATTTAGCTCAATAAACTCTGATATGGATGGAGTAATTACAATTCCCGATGAAGATGATGAGAATGAAGAATATAGTCATTCTGTGAGCGTTTTGAGTTACGATAAAAATTCTGATATGTTTACAGTTAACACGAATTGGCGAAATTGGGGCAAAAAAGGTTTAGGGAAGATATCATCCGAATATATCAGAAAACATATTATTTCAGCTTTTGCTGCAGACTATTTAGCTGGTTTACAAAAAATTAACCCAAAATATTTTTTTAGAAAAAAAATAAAAATAGATAATAAAAAATATTCAATAAAAGTAATTACACATTCTTCATTTAGCGGTGATAATAGAAAATTTTTAAACTTTGAAATTTTTGACGCTGGCGGACTCCTTGCTGGTTGGATGCATTACGCATATGACACTAAATATACTCTTGAAATTCAGGATTTATTTATATTAAAGGAATATAGAGAAATGGGTCTAGGTTCATTTTTATTACAAGAATTAGTTAGAGCAAAAAAAATAAAACGTATTTATGGATATATATCTGCGTTTGATTTAATAAAAGAAAGAGAGGAAATTGTAAAAAGTTTTTTTATTAAAAATAACTTTATTACATATCTTGATAATAGTCATTATCATGACTGTAGATACAGATTTGAAGATATGAGCAGAGAAAATTAATTATATGGGTAGGGGCAAATTAAGAAATAAAGAATGTGAATGCGGTAGCGGCTTAAAAAGCAAGAAATGTTGTGAGTTGATTCTTAAATTATCAATAAAAGAAATCTTCGAGCTATAAAAACAAACATCAGTCCTTTGGGACTGATGTTTGTTTTTATATTTTAGACATGCGCCTGATATAGTACAGGCGTTGCACTTACTTGTTGAACCTACTCACCATCAAAGAATCAAATCGGGCGATGATCAATCGATTAGCGGGCATACCGAAAAAATACAGAAAAACACTTACCATGGATAGAGGTTCAGAAAATTTAGGTTATGAAGAAATTGAAAAAGAGCTGGGGTTTGATTGTTATTATGCTCATGCTTACCATTCCTGGGAAAGAGGATCAAATGAAAATTTAAATGGCTTGATAC
>JAZDLN010000028.1:0-92433 GCA_043801965.1 Candidatus Falkowiibacteriota bacterium
CCCCTGGAGCGGAATAATTTTTTTATTTTATCTCCGAATTTAGGGCGGGGGACGATCATGTCGGCAGCCGCCGTAATTGAATTCTTCAAGTTCATAAAGTTACTAATATAAAAGTCAGTTAATATCGTTTTAACTGACAAAAATTAATGAAAAATTAATTAAAACCGATTAGAGAGGTTTTTTTGGATACTCATGCTATTTAAGCATACATATAAGCTAAAGTCAAGCGTAGGTCTATTTCGGAGTTTACTAATCCGTGGATTTATTGTAAAATAATTATATACCCACAAAACCGATGATAAATTTTATTTTTAAATTATCCGATAAGATCCTTTTGACGGTCTTCTTGTTCGCTACCGGTTTGATCCTGTCAGTCGTTTTTTTTATTGGCGGACTGCCGGAGCAGATATTGATATTGGGCGAGCTTATATATATTTTCGTGTTTTTAGTGACTTTTACGATTAGCCGCACCTTGACTAAGCGCCTTCGGAGCCTGACCTTCGAAGTGGAGGAGATGGCGGCCGGAAACCTTTCTAAAAGGCTGCCGGTAAAAAATAAGGACGAGATCGGCCAGCTGACGAGCGCGTTAAACGAGCTTTTAGTGAGGCTCCAGACCGGAGTGGCGCAGGACGTCACTAAACACCGGGAAATCGCGCAGGCCAAGACGGACTTCGTGGCGATCGCATCGCACCAGCTTCGCACCCCGCTTTCGATCGTAAAATGGTATGTTGATTATGTTGTTTCCGGCGACGCCGGCGAACTCAACCCCGAGCAAGCTAAATATCTGCGGGAGGTTTACCGGAACAACGAACGCCTGATCGACCTGGTTAACGCGCTTTTGGATGTTTCCCGCATCGATTTAGGGACTTTTTCGATCGAACCGGAGCCGACCGACCTTATCGGCCGGGCGGAGGGAGCGTTAAAGAAATTCCTGCCCGAGATTGAATCGAAAAAAATAAACCTGGAAAAGGAGTATGACAGCCTGCCGGAAATAAATTTAGATCCGCGACTGACCAAGATCGTTTTTGAGAATATCCTCTCGAATGCCGTCAAGTATACTCCGGAGAAGGGAACTATCCGCGTAACGATCAAAAAGACGGAGCATCAGGCGCTTATTAAGATCTCCGATACTGGCTGCGGTATTCCCCGGTCGGAACAGCCGAAGATCTTCACGAAACTTTTCCGGGCGGAAAACGCGAAGAAAATGGAGTCGAGCGGCACCGGCCTCGGGCTTTATATCGCTAAGGCGGTCATTGAAAAATCCGGAGGGAAGATATGGTTCCAGTCGCCCAGCCTCGAGCTCCTGCTCAATAAGCCGAATCCGTCCCGCCCGATCGACCAGGAGAATAAAGGCACTACTTTTTTTATTACCATCCCCCTTCGGGGCATGAAAAAGAAGGTCGGGATCAAGAAATTAATGAGCGTGGAAAGATAACTGATCACTAGAAATTTAAATCATAAAACAATATGGACAAAAAAAGACACATTCTAATCGTAGAGGACGAAGCGGCTATGCTGGCGGCTTTGACGGATAAATTTGAAGCCGCCGGATATGAAGTATCCCAGGCTTGCGACGGTGAAGAGGGTTATAAGGCGGCCATGGAAAAAAAGCCGGATATAATACTCCTGGACGTGATCATGCCGAAAATGGATGGCATCTCTCTCTTAAAAAAGATCAGGGGGGAAGTGAAATGGGGAGGCTCCGTGCCCATAATAATGCTTACTAATTTAAGCGATCCAGCCAACGTTTCGGAGGCGGCCAGATACCAGGTGTATGATTTTCTTGTTAAAACGGATTGGCGGCTGGATGACGTGGTAAAATTAGCGGATGAAAAAATCATCCTTGACAAAAACGATTAATCCGTTTATAATGTGCGGATAGTATAATATTTGTATTCTTAGTTGAGGTTTTTACTTTTTTATTAATTTAATCTGGAATAACAGCAAAGGCTTTGCCGTCTGTTGGCCAGCTATAAAATACTATGATTTTTGATCCTGAAAAAGCCGGAATGAGCTTTCTTAAGATTTTCGTTATCCAATTCGTGGCGATAGGCATAATCGTCGGGCTTTTGATATTAATCTAACCGGTAAGCGGATATTAAAATGCGAACTGGCCGTAGTTAAAGGGGAGCGGTTCGCATTATTTTTATTTAAAGATCGATTTTATGGATATCAAGAGATTTGTTGTCGGAGAAATCGCGACCAATTGTTATCTCGTAAGTTCCGCCGGGGAAGCGGCAGTGATCGATCCGGGGGGTAGCGGCGAATTGATTTTGGACGAAATAAAAAAAGCGCGCGTAAAGCTCGTTTATGTAATAAATACCCATGGGCACTTCGACCATGTTCTGGCGGACGAGCACCTTAGGAATGCCACCGGCGCGAAAATTCTTATACACGTTGCGGAAAAGAGCCTTATTGATTTTCCGGCCGACCAATATCTTTCCGACGGCGATGTTATCCGGATCGGAGACATTGAATTAAAGGTTCTCCATACTCCCGGCCATACGCCCGGAGGAATTTGCCTCCTGGGAGACGGTTTTATGTTTACGGGAGACACTTTATTCCTTAACGGCATCGGACGAACTGATTTCGAATGGAGTTCGGAGACCGACATGGAAGCGTCTTTAAAGCGCTTAGTGGATATCATAAAACCGGGAATGGCGATTTATCCGGGGCACGGCGAGGTCGCGGCCTACGGCATTAAATAGCGGCCAGGGGTCGACTGAGTTGACAAAGTTAACGATAGATGTTAATGTCGGTGTATATTGTTTTCCGTTCTTTGGTATTATTATCTTCAACCGTTGATTTAACTAGGAGGAAGTAATGCCCACAACTTACAAAGAGGCCCGCCGTGAGTTCAATCGTGCGAAAATAAAAACGATTTTTAAAGAGAATCAAAGCGCAATATCGGCGGAATTGCTTAATACGCCCTTAAGAAGGTTAGCTTATGAAAACGACCAAGATCTTATTGATGCGCTCGGAGGCAAGCTTCGGATTTTTCTGGTTGTTGAGCTAAGCAGGTATATAGTTGAGAATAATTTGGATTTTGACCAAGACATCACGCTTAAAGAAGCGGTAATAAAAATTTAATCAGGTCAATTCAGACTAATAAAAGAAAAACGACAACAGACAATAATGGTCTGTTTTTTATTATCTAAAATTGTTTTTGATGCGCGAATATTCGGTCCTGATCCCGCGGAGGGATTTTATTATTCCTTTGGCTCTAAGTTTTTTCCGTAACAAAGTTGCGCCCGGTTTGTATTATATTACGGCGCGTATTTTACGAGAAAGCGCCGATATTAATTATTAAAGCGCTTAAGCGCGGTTTTAAAAAAACTATGAGAAAAATCCTATCTATTTTAAACAGGAAAGATCTATTAAAGGTTCTTCTTGTCGGCGTCGGCATCCTGGCCGGCGGCGGATTTTTTTATGCCGTAAAGGCGGATCAGATCCAATATACCTATTATTCCGACGCGGACGGAGACGGCTACGGGGTTACTTCGACCACCACCTCAGCCACGGAACCGCCCGCCGGCTATGCCCGTAACGGCGGCGATTGCGCCGATACCGTAGCCGCGATAAATCCCGGGGCCGCGGAGGTTTGCGATAATATCGATAACGACTGCGACGGCTACGTGGACGAAAACGTTCTGATCACCTATTACCGCGACTTTGACGGCGACGGTTACGGATTAACCTCAAGTACCACCCAGGCCTGCTCCGTTCCGTCCGGATACGCGGGAAGCCAAACGGACTGTGACGACGGCAACGCGAACATAAAACCGGGCGCGGCCGAAGTCTGCGATAATATCGATAACGACTGCGACGGCTCGACCGACGAAAGCTGCGATCTTATAACTTATTATCGGGACGCCGATAACGATACGTACGGCAATCCCGGCCAGGCTACGACAAGCCGTGACGGCGCGCCCTCCGGATACGTAAGCAATAATAATGATTGCAACGATACTAAGGCGAATATCCATCCGAACGCGGCCGAAGTCTGCGATAATATCGATAACGACTGCGACGGCTCGGTCGATGAAAATCTTTTAAACACCTATTACCGCGATCTTGACGGGGATACCTACGGCAATCCCGGCAGCTCCACCCGGGCCTGCTTTGTTCCGTCCGGTTACGCGGCTAACCAGACCGATTGCGACGACAACAACGCGAGCGTAAAACCCGGAGCGGCGGAAGTCTGCGGTGACCAGAAAGATAATGACTGCGACGGCTCGACCGACGAAAGCTGCGATCTTAAAACGTATTATCGCGACGCCGATCGGGATTCTTTCGGCAATCCGTCCGTCTCTACCACTAGTTACCAGGCTCCCTATGGTTACGCTGACAATAACCGGGATTGCGACGATTCGAAAAAAAGCGTCCGGCCGGGAGCGGCGGAGATCTGCGACGGCATCGATAATAACTGCGACGGAAGAGTGGACGAGAATCTCGTATCGCGCGCCTATTATTTCGATAACGACGCCGACGGTTTCGGCGGTACCGCCACCACGAGCGCTTGCCGCGCTCCAAAAGGGTACGTAACGAATAATAAGGATTGCAACGATTCGAACCGTTTAATACATCCGGGAGCCGTTGAAGCCAAGGATAGCGTCGATAACGACTGCGACGGGAAAACCGACGAAGATGAAGCGGCGAACGCCTCGGAGATCTGCCCGTATTTAGGCGATAACCGCCTCGGTACTTTCGTAAGCTGCGTCAATCATTACCTAAACAAACTCAAGGCGGAAGGCGAACTCGATAATCCGGAGAAAGCCAGGATTTTAAAGGGATTGATCCAGAAGATCAAAGAGGTGATAAAGACGGATAAAGTTCTGGATAAAGCCGAGAAAAAAGAGATAAAAAAGGAAATTAAGGATAAAAAAGAGGAAATTAGCGGGATAAGGGAGGGGATCAAGAATCTGAAAGAAAAACTTTCCGGCAGTTTCAAAGAGAAAGGATCCTGTAAAGAATAGTGAGGCATTAGGGAAATACAAAAGCGGTTTCGGCCCTCGGGACGGAATCGCTTTTGGCATATTGATTTATCCATAAAAACGAAGTAATATTGTCAGAGGTTGTCCCGTTTAAATACTTGTTCAGCTAAAATTAACATAAATTCGGGATTTTTGTAACAAATTAGCGAATTTTTTGTATAATAATAAGGACATGGCCGGAGATTTCTTAAACTATTACAACCAGTATAAAGACAAGATCTTTAATTATTTTTGGTACCGTCTGGATTTTAATCGGGCGCTATCCGAAGATATGACCCAGGATGTTTTTTTTAAGGCCCTGGATAAGTTCGACTCCTTCGACCCGGAACGTTCCTTCCAGGCCTGGATATTTCGGATAGCGAAAAACCACCTTCTTAACCATTATCGCGTAGCGCGGCGGGAAACCGCTTTGGCCGAGGCGGATGGTAGGACGATAGACGTCGTGGAAAAACTGAACATCGATCTTGAACTGGACGACGTTTTTCGCGCGATTGATGCTCTACCGGAAAAATTCAGGGAAGTCCTTCGCCTGCGTTACGCGGATTCGCTCGATAACGGCGAAATAGCGTCGATCCTGGAAATTTCCGAAGGAACCGTCCGGACGCGTATCTGCCGAGCCCTAGAGGTGTTGCGTAAGTCAATGAAAAATTAAAGTTTATTTTACGGCAGTAAAAGTTCAGTTGAAATTTTTAATACCCAAAAACAAGATACAAGGATACAAACAAGTTTCAAATCACAAACTTCAGATATCAAACGGTTTGGATGTTGATGGTTGAAATTTGCAGTTTGTTTGGAGTTTGTATCTTGTGTCCTCGTATCTTGGGCGCATTTTATAAAAATATCAAAGGAGTTATTTATATATGGACAAGTTGAAAAAAACATTAAACAGTTTCCCCAAGGGCCGTTTAGGCCGCAGGGCTGATCTTAAGATAAGAATCCGGCTTTACGCGGCTATTTTCAGAAAAAGTCTGTCTGCCCGGAAATTTCATTTCAGCCAGGGTTTAAGGACCTTAACCGCGTCGATCCTGTTATTTATTTTTATAGTCGTGCCGGGATACGCTTACGCGGGCGTGAATGTCGTACCCGGCGACTTTCTTTACCCGTTGAAAATGAAACTGGAGGAAATCGAGCTTAGTCTGGCCCGAAAGAAGAAGAAGGCCGAGATCTACGCTGAGTTTTCGGCTAAAAGGCTGGCTGAAGCGAAGGTCCTCGCGGCGACCATGGGTAAACCAGAAACGGAAGAAAAAATAAAAACCAACCTGGATAAAGCGCTCTTATTGCGCGAACGCGCCATTAGCGGTTTTTCAGATTCCGGATCGACTACCTCCAGAATAAAAGCCCTCGACAGCCGGGAGGAAGCCATACTGACCGACATAGCGCAAAGCGCCGGAGTAGGAGCCGAAGACGACCTGATCGACAGTATCGCCCTGGCGCTGGATAGGGTTAAAAATGGGAAAGGGCCGAAAAATTATAAAGAGGACGGGGGAGAGGCTGAAAAGCGGCCGGACGCCAAGGCAGACTTGAAGCCGGATAAGCAAGATAGAAATCAGAACGGTTTTATCCGCGCCGCTTCTTCTACGGCCAATCTGAAAAAAGGTGAAGTAGACAGCGAGGAAGATCATGACGGCAGTGACAGCGATGATAAGCGGAATAATCCGTCTTTCTTTGGCGCCGCCGTAAGCTCGGCCAGTGCCAGTTCAACGGCGAAAGAACAAGATAATATAAGCCGTCTGAAAAAAAATATTGACCGTCTGAAAAAAGATTTAAGACAGCCGGAATTTGAGCAAAAAGATGTGGACGATATTATTGACAAGCTTGATCAAAAGATAAAAAGAGCGGAAGAGATCGGGGAAACCGACAAAGACGGGGCGCAAAGTCTTTTACGGTCCGCCGAGGCTTTAAGTGATAACGCCGAACATTTTATCCGAAAGAAGGGCGATGACAATCGAAACAAGGAAAGAGGGAAAAGAAAATAAAATTTTTGTTTTCGTTCGTGTCTATTGACAAGCGTAGCTCCAAGTACTATGCTTTTTTTGTCAGGCCTGGGTCTGACGATGAGGATAATATGTACATTATCAATCAAGGGAGGTAACACGATGAAGGGAAACAACAAGGTTAGTGTATGCGCGGTCGTTTATGACAACAGGGGCGGGCACAATGAAAACCACAGGACAATAGAAAGCGATCTTTTTCAAAGCGCTTTCAACCTCGGTTACGGATTCATTCAAAGGTTTAATGAGGATTTCAAGGGATTATCCCTGTCTTTGGACAACATTTCGTTTTCCGAATGGGTTGTCGGGAAAAGTGACCGCGAACAGTTGATCGGATATATTTCCATAAACATACTTGAGCTCGGGTTGAAAGAAAAAAAGTATCAGTTCAGGGTTCGGTGGGAAGTCGGCGATAATAAGATGGATGTAAGGTTTGACTATGGTTACGGCGGTTGCTGCGTGGAAGAAATAGGCCAGTTCAATACGACATCTGATATTAACGATATTATTGAAGATTTGCTGGAATCCATTAAAGGGTACTTGATCGCCCATTATGATCAGCACCAAAAAATCAGCCTTGCCCTGCGGAAGCAGATGCGGAAAGTCAGGCCAAAGATTAAAAGTTGAGAGAAAGACAAAGACTCGGGTAATTCCCGCGACAAAAAAACGAAGGAACCGAAAAGGGTTCCTTTTTAAGTTTTAAGGGCCGTTTATTGAGATTTTTTGCGGCGAAGTTAATAAATAAATAACCCACGGAGATATAGAAGAAGCATATAAAAAACAAAAATAATTTTTCGATATAAAGTTGACAAAAAATACCGGCCGGATTATCATGGATTTGTCCCTAACCGGTATTTTTTTATTTTTTGTTCATTTAAATTCGCCTCTTTAAGGAGGGGGCGTGCATGCAAACGTCGATCGTGAAAGATATCATGGTTCCTCTCGCCGAGTACGCCGTTATAAACGAAGACGCGTCTCTTTATGAAGCCATCATCGAACTAAAGCGGGCTCAGGAAAATTTTTCGCGGAAAAACAACCTCCACGCTCATCGGGCGATCCTGGTTCGGAATAAAAGAGGCCGCATAATCGGTAAAATAAGTCAGATGGACGCCTTGAGGGCGCTTGAGCCTAGCGCGCGGAATTTAATCAGCAAAGCCGCCCGGCGCAGCGGTTTCAGCAAGACTTATCTGGTAAGCGTCCATGAACAGTTCCGATTGTGGGATATCCAGCTGGATCACATACCCAATCGGGCCCGCAACATCCTCGTCAAAGACGCCATGTACGCGTTAACCTCGGGAGAATATATCGATTCCGAAGCTACCCTGGCCGCGGCCACGCACCAGCTTGCGAAAGGTAATCACCACTCTCTCCTTGTTACGGACAAGAAGAAAAACGTAGTCGGTATCCTCCGCCAGGTTGATGTTTTTACGGTTGTATTCAGTAATGTCGGTCCGACCCGATAACAAAAATCCCCCGATCGATCCGATCGGGGTTTTTAAATTGGTTGCATGAATTCTGCTTCGGAAGATTATTCAACAAAAAAACGTACGCCTTGGGAAGCTTACGTTTTTGAAATTTTATTTAAAATTATTTTACCTTCGCCATGGTTTTCAGGCATTTAGTGCAAACCTTTTTCCTGATTCCGTCGATTTTTTTGCTTTGGAGGTTGATATGCTGGCGTTTGACGGTTTTAATATTGGAATGGGAGCGGGCGGCATCCTTAGTGGAGGAGCGTCCGCAGATATCGCATTGTTTTGGCATATTCGAAAAAACAGACGACAGTTAACAGACGAAAATTCGTTGCTACGTGTATCTGTGTAATTTTATTTATGTTAGAATGTTATCATATTTTGCCGAAAAAAGCAAGATGTGATATATTTAATTAAGCATTAAGGAAAAAATATTAAGATTATCCTATATATTTTTTCATGTTTAATGAGCGTGAAGTTTAAGAATATTGTCTTTATTATAAATAAATGTCTTTAGATTTAGCGATTTTTCAGATAATCATATTGGTATTTTCCGCCATAATACACGAATATATGCATGGCTGGATGGCGGACCGGTTAGGCGATCCGACGGCGCGGGATGCCGGCCGGCTGACCATGAACCCGATAGCCCATATCGACCCTTTCGGATCGATTCTTCTGCCGCTCCTTATGATCACCATGAATACCGGCTTCGTATTCGGCTGGGCCAAGCCGGTGCCGTTCAATCCCTATAATCTGCGTGACGCCAAATACGGCCCGGCTAAAGTGGCTATCGCCGGCCCCCTGGGCAATTTGATAACCGCCTTGTTTTTCGGATTGATCTTAAGGTTTTCCCCGTTGCCCAACCCCACCCTGGGGGCGTTATTGGCCCTGATCGTCTGGATCAATCTGTTGCTCATGGTTTTTAATTTGGTGCCGATACCGCCCATGGACGGCTCAAAGGTAATTGCTCCCTTTTTGCCCGTAAGCTGGCAGAATCGTTTCGCGGAAGCAGAACGTTACGGTATGTTTTTAGTGCTTTTATTCGTTATTTTCGGTTTTTTTCTGATTGTTCCGATAATTGATTTTTTATTCAGGTTAATAGCGGGATTTCCGCTTTACTGATTTACGTCTTTTAATAATATAAACAGTAATTAAAACTTAATTAATGATTATTTTGGTCTATTAAACATTTATTTTATATTAGTCAAAAAATAATCTGTTTTTAGCATGGATTTTCTTCTCTTGACTAATTTTTATTAATTTGATACATTAGAATAAATCTCATAGACAAAAGAATCCCTGTTTATAGGGGTTGTTTTATTAACAGTTGTCGCCCCGCGGGCGAGCTCCACCATTAAACGGGGCACACGCGAATAATAAATATGCCAACAGTAAACCAATTAGTTAAAAAGGGAAGAGTAAAAGTAATTAAGAAGAGCAAATATCCGGCCATGCAAACCACGCTGGATACTTTACATAGGAAAAGGACCGAGCTTCGCAAGGGTGCTCCCTTTAAACGCGGCGTTTGCCTTAAAGTAACCACCACCACTCCGAAAAAGCCGAACTCGGCTTTGCGGAAGATCGCTCGCGTCCGCCTTTCGAACGGCATGGAGGTAACCGCCTATATTCCCGGCATCGGTCACAATCTCCAGGAGCATTCGATCGTTCTTGTTAAAGCCGGCCGCACAGCCGATCTTCCGGGCGTGCGCTATAAGATCATACGCGGGGTTTACGATACTACC
The DNA here is from genome assembly GCA_043801965.1 of Candidatus Falkowiibacteriota bacterium. Lineage (GTDB taxonomy): Bacteria > Patescibacteriota > Patescibacteriia > Patescibacteriales > UBA12075 > XYA2-FULL-47-19. The sequence goes on from JAZDLN010000028.1 coordinate 10,200, forward strand.
GGTGTAGAAAACCGCAAACAATCCCGGAGCATTTACGGCGCTAAAAGAGCTAAAAAATAATTATATAAATTCGACATAAACCAATATGAGAGGAAAACCAGCCATTAAGAGAAAAATCGAGGGAGATAGCCGGTATAACGATACCGATATTTCCAAGTTCATAAATTATATCATGCAAAGAGGCAAGAAAAGCGTAGCCCAGAATATCGTTTACAGTGCTTTTGAAGTTATCAAAGAAAAAACCAAGCAGGATCCCAGACATATATTCAATAAAGCCTTAAAGAAGATTTCTCCGACCCTGGAGGTCCGCGGCCGGCGTATCGGAGGCGCCAACTACCAGATTCCGTACCAGGTGCGGGGAGACCGGCGGTTTACTTTAGGTTGTCGCTGGCTTATTGGCGCGGCTAAAGATAGAAAAGGGAAGCCGATGTATATTAAACTGGCCGACGAAATATTAGCCGCCTCCGAAGGAGAGGGTGCCGCGATCAAAAAGAAGGAAACCGTCCATAAGATGGCTGAATCCAACCGCGCTTTCGCGCATTTCGCCAGGTAATTCATCCGTAGATTTTTTATTCACGTTTTTGTTATAATTCGGCGTTTAAGAGCATTGAACATAGCTCTGCGGATATTGCGCGGATCAGGACGCGGATTTAACGCTGATAATTAATAAGTTGTTTGATATAAATAAAAAAACGGCGCGCTGCCCCGATCTATGGCAGCTCGTTTTTTTGGAACTGGCAAGACGAGCAGAATCGTTCATGAAATAAAAGCTTAAAATTAAATTTAAAAGTTTTTAAAGTTCTTAAATTTAAAATATGGCGCGAGAATATAGTTTAGAAAAAACCAGGAATATCGGCATCATGGCGCACATTGATGCCGGCAAGACCACCTTTACGGAGCGGGTGCTTTTTTATACCGGCAAGAAGCATAAGATCGGAGAGGTTCACGAAGGGGCCGCCGAAATGGACTGGATGGAGCAGGAAAAAGAGCGCGGCATTACCATCACTTCGGCCGCCACCACCGCTTTTTGGAAGAATCATCGTATCAATATAATCGATACTCCCGGCCACGTTGATTTTACGGTGGAAGTGGAGCGGTCGCTTCGGGTTCTGGACGGCGCCATTGCGGTTTTTGACGGTTCCGCCGGAGTCGAACCCCAGTCCGAGACGGTCTGGCGGCAAGCCGATAAGTACCACGTACCCAGACTTTGTTTCGTGAATAAAATGGATAAACTAGGAGCCGATTTTTTCATGAGCCTGAATTCTATTCGGGAAAGGCTTAACTCCAGGGCTCTCGCTTTCCAATTGCCGATCGGCGCCGAAAATACGATGAAAGGCGTAGTCGATCTTTTGACCCGGAAAGCCTACGAATTCAACGGTAATTTCGGAGAGCAGGTCACTGAGGTGCCTGTTCCGGATGACATGAAGGATAATATGGAAAAATACCGCAATGAATTAGTCGAACGGGTGGCCGAATGCGACGATAAATTGACTGAAAAATATTTAAGCGGTGAGGAGTTGAGCGTGGAAGAATTAAAGGCGGCGGCCCGCAAGGGAGTGGTTACCGCGGAATTATTTCCGGTATTCGCCGGTACGGCTCTCCAGAATATCGGCGTACAGCTGGCCCTGGACGCGGTTATTGATTACCTGCCCTCGCCGATAGACGTGCCGCCGATAATCGGCCATGACACGACAGATGAGGAAAAGAAGATAGAGATAACCGCCAACGACGGCGCTCCTTTTGCCGGCCTGGCTTTCAAGATCGCGACGGATCCTTTCGTGGGAAAATTATGCTTTGTCCGGGTTTATCAGGGAATACTTTCCGCCGGTTCTTACGTATTAAATTCTTCGACCGGCAAAAAAGAACGTATCGGCCGCCTGGTCAGGATGCACGCCAATCATCGGGAAGAGATCAAAGAGGTTTACGCCGGGGATATCGCGGCCGTCATCGGGCTTAAGGGTACGACCACCGGACATACTTTATGCGACGAGGATCGTCAGGTTCTTTTGGAATCAATTAAGTTCCCGGAACCGGTCATAAAGATCGCCGTGGAACCGAAGACCAAGGTTGATCAGGAAAAAATGGGCGTCGCTCTCCAGAAGCTGGCCGAAGAGGATCCGACCTTTCGGGTTGAAACCGACGAAGAAACCAACCAGACCCTTATTTCTGGCATGGGCGAATTACACCTGGACATTATCGTGGACCGCATGAAGCGGGAATTTAAGGTCGAAGCCAATATCGGCAAGCCGCAGGTGTCTTACCGTGAGACCATCAGGCAGACGGCGGAAACCGAAAGTAAATATATCAAGCAATCCGGCGGCCGCGGTCAATACGGACATTGCTGGCTAAGGGTAGAACCGAATACGGAAGAAAAGAAGAACGAGTTCGTGGACGCCATCAAGGGCGGAGTTATTCCGAGGGAATTCATTCCGGCCATTCAGAAAGGCGTAGTCGAAGCGGCTGATCAGGGCGTAATAGCCGGCTATCCGATGGTGAACATAAAAACGACCGTGTTTGACGGTTCTTACCACGAAGTTGATTCGTCCGAAGCCTCATTCAAGATGGCGGCTATATTGGGTTTTAAGGAGGCTTGCCGCAAGGCCAGCCCGACCCTTTTAGAACCGGTCATGAAAGTGGAAGTAGTCACGCCTGAGGAATATATGGGCAACGTTATAGGCGACCTGAACTCGAAACGGGGTCAGATCGGACAGATGACCAACCGTATTAACGTTAAGGTAATTGACGCGATGGTGCCTTTAGCGGAGATGTTCGGCTATGCTACCGCTTTAAGATCAATGAGCCAGGGACGGGCCCAATACACCATGGAGTTCGACCATTACGCGGAAGTGCCGAAAAACGTGGCGGAAACGATCATCGGAGAAAGAGGAGGCGGAAGCCGGAGAGGATAGGGTAAAAATGGGCTTGACATTAAATTTTTATTGTTATAAAATAAAACCAGGCTATTTTAACATCGGAAAAGATATTATATGTCGAATCAATTGCAAAAAGCGATAAAATTAGCCAAAAAAACAGGAGACAGGTTAATTATTTTTGATTCCGGCAAGACTGATAACGCCTATGTGGTCATGTCCCTGGACGAGTACGAAAAATTAATTGTGGGTGGCAGTGAAGTTAGGGGATTGACAGAAGATGAATTACTTGATAAGATAAATCGCGACATCGCTATTTGGAAAAGTGAGCAGGATTTTGACGACTATAAACAGCGTAACAGCTATGGCCGGGATATAAGAGGAGTCGAAGAATATAAAAGATCTTACCGTAAGGACGGATATGCCCCCAAGCCGGATTATTCGCGCCTGGAAGAGGATCAGGACCGTAAAGTATCGTATCCCGCAACCGAAAATGAACAGGAAAAATCCGCGGATGTTTACGGCAAAAAAAGGCATTGGATGATTCCCCGCGAACGGAAAGAGGGAGCGGAAGAGATAATCGAAGAAGATCGCCAGTATCTGGAAGATGTCGATAATTTTTAAAACATTAATAAATTTTTATAAACTTTAATTTATTACGGCTGGGTAGTAACCCCGCAAAATTTGAGGAATTAAGGATCGCGTTTCGATCCTTCCCAAATTTGACGTGGGGGCCGTAGGCAAGAAACATGGCAGCAGAAAAATTCGAAAGATCAAAACCGCATGTCAACATCGGCACCATCGGCCACGTTGACCACGGTAAAACCACCTTAACGGCGGCCATTCTCAAGGTAATGGCTTCGAAGGGTTTTAAAGCTTCCACCAAGAACGTCGACCAGATCGATGCCGCTCCGGAAGAAAAAGCCCGCGGCATCACGATCGCGACCGCTCACGTCGAATATGAATCGGAAAAACGCCATTATGCCCACGTAGATTGTCCCGGCCACGCTGATTACGTCAAAAACATGATCACCGGCGCGGCGCAGATGGACGGAGCTATTCTGGTCGTGGCCGCTACTGACGGTCCGATGCCGCAGACCCGGGAGCATATCCTCCTGGCCCGCCAGGTAGGCGTACCGAATATCGTAGTTTTCCTCAATAAATGCGATATGGTGGAGGACAAGGAATTGATCGATCTCGTTGAGGAAGAGATCCGCGATCTTCTCAAAAAATACGAATTTGACGGCGATAACATAAAAATAGTCAGAGGTTCCGCCTTAAAGGCCCTGGAGAATCCGGCCGGCGAAGACGGAGAAGCCGTTTTCAACCTGATCAAAGCGGTTGACGAATCTTTCCCGGAACCGATTCGCGACATCGAACATCCGTACCTTATGCCGATCGAAGACGTGTTCTCGATCGAAGGGCGCGGCACGGTCGTAACCGGCAGGATCGAACGCGGTATAGTCAAGATCAACGAAGAGGTGGAGATCATCGGTTTGGGCGAAACCAGGAAAACAGTTGTTACCGGCATTGAGATGTTTAACAAGCAATTGGACGAAGGCCGGGCCGGAGATAACGCCGGTATTCTTCTTCGCGGCATAAAGAAAGACGAGGTAGAAAGAGGCCAGGTATTAGCCAAGCCGGGTAGCGTCACCCCGCACACCGAATTCGAAGCTCAGGTTTACATACTTTCGAAGGAAGAAGGCGGACGCCACAAGCCTTTTTTCAAGGGCTATAAGCCGCAATTCTACATCCGCACCACCGACGTTACCGGCGAAGTTGAATTGCCGGAAGGCACCGAGATGGTCATGCCGGGCGATACGATCAATTTCAAGGTAAAGTTGATCAGTCCGGTAGCTCTCGAGGAAAAACAGAGATTCGCCATTCGCGAAGGCGGCCGGACCGTAGGCGCCGGAGCCGTTGTCAAGATCATCAAGTAAAGATTAGATACAGGGTCCCTCTTCTTATAAGGGGGATCCGCACCTAATTTTTAATTATTGGTTATTAGTCAATTAGTTAAACGGACAATAATTGTTAACTTAACTAAAACGCACATAACATGCCAGAAGACAAAGTTAAATCAATAAGCAAAAAGGGAGAATCCGAAGCTGACGGCAGCCATAACGAATCCAAGCAGAAGATCCGCATCAAGATAAAGGCCTTCGACCACAAGATAATCGATCAGTCGACCAAGACCATTATCGATACCGCCACCAGGAGCGGCGCCCAGGTATTCGGTCCGATCCCGCTTCCGACCACGAAGAAGAAATATACGGTAAACCGTTCGACCTTCGTCCATAAGAATGCCCGCGACCAGTATGAAATGAGGACGCATAAGCGGCTTATAGATATAATCGAACCGACCGCCAAGACCATCGAAGATCTGACCAACTTAGGCTTACCGGCCGGAGTGGACGTTGAAATAAAAATGTAATAGGAATCATAATTTGTATTTTTATATATTATAGATAATAGTGATCGTTGCGGTAACTCCCGAACATAAACGACCGGGAAAGTGCCGTAATAAGAATTATTATCGACAGGAGGAAATAAACCAACACAAGAAACACGAACTAAAATTTCGGTAAAACGATTTTTTATGCTAAATAAATTTAGCAAGTTCGCTGGTTTTGTTGCAAGACCAGTTTTTGTTTTAAAAAATAGGGAATTTTCAATATATATTTATGAAATTCATCATAGGTAAAAAAATAGACATGACCCAGGTTTGGCAAGGAGAAGAGGCTAAGGCGGTAACGCGCGTAAAAGCCGGTCCGTGTCCGGTGGTCCAGATAAAGCGTCAGGATAAGGACGGATATGAAGCCGTGCAGCTCGGATTCGGCGAAAGGAAGGAAAAGAACATCAAAAAGCCGCAAAAGAACCATGCGCGGGGATTGGGCAATTTAAGGAATTTGCGGGAATTTAATTTATCGCGCCCCAGGAAAAATGACGGTTTGGAAATAGAACTCAAACGGGGAGATATTATCGGAGTTGACACTTTCGCGGCCGGGGATATCGTCCAGGTTACCGGCACCTCCAAGGGAAAAGGATTTCAGGGCGTCGTCAAGAGGCACGGTTTTCACGGGCACAATACTACTCACGGCACGAAAGATCAAGTGCGCCACTCCGGTTCGATCAGCGCCGGCGGCGTACAGCATGTTTTTAAAGGCATGAGGATGAGCGGCCGGATGGGCGGCGACCAGGTAACGGTAAAAAATCTGCGGATCATAGAAGTCGACGCGGCCAACGGCATATTATCGATCGAGGGGGCCATTCCCGGAGCAAGGAACGGCCTGGTTCTGATACAGGGAAGCGGAAAGCTGGAAATAAGAAAGAAAGAAGAGGCTAAAGAAATAAAAAAAGATAATATTGATAATAATACGGATGAAACCGTCGCGTCGGTAACGGAGGAAAAAGAGGCTCCGGCCGCCGAAAAAGCGGAAGCGGACGATAAAAAAGAGGATAAAAAGTAACTAATATGTCAATCGAAGTAAAAATATACAATCAAAAAGCGGAGGAAACCGGAAATCTGACCCTTAAGGACAAGGTATTCGGGGTCAAGCTGAACGAAACCCTGGTGCATCAGGCGGCCGTGACCCAAGCGGCCAATAACCGGCAGGTTTTAGCCCACACCAAAACAAGGGCGGAAGTCAGGGGTGGCGGCAAGAAACCATGGAAGCAGAAAGGCACGGGCCGCGCGCGGGCGGGGTCTTCCCGCTCTCCGATCTGGATCGGCGGCGGTGTTACTTTCGGTCCGAGAAAAGACAGGAATTTCAAGAGGAATATCAACAAGAAAATGAGCCGGAAAGCCGTATTGATGGTTTTATCGGACAAGGTAAAAAGCGATAATCTTATCATACTGGATGAACTGTCCGTTCCGGAATACAAGACCAGGGTCATGGATGACATGTTCAAGAATCTTGAAAATAAAAGGCGGTTATCGGAAATCGTAGTGAGCGAAAAGAACCCGGATAAAAAGAAAGAGAAAAATCCGGTTCGAAAATCCGTTAAACGCAGCCTTTTGGTCATAAACTGCGGAAAAGACGAAAAAGCAAAATATTCGATCCGGAACATTAAAGGCATAAAAATAATCAATTTGGAAAATATGAATATCCTTGACCTGCTGACCTTTAGGGATCTGGTAATGACCAGGGAAGGTATTAAAAAACTAGAAGAAAAATATTCATCATAGATTTCAATGTATTTTTAGACTCAATTCATATGGCATTGTTCAAATGGAATAAAAAATATCCCGATAAAAAAGAAGAAAAACCGTCAAGGGCAAGCGCCCCGAAACCGGCCGGTACTGGCAATGGCGCGAAAGCGAAAAAAAGCGCGGAGACCAAAGAACCGGCCAAGGCCAGCATGAAAGAGCTGTACGGCGATAAAGAGGCCGTCGGAGCGGAAGAAAGCAAAACCGGAACCAAGACCGATAAAAAATCAAGGAAATACGGATCAGCTTACCGGATAATCATAAGACCTTTGATCACGGAAAAAGCCGCTAATTTGGGAGCGGTCGATAAATACGCTTTCGTGGTCAGCGACCGGGCGAACAAGATCGAGGTAGAGAAAGCGGTCAATGAACTATACGGCATCAAACCGACAAGCGTGAATATGCTTAAAGTTCTTGGCAAGAAAACTCGCCGCGGCCGGGTAACCGGACGGCGCAAAAACTGGAAAAAGGCGATAGTAACGCTTCCTAAGGGCAAGAGTATTAATATTTATGAAGGTGTCTAGGGATTAATGTTTTATATTCCCTGCCTAACAGCAGGTAAGATTTATAGATATATGGGAATAAAAAAAGTAAAACCAATCACCGCGGGAAGGCGCCAGGCCAGGTTTGACGATTTTTCGGATATTACCAGGACGAAACCGGAGAAAAAATTGATAATGATGAAAAAGAAGACCGGAGGAAGAAACTCCCAAGGCAAGATTACCGTCAGACACCGGGGAGGCGGAGCCAGACGCTATATCAGGTTGGTTGATTATAAGAGGGATAAGTTCGACATTCCGGCCCGCGTCGCTTCTATAGAATATGATCCCAATCGCGGCGGTCGGATATCGCTTCTTAACTACGCGGATGGGGAAAAAAGATATATTATCTCTCCGAACGGCCTTACAGTCGGAGAAACGATCATAAGCTCCAAGAATCAGATAGAGATAAAACGGGGAAACGCGTTGCCGATCATGTATATTCCCGCGGGTATTGCGGTTTATAATATCGAATTGACGCCCGGCCGCGGCGGGCAGATAGCCAGAGGCGCCGGCAACGAAGTTTACGTCATGGGCGTCGAGGGTAAATACGCGCAGATAAAGATGCCTTCCGGCGAAATCCGGCTCATAAAAAAAGAATGCTTATGCACGATCGGCCAGGTCAGCAACGTCGATAAGCGCCACATAAAACTCGGAAGCGCCGGCCGGAATCGTCATCGCGGCATTCGTCCGACGGTCAGAGGCACGGCCATGAATCCGGTCGATCATCCGCACGGCGGCGGCGAAGGCAATCAGTCGATAGGTTTGAAACATCCGAAAACGCCTTGGGGTAAACCCGCCTTGGGAGTGAAAACGCGCAACAAGAACAAGGCTTCCACCAAACTTATAATTAAAAGAAGGGGAAGAAAGCAAAGATAAGAAGATTTAGCAAATAAAGAAACCAACCAATATGCCAAGAAGTTTAAAAAAAGGGCCATACGTAAATGAGCGGTTGCTCAAAAAGATCAAAAATCTTAAACCCGGCGATAAAACGGTTATTAAGGTTTGGGATCGTTCCTGTACCATCACTCCGGAAATGGTCGGATTTACGCTCGGCGTCCATAACGGCAGAAAGCACGAACCGGTCTACGTGGTCGAGAATATGGTCGGCCACAAATTAGGCGAGTTCGCTTTGACCCGCAAATTCTTGAGTCATGGCGGTAAAATGGCGAAAACGCAGGCGAAGGGCGCCAAATAGCAATGATATATAAAATAAGGTAATTTATATGGAAGTAAAAGCGACAGCAAAACATATTAAAATGTCTCCCCGTAAAATGCGGTTAGTGCTGGACGTCGTCCGCGGCCTCAAAGTGGAAGAAGCTTTGACGCAGCTTAAGTTCATAAAAAAGCTGGCGGCGGAACCGGTGATCAAGCTTATCAACTCGGCGATAGCGAACGCGGAACATAATTTCGAATTGGAAAAGAGCAATTTATACATAAAAGAATTAAGATCCGATCAGGGTCCGACGTTAAAGCGCTGGAAACCGAGGGCGCGCGGACGGGCTACTCCGATAATGAAGAGAACGAATCACGTGTGCCTTGTATTGGGCGAAGTGGTGGAAAGCGGTAAAACCGGATCGAAAAAACAGAAGATCGAAGCCCCCGTTAAACTCGGACAACCGCCGAAAGAAGACAGGGGCGTAAAAATCGAAGACAAAAAGAAAGCAAAGGAAAAATCCGCGCCGGCCGAAACCGGCAGCGAAAAGAATAAAAAGATCATAGACGTACGGGAAGAGGGAAAGGGCGGACACGCTAAACTGGAGGGAAAAGGGCGCGCCGGCTTCATGAAGAAGATGTTCCAGAGAAAAAGCGGCTAATGTTTATTAAATCAATAAATCAAATAAAAACATGGGAAAAAAAGTAAACCCCAAAGTATTCAGGATCGGCACCACCAGGACTTGGCACTCCAAATGGTTCGGCGTGGGAAAAACTTACGCGAAGAACGTGCAACAGGACGTCCAGGTCAGAAAATACCTTATTAAAAAATTGCAGGAAGCCGGAGTCGATCGGGTGGAAATTGAAAGACATACTAACAAGATCAGTGTCGGCGTTTATACCGCCAAACCGGGCATCATTATCGGCCGGGGAGGATCGGGCGTCGATGATCTGAAGAAGCAGATCCATGATAAATTTTTGAAGAATTTCAAATTGGGCGATATTAATCTTAATATCCACGAAGTCGATCGGCCGAATCTTTCCGCCCAGATCTCCGTTCAATCCATGATCATCGACATAGAGAAGAGGATGCCTTTCAGGCGGGTAATGAAACAGGCCATAAACCGTATCGAACGGGCCGGAGCCCTGGGCGTCAAGGTCATTATCGGCGGACGCCTGAACGGAGCCGAGATCGCCCGAACCGAAATGCTCGTTTCCGGAAAAATACCGCTCCACACCCTGCGGGCCGATATTGATTACGCGCGCGGCGCGGCCCACACCACCTACGGAGCCATCGGGATCAAGACCTGGATATATAAAGGCGATAAATTCGAAAAAGAAGAAGAGAAGATGGGGGAAGTGGTGGGAAAAGAACCGAGAACCAAGCGCCACCGCTATAATTAATCCTTGAGCTTAATCTACAATTATTCAAAAGAACAGATTTCCATATGTTAATGCCAAAAAAGACAAAATTTAGGAAGTCCCACAAGAGCAAAAGGGGCGGCAAGGCCAGCCGTTTGATCAAGATCAGCTTCGGACAGTTCGGTCTTAAAGCCATGGAAGCGCATTGGCTGTCTTCCAGGCAGATCGAGGCCGCTCGGCGGGTAATGACTAAATATACCAAGCGCGGCGGCAAGATCTGGATCAGGATATTCCCGGACCGGTCCGTGACAAAAAAGGGCGGCGAGATCCCGATGGGCAAAGGAAAAGGTCCGGTAGACCACTACATAGCGGCGGTTAAACCCGGTATGGTCCTATTCGAAATGGACGGCATAGCTTTGGATCAGGCTAAAGAGGCCATGGTTCTGGCGGCTCATAAACTGCCCATAAAATGCAAATTTATCGTAAAGCATTAATTTAAGTTTTTAAAATTAATCAAATTTAACATAAAATAAGATGGAATTGAAAGAATTAAAAAAGAAAACCATATCCGATTTGCATAAAATTCTCGCGGAATCAAGGGATAAGCTCCGGGACCTCCGGTTTAAAGACGCGAATAAGCAGCTTAAGAACGTACGCGAGATCAGGTCGGTGCGGCGGATGATCGCCTGGGCGCTTATGCTCATAAGCGGCGGCAAAAACGGAAAAGAAGGACAAAAGACCGAGGAACCCAAGAAGGAAGAGAAAACCAAAGAAAAAGAAGCGGATAAGAAGTAAAAAATAATAGATTATAACAATATGAACGATAAAAAAGCGGAGAAACAAGTTAATAAAACTATCGTTAAAAAACCGGTAACTAAAAAGAAGTTTAGCGGCGTGGTGGTGAGCGCGAAGATGAACAAGACGATAGTGGTCAGGATTGATCGGGTAAAAATCCATCCAAAATACAAAAAAAGATATACGGTCAGCAAAAAATACAAGGTTCATGACGAAAAAAATCAGTTTAAGGAAGACGCTAAGGTTACTTTCATCGAATGCCGCCCCCTGTCCAAGGATAAAAGATGGAGAGTGGTTTACTAATCGGTCCGCTAGAGTCGTAAAACTCAAAAAGATCAAAATATTTTCTTACATCCAATTAATATGATACAAGTACAGACATACGTAAAAGTAGCCGATAATTCCGGCGCCCGGATGGTGCAGTGCATCAAAGTTTTGGGCGGTTATAAAAAGCGCTATGCCCGGATCGGGGATATTTTTACCGCTGCCGTAAAAGTAGCGACGCCGCACGCGCCCATTAAGAAAGGCGACGTAGTACGGGCGGTGCTGGTGCGCACCAGGAAAGAGATCCGGCGGAAAGACGGTTCATATATCCGGTTTGACGAGAATGCCTGCGTGGTGATCGATAAAGAAAAGAAAGAACCGAAAGGCACGAGAATCTTCGGGCCTATCGCGCGGGAAGTGAGAAAAGCGGGGTTCGTAAAGATCGCTTCGTTGGCCCCTGAGGTGTTGTAATTTACGATCGTCGATCGCGGATTGACGATTGAAATAAATTGAAGAAAATAAACAATCGTTACGTGTTACGCGTTACGCGTTACGCGTCATGAGGAATGATATAAATATGAAGATTAAGAAAGGCGACAAGGTTAAAATACTCACGGGTAAGGATAACGGCAAAACCGGGAAGGTGTTGCAGGTTTTTCCGGCACGCAACCGGGTAAGCGTTGAAGGTTTGAATTTATCCATTAAGCATATGCGTCCGCGCCGGCAGAACGAAAAAGGGCAGCGCATTGAGTTTCCGGCCCCGCTGAACGCTTCCAACCTTATGCTTGTCTGCCCCAAATGCAACAAACCGTCCAGAGTGGGATTTAAGGTCGTTGAAACCAAAAAACCGGAGGGTCAGGAAACTAAGCCGAATAAAAAGAAATTCCGTGTTTGCCAGAAATGCAAGCAAATAATAAATTAAACCATTGAGTTATCTACATATGGAATCACAAACAGCCTACAAAAAAACCATCCTGCCGAAATTAAAAGAAAAATTCGGATACAAGAACGACCTGGAAGTGCCTCGGTTGAAGAAAGTCGTAATTAACGTCGGTTTCGGCCGGCACATGAAAGAAAAGGCCTATATCGACGCGGTCGTGAGCGGACTTACGCGCATTACGGGGCAGAAACCGGTGTTAGCCAAAGCCCGGAAATCGATTTCGTCCTTCAAGATCAGGGAAGGTAATATTATCGGCGCATACGTGACCTTGCGCGGAGCCAGGATGCATGATTTCGTCAATAAACTTATAAACATTACATTCCCCAGAGTCAGGGATTTCCGCGGCATAAACGAAAAGAACGTAGATCGGATGGGAAACATGACCATCGGTTTCCGTGAGCACATCTCTTTTCCCGAGATAAGCGCGGATGAAGTGGAAAACGTTTTCGGCTTGGAAATAAGCCTTTCTGTCGGAGCCCGAAGCCGGGAAGAGGGGTTGGAGTTTTATAAATTACTGGGATTTCCCATTAAAAAAGATAAATAATATGGCTAGAAAAGCGTTAATTGCCAAAGCGAAAAGAAAACCGAAATTCTCCACACGGACCATACGCCGGTGTTGGCGGTGCGGCCGCAATCACGGTTATATGCGTGATTTCAATATGTGCCGGATATGCTTCCGCGAATTAGCCGATAACGGCGATCTGCCAGGATTGACCAAATCTTCGTGGTAACGGAATAAAATAAAAGCTAATAACCGTAATATAAAGTCGTAATAAAATCACTTGAATAAAATATAAAAATATATGACTGATCCTATTTCTGACATGCTTACAAGAATTAGAAACGCCGCCTTAATCGGTAAGCCGGAGGTATTGGTGCCCATGAGCAAAATAAAATACGAAATCGCCAAACTTTTGAAAAAAGAAGGGCTGATTTTGGATGAAGAAATAGTGAAAACCAAGAGTCGGAAGAATAAAGCTTCGCAATTCGACGAGATCAGGCTGGTTTTGAAATACAAGAAGAGCGGCCGGTCGGCCATAACGAGCCTTAAGAGAATCAGCAAACCGGGCCTTAAGGTGTATGCCAAGAAAACCGAACTGCCGAGAGTATTGAATAATCTGGGTATCGCGATAATCTCGACGCCGGAGGGTCTTATGACCAATAAAGAGGCCAGGAAAAAGGGCTTGGGCGGAGAGGTTTTGTGCGAAATATATTAATAGGTTATAGGGATTAGGGAATAGGGATTAGGACGCGTTTTAACCTCTAATCCCCAACCCCCTAAGCAAATACATATGTCAAGATTAGGAAAACTTCCAATTAAATTACCGCAGGGTACCGAGGCGAAGATTGAGAATGGTTTTATTTTCGTAAAAAGCGGCAAAGGGGAATTAAAACAGAAGCTCTCCGACCTGGCCCAGGTCGAGATCGGCGAAGAGGGGATAAAGGTAAGCGTCAAAAATCCGGAAGTGAAGAAAGAAAGGGCTTTTTGGGGTCTTTTCCGCAGCCTGATAAATAATATGGTCATCGGCCTTAACGATGGCTTCGAGAAGAAGCTGGAGGTGGTCGGCGTCGGATTTCGCGTGAATGTCAGCGGCAATAAGCTTAACCTGAATCTCGGCTTTTCCCATCCGGTTGAATTTGTTTTGCCGGAAGGAATTACGGCTACGGTTGAAGCTAATATCATTACCGTCAAAGGCGTGGATAAGCAGCTGGTTGGCGAAACTGCCGCCAAGATCAGAAAAATAAAGAAACCGGAGCCTTACAAAGGCAAAGGAATAAAATACGTTGACGAAGTGATCAGAAGGAAAGAAGGCAAGACAGCCGCGAAATAAGGTTAATATTCAAGCGGCATGACAATCAGCGGAGATAAAAAAGATAATCATTACGTGGGACGGGGCGCCCTAAAGCTCAAATACGGTTTGGAATATTTTAATATAAACGTGAAAGATAAGACGGCCGCCGACCTGGGGTGTTCGACCGGCGGATTTACGGAAGTGCTCCTGGAAAAAGGGGCCCGTAAAGTATACGCGGTCGACACGGCTTACGGGCAGCTGGACTGGAAACTTCGGAAAGACGATCGGGTGGTAGTGATGGAAAGGACGAACGCGCTTCACGCGGAGCTGGAAGAAAAAGTCGATCTGGTGGTCATAGACGCCGGTTGGACCGCGCAAAAATTGATCGTACCGAAAGCCATGGAACTCCTTAAGGCGCAAGGAGACATAGTCACCCTCGTTAAACCGCATTATGAAGCAAAACGCTACGGTCTGGTTTTTAAGGGGAAAAAATTAACAACGGAAGAAAGCGGGCGGGTACTGGAGTCTGTTTTGGAAGATCTGAAAAAAGCTGGTTTTAAAATCAATCTATATACCACCTCTCCGGTTACCGGAGAAAAAGGGAAAAATATTGAATATCTTGTATGGATCAACAAAAAAGAAAAAAAACAATAAAAACTAGGAAACACGCTAAGATCAGGGCTAAGATCCGCGGGATAGAATCGCGCGTCAGGCTAAGCGTCTTCCGGTCTAACCGGGGATTTTATGTCCAGGTGATCGATGATCGCGAAGGCAAGACCCTAGTGTCCGTGCATAGCCAGGAAATAAAAGACGCGGAAGATAAGGATAGAAGCGGCAAGACCGCCGTCGGTTTCGCCGTGGGCAAGCTAATCGCCAAAAAGGCCTTGGAGAAAAAAATAGAAACAGTGGTTTTTGACCGGGGCGGAAATAAATATCATGGACGGGTCAAGGCGGTGGCCGACGGCGCCAGAGAGGGCGGATTGAAGTTTTAAGCGCGATTCCCAAGCCGGTCTCGTTCATATTCGCTCCATAAAACGCGAAACAGGCGAAATGTCTTTAGATATAATTTAATCATATATGGATAATAAGAACAGCAATAAAAATCAAATGAACAATCCTAAAAACACGGGAACGGGCGGATCGGTTTACGCGTCCAAAAAAAGACAGGAAAGAGGTAAACGGATGTCGGCGGGCGGCAGGGATAAACAGGAAGAATTCGACCAGCGCATAGTCGATATCGCGCGCGTTACCAGGGTTATGGCCGGAGGTAAAAGGATGCGGTTTCGGGCCTGCGTGGCGATCGGCGACAAAAAAGGAAGGGTGGCGATCGGATTGGCGAAGGGCGCGGACGTTACTTTGGCCGTTACCAAAGCCGTTAATAAAGCGAAAAAGAATTTCATAGAAGTGCCGATGATCAGGGAAACCATACCGCATGAGCTTCGCTATAAATACGGCGCGGCTAAGATCCTTTTGAAACCGGCCCGGCAAGGCAAGGGAGTCATTGCCGGCGGCGCCGCCCGGATTATTTTCGAGCTGGCCGGGATCAAGAGTATCACGAGCAAGATATTGGGCACGAATAATAAGGTTAACATAGTGAAATGCGCGATCAGGGCGCTCGACAGCCTCAAGAAGGTGGAGAAACCGAAGAAACAGGAGCTTAAAAATGAAGCGGAAAAAAGCGACGGGAACAAGGACGCGGAAGCCAAGAAAGAGAAAGAAGTGAGCGGCAAATAATCGAAATAAGTATATAATTTTAGAATATTATGACATTAGCATTACATACGATAAAATCGACGGCCGGTACGACTAAGAAGCGGAAAAGGGTCGGGCGCGGCAACGCTTCCGGACACGGCACTTATTCCACTCGCGGGCTTAAGGGCCAAAAATCCAGGAAGGGCGTATCGAACCTGAAGCGTTTAGGCATGAAGCAGGTACTTTTGCGGACGCCGAAAAAACGCGGATTCCGATCGCTTAAGCCGAAACTCTCGGTTGTCAATCTGTCCATGATAAACGAAAATTTCAAGGATAAAGACATTATCGATCCTAAGGTTTTACTGGGTAAAAAGCTCATCGATACCGTAAAAACGGGCGTAAAAGTTCTGGGGCCGGGAAAGCTTATCTTAAAGGGGCTTACTTTTAAGGATGTAAAAATGAGCGGATCGGTTAAAGAGGAGCTGGAAAAGTCCGGCGGAACATATCTGGTAAAAAAGGAAAAGAAAGTGTATAATAGGAGATAGGCTAATTTTAAATACGCAAGTATGATATTAGACAAACTGGTACAAATCTGGAAAGCCAAAGATCTAAGGAAGAATATTCTTTTTGTTTTAAGCATGCTTATAATATTCCGTTTCGCGGCCCATATTCCGGTTCCCGGAGTCGATACAGCCGCGTTGCGTGATTTTTTCCAGTCTAATCAGATTCTGGGATTATTGAACGTCTTTTCCGGCGGCGGCATGGAGAATTTTTCGATCGTCATGATGGGTATCGCTCCCTATATTACCGCTTCCATCATTTTTCAGCTTTTAGCCATGATAATTCCGAAAATGGAGGAGATGCAGAAGGAAGAATCCGGCCGCCAGAAGATAAATATGTGGACGCGCTGGTTAACCGTTCCTTTGTCCGCGATGCAGGCCTTCGCCATGATCACGCTTCTTAGGCGCTCATCCGCCAATATTTTAGGAGAAGTTTCCGGTTTTAACCTCTTTACCATGATCTTAACCATTACGGCCGGCACTATATTCCTGATGTGGATCGGCGAGCTTATTACGGAAAAGAAGGTCGGTAACGGCATTTCCCTTCTGATTTTCGCCGGTATCGTCGCGAGTCTTCCTTCCGCGATCCAGCAGGCGATCGTCCAGTTCGAAGCGGGCGACCTTTTCGTGTTGATCGGTTTTCCGGCGATCGCGATCGTAACGGTCATCGGCGTGGTCGTGATCACTGAAGCACAGCGCAATATCCCGGTCCAGTACGCCAAACAGATCCGGGGAAACCGCATGTTCGGCGGCACCTCGACCCATCTTCCCCTCCGGGTAAATATGGCCGGCGTCATACCGATAATTTTCGCCATTTCCGTGGTCTTATTCCCGCCTATGGTCGCCCAGTTTTTTGTCCACGCCCGTTCGGCCTGGATCGCGAAATCAGCCGAATGGATCATTACCCTTTTTAATAACCAGCTTTTTTACGGCATATCTTATTTCCTCCTGGTTTTTGCTTTTACTTATTTTTATACGGAAGTGATTTTCCATCCGACCCAGATCGCCGAGAATCTCCAGAAGCAGGGAGGGTTTATACCCGGTATCCGGCCGGGTCGGCATACTAGCGAATATTTAGCTAATACTACGCATAAAATTATATTCGTGGGCGCGTTGTTCTTGGGGGCGATCGCTATCCTGCCTCTTATTATGCGTTATTTTACCGGCATGCAGTCTTTGGCGATCGGCGGCACGAGCCTTTTGATCGTCGTGGCGGTCGTTATAGAAACGGTTAAACAGGTTGAATCCCAGTTGACCATGCGCGAGTATGAAGGGATGTAATGATCTCACAATTAGCTAATATCGAATCCGGCTCCACGGCCGGTTTTTTGTTTTTAATTTAAATTGATCGCGGTATTGTCGCAACGAAAAATTGTCATAGTAATGATAACGTGCCATGCCGGGATAATTTGACGACACGGATTGACAGCGCGGAAAAACTCAGGTTATACTTATAACATCGAAATAATGCTTTTTTAATTTTTAATAAAAGCTCAGTGTAAAAAGGGGTGAAAAATGGACGAGAAAACCAGAGAACTTTTCGGGCAATTCGTGGGAAAACGCGTTTTTTTTGAGGGCAACGAGTATATTTTGCGGGAAGTCGGCGAATTTTGCGGCCTTTCCGGCCAATGGTTGGCGAATGAACAGAATTGTTTTTACCCTAAAGTGAGTACCTGGGTCCATTTCAGTCGTCTGGTCCTTTGGGGACTGTAAAAAGGTAAAATTATCAAAACTCCATAGTTCCTTCCGTAAACCGGAAGGATTTTTTTATTGAGCGCATTTATTTGAAATTCGATGATCATTTATGTTATAATAAAAGCAATCGCGAAATAGCCGAAGAAAGGCTTTTTAACGCAAAAAAAAGAAAAACCGTGGATCCGATCATCAGCCTCAAAAACATAAATTTCGTCTATAATAAGGGCAAGGACAATGAATTCCAGGCTCTTATTAACGTTAATCTGGAAATTTACCCCGAAGAATTCATAATTATCTTCGGGCCTTCCGGCTGCGGCAAATCTTCTTTATTAAACGTTTTGGCCGGGCTGGAAACGCCCGATTCCGGCACGATCTCTATTTTAGGGAAAGATATGATGACGTTAAGCAAGAGGGATTTCGCCTGGTACCATCGCAACCAATTAGGCATGATCTATCAGGCTTATAACCTGATCACGAGCCTGACCGTTCTTGAGAACGTGGCCTTACCCCAGATATTTCTTAATGTCCGGAAAAGAAAGAGGGAGAAATGGTCGCTTTCGCTCCTGGAACGTTTCGGGATCGTCGAGCACGCTCAAAAGATCCCCACTGAACTGTCCGGCGGCCAGCAGCAGCGGATCGGCATTGCCCGTTCGATCGTCAATAACCCTAAGCTCATACTGGCGGACGAGCCTGTCGGCAACCTTGATTCGGTTTCAGCCCAGAACGTTTTCGATATCCTGGAAGAACTTAATGAAAAAGAAAAAAAGACCATCATTTTAGTTACCCATAACCCCGAAAACCTCGACTACGCCGATCGGATAATCTACATGAAAGACGGGATCATAACCCGGGAGGTCGTTAATCGCGAAAAGCACAAAAAGGAAAAGAAGATCGGACCCGGGGCTGAGGTTAAAAGCGCCATAAACCAGATGGAGGACCTTATGCGCGCTTATCACGGCCTGTCGCCGGAACAGATCAATATCCTGATCATGCCCTATAAAGCCAAGGTTTTCGCGCACCATTTTATAACCACGCGGAACATGGAGGAAACCAGGGTCTTCGAGGAGTCGATCCAACGCCGGCTCCTGGGCACGATCTCGCAGGAAGAATTATACGACATACTTCATCGGAACCTTGGCGAGGGCGGCGTCGGTTTCGATAAAAGAACGACCGATAAGATACTGCGCAGGGTAAACCGCATTATCCGCATGGCCTACTTCGTCTATCAGAAAGACCGGCAGAGAAAGGATACGGGCGGGGAACACGTGAAGATCGACTGGGACGAGAAAACGGAAAAGCTGACAAGCTACCTCCTGATGTCCTGCTATCAGGAATACTATAAGCATTTGGATAAAGAGCAGACAGAGCGTTTAAAAAAAGTGGTGCACGACCGGATCGTGGGAAATATCAATAAGGCCCAGTTTTTCGCGTATCTTGATCAGCCCCTCCATGACGGAGGCGTGGGACTTAACAGGAAAACCGCCAGAGCCATCACCGAAGAGATCGAACTGATATTGATATTGGGATTCGGCATTGTCGAGATGATGCACCAAAGGCAGTCGTTCATGAACCGCAACGCCGCCGGGCTACCCCCTAAACCGGAGCCGAAGATCAAAGAAGACATACCGGCATCGGCCGCGGAAGAGAGCGGTTTAAAACCGGTTATAGCCCCGGAAAGGGAGACACCCCCCGGACCGGAGGCGATCATAGACCCTAAAGAGGCGGAAATGATCATTAATGATATTATTAGCCCCATAGGCGATGTCGGCATGAAAGATTTCGCCAGCATCATGAATCAGGCGAAATTGAAGCTTAAGGGCTCTTTGCCTGACGATAAGCTGGGCGAATTGGTAACCAAGGCGATATTGTCGAGAAGATAAATAAGGTTATTATTTTGAATCATTATGTTAATTACGGATATTCTTAGATTAGCGACCAGGATGTTCCGGACCAACCGTTCCCGGACAATCCTTACTATTTTAGGCATAAGCGTCGGTATCGGGGCTATTCTTTTCCTGGTTTCTTTGGGTTACGGTCTTCAGGAGATGATCTTAAGGCAGATCACGACCTCCGAAGCTCTTTTAAGCCTCGATGTTTCTACCGGCGATCTTGAGAACCTGAAGATCAATAAGAATACTATCGGCGACATAAGCTCGATCCCGGGCGTGGAAAAGCTAAGCCCCCTGGTGTCGGTTCAGGTGCAGATGGGGGTCGAAGACATATCTTCGGAGTTGACCGCTAATTTCGCGGACAGCAACTATTTCCGGCTGGACGGAACGACGCTTAAAAAAGGCGCGTTCTACAAAGACGAGGCCGGAGACACGAAAAAGGTCATTATTTCCTCCTCGGCCCTCCAGCTTTTTAATTTAAGCGAAGACGAGGCTTTCGGAAGGTTAATAAGGTTTTCCATATTTTTGCCGGAAAAGGAAGAGGATAAGATCATCCGCGAATCCGTTGAATTGGGCCAGGACTTCCGGATCGTGGGCATTATCGAAGAAGAGGGGTCGAACTACGTTTATCTGCCTTTCGCGATCAGCGAAAAAATGGAGATCTTCGATTACAGCAAGATAAAAGTCAAGGTTGACAGGAAAGAGAATCTTGATATCGTCAGATCGGCGGTTATCGACAAAGGCTATATCGTAAGCGCCCTTTCGGACGTCATTGAGCAGGCGAACCAGGTTTTCGGCATCGTCCAGATAGTTTTAGCTTCGTTCGGCATCGTCGCTCTTATAGTTTCCGCTATCGGCATGTTCAATACCATGACGATCGCCCTTCTGGAGCGGACCCAGGAGATCGGCATCATGAAAGCCCTGGGCGCGACCAGCCTCGATATCTGGAACATGTTCCTGGCCGAATCGATAATCATCGGTTTTTTCGGGGGGTTGGGCGGAATCATCATCGGCATGGCCGGAGGCGAGGTTTTTAATTATGGCGTCAATCTTTTGGCCGGAGCTTTGGGCGGGGAAAAGATCGATATGTTCTTTACCCCCTACTGGTTCGTTTTGCTCATTATCTCTTTCTCGACCATCGTCGGCCTTCTGACCGGATTTTATCCGGCCCGTCGCGCCGCCCGCATCAACGCGCTGGAAGCGTTGCGGTATAAATAATTTTTTATATTTTAAATTATGCTTAATCCTAAAATAAAGATCAATAAGCGGGACGCTTTGAAGAAATTGACCAAGATCCCCGGGCTATTGACGCGATTCGGCTATGGAAAAATCGGTGATCTCGCCCAAACGGTAAGCGACAACGGTTATTACAAAGAACGCGTCAAGGCTTACGAGAAGGAACACGGCCTGGACCGGCAGATGATAAAAAAGATCGAAGAGGGCTTGGGAGAAACGGAAAAAGACCGGTCCCAGATAAGCCGGGAATATAAATGGGTGCGGAACAAGGTTGACGGTTACATAAACCCCACGATCGACCAGAAAATCGTTGAGTCGATCAAAGAGGGGAAAAGCAGCATCAAGCAGATAATCAATCAGGCGAAGCGCGATCAGGCGATATACCATCGTCGCCTTAAGGCGGGTCATAAAGATTACGCCCGGAATCTTCAAAAGGGACGATTCGCCATAATGGCGGAGCGGAAAGCGAGCGCCCTGGATAAGGCTTTGACGAGCGGCACCGGAGAGATCCAGAGACGTAAAGCCCTGGGCTTGTCTTATGGCGGCGGAGGTGTTTCCGCTTTGAGCGGGGACCCTGAAAAAACCGCCTCTTTAACGACGCAGGGGGGTTCCGCGACGGCGGTCAATACCGAAGCCCACGGAGTCGCGGCGGCTATCGGTTCGAAACAGGAAAAGACGAGGGGGAATCCGGGAAGTATGCCCAGTCCTTTAGGCGGCAAACTATCGCCCTTCGCCGGCGGCGGTGTTCCTCCGATCGGCTTTTCGAAGAAATTTTAGCCGAATAATTTTTTATAGCGGCCTGGATCATTATTCGTGTTCATGCCGGATAACATATGATAAGATTAAAAACCAAAGCGGAGATCGGAATATTAAGAGAGGGGGGCAAGAAGCTGGCCTCCGTTTTAAATATTGTGGCGAAAAAAGCCGTACCGGGAGCGACCACGGTAGAGCTTGAGGATTTAGCCTGCGCTTTGATCGAAAAAGCCGGCGGCCGTCCGGCCTTCAAGGATCTGCCCATGGGGAACGGCGATATTTTTCCGACCGCTTTATGCACGTCGATCAACGACGAGATCGTGCACGCCCCGGCAAAGCCCGGGCGCGTCCTTAAATCCGGAGATATCATCGGGATCGATATCGGCATGGAATATCCCGTCCGCGCCGGCGTTTCGGCTGAGCGGAATCGGCCGCGCAATAAGTATTCGCCCCGGGGCGGATATTTTACGGATATGGCCGTAACTGTCATGGTGGGACCGGTCGATAAAAAAGCCAAGCTGCTCGTCGAGACGACCGAAGCGGCCCTGTTTTTGGGTATTAAAACAGTCAAGCCGGGAAGCACTTTAGACGATATCGGCCGGGTCATCCAGGGTTTCGTGGAAAAAAGGGGATTTTCCGTGGTGCGCGAATTGGTCGGCCACGGGGTGGGCCACAAGATCCATGAAGATCCGCAGGTGCCGCATTACGCCATAATCGACAATAGCGTCAAAAACGTGGTTTTAAAATCCGGGATGGTCATAGCGATCGAACCGATGATCAATACCGGCACGTGGAAAGTCAGACTCGGGGAAGACGACCTTACCTATTTGACGGCCGATGGCGGACTATCCGCCCAGTTCGAGCATACGGTCGCTGTTACCGATACGGGATACGAAATATTGACCGCTTTATAACATTATGAGCATTGATAAAAAAACAAGAAGATATTTAGGCGTTGATTGGGGAGAAAAGAGGATCGGGCTGGCGCTGGGGGATGACGAAACCGGGATAGCGACGCCTTTGGGGGTAGTCGATTCGGTCGCCGGTGTTTTGGATTTGACGAAAGAAGAGGAAATAGATAAGATCATAATCGGGCTTCCGGTCAAGATGTCGGGCGCGAAGAACGAAACTTCGCCCGCTTTCGATAAATTCGTAAAATATTTGCGGGATAATTCCGGCATTCCGGTCGAATTCATGGATGAGAGGCTGACGAGCAAGGCCGCGGACGCGCTTTTAAAAAGGGGAGCAAACCCGCTTTCGCCAAGGCTACGGCGGGCGGGGGCCGCGCGCGATTCTATCGCGGCCATGCTTATCCTCCAGGCTTATCTGGATAAATCTTAATCCCGTTTACCGTCATGGAAGAAACTTACGCCACTCGAGCCATAATTTTAAGACGGGAACCGTTCCGGGAACGCGACAGCCGAATCGTCGTACTCTCTCCCGACCGGGGGAAGCTTGAGCTTATCGTCCGCGGCACCAAGAACTTAAAATCGAAAATGGCCGGCCATATCGAGCCGGTAAGTCTGGTAAATTTCATGGTGGTGCGCGGACGGATTTGCGATTACGCCGGGAACGCGATAAACGAAAAAAGCTACGCGGGGATAAAAAACGATCTATCCAGGCTTATTTGGGTCGGAAAATCCTTAAATTTTTTAGAAAGAGCCATAAAGCCGAACGAAACCGTCGACGCTGATCGTTTTTTCGCGCTTCTGGGCGACTATCTGGAAATAGTCGATCGCGGCCTAAAGCCGGAAAATTACGATATCTTCCATAATTTTTTTCTGCTTAAATCGCTCTCGCTTTTAGGATACGCTCCGGAATTATATAATTGCTTTCGCTGCCGCGGAAAGATACTGCCGCAAGGGAATTATTTTAAGCCCGCTTATGGGGGCATCGGCTGCGGCCATTGCCGGGAAGAGCGCGGCCGGGAAGATCCGGCGATTTCCGACAACTGCGTTAAAGTCTTAAGATCGGTCCTGAAAGACGGATTAAGCCGTTTGGCCAAATTTAAAATCGACAATGATCTGGGAAAGGAAATAACCAATATTATCGGTTCGTTTAAAAAATATCACGCGGATTTCTAAAAGTTCTGCCGCGGAAAACCGGAGGGCGCGATGTTAAAAGCAGTAGTGATTTTTTTTGTCTTTTTTGGTTTTTTAATTTGGTTTTTTTCGAGGAGTCGGTCTTGTCCGGCCTGCAAAACGACCGATATTGATGTCGATGTCGAAAGATGTTTCGGACTTCCTATGCGCGAGATCCATACCTGCGAAAAATGCGGTTACCAATGGAAAAAGAATATTCGCGGGGAACGTAATTTTTAAACGCCGCCTAACGCGGGAAAGCCTCAGGCATTTAAGCCGGGGTTTTTTATTTATCGGTATTTCTTAATATTTAGCTAATATTAAATAATATATTGGAATTAAGAATGATGGGAGAATTTGAATTTAATGATCAATTTGACATTTTTCTTTATTTTGGATAATATTATTTATAACAGCCGACAAACGCAAAGCCAGATGATCCCGATCGTGACAGCCGGGTGATGGCCATAAAATCAACATTAAAGAGGTTTCGGGGAAGCGTTCGCTTACCCGGGACAAACGGGGTGGCACCGCGGATCACAAAATTCGTCCCTGAATATCAATCATGTTTTGGTATTTAGAGACGAATTTTTTTATTAATTTTTTTAAAAGCTCCATGTTTCATGTTTCATGTTTCATGTTTCATGTTGCCTGAATTATATGTTACGTACGCATACTTGCGGAGAACTTACTAAAAATAACAGTGGCGAAACCGTGACGCTTTGCGGCTGGGTACACCGGCGGCGGGACCACGGCGGGGTGATCTTTATCGACCTTAGGGACCGGTACGGGCTTACCCAGGTAAAATTCGACCCGGAAAAAGACAGAAAAGCCCATAGCGAGGCCGAGGGACTCCGGAGCGAATGGGTAATCGCGGTCAAGGGCAAAGTCGCCCCGCGGCCCGGCGACATGATCAATCCGAAGATGAAGACCGGAGAGATCGAAATCGAAGCGGGCGAACTGTCGATCTTAAACCAATCGAAAACTCCGCCTTTCGAACTTGACGAGGAGAAGGCTAAAGAGGCCAACGAATCGGTCAGGCTCAAATACCGCTTCGTGGATTTAAGGCGCAATAAGCTTCAGGAGATCATGAAAAAAAGAGACGATGTGATCCGCTATATCCGTGAGTACTTCCATAAGAATGACTTTATCGACGTCCAGACACCGATATTGGCGAATTCGTCCCCCGAGGGCGCGCGGGATTTTCTTGTGCCTTCCCGCCTGCATCCCGGAAAATTTTTCGCCCTGCCCCAGGCCCCGCAGCAGTTCAAGCAGCTTCTGATGGTCGGCGGCCTTGACCGGTATTTCCAGATCGCGCCCTGCTTCCGGGACGAGGATCCGCGGGCCGACCGGCACCCGGGCGATTTTTACCAGGTCGACATGGAAATGAGCTTTGTGACCCAGGAAGACGTCTGGAATATGTGCGAACCCCTGATGATCGAGTTGACCGAAAAATTCTCGGGCAAGGAGGTTATTACCAAGCCGTTTCCGCGGACACCCTGGCATGTGGCCATGGAAAAATACGGAGTGGATAAGCCGGATCTGCGCTTCGGTCTGGAAATAAAACCGATTACGGATATGGTCAAAGATTGCGGCTTCGGTGTTTTTGCCGATACGGTCAAAGCGGGCGGCGTGGTGCACGCTCTAAAAGTGGACGGCGGCGGCCGGTTTACAAGAAAAGAGATTGATGAATTAACCGAGCTCGCGAAAAATAAAGGCGCCAAGGGTCTCGCTTATATCCAGGTCAAAGACGATAAGCTGCAATCTCCGATCGTAAAGTTTCTGGGCGAAGAAGCGGCAAGGGGCATCATGGCCGAGGTCGGAGCCGTAGCGGGCGATATCGTTTTTTTCGGCGCGGACAAATGGCGCGTAGTTTGCGAATCCCTGGGCGCCGTCAGGAATAAATGCGGCGAATGGCTCGGCCTTAAGGACGCGACCAAAGCCGCCTGGGCCTGGATCGTGGATTTTCCGATGTACGATTATTCGGAACTGGAAGAAGGCCGGATAGATTTTTCCCACAATCCTTTTTCCATGCCCCAGGGCGGATTGGAAACTTTGGACACTAAAAACCCTCTCGATATATTGGCTTATCAATACGACCTGGTCTGCAACGGCTACGAGATCTCTTCCGGCGCGATCCGGAACCATGATCCCGAGATCATGTACAGGGCTTTCGCCATCGCCGGTTACGAAAAGAAGCAAGTGGACGAAAAGTTCGGCGCTATGATCGAGGCTTTTAAATTCGGCGCCCCGCCCCACGGCGGCATGGCCCCCGGCCTTGACCGGCTCCTTATGATCTTCTTTGATCTGGACAATATCCGCGATATCTACGCTTTCCCTAAGGACGGACAGTGCCGCGACCTTATGATGAATTCCCCGGCGGCCGTGGATGAGAAGCAGCTCAGAGAATTAAAAATAAAAATAGTCTAAAATTTTAGTTTTGCGCCGTAATTTGAAGATATGGAGATGGAGTAAAATTATCAATTTTCAATTTTCAATTATCAATCAATGATAAAATTTTTTAATTTTCAATTCTGACAAAGATGAGCGCGCTTTTTTGTCACAGTTAAAAATTTTTATTACTGCCGGTAATCGGTTAGTGATTGTTAGTTTACAAGTTGCTGTTTATACGGGAAATGAAAATTATAATATTGAAAATTCATTGAAAATTGATAATTGTAAATTGAAAATTAAGTTTATGTTTTTATAGCAAATAAAAAGGACTGCCTTACGGTAGTCCTGTTTTTGTTTTTTTATATCAGGTTTTGCCCTTGTTCGTATTGGCGTTTTGTTTCTTCAAGGGATGTTTTTTTGAAATTTTCTTTGATTATTTCCCAAAGACAATCTGATTTAATTTGCGGGACGAGTTTTTGGAGCGCGCCCAGTACGACCAGGTTGGAAAACGGTTCGGTGACAAGCCCCTTGATCTCACGTTCTTTTTTGCAGATTCGGGGCAGGTTGCCGGGGCGATCTTCGTAGACGACGATGGTTCGCGGGGATAGCTTAGGGTATTCCCGGCCGTTTATGACCGGGAACAAGAGTTCCGCGGGCAAGGGGTCCGAGAGGATCAGGGCGACATCGGCCGTTTCCACCAGCGGGTAAGTCAGGGGGCGGTCGGATATGACCAGGGAAGAAACGATGTCGCCGCCGCGGGCCTGGGGCGTGTAGATCGAATAATCGGCCGGATAAAGGCCTTGTCTGGCGGCCGCTTTAGCGAGAATATCGCCGATCGTTTTTATGCCCTGGCCGCCGGTGCCGGTTATGAGTATCTGTTTTTTCATATTGCCCCTCCGACAAGCGTCATGTATTCTCCCAGGCTGCTAAAAATACCGCAAAGCTGTTTTCCGGCTCTGTCCGCCAGCGGCGTTTTAGCCGCTTTAGACGCGGAAATATAGTTGGCGCTAAGATAGGCCTTGAGATCGGACACGGAATTGATCCGGTTTTTGCGGTTGAAATGCGTGGCGCAGGGCGCGATCAATTCCACAAAAGAGAAGCCGCGGTGAGCGAGCGCTTGCTCGCAGACGGATACGACTCTTTGCGGCTGGCGCGTAAGCACTATCTCCCGGGCGGCGAAACGAACGATGATTTTATCGCCGATCTTGCCGTTGCCGCCGGCGGCCAAGACGAGCGACATAAGGTCGAGCGGTTTTTCCGCGTGGCCGGAGGGGGTGGTTGAAGTGACCGCGCCGGTCGGAGTCGTGCCGCCGGCCTGTCCGCCGGTCATGCCGTAGACGAAATTATTGACGCAGAAGACCGTGATATCAAGGTCGCGCCGAGCCGCGTGGATGAGATGATTCGTGCCGATCGTGGCCAGGTCGCCGTCCCCGCTTATCACTAAAACATTCAATTCCGGTTTAGCCAGTTTAACGCCGGTCGCGAAGGCGATCGGCCGGCCATGGGTCGTGTGCAGTGTATGGGTTTGCATGTACTGGTCGGGGATCCAGGCGGCGCAGCCGATGCCGCCGACCGCCACGGTCGTAGCCGGATCAGCGCCGGTTTTTTCCAGGGCCCGCGCCAGATAATTAAGAATCGTGCCGTAGCCGCAACCCGGGCAGAAGTCCGTCTGGCCCGGCCTTATCCACCGTTCGGGCGAGCGCTCGTTATTTTTACTCATGAGTTTCTCTCCCATTCTTTGTCCAGAAAATAGTCAACTATTCGCCGCGGCTCTATCGCCATGCCCGTATTCTGCGTGAGCGACAGCGCGGCCGGACAAACCTCGCGCACCAGGTGGATCAGCTGGCCCCGGTTCATTTCAATGACGTGCACTTGCGGATCATGAAATAAGGCTTTTTCCAGCTCAAGGTCGGGGAAGGGCGAGAGATATTTTATCGGGATCAGGGCGACCTTCTCGCCGTGCCGTGCCAGGCGCCGGACCGCTTCTTCCGCGGCGCGAACGACCGAACCGCAGGCGATTATCACGTGTTTTACGCTTTTCTTTATTTTCGGGGCGCGCCAGTTTATGTAAGTCCCGGCTTCCTGTATTTTTCTTATGATATTCTTCATCGCCAATTCTTCCATATCAGGATTCGAAGCGGCCCTGACGCCATTGTGGTCGTGGGTGGAGCCGGTGACATGCAGGATTTCCCGGCCGCCGAAGGGCGGCAGAGAAGCGGCGCGACGTCCGTTGTTAAGCGCCAGCCCGAAATGGCTTTCATTCGGATCATAAGCCCGGTCATAAACCAGGTTTAATTCGGGTATATCAACGGTTTCTTTCAGATGGGCGATAATCTCGTCCAGGAGGATTATGACCGGCACCCGGAACATTTCCGAGAGGTTAAAAGCTTCTATGGTCAGAGAGCGGCAATCCGCGATATCGACCGGGGCCAGGACGATCTTTCTGGCATCGCCGTGTCCGGACCAGATCGCCGGCATAATATCCCCCTGGGCCGGGCGGGTCGCCTGGCCGGTGGAAGGGCCGGCGCGCATCACGTCTACGATAACGCAGGGCGTTTCGGTCATGACGGCGAAGCTGATGTTTTCCTGCATGAGCGACAGGCCCGGACCGGAAGTGGCGGTCATGGCCTTTTTGCCGGTAAGCGCCGCGCCGATCACGGCCGCCAGGGAAGAGATTTCGTCTTCCATCTGGATAAAGCGGCCGTCGGGAAGATCATTTAGTCCAAGCAGTCCGTACATGATCTCCGAGGCCGGCGTGATCGGATAGCCGGCGTAAAACCGGCAACCGGCGTCCAGGGCTTCCAGAGCGATAGTATCATTCCCTGACAAAAGATGCCGGCCGGGTTTTTGCGTTTGGACTTTATTCCAGCCGCCGCTTCCCTGGCCGCTCGCGGTTTCCGGAACGGCCGTTTCCGTCTGGCTTTCGCTTAAAATAATCGCTCTTTCCGGGCAGATTACGTCGCACAAGCCGCAACTCCGGCACGCGGACGGATTTTGCAGTTCGCCGTTCGGGCCGAAAACATCGGTCGGGCAGACGCTGGCGCAGTAGCCGCATTTTTTGCATAATTCGCGCTTAATCGAGATTCTTTCCATTTCCTCTATCCTTTCCGATATGTTCTTTCGAAATTATTAAATTGTCAAAATTCTATTTTTGCTTATATTACCAGAATATTATTTTTTTGACAAGAACTTTTAGCAAATTTTTCCGTTGTCTTCTTTACTTGAATTAAATATGGATATTTGCTAATATTAAGATAATGCAATCATAATTTCGCGAGCGCGCGTTAATTATGATGGTAATTAGGAGGAATAGCCGGTATAATAAAATTATAAAATAGGTAAGACAATAATATGGATAATATCGCCATAAAAAAATTTTATCGGGAAACCGATAAATTCTTAAATCGCCAGGTAAGGGTTTCGGGATGGATCCGGACCGTGCGCTCGTCCAATACGACCGGTTTCATGGAGTTGAATGACGGCAGTTTCTTCAAGGGTCTGCAGGTAATTTTTGAGAATAAACTCGAAAATTTCACGGAGATCACGCGCGCCACGATCGGATCGGCGGTAGAGGTCGAGGGGGTACTGGTGGAATCTCCGGGCGCGGGCCAATCTTTCGAAGTTAAAGCCGACCGGGTCGAAATAATCGGCCTGGCCGCGCCGGATTATCCGCTTCAGAAAAAGCGGCACTCTTTCGAGTTTCTGCGCACGATCGCGCATCTCCGGGCCCGGTCCAATACTTTTTCGGCCGTTTTCCGCGTGCGCTCCCGGCTTAATTACGCCATCCACCGTTTTTTTACGGAAAAGAATTTCGTCTATATCCACGCGCCGATAATCACGACCTCTGACTGCGAGGGAGCGGGCGAGATGTTCCGGGTAACGACCCTTCCTCCCCACGAGCCGCCGATGAAAAGCGAAGGCGGGATAGACTGGACGCACGACTTTTTCGGCAAGGAAGCTGGGTTGACCGTTTCCGGGCAGCTCAATGCCGAAGCCATGAGCATGTCTTTCCGCGACGTTTACACATTCGGGCCGACCTTCCGGGCGGAAAATTCGAATACAACCCGGCACGCGGCCGAGTTCTGGATGCTCGAACCGGAAATGGCTTTCGCTGATCTTAATGACGACATGGATCTCGCCGAGGAGATGGTCAAATACCTGATAGCCTATCTTAAAAAGCACATGCCCGAGGAATTGGAGTTTTTCAACAAGTTTATCGACACGGGCCTTAAGGAGCGCCTTGACCTCGTTCTTAATTCCGATTTCAAGCGGATGACATATTCGGAAGCGATCGATATCCTCCTCTCCGCCCAAAAGAAATTCGATTATCCGGTCAAATGGGGGATCGACCTGCAGACCGAGCACGAACGCTATCTTACCGATGAGGTTTTTAAAAAGCCGGTTTTCGTGACCGACTACCCGAAAGAGATCAAGGCTTTTTACATGCGCCTCAATGATGACGGAAAAACCGTCGCCGCCATGGATCTCCTGGTTCCCGGGATCGGAGAGATGATCGGGGGGAGCCAGAGGGAAGAGCGGATCGATGTCCTTAAATCGAGGATGGCGGAATGCGGCCTTAAGGAAGAGGATTATTGGTGGTATCTTGACCTCCGGAAATACGGCGGGGTCAAGCACGCCGGTTTCGGCCTGGGCTTCGAGCGCGCCATCATGTATTTTACCGGCATGGAGAATATTCGCGACGTGATTCCGTTCCCGCGCGTGCCCAAGAAGGCGGATTTTTGATCATGAAACATGAAACACGTAACATGAAACTTGGAGCATAACAAGAACGTTTTTTTCTGTCATTTCGACGACCCGCGGGAGGAGAAATCTTCAATACTTTGTTTTTATTCCAATATTAACCGCTGGCCAGATTAAAGCTTGGGCATCGCTTATTAATCGTTAATTTTTAAATTTATGGGAATTTTTGAAAAATTTTTTCGGGTTAACAAAACTAAAGCCAAATTTGAGGACGGTGCTTTAAGCGGACGGGAACAGGAAAAAGAACCGGCCGACATTATTCCAGGTGGCGAGGAAACATCGGAGCCGGAGAATGGCGCGGTTGAAAATAAAAGAGAAGAAGTCCTGCCGGATATGGAAAAACCGGAGACTTTGCCCTTTAATATCGATACGGCGGCGGATTTTATCAGGCTTTTGGAATTACGGCTAAAAGAAGCGCAGGAGAGCAAAAACGACAAAAACGAAAAAGAACTGTTCTACCAGATGGTGAAGATAAAAAGCGGCCTTAATACCGCCGGACTCTCGGCGGACGAGGTGCGGATTCGGGAGATGCAGCCGGGCGTTTTAGGCACGTTCGATCCGGGCAACCGCGAGATCGCGGGTGCTAAGGCCATGTTTGAGGATTTCGGAAGCGATGAACGGCTTTTCCGCACGGTCTTTCTCCACGAAGCCACGCATCGCGACCGCGTCGCGGACGAGGGTTTCTGCGAACTATCGGTCGAGATGAAGATCGATGCCGTGCCCGGAATTTACGATGCCGAAAAACAGAAAGCGAAAAAAACCTTTAATGAGCTTCTGGGCATGAAGGGCGCGATCGAGCTTTATAATATCGACGAGCCGGAAAAGCTGGCCGAAGCCTATATCGCGGCTAAACTCGAAAAAGAGCTGGGCATCAGGAAAGCCCAGGAAATTTTAGCGGACAAAAAGATCCTGAAAAGCGAAACAGAAAAATTAAAAGAAGATATCGGGGACGATCTGAAAAAAGGCGCGCCGCGTTTGCACGAAAAACTGAAAACCCGCGGTTTTGATTTTAAAAAGAAGATCACCGGGGCTTTGGACAGGATGGGGAAGTAGATTACACTTGTCCCTCATCCCCAGCCCTTCTCCCCCGGCTGTGGCGCCGCGGGAGAAGGGAGCTATAGAAAATATTTGAGGCTGGCAGTAGAAAATTTAAATTCAACATAAAATTAAAGATCTAAACCAGGCACCCTCTCCCGCGCGGTATCGGGGGAGAGGGACGGGGTGAGGGCTATATGAAAACATTAATCGTTTATTATTCGAGAACTAAAACGACCAAGAAGGTGGCCGAGGCGCTGGCACAAAAACTGGAAGCCGATCTCGAGGAGATTATCGACAAAAAAGACCGTGCCGGCGCTTTCGGGTATTTGTCGGCCGGCCGGGACGCGACCCGGCGGTATTTGACCGATATTGAGCCGGCGAAAAAAGCGGCCGGCGATTACGACCTGGTCATAATCGGCACGCCGATCTGGTCCTGGAACCTGTCCACCCCGGTACGCACCTATCTTTCTGAGAATAAGGAAATTTTATATAAAATAAAAACCGCTTTTTTCTCTACGATGAGCGGGTCAGGGCATGAACGAGCCGGCCGCGAGATGGGGGGCATTATCGGCCGGGAGCCGGTCGCGACCTTAGGGCTTTTGACCAAGGAGGTGGTGCGGGACGAATACGGCTCTAAGTTGGAAGAATTCATAAATAAAATTATTCAGGCGATAAAATAATTTTTAAAAATATGGAAAATTTAGACAAGATAAAAAGCGCCGATTTTGTGGTAAAGCCTGAAAAAATCGTTTCCCGGAACGCCACCCAGATAGTGGCCGCAGAAATGATAGATGATATTTCGGTTTTTTCCGACGAAGATAGAGTGATAGTAGAAAAGAAGCTAGTAGAGGACGAGCCCCTGGATGCTAAAGAACAAAAAAAATTTGATCAAGCTAGGAGCGCTTGGTGGTACAATAAATACGGTTTTTCATATACAATGAAAGAGGCGCGCCAAGAAACTTTGCTTAGAAAATATGAATCTGACAAAAAAGCAGAAGAAGAAAGAATTTCTTTGCAGCAAGAATTATTTTTAGCTTTTAAAGATGGCGACAGTGAACAAATAGCAAAACTTAAAGAAAGATATGAAGGCGAATTCCCGGATCAATGCGAGGGCATAGCCGCTTTATTCGGATTAGCGGATTATTTAAAAATTCAGGAGAAATTATATTCTCAGGACACGATAGAAAGAGAACGGAGAGGGGATATGATCAAAGGATTAACTGAATACCAGTTCCTTTTAGCCCATTTTATCAGTTTAAATGGTCAAAATAAAGAATTTTTGCGGATTTTTTGGGAAGTAATGGAAAAATCCGCCGACGCCTGCGGCGAATTAAAACAATTTAATGTTATGCGCCAAGGGGTATTAAGCCAAGTGGCGACTTTTAAAATTTTTGAAGCTTTGGGAGCAAATCCAAAATTGTCGCATCCGCGCGAAGACGCTTTTGAGGCCATAGACATGTGGAGCGACGATAAAAATGCTATTCAGGTCAAAAGCAATAAACGTATCACCGAACCCATGATCGTTGAAGCCGATAGCGTGGTTTTTCCTGGTATAGAAACGAAAAAAGAGGGGGATAATAATTATTATAATTCAAAATATTTTTCTGACATGCAGAGATTTAAAGGTAAATTAAAACAGTACGGATTGCTTTTGGGCAAGGAATTAAAGGGCTATTTATTGGTCGTGCCGACCGCGCAATTCGACTTCATTACCGGCGAACCAAGCGAAAAGATCGTTGAATTCGTCCGGGAGCATATTAACCGGAAGAAAGAAGAGGAAAACAATAATTAATTCGATTTTATGCTCATAGCCATCGACGTCGACGAGGTGCTCGCGGATTTCTCGAGCGCCCTGGTCGAATATCACAACAATAAGTATCATCGCGGTCTTTTAGGCTACCGGCCGGAGATGAAGCACTGGTGGCAGGCCTGGGGCAAGACCAAGGAGGGGGCGATCGGCCGGGTGTACGAATTCATAAACTCCCGGGAGGTCCTTAAGATCGACCCGATCCCGGGAGCGGTCGAGGGCGTCAGGGCCCTTAAGGAATCGGGGCATGACCTCGTCGTGATCACCGGCCGGCCGATCGAGGCCATGGACGAAACCTGGACCTGGCTCAACGTCCATTTTCCGGATATGTTCGGGCGGGCCTATTCCACCGATTTCCATCTCGTTAACCGGGGAAAAGAGAACAAAGGCGATATCTGCGCCCGGCGGGGAGTCAAACTGCTGATTGACGATTTTTTTGAATATTGCCTGGAGGCGCGGGAGAAGGGCGTGCCCTCGCTTCTTTTCACGACCCCCTGGAACCGCGATTTAGAATTACCCGCGGGCATCAGCCGGGCCAATAACTGGGCGGAAATCGTGAATTATGTTAAAAGCAACGGGCAAGCGGCTTAAATTAATCTTTTTGCAATAATCTATTAATATAATAATAAATTAACAATAACCATCGTAAATTATATGACTAACGCAAATACGACCGACAATGCCGCCAAATTCGCTTTTTACTACATGCTTTCCCTGGTGGCGCTGGTATTCATGGCCCTGTCCACGGGCATGATAATCTTCCAGGTGATCAACAAGAATATCGTGGACACTCTGCACGAAGGCAGCGGGCGTTTCTCTTCCGAGGCGCTTAAGTTCGCCATTTCGGCCCTGATAATATCCGCGCCGGTCTTTTTCGCCGCCAGCCGCGGTATCTATCGGAGCCTTTTTTCCGGCGCGCTTAACCGCGAATCGGGCATCAGGAAGTGGCTCACTTATTTTATCCTTTTCATAGCTTCCGTCGTGATGATCGGCTGGCTCATATTCACGATCAATAATTTCCTTAACGGCGAACTGACGCTGAAATTCCTGCTTAAGGCCGTAACCGCCATCGGCATCGCGGTCAGCGTTTTCACTTTTTATTATTACGATATCCGGCGCGCGGAGGTGGTCGACAAAAAAGACCGGGTAATAAGCGTTTATTTTTACGGGACCCTGGCCATAATAATCGCCGCTTTCGTGTCCGCGCTCTTCGTGGTCGAATCGCCGACCGTAACCCGCAACCGGAAGCTCGATAACGCGATCCTGGAATCGTTTAGCCAGATAGATCAGGCCATAAGCGAATATTATCGCGAGAACAGCCGCCTGCCGGAAAATCTTAGTACCCTGCGCGAAGAATATCCCTACATAACCGACGAAGATATCAGGGACAAGGAGACCGGCGCCTTTGAGCTTAATATTACCGGCGACCGGGCTTACGAATTATGCGCTGTTTTCCGCACGTCCAATACCGACGAAAGCGGTTCTTACGAATGGTACAGGGAGCGCTGGCCCCATGAGGCCGGCCGGCAATGCCTGAAGCAGAAAGTCCTGTCCCTGGAGGAGGAAAAAGCCATGCCTTTGCCGATAAGATAGTTGATATCATATAACAAAATCAGCCGTTCATTGACAAAGGAGCATAACCCCATGAAAACGTCATTAGCGATACTGGCCGGTTTATTTTTGGTTTTGGCGATAGGTACTCCGCCCGTGTCCGCTAAGGAGCCGGGCGACACTCTCGTAAGATCGATCGAGCGCGCTTTATCCATATTGAGGGCGGATGACTCTCCGGCCTTAAAAAAAGCCAGGATCCGCGAGGTCGTCGACGATCTTTTCGATTTTGAGCTGATGGCCCAAAAAGTAACCGGTCATCACTGGAATAATTTCAGTCCGGAAGAAAAAAGGGAATTTACCGCCGTGTTCGCGGATTTTGTGGGCGATATTTATCTGGATAAACTCAAGTTCTATCGGAGCGAGAAGATCGAACTCATCGGACAATACCACAGAAGCGAAAGCGATGGCCGTTCTTATTATCTGGTATGCACCATGATCACCAAGATCGATCAGCAATTCCGCGTGAATTACGGAATGTACGTTTCCGCCGAAAAAGTCCGCGTTTACGACGTTGAGATCGAGGGGGTTAGCCTGATACGAAGCTTCCGCGCCCAATACGCGAACCTTCTCGAAAAAATGGCTCCGGCAAAATTCATAGAGAATGTGAAAGCCCGGCTTAAAGAGAGGCGAAGATCATGAAAAAACCCGTAATTCCCGCGTTGGACGGACACGGAACGAAAGCCGATATTATCAAGGCGGCCGTCGAGATCAGCCAATCGCCCCTATCCGATATTATCCATTACTGGAAGATCAATGACGCGGCCCATCTAAAGCGTTCCACGGGGCAAGCGGTCATAAAGGCTTTGCGCCGGACGATCGGCAAAGACCGGAGCTGCGGCATATTCCTTGATCTTAAATTGACCGAAACGAACGGCAGCTTAGTCAATATCGCGCGCCATTATGCCGATTCCCGGCCGGACATTTTAACCGTTACCGGAAAGATTTCGACGCGCGGATTCATCGAGCTCCGCCGGACATTGCCGAAGACCAGGATCGCCCTGGTAAGCGTTTTAAGCGATATTACGGAAGAAGAGTGCCGTTTCCGCTGGTGCAAGTCCCCCCAAGACCTGATGATCTCGGAAATAGAGGGGATCCAGGATTATTACCGGCGGCTTAAAAGCTATACCGATCCGGCTGCGGCCTTCGACATGGTAGTTTGCTCCCCGGCCGAGGTCGGCTTTTTAAGCCGGCGTTTTTCCTGGCTCGAATTCGTGGTTCCCGGCATCCGCGACGCCTGGATGGTAAACGGGCAGCAGGCCAGGATCTCCGGCATCGTCCGGACGCTCGATAACGGCGCTGATTACGTCGTTTTAGGCGCCCAGATCGCGCGGGGCAATCCGGAAAAAGGCATCACGGCCGAAGACAGCCGGAATCTTACCCTGATCGAACTTGAGAGGAGGGGGAAGACATGAATTTAAGGAATTATTCGCGATCCGGAAAATTTTGAATTTTAAAGGAGAAAATCATGGCAGAAAGCGCGCCGGTCATCCAGAAATATTTCAACACCTGCTTTGTGTGCCAGACCAAGGGACTTGAAAGTTTTGAAGTGAAACTCGATCCGGCCGGCCGGATAGTATGCGTGAACGAATGCTCTTGCCAGAAAAGACAGAAGGAAAGGAGCTCCGCGTTCCTGCGTTTCGCCCAATACAGTTTCAGTCCGGAAAATATCGTCGATTTCGGTCCGGGTCTCGTAATTCTTAAAAAATCCGAAGCCGCGGACGATATACCCGCCCTGATCGATTCGCTCATCGCGCATTATTTCCGCAATTTTTGCGCTGCCCGGAGCCTGGAACCGTCGAAGGAAAGTCTTGAACTTTTTGACGCCACCTCTGACTGCCGGCTTTTGTCGGTCAGTCTCGGAAGAGAGCGGGTAAAAGCGGTTTTATCCGCCTGGCTCCCCGCGCCTAAGCCGAAAAAAACCGCCAAAGCGAAACCGGCCGCGGCCGCACCCTGAAAAAGCCTGAATCCAGGCTAAAATAATTTAAATAGTTAGCTTATATTAGCTAACTTTTTTATTTTGCTTTTCGCGGCGTTTTAAGGTATAATATTAACAGGTTAACCGCCGTTCTCTGACGGCTATTTAGTTTAATGATAGAATTCAAACTGGAAAAATTCGAAGGGCCGCTTTCCCTGCTTTTGAAATTAATAGAGCAGGAAGAGATGGATATTACCCAGGTAAGCCTGGCTAACGTCGCCGACCAATACGTGGAGTATATAAAAAGATCTCCGGCGATCGACCCGGAAGAAGTGGCCGATTTTTTGGTGGTGGCCGCGAAGCTCCTGCTCATAAAATCAAAAGCGCTTCTGCCTTATCTTTATCCGGAAGAAGCGGAGGAGATCGACGACCTTGAGAAGCAGTTGCGGATGTATAAGGAGTTCGTCGAAGCCGCCCGCAAGATAAACCTGATGATCGGCAAGAAGAAATTCATGTTTACCCGCGTTTTTAACCGTCGGGCCATGCTCGCCGACGCGAACCTGTTTTCCCCTCCGGCGAAGATCGGAGTGGACGACATGAGGATGATCTTCCGGGACCTTCTGGCCCGCCTGCGTCCTCCGGAAGCGCTTGAAGAAAGGACTATGGTCAGCAAGGTTTCGATCGAGGATAAAATCCTCCATATCCAGCAGATGCTCGTTACGAGGATAAGGATGAGCTTCAACAAGGTGCTCGGACGCGCCAAGGACAAAACCGAAATAATAGTGAGTTTCCTGGCCATGCTCGAGCTTATGCGCCAGCGGGAAGTGGTATTGGAGCAGACAGAGCTCTTTAGCGAGATCTTTATCTGTAAAATAACCAATGAGGATTAGAAATCGCCTTGACGCGTAAAATCATAAATATTGGATTATGGATAATATAAAAAGCAAAATCGAATCGTTGTTATTCATCTCGGCCAAACCGATGACGATAAGCCAGCTGTCCGGACTCTTAAAGAAGAGCCCGAAAGAGGTCGGCGGGGCCGGGGACGAGCTCGTGGAGGATTATAAGCGGAACGGGGGCGGCATCCAGATAATCAAAAACGGGTCAAAATACCAGATGGTAAGCTCTCCCGAGAACGCCCACCTGGTCCAGGAGTTTATTAAGGACGAAACGACGGGCGAACTTTCGCGTCCGAGCCTCGAGGCTTTAACGATTATAGCTTACCGCGGGCCGATCACCAAGATAGAACTTGACCGGATCAGGGGCGTTAATTGCGCCCTTATCATCCGCAATCTTCTCCTGCGCGGCCTGATCGAGGGCCGGGCGGACAAGATCAAGAAGGAAACTTATTACCGCGTTACTCTGGATTTTATCCGGTTTCTGGGCATTAACGATATCAAAGAGCTTCCTGATTACGAAAAGCTCAACCAGGACGATACGATCGACCGGGTACTCGCCGGCAGCGAAGAGGGGCAGTCCGGACCGGCGGCCGATACCGGATTATCCGATGGCGATAATGAAGAGGTGGTCCCGGACGACGGAAACGGCGAGGGCGAAGATAGATCCGGAGACGACGCGGCTGAGGAAGCGGAAGATACCGACGAAGAAGAAAATGCCGATGATCTTACGGAAAACCCGGACGCGGAAGAATTCGGATCCGATGAGGACGAAGCGGACGAAGAAGACGACGATAACGACGAAGCGGATGACGATAACGATGAAGCGACGGAGGAAGAAGAATTAGAAGAGGGGATAGACATAGTTTCAGGGGATGAAGAGGAGGAAAGCGTCGATAATAACGCGGAAGAAGACGGATTGGACGAAGAAGAAACGGATCTTATTTCTGGAGACGACGAAGAAAATACCGATGATCTAACTGAAGACCCGGTCGCGGAAGAATACGGGTCCGATGAGGACGAAGCGGACGAAGAGGATCCGGATGGCGAAGAGGAAAACGAAAAACCGGAAAATTAAAAGGACTTTTTTACGAATTTTTTAATATTATACTAAATACCAGATACTAAATATGAAGTTCCCCATGCTTTCTATTTCAGTGCTTCTTGTTTTTACTTTGTTCATCTGCACTTTATTCATTAACGACAAGGATACCTCCCCGAAGATCGTTCTGGACGGCGATTTTTTCGACACGGGGCGGGTTTTG
This sequence comes from Candidatus Falkowiibacteriota bacterium, assembly GCA_043801965.1. Classification (GTDB taxonomy): domain Bacteria; phylum Patescibacteriota; class Patescibacteriia; order Patescibacteriales; family UBA12075; genus XYA2-FULL-47-19. The sequence continues at coordinate 49,721 of JAZDLN010000028.1, forward strand.
GGCGTGAGCGAAGCCATGCCCATCCCGGGGGCGGAAAGCCTTTATCTCGGGCTTTATGACCGGGCCGGAATAGACCCGCTCGACAAAAGACCGCCCGCGCCGCAAAAAACCGGCACCGAAGCCGATTTTATGTTGCCGGCCGGCCGGGGAGCGGTTTTGGATTCCTTAAGCGGAGCCGTTCTTTACGGACAGGCGGCCGAGGAAAAAGCGCCGATCGCGAGCCTTACCAAGCTGGCCACCGCCTTGGTTTTTTTAGAGTATAACCGCGGCTGGGAAGAGATCTATGAATTGAGGCCGGAAGACCGGATCGAGGGCGGCATGATCTATCTCATGAGCGGGGAGAAAGTGAAGATCAAAGATCTTTTTTATCTTAGCCTGGTCGCGTCCGATAATACCGCCACCCAGGCGCTCGTCAACGCCGCCGGGGCGGGACAGGGTGAATTCATCGCCCGGATGAACGCCAAGATGAAGGAACTCGGCCTTAAGAACACGCGTTTCGCCGATCCGATCGGACTCTCGGGCGAGAATGTTTCCACGGCCCTGGAAGTGGCCGGTCTGGCGAAAGCCGCTTTGGCCTCTCCGGAAATAAGCGAGGCGACCTTGACCAAAAGATACGAGTTCTCGACCGTCCAGGGAAGGCGGGTGGCCGTCGACAGTACCGACGTACTTCTTGAAGTCCTTCCCCAGAACGGCATCAGGATATTAGGCGGCAAGACCGGCTATATCGACTCCGCCGGCTATTGCTTCGCCGGCAAGTTCGTGAACGAGGCGGGCCGGGAGCTTATTGCCGTGGTTCTGGGCAGCGATAGCCCGAATCTGCGCTTCCGCTGGGCCAAAAACATGGCGGAATGGACGTATCGGAATTACGAATGGCTGAAATGATGGTTTGTTTTTGTTTTCGGGTTTATAATGGTATAATGGTAATAAGTGCCATATCTAATAAATTTAGCCAATAATATGAATAACGAAAAAATCATCATCGCCAACTGGAAAATGAAACTGGGTCTGGCCGAAACCCTGGCTTTGGCCGAGAACATAAAAACAAAGTTCCAGGGGTTCAGCGGGGCGACCGTCGGGGTTTGCCCGAATTACCTCTCTGTCCTCGGGGTCAAGGAAATCCTCAAGGGAACGGACATAAAATTAGGCGCCCAGGACGTTTTTTGGGAAGGCGCCGGAGCCTATACCGGCGAAATTTCGGCGGATATGCTCGTCGAGGCGGGTTGCGAATACGTGATCATCGGCCATTCCGAGCGGCGTAAATTCCTTATGGTCAATTACGAAATGATCCATCGGGAAACGAAGGCGGTTTTGAATAACGGCAATCTCGTGCCGATAGTCTGTATCGGTGAGAATTGGGACGAGCGCAAGACCGACCGGCGGGACTTCGTCCTTTTCGACCAGCTCCAGCAGGCCCTGTCCGGATTGGATCTCGTCGGCAACCAGCAGGTGGTGATCGCTTATGAGCCGATCTGGGCGATCGGTTCCGGCACGGCCATCGAGCCCTCCGAGGCGGAATACGCGCACAAGATCATAAAGCTTACCTTAAACGACATGTTCGGCATGAAGATCGTCAATAATAATTTTAAGATCATCTACGGCGGGAGCATCAGCTCGAAAAACGTCAAAGGTTTCGTCGGGCTGGAAAATCTTGACGGCATGCTCGTCGGCGGAGCCAGCCTCGAGACGGATGAATTCTATAAAGTAGCCAAAGCCTTAGTGAAATAATGAATTTTAATTTAATTTATGCTGGTACATATCAAAGAGATCGTAGGGAACGCGCAAAAAGGGCATTACGCCGTGGGCGCTTTCAATATCCATAATCTCGAATCCGTCCTGGGCGTGGCGCAGGCGGCCGTCCGCGCCGGTTCGCCGGCGATCATCCAGGTTTCCGAAGGAGCGATAAAATACATGGGACTAAAACCCATTACGCATATAGTTTCGACCGTCGCCAAGAACGTCGCCGCCGGAGTGCCGATCGCTTTGCACCTCGACCACGGCAATAGTTTCGACGCCGTTTTCGAATGCATCAAGGCCGGTTTTTCTTCCGTCCATATCGACGCCTCGAGCCTGCCTCTGGACGAAAATATCGATTTGACCAAGTCGGTCGTGGAGATCGCCCGCGGCAAGAACGTCTGGGTGCAGGGGGAGGTCGGAGCGATCATGGGCGGACACGGCCAGGTTTCCGGGCGCCTCGAGCATATTCCGGTCGCTAAAGTCTCCGAGGTCATAAAATTCGTGGAAGAAACGCAAGTCGATACGATCGCGGCCGCGATCGGCACGGCGCACGGCGTTTTCGACAACGAGGATATCAGGATGGACCTTCTTAAAGAGATCAAGCAGAAAACGAAGATCCCCTTCGTTCTGCACGGCGGCAGCGGCGTTGACGCGGAGAAGATAAAAAATGCCATAAAATACGGCGTCAATATAATTAATATCGGCACGGAAATAAAGCTGGCTTTTTCCGAAACCCTCAAGAAAACCTGCGCGGAAAATCCGAACGAGACCGATCCCCGGAACCTGCTTCGGCCCACGATAAAAGCGGTCGAGGAAGCGGTTTACGCCCAGATGCTCCTTTTCGGAAGCTGCGGCCGCTACGGGGAAGGGGAAGTGGAAACTTAAGGCGCCGGCTATTTTAATTTAACCAAGGCCCGTTTTTAAAACGTTATGTTCAATATCATTCCTTTGATTTTAATACTTTTAGGCCTGGTGGCGATCATCGTGATCGTGGTCAGGAAATTTTCGATACTGGCGAATCTCGATATCGACAATATTCCGGCGGAACGGGAAGCTAAATTCAAAGAGCAGATCATAGGCAAGAGGATGAAGCGGAATTTCCTTAAGTACTACAGCCGCCTCGCGAGGATAATCGGGCCGCTGGGAGAGGCGATCGGGAATCTTTTTAAGTGGTCGCACGCCCGGCTTCTTGAATTCAAGGAAAATTACAACCGGGAGAAGGCCGCTCCGGTCGATACGGAAGCGGGGATCGACCGGCTTTTCCTCGAGATCGAGGAATCCGTTAAAAAGAGCGATTGGGACGGGGCGGAGAAGAGATATATCGAGATCATAGCGATCGACAGCCAGAACGTGAAGGCTTTCCGCGGCCTGGGCCTTCTTTATTATAACCAGAAGAATTACGGCGAAGCCTCCCAGACTCTTGAGCACGCCCTTAAGCTTTTAGAGAAGAAATACGAAGCGGAAGGGAATAACGACGAGACCAATACCCAGCTGGCCGCGATCTATTTCGACCTGGGGGAGGTTGACCGGATAACGGAGAATTACGTAAACGCGGCCGCTAACCTCGATAAGGCTTTGGCGATCGAGCCTAATAACCCGAGATTCCTGGACGGCAAGCTCGAGATCTCTATCGCCGCCAAGGATAAGATCGGCGCCCTCGAGGCCTACGAGCGGATGGCGGCCGCTAACCCGGAAAACCAGAAATTGGCTATTTTTAAAGAGGAGATTGACAAATTATAGGTTTTTTTATAAAATAGAATTACTGTTTAAAGTGAACAGTTTTTTTATTTAGTTTCCATCCCAAAGCTTTCAGGGCTATCCAAAGGGCCTGCCCTACGAAGCCTTGGCGAAGTAGGGCCGAAATAGCTCAGCGGTAGAGCACCTCCATGGTAAGGAGGGGGTCTCGGGTTCAATCCCCGATTTCGGCTCCAAATAAAAATCCCCCAAAGGGGATTTTTTATTTGGAGTTGAGATTGTAGGATTGAACCCGCCTGAGTAGCTAGGCGAGCAAAAATAGAGACTGATGTTAAAAATAGTATAAACAGACACGCTGTCCGCGTGTTGTGGGAATCTTACATGAGAAATAGTTAAAGAAGAAAGATATTGCCCATAAAGATATGTTGGATAAAGTAGAGCACCCTTCCCACACCCGACACTGAAGCCTGAAAAAGCTACAGGTGTTCAAAGACTATAGTAAAGCCTAACATAATTTTCCACGATATTACAAAACATTTAGTAATGTTAGGTTTTAGCTTATTTTAACTTGATTTTTGAGCCTAAAAATGGTAGATTAAAGAAGTGTTAAATTACATCTATGGATCAAAAAATTGAAAAAATTAACATTAAGGAAAATAAGTCGCTATTGTTTGTTAAAGAAGTTGCGAAATATTTTATGGACTTCTTGGAAACGGATTTTCATAAGAGAAAAACGCCAAGGAGAAACATAAAATTTAAGAACGATAGCAATTTGTTGGTTGGGGTTAATTTGGAAAAATATCAGAACTTTAACAAACTTGTTATCGGTGCTTTTAATGAAGCATTTTTGCAAAGCGATATAAAAGTTAAAAAAGGAGAGTACAAAGCAAACATACCAAAGAACCTTTTAGATTTAATCAAAATTAAAGTTGAAGATATAGAGGCAAGTGATATTCAGGATATAATAAAAAAAATTGCTGGGAAATTACAAAAACACTCAGAAGTTTATCACGAAGAATATGACAGATCATTAGTTTCTTCGCTTGAGAGCGTATCGGATATTTTCAGAAATAACCTGGTATCGCCGTTCATTGAAAAGATTGAGAAATCTCTAGAGAATATTAGTCTTGGTGATGAGAATACGAAATATTTAATGGAAGAAGAATTAACGGATGTGTTTTTGGGAAGTATTGAAAATAAAATTACTGAATTGTTAAAGCTGTTAGTTTCCGATAAAGAGGTAGATTTGATTAATGAAATTGGCTCAGTGCTTGGAATTGAGGAAATCAAAGCAATTATTATTGATTTTTTTGATGATTTTAAAATTGCAGACTTGTTTTCAGAGATTTTAGAAATAAACCGGAATAGAAATATTTTAGACAAACAGGATTTTTATTTATATTTCTGCGATGTTACTTATAATCGGGCAAAATATCCGATTTTTTATATTCCATTTGAAGTAGAGGTTAAAAATGATACAGTTTTTATCGCACTTGACTCCAGGGTTTATATCAATAAAAAAGCACTTGAATTTATAGTTCAGGAGTATAACAAAGAGATGGATGTAAAGGGCGGTTTGAAAGCAGACACGGAAAGAATAATTTATTTAGCCCAAGGCAAAGACAATCTGATGGATGTGGCTAACGGATTAATTTCTGAGATAATAAATTATTTTGAATTAAGCGATAATATTCATTTAATTAATCCAGTAAAACAAAGAGCCAGAAGTAAGAAAGTTTTTATTACAAATTCCTGTTATGTTTCTCTTTTTGATAAATCAGACGAAGCCTTGGTAAATGATTACGAGGATATATTACAATTATTGTCGGCTGGTGGAGGAGTGCTGGGAGAAATGTTTAATAAGTTGGTAGATGATTTTATTAACAAAGAACCGAAAGTTTATAACCTAGAAATTGATGAAAATTGGGATGAATTTGCTACAGCAGAAAAGCTGGTTATTGAAACGCCGATACCTTTAAATAGCGAGCAAAGAAAGATTGTTGCTGCCTTAAATAAAGAAGATTGTAAATATATAGCCGTACAGGGTCCACCGGGAACGGGCAAGAGTCATACGATTACAGCTTTGGTTTGTAATGCAATTTTGGATAATAAAAACGTTTTGGTTTTATCGGATAAAAAAGAGGCCCTTGACGTGGTTGAAGATAAAATTACAGGCACGATGAATAAGGTAAGGACTGATAAACATTTTCAAAATCCGATTTTACGACTCGGAAAAACAGGAAATACCTATAGTCAAATTTTATCAACCACCTCGGTTGAAAACATTAGAAATAATTATAAAGCAGTTAAAAAGAATTATTCTGAGCTAGAAAGCAACATAAGCAAAACCGTAAATTCCCTAAAGGAAGATATTGAGGCGGAAACCTTGGTATATGAAGACATAGACCAGAAAGAAATAATTGAGCTGACGCAGTACGAGAAACACTTTGAAAAAAATATAATTTTGGTTAATGAAGATGAGGTGATGAAGTGTGCCGATGCGGTTAATGATTTGGAGGAGTTAAGAAATATTTTTTTGCGATTTAAAGAGGTTTTTAATGAAGAAAAAAATGATTATGTTGATTTCTTAATTTTTCACGGAGTGCCCACTTCTTGTTTTGAAAATATTGAAAATTTCAGTTCTTTTTTACGATTTTTAAAATTATTGGAGCAGGATATAGCAGGAATTAAAGAGGGAAAGGAGTATAATCTCAACAGAAAATCAATATTGATTTTTAAAGATTTTAGCTCAGATAAAATCAATCAACTTGAAAATTTTCTTGAACGATACCAAGCACTCAAGAGTTCAGTCTTCGGCTATTTATTTAAAAAGAAAAAAGTTGAACAGCTAAACAGTGAGTTTTTCAAAATATTCGGTGCTACGAAAATTAACGAACCGCAAAAAAAATTAAACCTACTTGAAGAAGCACTGAATGTTTTTCGTTTTATAAAAAGTAATGATAAATCAAGTTTTGGTCTTGATTATGTGCGACTGGTTCATCATCTGCTAACCAATGAGAAGTATAACCTGGTTGTTGGTGAGTTTGTTAGGTTTATTGATGATGTAAATTTCATCCAGGAACAATCTGAATATCAAGAAACTTTTAAACTTATCGGATTTAAGCAGGATGATTTTGACACATATTACAATAACAAATTAACTGAAATCCCAGAAAAAGATTTTACTCATATTTTGCGATATATATTTTTAAAACAAAAAATTCAAAAAAGTTTTAGTCAGATACCTAAGTATAGCTACGTTAATCAAATTCAAAAAATTGAAGATTTGGTAACGGCAAAGATGACTTATTTGATGGACGGCAGGCTGATAAATTTTTATGAAAACAACAAGGGAACTGCTATAGATATAAGAAAAATTATCAGAGCGAAAAATAAATTTGAAAAAGATAAATTTGAAAATTTGAAAGAAGCTTTTCCCTGCATACTTGCGGGAATACGTGATTATGCCGAGTATATTCCGTTGGAGCCAGAAATATTTGATTTAGTGATTATTGATGAAGCTTCTCAGGTAAGTGTAGCCCAGGCTTTTCCGGCTTTGATAAGGGCAAAGCAGGTGGTGATTATGGGCGATAAGAAACAATTTAGCAATGTAAAAGCAACCCAAGCAAAGACAGAAACAAATTTGCAGTACATTAACGACCTTGAAATTTCATTTAAAAAGAATGTTTCAAAAGAAATAACAAAACTGGAAAGGCTTAAAAAATTCAATATCAAAACATCAATATTAGAATTTTTTGAAACCATTAGCAATTTTGACATTCAATTACGGAAACATTTCCGCGGGTATAAGGAATTGATTTCTTATTCCAATCATTTCTTTTACAGCGATACATTGCAAGTGATGAAAATAAGGGGCAAGAGCATTGATGAGGTTTTAAAAATGACGGTGGTTGACCACGATGGCAGAGTTGAAGCGATACCGAAGACAAATAAACCTGAAATTGAATTTATTAAAGAAGAATTAGCGAAGATAAAAGACGGCGGAAAAAAACAGAGCGTTGGCATAATAACTCCGCATACTAATCAGCAAAAGATTTTGATTGATGAAATCAGTAAACTTACTGATAAGGATTATTATTTCAATGAGTTGGATTTAAAAATAATGACTTTTGATACCTGTCAGGGCGAAGAAAGGGATGTGATTTTTTATTCAATGGTTGCAACCAAAGAGAGCGATAGGTTATGGGGTGTGTTTATTAAGGATTTGGAGGCGATTGATATTGAGGAGGATGGAAAGATAAGGGCGCAAAGATTAAACGTTGGATTTAGCCGTGCCAAGGAATGTATTCATCTTATTTTAAGCAAGGAGCCTGAAGAATACAAAGGCTCCATAAGGGATGCACTATTACATTATAAGAACGAGATTGAAAAAGGGAAGAAAGAACCAACGCCCGATGACGTAGATAATAAATCCCCGATGGAGAAACAGGTGTTGAATTGGTTAACTCAAACAAAACTATGGAGAGAAAATGCTAAAAATATTGAACTTAAGCCGCAGTTTCAAGTCGGAAGTTATCTAAAACAATTAGATAGCAACTACGACCATCCTAGTTTTATCGTAGATTTTTTGCTCATTTACAGGGAAGATGATAATAGAAAGCACAATATTATAATTGAATATGATGGTTTTAAGGAGCATTTTGAAAATCTTGAAGCAGTTAATGAGTTCAACTTTGAAAGCCACTATTCAGATGATGATGTATATCGGCAGAAAGTGCTTGAAGGGTATGGGTATAAATTTTTAAGAATTAACAAATTTAATATCGGCGATAATCCTATTGAAACGCTGGATAAGAGAATTGAAGAATTGATTAAAAATACTGGTCAGCAGAATAGTTTTTTAGAAAGTATTCATAGTACGATTGAAGGCCTGGAAAACGGAGATTATAAAGAATGTCCTAAGTGCAAGGAAGTAAAAGAGATAGCTAAGTTTAAGGATAAGACTTTAATCAGCGGAGTCGGTAGAATTTGTAACGACTGTAAAGGAGCGAGTATATGCAGTACTCAAAAAAATAAGGCCGTAAAACCTCTGCCTGTATTAAGCTCGCAAACTTGCCCGAGATGCGGAGCGAGGATGATTTTAAGGGGTGGAAGATTTGGAAAATTTTACGGATGTTCAAAGTATCCTTATTGCAGGGGGACAAGGAAATATTAAATTGATTTTTAAATGAAGATTACTGAATTAAAAATTCACGGAATAAAATCATACGTTGATGAAACGGTAAAAATCAATGAATATACTGTTTTTGTCGGCGAAAATAATTCTGGCAAAAGCAATATTTTAAAATGTCTTCTGTGGTTTTTTGGAAAAACAAAAATTAGCGAAAAAGATTTGAATTGCCACGTTACTGACGACCCGTTCGTGGAGGTTGAATTTTCTTTAAGTGATAATGAAGAATTTACTCATCCCAAAGAGTATTTGGTTAATGGTAAATTTAGAGTCAGAGCTTCGGCGGAAAGAAAAAAAATTTTGGATAAGCCTACTGCTTCCGAACACCGAGGTTATATCGGCGAAGAAGAAAATTCAATTAAAGACACGAAGCTACTCGGATATAGTAGCGTGGCAAAGTTCAGTTTAGGCGAGGTAATTTATATTCCCTCGGTTAAAGCGTTAAATGAGGAATTGAAATTCACGGCGAAAACTGCTTTAAGCCAATTAGTTACAAAATACGTAATAAGTAGAATAAAAGAAGAAGACGAGAAGGGCAACCACTACAATCAAATCGTTGACGCAATAAGAAGTTTGTCGGAATATATTAGCAACGGTGAGAACAGTGCATTACAGCAGTTAAAGAAAGACATTTCAAGATATATGCTCGATTATGACAATATTTCACTGGGCTTTGAACTGGAACCGCCAGACGCAGATAATTTGATTAAATCTTGTTTTAAGCATCATACTGACGTTGACGGTTTGACAAGCAAATTACCACTGGACTCGCAGGGAGACGGATTTCAAAGGTCAATGATTTTTTCTTTAATCGCCAATTTAGCGGAATTGAGTAGAAAATCAGAAAAAAAGAAAACAGCTAAGAACGAATGCACTTTTTATTTGATTGAAGAACCAGAGATATTTTTACATCCTAATCATCAGTCATTTTTCCGTAATAAATTAGAAGAATTGGCAGCGAGCAACGACTCTCAAGCCATAATTACTTCGCACTCGCCATATTTTTTAAACCACGTTAATCGTTATTCCCAGATAAAGAGAATTTATCTTGACGGGAATAAATCAAAGATCGGTGAGGTAAGTGACGATAAAGTTGACATTATTTGCCAGAGTAACGGTTTGTTGGTTGCGAAAGCAAAAAACGACTGCCGAAACGAAAATGAAAAATGGGATGAGAATGAATTAAAACAAAGGGCGAGTGAAATTGCAAAGGAAGACCATTTGCGTTATTTACTTTGGATTGACCCGACAAGAGCGAACGCATTTTTATCCAAGAAAGTCGTTCTCGTTGAAGGACCAACCGAAAAAGCTTTTTTTTCCTATATCTTCAATGACCCAAGCGGGGATTTTTATGCTGAAAAAAGAACATCCTTCGTTACCGTTATTGACGTTGTGGGAAAATTTCATATCTATAAATTCGCCCAGCTATTAAAGGAATTTAACATTAAAGTTTGGTGTATATATGACGGCGATGGCGACCAACGAAAAGAAGGAATTTCACACGCCATTTTAAATCAGGCGATAGAGGAGCTTAAAACGAATGGGGTAATAATTGATACTTTAAGGCTTGACCCTTCACTAGAGCAGTTAATAGGCTTAAGTAAGGATAAACACAAACCAGACGTTGGTTTATATTTGAATTTAGAAAAAGACAACAATAAATGCAAACAATCAGAAGGTTATAGTAGATTAATTGAATTTACAAGAAATATTATTGATGCTTAATAATTGAAAATATTTATTTCTAGGTCATAAGTAATATGTTAAAAAATAAAATTGCAAAATCTATTTTAAATTAGGATAGTTTTTCGTGGTACATTGAAACCCTATTGCTCTAATACCCCCGCCCCCTTCGTTTATGATTTCGGATTTAGATTTCCAAGCTTTATATTATATTTTTTAATCGTCAGAAATGACGATTTTTGTTATAATGATATTAATGGTAATTTATATATAGTTAAGTATGAAAAAAATAAAAATAATGAAGGGCGGATTTTTAGTGAAGGACACCATGGAGCTTGGGTGCTTAATAGAAAAAAGAATGGTGGGGAAAATTAATAAATAGATTCGAAATATATCAAAACTGAATTTACCCACGTTACTATTGTAGTTTGCCATTCCCGCGCAGGCGGGAATCCAGCGGTTGGCGAGACAAACTATGTTTTACTTAAATGGCTGTTCGTACGGATTAACCCTGGATCCCCGATAAGCCTCCGGCTTTCGGGGATGACAAAATAATGTCAAAACAATGTTTAGGGAAAAGGATTAAGTCCGTTAACTTATAATTACACCGACGAAGTCGTTATGTAGTTTAATCGTCAGAAATGACGATTTTTGTTATAATGATATTAATGGTAATTTATATATAGTTAAGTATGCAAAAACCAAAAATAAGTCACATAATTGGATTCGCGATCTTTATTTTTTTGCTATCCCAGCCGGTACAAGCCAGTACTGATTCGTCGGATGGGATTAGAAAGATCGAATCCGCCCTGGCAGGAGAGAATTATGGAATATGCCAAGAGTATCTGAATGTAGATAAAAATCTCTACGGTATCTGCCAGAGCAAATTAAAAAAGAAAGCCGAGGATGAAAAAAAACCGGATCTGTGCGCGCTTTTAGACGATAAACTTCAAGTCCCAAACTGCATCTATGAGATAAAAAAGGCCGGCGGTTTTTCGGGAGCCAATGATTGCCTTAAAATCAAAGACAGCACTTCGCGGCTGGAGTGCCAACGGCTTTTTGATATTGACGCCAGCAAAGTTTATCGGGATGAGATTATGGGCGAGTCCCCGCTTACCTATGACCAAAATGATTACAAAGAATATATCGCCGCTTGTTCTTTTCTGCCTAGAGCAGAGGCTCGCAGTGATTGTTATTTTCGTCTAGCCCTCAAGACAAAAGAATTCAGGTTTTGCGAGAAGGCGTTTTCCGAGCCGATTAAAGAAAGCCGCCGATCTTTTGAGGGGCATGTTTATTTTGGTATCAGCATGACTGACGAAGAAGCTTGCGGCCTCTATACCAGCAAGAAATTGAATTTTAACAATTTGGCCAAACTATATTATCCGATTGTCTTGTTGATTTTAACGGGACTGGGTTTAATCGCCTATGTTTTTCGTATAGTAGTCAATAACCGTCTGATCAAAGACCTTGTTTATGGCGCGTTGATCACGATTACTACCTTTGGTTTGTTGGTGATGCCTTATCGAGCGGCTAATTCAAATGTCTATACCTATTTTAAGTTTTTTTTGGAAGATACTTATGTGGTAAAGCATTTTTTTCTTTTAGGATTTTTGCCCGGGGCGGTGCTTGGATGGCTCATAATGTGGTGGCCGTTTCTGTTTGCTTTTTATGTCTTGTTTATGTTTTGCTGGCGAAGGAATAAATTGTATTTGATTTTATATTTTGCCGCTTTGTTTGTTTTAACGGAAATTAGAATATTATTAAATATTGCCAATCTGCAAAATTAAGTTATAAAACCTGATCGATCTTATTGATTTCTTCTTACAAAGAGTTAATATATGACAAGAACAAACTTCATAAAAATTACTTTGCTCTTCGCGGTCGGAGTATTTATTTCCGGATGCGGAATTCCCGAGCTCCCTTTAGACAATAAGATCGTAAAGATCCGCGAGCAGGATTATGTGCTTAATTATCCTCAAAAAATCCCTGCCGGAGAGCTCGACCTAATTTTTTTGATCACGCCGGGCGGCAGTGAAAACGAAGCCAACGGGATGATAGAATTATGGCGGCCATATCTTATAAAAAATAGCCTGGCGGCTGCGTCTGTAATCGACTGGCAGCAGGATAAACTAAAAAAAGTCCTTACCGACCTACAGCAAAAATATAAATTTAGAAAAATCTTTGTAACCGGTTTTTCCAATGGCGGTTATAATAGCTGCTATTTTGCCTCTCTAAACCCTGACCTCACCGACGGCATTATCCCGATGGGAGCGTATTGCAGCCATTCCGATACCCTTACTTTACCTAAAGTGCCGATCCTGGCGGTCAACGGAGAAAAAGATACGTGGGCCAGGGGCGACGACCTTAAGTCGGTAACAAAAGCCAGCCGGGATTTAAAAGCGCACGGCATAAACCAGGAGGAGATGCTTATTCCGGGTTTAGGGCACGAGTATCCGGTGTCAGCCTTGCCCCGGGTTATCGAGTGGATAAAAAGCCATTAATTTTTATATAAAAAACAATATGGCGCCGAAGCGGCTTTGTCACGCTTCTTTTTTTGTTTTCCACTGTTAATTTACCCGAATAAATACTATAATATAGATATAAACTTCGGTACTTTAGTTTTAAACTAAAAATTACCCGTTAACTAAATATCTATGAAAAAAGTGTTTTTTTTGATTCTGGGATTATCTTTGCTTTTTGCCGTCCTGGTAATGTCCATGATCCTGTTCGCCGGTTATTATTATAAAAATTCCGGGGTTAGAAGCGCGCCGCCCGCGCCTGGCGTACCCGCGGAGCAACCGGCGGAAGAGTTTATACCGCCTCCGGCCGATCAGGCCGAAGAGAAGGCCCCGAAAAATATTCTTTACCTTAAAAAACCCGGCAGCGGGGAGATCGATGAAAAGGACCTTGAAAGATTCCCGGAAATATACGTTGTCTACGATTTCGAAGACCTAAAAAAATACGCGCCGGAAGCGGAAGCGATCTGGGTCGACCGGAACGCGGCCGATCTTATAGAAGCCGGCTGGTTCGATAACTCGCTTAAACCCGTGGCCCTATTGGGCTACAATAACGCGCTCTATTCGTTCCGGGAAGTCCTGCCGATCGCTAAAACAGGGGAATCGGAAATCGATTGGAGCCTGGAGCGGCTCGAACCCGGATTCAGCGTCCGGATGCCAAGAGACGGAGCGGGGGATTCGGAAGCTGGCGCCTTGACGCGCGGTTACGACCGGGAGCTAAACGCCGAAGCGGTCTTGATCGCCACAAACGATCTTTTAGGCAAAGAGAATTACGCGGTGGCCGAACTCAGGGACGAAACCTGCTCCGGGCACCAGGATTGCGAAACGCCGTTCGAATATCTTATCCGGTCGAGCTGTCCGTACGATTCCCGGTGCCTAGAGGGCCGGTGCGCCGTGGTCTGCCCCTATATCCTTGATCCGGAATGGGTTAGGGTCACGCGGGCGATCCTCGACTGCGAAGCGGCAGAAGCCTCGCAGAATCATGATCTTGCGGTGGCGGTCGGACTTAAGAACGGCGGCCGGATCGGCGCCTTCGAACCGGAAATAGACGAGATCATCCGGATCGCGGACGAAGCGGCCGGGAAATGCGGAGAGATACGGATCGCGACCGAGTGATCCGGATTTGCCGCCAATAACCGTAAAATAAATATTTTTCACTTGACATAGCGTGCTAATCATGCTATGTTTTTATGATCTTTAAACGAAGATCATTTTGTTTTTTACAACCCGAAAACAAGGAGAGATCAATGGCTAACCCGATCGTAAGGAGTTTATTGGAAAAAGATTTCCGGATCGAGATCGAGCCGGACTGGAGCCTGCCGGAAATGGCCGATAACGTTATCGGCGAAGTCGGACGGCATATAGCCGGCCGTAACGATCTTAAGACTCTCTTGACGATGCTGCCGAAAGGGATCTTTACCCTTTGCCCCGATTCGCCGCCGGAAGAGCTCCACAAATATATTATTAACCGCTACGGAAAGATCGACAAAAGCGATCCGCGCGTCGTATTGGCGTACATGGAAAATTTCGTTTCCGAAGCCGCCGCGCTGGAGCGGAGGATAATAGCCCAGGGCGCGGCCCGGATAAAGGATATTAGCGCCGACGAACTTTTCCTCCTTACCGATCCTTTCATGCCGGCCGCCGCCGATAAACTCTGGTACCGATGGTACAAGGAGCTTGTCATTCCCCTGGAGATCCTTCCCGAAGCGGAAAAAGCCGCCCGGAAAGCGGAACTTAAAAGCCTCATGAACGAATACGACTACACGGTTTTTGCCAAGGGCGAGCGTCTGGCCTGGGCGCGGGCTTTTCCGGACGAGATCGCGGAATTAACCCGCGCTTTAACCGCGCTCGGGAACCGCCTGCGGGACAAAAGCCTTAAAAGGTACTTAAGCTACCTCGCGCGGGCGTATACCTGCGCGAAGACCGAAGATCTCGAGAAGAGATGGACGGAGGTCGATTACGCCTGGATCGATATCCCGAATAATACCCGGGTATTCCCGATACACGGCATGGAAGCCGGCTACGAGCATCCGTGCGGCGTTTCGCCGGAATGGAACATCGTTGTCAGGCTCGACTATGGAAAGAAGGAGATCGGGGAGATACGGGAGGCCGCGCCCGGAGTGGCCGGGTCTTGCGGAGCGGATGCCGGGCTTTTGAAGCATAAGCTCGACCGCGTCGATATCGGCGTTTTCTATACCGCCGTCTGGGCCGGCAATTCCATGAATTTCCGTATCGCCGGCCAGGCCGTGCCTAACCGGCAGGAAGTATTAAAGCGGGGCGGTAAGATATTCATCGATCTGGACAGCGAAAAACTCGCGGTCGAGAGATACCGGGACATGCTCGATAAATATCTGCCGGCGGAAACGGCGAAGATACTTAAGGCGCAGATAAGCGTACTAAGCATGATCGAGCACACGGCCGGGCACGAAGTGTCGCATCCGGCGGGCCGGAACGAAGAGATCGACCGGAAACTGGGAAGCGCCTTGAAGCTTCTGGAAGAGGCGAAAGCGACCATGAGCGGCAATCTCATAAACGAATCAAGGAACAGGGAAAACCGCCTGCATATCGTGGCCGAGACGATCGCCCGCTTCTGCCGCTTTTTCTATAAGACCTCCCTGGAAAACCCCTCCGCGACGCAGTATGTCTGGGAGAATATGATCGCCTGCCGGACGATGCACGAGGCCGGAGTGATCAGGATGGGTAAGAATTGCATCGAGGTCGACCTGGAAAATGCCAAAGGACCGGATTGGTTCGACCGTCTGGAAAAATTCGTGAGCAACATATTCGCGGCTTATGAGGCCGGCGACAGCGAAGCCCTCGAAAAGACGCACCGGGAATTATGCGGCCGCGATGGTATCGTCGCCGATATCATCGCTCTTGTTAATAAATAGAACATTTAAAACGGACAAACCCCTGATTCGCTACGGATCAGGGGTGTTTTTATGCATACAAGGAAATCGACCGGCAACGATCGTAGTCGTCGGCACGGATCGATTCCCGCCCGACCGGCAGGCCCGGTCCCTGATTGACTTTTGTTTTGACAAAGCCGGGCAAACATGATAATTTATTAAATCGATTCGGTTCATTACAATTGAATATTTTTCAGGATAAAATGGCCAATATCAGATGATATTATTTGCCGCCAAGGCAAAATTTTCAAAGGAGGGTCTTAAGATGATAGTTTCAAGAAATTCAGTAAAACGATGGGTCACCTGGATTTTTATGCTGCTTTTCGGCTGGCACTTCGCGGGCATCATCGGCGTGGTTCTGTGGGACGGAAACGGCACGCCTCTTTACCGGGTCAGGGAAGAGCACGCTCAGGTGCTTACCCTTTTAAACGGCAGCCGGATGATCGATACGGACGTCGGATTGCATCTCAAATGGTGGGCCTTGAATCCGGCCAAATGGGTATTTAACACGAAGGAACAATCGCTCCGCATCGAATCGAGCTATCTCGACAACAACGCGGCTCCGCACCCGATCCAGGCTTCGGACAAGATAAAATTCCTGGGAACCGGCTTTTGGCAGTACCAGGTAGTCGATCAGCGCCAATTCTGCATAAAAATGGGCAAGAACGCCCTGGAGCAGCTGGCCAACGATTTAAACGGACTGGCCAAGGGCGTTATCCAGTCCCGGGGCATCGAAGATATCGTCAGCCAGCTGGCCGAGGTGAAAAGGGCCGTGGAAGGATCAGCGGAAGCGATTTTGTCGATCGAGAAGAAATACGGCGTCGACGTGATCTCTTTTACCATGACGAGCGCCACCTATCCGGACGAGATGAACGCCAGTTCCGCCGAGGCCAAAAGCATCAGGATAGTAAACGAAGCGAAAAAAGAGTCGGCTAATGACGCCGGCGCCGCTTTGGAAAGATTGTCCGCGGCTTACGGCAAGCTGATCGAAGACTTCGTGAACAAATCCGGAGTAAAGACCGAAGCCGGGAGAATGCAGGCCTTAAAAACATTCGATAAGATCATGCTCATGAAAAGCATAGAAAACCGGCCGGACAACACCGTGATCGTTTTTTCCGGAGACGGCTCAGCGCCGAATATGACCCTGCCTAATCCCAACAGCACGGAGATCAGGATCGATAAGGAGAGGGAGTTATTGCGGCCCAAAACCGCCGATAATGAGCGGGAAAGGCGGTAACGATGTCATACAACCTTCACGGCGCCGATCTTCCCGAGAACATGCGGGAAACGGAAAGGCCGTTGGTCATTACCCTCTCCGCGGAGAGAGAGCGTGAATTGGAAGAACTCTTAACCCTGTGGGATTTCGACACCATGAAATTCCTTAAAGGCTATCTCACGGCCCACCTGGCGCGATGTAAAAAGCGACCGGGTTGGCGCGATAGATTCGCCGTCAAAAAGGAATTGAAGCTGAATTTGCTTAAAAAGCCGCCGGTTTTTTTGGATCAGGAAGAGAGGTTCAGGGAAACGGGGGAAAAGAACGCGGCCAAGGCATTCGAGAAGATTTTCGTCGAGGAATTGAATTTCTCCGATACGGCCTATCTCCTGGACCGGACCAGAAAGGAAACCGCCAACGAGGTCGTACCGGAAGAGCTGGTCGATCTCCTGCGAAAATCATTCTGGGTCCATCTTAAAAAAGAAAAGATCTCCGTTCCGGGCGTTCCGTTAAAGCCTTTCTTTCTGTTCGTCGGTCCGACCGGTTCCGGCAAGACCCATACGGTCAAAGCCGCCATCGAGCAGGCGATTTTCGACAATCGTCTGATCATTGAACGGGATCCGGACGAAGAAAGGGCGGAGATCGTAAAAAAATACGCTTATCTGAAAATCCCATTGGCCGGACTGATCGCGCCTCCGAAGGAGCTTATCGAACTTGATAAGCGGATCGAGCGCGATAAGACGCGGATGAAACTGCTGAAGCGCCTCGGGAAAAAATACTGGAGAAAATACGCGTCCCGAAAGCTTAAGGAGATGGAAGACAGCTGTCCCGGCCGGTCGGACGATTGCTTTACCCGTGAATCTTACGTTGTAAGCTACCGCAGCATAGTTCCGAGCGACGTGGCCACCGCCCTGCACGGAGAAACGGGAAACCTTTTCCGGCGGGCGATGCGTCCCGAGGACAAGCCGACGATCAGGCATCTCGAGGAAGCGCACGCCATCCTTGTCAAAAACGACAAGCGCCATGACGGCGCCGCTGATCCGCAGAACCGCAGCCTGTCGACCGCCGTTAACGTGGTCCTGGACGAAATATCCGACGGAAAAAGGGAATGCCTGCTTATCGCGGACACCCACAGCCCGGGCGATATCGCGCCGGACATATTCCGCCGCTTTGACGAGATGGGCAGGGTCATAGACGTTTCGGAATACTGGAAAAACACGGAATGCCTGGAGAAGCTTATCGCCCTCGAAGCCAGACAGCACAAAGTGCGCCCGGAGGACGAAGCGCTAAAACAGATCACGAAAAGAGTGGCCTCTATCTTCAGCAACAAAGGGATCACGATCACCCCGTCTTACGTGCGAAAACTGATCGCTTCCGTGATCGAGGCCAAAGACGACCTTAAGATCGGATATTTCCATGACGAACTACTGGTCAGGGATTCATTCAAGAACGTAGCCCGGAATTCCCACGGGGATTTTTTCGGAAAGATCGTCAGAAGCCCGAAAACCGAAGACGGTTTTTCCTGGGAAGATTACCAGGGGGAAAGGGTAAAGCTCGACTTCGCGGAAAAACTTCTCTCGACCGCTTTTTACGGCGGAGATTCCAAGGGCGTCGTGCTTACCGGTCCGGCCGGATCGGGTAAGACCTTTTTGACCCAGGTCGTGGCCGCCGCCAATCCGCAGATCAGCTGCCTTATCGTCAAGATGGACGACCTCTATAAAGCGGGACAGGGCTACGAAGGCATAATCTCGGCCCTGGACGATACCTATAATATCGCCAGGATGCTCGCCCCCTCGCTGGTCGTCATAAACGAGGGCGACGCTCTGGCAAAAAGGCGCAACACCCAGGCCTCCGACCCGTCGGACAAGATCACCAATAAATTCCTCGATATCTTAGACGGCGAACAAAGCATTAAAGGGGTTTTCACGGTTCTGACCACGAATTTGCTGGAAAACATGGATCCGGCGATAGTCAGGCCCGGCCGCCTCGAGATCATGAATATCGACGGGAAGCTTAAGGAAGGGGAGATTTATAACATCATCCGCAAGAAACTGGCCAAAGAGCCGAGGTCGGCCGAGGTTACCGACAGGGAAATTTACGTGACCGCCAAGAGCATCAGCAATATTCCGGCCGGTTACGCCGATTTCGCTGAAAAGCTCATGGATTCGCGGAGGCTGGAATTCGAGATCATCCAGGCTTACCGGAAGACCTTCAACGATGAGCCGGCTAAGATCAACGATTTCATCCTCTATAACGCCAAAAGCGTGATGCGGATACTCGAAGCCATCGATTTCGATCCTAAAGTCATCAGCCGGGCAAAAAAAGATATTCAGGCGCTGTTCGAGCACAAGGAAGATATTTACCGCCTCCTCGAAAAAATCGGGGATTCTAAGGATTACGAGCTTAAACTGTCCCACCTGGTGAACGCCAAAGCCGATATCATGAAAAACCCCCTAAAGCAGGGATTCAAAGCTTTGGACGAATTTCTGAAAGATGAATTATCGGACACGCCCCAGGTAGGGAAGATCTGCGGCGCCGCTTACGGCAACAATACCGGTCTGCTTGTGCCGATAAATACCAACCTCGTGCCGAGGTCCGGCGAAAGCGGAAACGTTTTCGTGACCGGCGCCATCAAGGGGCCGATCACCCAGGAAGATCATTCGGAGATGACCCTGCAGTCGGCCGACGAGGCTTTAACGCTGAACGCGCATTATTTTCAGAATATCCTCGCCTCCGATCCGCGCTGCCGGCATATCGATGCCGCCGCGATAATGGGAAAGATCCTCAAAAACCGCCGGATCCACCACCAGATCGTGACGGTAAATTACCAGGGCGGCGGTCCGAGCGCCGGTTTCGCCCTGGCGATCAACACCTTGTCCGTACTTTTAAATATCCGGGTTTACCACGATTTCGGCATCACGGGCGCTCCCGGCACGAGAGGGAAAAGCGGGGACAAGGCCGGCTCTTCGGTCATGATCGGGGGCGAGGACAAAAAAACCGAGAGAGTGCTCATTGATCTTGACCGGATGTACGTTCCGGCCAAGAATTTCACGATTCCCCTGGAACAGCAGGAAGCTTATTGGGAGGAAGGCAAGATCGTTCTGCCGGTTTACGACTACAGCGATCTTATCCCGGAAGTGCTCCATCTCGATGCCACCCGAACCTTGGTCAAAGATCTGATCGCGAAACGCATCGATCTTAATAAAAAATCTATCTTCGAGTCCGAGGAAAAGCTCGCGGGCGCGAGGACGGAGATCTCCGGGATCGAAAAGACCCTTAAAACCGGGGTTGAATTCGAGATCAGGCGCCGATTGGTCTCCTACTATAATTTTTTCGTGAGCCCGGAATGCGACGAATACGCCAGCATCGGGCATATTCTCGAGAAACACGACTCGCTCAGATAGCGGGCATTTTAAAAAAATAAAAATCCACCGGATAAATCGGTGGTTTTTTTTCTGATCGATTAAAAAATCCCGCCTGATTAAAGCCGGGATTGGTTATTATTTACAGATTACGGATCTTTTCCTGGGTGGCGAAATATTCGCGCAGGCAGTTGCCGCAACGGTGGCAGGCGGTCGTGCCGAGTTCGCCCTCGATCTTGCCGCAGGAATAGACCCATCGATTGTTGGGATCGAAGTATTTTCCGCCCCGCATGATCTTGCGCCAGCCGGCGGTGGTTATGGCCCAGTAAGAATTAAGGGTCCTTTGCCGGTAGATGTAATGTTTTTTGTGCTGAGCCGGAATCGAATCTTCGTCGTAGTGGGCCATGAAAGTCAACACAATCGGAATATTCCGTTCGGAATAATATTCAATGCATTTCTGCATGATATGCCGGTTCCAGAAATTAGTCCGGAAGCGCACGAACATCAGATTCCGGGGAATGGGATCAAGCGCGTGGAAACTCTTGTCCGTCATTTCCCCTCGGTTGACGGTCAGTACGACCGGGCGCATCTGACCGTTGACTTTGAAACCCTCAAGATCATGCGGAAAGGATGTGTTGAAGAAAAAGTCTTCATAACCATATTTTTCGACCATGGAGAGGACCAGATCGCGGTGCTCGTTCGAGTCGTTGCCGTCGTTCACCCGGATAACCCGGCCGCGCGCCTCTTCGGGCGAGGGCATATTGGGGAGATTTTCGGAGAGCGGTTCGAGATAAGAGCGTCCGCTCTGAAAAAAACAGTCTTTGCAGCGGCCGGAACAGGTTCCGGTCTGTGGAATACAGCATATAATGCCACTGCCGCGGGTTTTGGGGTTTTCTTTGTAGGGCATTTTTCCTCCTTAGCGGTCGGTGTTTTTGAGAAAGTTTTCGACTCTGGCTTTAAGAAGAAGGTAACGTTGCATGGTATCGGCTTTTTTCGCTCCGGCGCTTTCGAACATGTATGTCCGGCAGCGGGTGCCGTCTTCGCAGATTTCTGTTTCCGGCCCGAATTGGGCGATGGTCAGGTCGATTTTTTCGCGGCCGATCTTATTCCAGTAATGATGGGCGTGGTCGCAATAAGCTATTTTTCCGCCGCGATAATCCTGTATAACCAGGGCGGTAACGGCGCATTGGCCGAAAGAAGGGTGATTACGCTCCCATTCGTCCTTTAAAGGCGGATAACAGGTGTCCTTTCCCCAGGAAGCCTCGATAGCGTCGCGCAGGATATTAAGATCCATTTTTTCTCCTTCTGGCCTTATTTTTCGGTTTTTAAGAACAAAAAAAAGAGTTTCCCTCCCTTTTTCTTTAAAATTTTTAAATCTCTTGGGTTAATTTTAGCAAAGCCAACTGAAAATGTAAAACAAAAAAAGCCAGAGGCCGCCCTTGTCAAACTTTAGAGTTTATGATATGTTATTATTGTCTTTTAAAAGGCATTTTTTTATAAAAAACGGGTCGGTACCAAAGCGGTCAACTGGGTCAGACTGTAAATCTGATGCTTCACAGCTTCGTTGGTTCGAATCCAACCCGGCCCACAAATAAAATACAGCGCCCACAGCGCTGTGTTTTATTTGCGGGTGTAACTTGCGTTTTTTTTGATATAAAAGCTTAATTTTGTTATAATATTAAACATAGAATAATAAAATTAATAAAATTTATGTCATTTAATAAAAAATTAGTAAGTTATCTGAATTCCTGGGTAGAGAAAAGCATAATCACCTCGGAACAAAGAGCGTTAATGCTTGAGGATTTGAGCCACGAATCGGTCACTGGCAAACTTTTTAAAATTTTTGCCGTCATCGGAGCCTTATTTATCGGTATCGGTATAATTTTGATGATTTCAAGTAATTGGGAATATCTACCGAAAATCGTGAAGTTAGTTTTGATTTTAGCCATGCCGATAGTATCTTTGGGTGGTGGCGTTTATTTAAGCCAGACCAAGCCGGATTACATAAAGATAGGCGATGCTTTAATAATTGTAGGCACCCTTTTAATCGGTGCTTCAATCGCTTTGCTGGGGCAATTATATCACCTTGACGGTTCAATCAGCGGGTTGCTTCTTTGGTGGTTCATATTGTCGCTACCCGTAATGCTCCTGTTTCGTTTTCGCGTTTTGGCCGCAATTTCCATAAGTCTGCTTTACGGCTGTGTATTTGCTTTTATTACTGATGACAGAACATTAATGAGAAATGAACAGTTGGTAGTTTGGACATTCACCTTGCTTTCTTTGGGAATAATCGTGTTAAGTGAAATTATCAAAAGAATTCCGAATTTTGCATCATTCTCACGGGTTTTATCAATGTTTCAGATAGTATCATTAAAGGTTCTATTCTTTGCGTTGTTTATCGGCACTATTGATGATGGCAATTTTGCTTTACTTGGCGATTCAGGCGGATCTTTGGTTTTACAAAATTTTCTATTTTTAGGCGTTGTATTTTCCGTAATGTGGTACGCAAACAAAAATTATAACCTAGTTCTCAGACATTCAACTTTTGCCTGGCTGGCTCTATACATGATAGTACAGTATTTTGCTTTGTTTTTGGATTATATGGAAACCGGTATATTTTTTGTGATTTTTGGAGTTTTTCTTTTGGCGCTGGTATACGCTTACATAAAAATAACCAAACACATCGATCAGGTAAGGAAGCAAGCCTATCAAGACGCAGGTCAATCCCGGGAACAATATAAAAACGATACTAACTTATTAGAAAAATATGGAAAACAAAACGATCAATAAAAAAATATTATTTACGGTTCTTGGATTGATTTTTTTAGTCTTTTTAGGGTTGATTTTAGTAAACGAATACAAACTTAATGCCGGTGAAGAAGTAATTCTTTTAACCAGGCCGGTAGACCCGCGTGACTATCTGCGGGGTGATTACGTGATTTTATCTTATCAGATTGAGACCGATGAAAAAGTCACGAATTTCATCAAAGAGAATAAACTTGATCGGGGCGACAGTCTTTATGTTGTATTAAAAAAGAATGAAGAAAATATCGGGGAAGTTGAAAAGGTTCTGCGTAATAAGCCTGAAGACGGGCAAATATTTATCAAGGGAACGATAGAAGAGGATTTTAGAACTATCATTGATCTGGGTATTGGAAAGTATTTTGTTCCGGAGGGCAGGGGAAGAGAAATTGAAAGACTTAGTGGCAATCTGGAAGTAATGGTAAATATCACATCAGGCGGAGAAGCAAAAATAAAAGGAATATACGACAAAGGGGAGCTGATCGATTTTAAGGAAAAGAACTAGGGGGGATAAAATATTATATATTTGATTTTTAAACCGCTTTAACCAATTCGGCCACAAGGAAATACAGCGTCCAAAGCGCTGTGTTTTATTTGCGGGCGCCCGATAAATATGGCCTGAAATATCGGGCTTATTTATAAAAACGCGGTAATCTGCTATAATTAAATCAAACATATGAGCATTTATATTTTATCTTATCTTCATTTTCTGACTTTTGTCATTTATCTGTTTTTGACCGTTTATCTGGTTTATAAGTCCCACAAGTCTCCCCTAAACTGGTCTTGCGCGCTTTTTACCTTTTGCCTGGCGATGTGGAGCGCCGGTTTTTCGGTTTTTCATCATCCGCAGACCCCGGAGCCGGCGGCCGATTTAGTCATGAAAATTTTTTCTTTTACCCCCTATGCCGTTACCAGCTGTATTTTATTGTTCACGCTTGTTTTTGTCAATAAAAAAAGCCGGACATTGAAAAATCCGTTTTTTTATTTTTTACTGATCGTGTTTCCGGCGATATTCACCTACCAGACCTGGATCAATAACATGATGGCGCCGGTAAAGCGGCTTTACGGCTGGGACTTTGTCTGGACGCAATCTTTTTACGTGTATTTATATTTTTTCCAGTACGCCGTATTTATTACGATCTCCGCCGTTTTACTGATTCGGGCGTATCGGCGCACGGCTGATTTCGGCCGCCGGACGCAGATACTCTGGATCTTGATTCCGACCATGATCGTCTATTTGATCGGAACGGTCACGAATGTTATTTTTCCTCTTTTTAAAATAAGCGTTCCCCAGATCGCCAACATTACCTCCCTGGTCTGGGCTGGCGGGATTTTTTACGCGGTAACGAGATTTAAGCTTTTAACCGTTTCTTTTTCCGCTTATTCCGATAAGGTTATATCCATTATGGCAGAAGCTCTGATTTTACTTGATAAAAAGGATAATATAGTTAACGTCAACGAGGCGGCCATAAAATTGTGCGGCTGTTCCCTGGAGGAGGTGGCTGGAAAAAGTATATATGATTTTATAGGCAAAAAATATTTTATCCCCGATCCGGCGGAAGCAGCGGGCGGAAACATAAATAACCGGCAAATCAGGGTAAAGTGCGGCCGTCCGGAGCCGATACCGGTTCTGTTCTCATCATCTGTTTTGACCGCGAAAGGAAAGGTAATCGGTCGGATCGTGGTTTTAAACGATATCTCCCGATTGGAAGCGTCCCAAAAGCACACGGAACTTTTAAACCGGGAGCTTCAGGAAAAGATCGAGGAATTGGAAAGATTCCAGAAAATAGCCGTTAATCGCGAGTTAAGAATGATCGAACTTAAGAAGGAAATAGAAAAATTGCAGGCCGATAAAACCGTTTAAAAACGTTCGTGATTTATTAAAAAAACCGCCGCTTGAAAAAGCGCCGGTTGTTTTTTTTATTGACGTTTGAATGACCGCAGGGTCTTAAGTACCGTCCGGAGATCTTTTTCGGTGTGTGCCGCCGAGACCTGGAAGCGGATCTCTTCCTCTCCTTTCGGTACCACCGGATAAACGATCGGCGAGGCCAGAACACCGTGTTTAAAAAGATGGTTACTTATGCCGCGGGCCAGTTCCGTATCGCGCGTAAGAAGCGGAACGACCGGGTGTTCGCCCTCAAGGGTTTCGAACCCAGCGTCTTTAAGGCCCTCACGAAAGAGCCGGGTTTTTTCCCGCAATCCGGCCAGAAGTTCACGGCCCGAATGGCTATCGACTAAATCGATCGCGGCCAAAGCGGCCGCCGCTTCCCCCGGGCTTATGGGATTCGAAAAAATATACGTCGGCGCCGTATTGCGCAGGTATTCGATAACCTCTTCGGAAGCGGCCGCGTATCCGCCGTTAACGCCGAAGGCTTTGCCGAGCGTGCCGATAAGAATATCGGCGCGGGCGCCGGTATGTTCTTCCGTTCCCCGGCCGGTTTTACCGAAAGCGCCGACGCCGTGGGAATCGTCCATGACGGTAATTACGCCTTCCGAAAAACAGGTCCCGTATTCCTCGCTTATGAATTTTATTTTCGCCAGAGGGGCACAGTCGCCGCGCATGCTGAATATGCCGTCAGTGACAATTATCACGCGCTTGACCCTCGGTTGCTCTACGGCATCGTTTAATATTTTTTCAAGGTCAGCGGTATTGTTGTGCGGGTATATCATCTTGCCGAGCGGACGGGCCAGGCGCATGGCGTTTATTATGCAGTTATGGTTAAGCTCATCGCTTATGATCAGGGTGCTTTCGGTGATAAGCTGGGACAGAACTCCCAGGCTGGTGCTGTAAGCGGACCCCATGACGATCGCCGCGTCCCGGTCGTGAAAATCGGCCAACCGGTTTTCGAGGTCGACGTGCGGTTTGTACGTGCCGCTTATGAACCGGACCGCTCCGGGTCCGACGCCGAACTTCCGGCAAGCGGTTTCCTCGCCGCGAATGAGTTCATGGCGTAAACCCAATCCTAAGTAGGAATTTGAATTCATGCAGATGAACCCCTTGCTTCCGGCGCCGTAAAGATAAAAACGCGGACCTCTGTCTTTAGAGGGCTTTTTGACGGCCGTGATCACTCGTTCCGACGGCTTTTTGCGGCCCTGGGATTCAAGATTACGGATCTCTTCCGCTAACGCGCGGTTCAGTTTCGTGAGGGGCATTTAGTTTCCTCCGTTTACCGGTTTATTTTTTACGATCGATACCATATCGGCGACCATGGTCGCGAAATCATAACGCGGCCGCCAGCACCAATCCAGGCGGGCGCGGCTGTCATCGATGGTTTCCGGCCAGCTGTCGGCGATCTTTTGCCGGCTATCCGGCTTGTAAGCGATTCGGAATTCCGGAATATGTTTTTTTATGGCCCGGGCCAGCTCTTCGGGGGTGAAGCTAAAGGCGGCCAGGTTATAGGCGTTTTTAAAACGCAGTTTTCTTTTCGGCGCGCTCATCAGCTGAACGGTTGCTCTGATTGCGTCCGGCATATACATCATCGGCAGTCTCGTGTTTTTTTTAAGAAAACAGGTATAATGACCGGTTTTAACCGCCTGATAGAAAATATCCACGGCGTAATCGGTCGTGCCGCCTCCGGGCTCCGTTGCGCTGGAAATAAGTCCGGGATAACGGATACCCCGGATATCAAGGCCGTATTTCGCGACATAGTAGTCGCAGAGCATTTCTCCCCACGCCTTGGTCATGCCGTAAATCGTGTCGGGACGGGTGGCTGATTCCTGAGGCGCCGGTATTACGGGCAGGCCGGGGCTGAAAACCGCTATGGAGCTGGGCACGAATACCCGGCAGCGCGATTTGCGGGCGGCTTCCAGGATATTATAAAGCCCGTTATTGTTTACGTTTATGGCCGTTTCCGGATCGTTTTCCGCCTTAGCCGACAGGATGGCCGCCAGGTGATAAATAATGCCGATATCGCGCTCCGCCACCAGATATCTGACGGCATCGCGATCAAGGCAGTCCAGGGAGAGGCAGCCGGAATATTTTTTGATGTCGGTGGCGACGATATTATGCCGGCCGTATATCTCTACCAAGAATGACACTAATTCCGATCCGATCTGCCCGGCCGCTCCGGTTATGAGTATTTTCTTCATTTTTTGCCTCTTTCCGTTCTGGCCAAAATTTTATTTTAAAGAGCCGTCGTGTACGCTATTATTCTCCAATATAAGTTTATTTATGTCAAGGCGTTTTGTAAAACGCCTTAGCCGGCATAGTTAAAAAAAATTCACCTGAAAAAGGTGAATATTGATGTTTTTTTATTTTTTCGTGAAAATGAGCGGCTGCGAATACGGCGCGATATCGGAGCGCAGATGGCGCGATACGACCGATCCTTCCGTCGATTTTCCCCTGATATCGATCGAAAGCTCGGTACCGGCGGCGAGGCGGCTTTCGATATAAGCGAGGCAGATCGGACGCAGGCGGTGTTCGCCGGTCGGTAGGGGGGGTTCGCCGGCAAAAACCGGATAGGGGATCATCGAGCCGCTCGTAACGTAGCCGACGCACCTGCCGTCTTTGAAGATCCGGCACCCCGGCCTGGCTATGCCGCGGCCGGTAATCGCTATCGCTTTGATGAGGCGGGGAAGATCCGTTACGTCCCCGGGTTCGTTCCGGCGGATTTTTTCCAGGGCCAGGGCCTGCTTTTTCAGGGCAGCTTCTCCGCGGAAATTTTCCCTGCCGGTGAAAATGACGGCCGGTTTCGCGGCCGGGCAGGCGAGGATGGGAATTTCCCGGTTTTCCGGATCAATACCAAACTCGTGGCCGTATAAGGGCAGTCCGGCCTCAAGGCGGAGCGTATCCCGGGCGCCTAAACCGATCGGCATGGCTCCCCCGGTTATGAGCCTGTCCCAGAATTCCCAGGCGTCGTTATTTTCGACGAAGAGCTCAAAGCATACCGGTTCTCCGGTATAGCCCGTGGAAGCTATCATGACCTCAGTGCCGTTAAAAAGCGCCGTACTTACAAGATTGCGCGCCGGTCCCGGCAATTTCCCGGTAATGATCCCGGAGAGGATGTCGGCCGATCGCGGCCCTTGCAGCGCCAGCATCGCCAGATCGGAAGTACGATCGATCAGTTCCGCTCCCGGGAATTTTTTTAAGATCGCGCGGAGGGTTTTAAGATCTTTCAGGCGGTTGGAAGCGTTGACCACCAAGAGGTATTCGTTCCTTTTAAAGCGGTAAAGGAAAGCGTCGTCGATGGCGCCGCCCTTTTGATTCGGGATGAGCGTGTACTGCGCTCCGGTTTTTTCCGGATCAAGGCGGGACGCGTCGTTCGTTAGGGCGTATCGCAGGAAAGGCAGGGCTTCGGGCCCCCGGATAATGAAGCGTCCCATATGCGAAACGTCGAAAAGTCCCGCGCCCGTGCGCGTGCCCATGTGTTCGGCTATGATCCCTTTGGCGTAATTAAGCGGCATGTCCCAGCCGCCGAATTCGACCATATTGGCCTTAAGGGCAAGATGTTTTTGATGGAAAATAGTCCGTCGTAGTTTTTGGCCCATTGTCATTCTTCCTTTTGCCGTTTAGATTGATGAATTTTAAAAAAACTTTCCGGTAAGATATTACCATTTTCTTTTCCGGCCGGTCAATGGTATTTGGCAAATCGCGAATAAAAAATCACCGCGAGCGGTGATTATGGTTTAAAATGTTTTTTGATCAGATGATATTTTCGATCCGTTCGCAAGGCAGATTAAAGGCCTCCGCCACGCCCGCGAAGGTGATATGACCTTCGATCACGTTGGCGCCCAGGGCGATCTCCCGGTTTTCGGACATGGCCTTTTTCCAGCCCTTGTTCGCGATTTTAACCGCGTAAGGCAAAGTGGCGTTGGTTAAGGCCAAAGTCGATGTCCTGGCGACCCCTCCGGGCATGTTGGCCACGCAATAGTGGATTATGCCGTCAACTTCGTAAACCGGATCGGCGTGCGTCGTCGGGTGGGAGGTTTCGAAGCAACCCCCTTGATCGATCGCCACGTCAACGAGGACCGAGCCTTTTTTCATGGTTTTAAGCATGTCGCGCGTTACGAGCTTCGGGGCTTTGGCGCCGGGGATAAGGACGGCTCCGATGACCGCATCGGCCCTCATGACCAGTCGGCGGATGCTTTCGGGGGTGGAGAAGACCGTAAAGCAGTTCGGCGGCATCACGTCGCTTAAATAGCGCAGACGGGCGGGATTTAAGTCCAGGATATAGACCTGGGCGCCCAGACCGCAAGCCATCTTGGCCGCGTTTATTCCGACGGTACCGCCCCCGATAACGACGACCGTACCCGGCTCTACTCCCGGCACTCCGCCCAAAAGGACGCCGCTTCCTCCCTGCGCCATTTCGAGGTACTTGGCGGCTTCCTGGACGGCCATCCGGCCGGCGACCTCGCTCATGGGCTCCAGAAGCGGCAGAGAACCGTCGGCTTTTTGGATCGTTTCATAGGCGATATTGACGGATCCGCTTTTTATGAGAGCCAGAGTCAGGTCTTTTTCCGCGGCCAGATGCAGATAGGTAAAGACGATCTGTCCGGGGCGTATGAGCCCGTATTCCGAAGGCTGGGGCTCCTTGACGTGCATAACCATGTCGGAGAGGGCGAAGATCTCTTTCGGGGTGTCGATGATCTTGGCGCCGGCCTTGGCGTATGAATCATCCTCGAAACCGCTTTTTAAACCGGCTTCTTTCTCTACGTAGATCGTATGGCCGTTTTTAGCCATGATTTCGACGCCGGCTGGCGTCATGGAGACCCTGTTTTCGTTTTTCTTGATTTCTTTCAAAATCCCGACTTTCATTTTCCGATCCTTTCCGTTAGGCGATATGTTGATTTAAAAGTACGTTTATTTTTAAATTCCGATATCATCTTATGGGTTTTTCCGCTAAAAGTCAATATGGCCGAAGCAAATGGCTTGGGCCGTCCGGCCGCATTTTAACTTAAATTTAATTTATATTTCATAATATGATTACATGTATTAACCTGAGCTTATGGAGAAAAAAACGCATCTAGTCATTACCGCCCTGCTTGTGGGCGCCTTTATATTGGCCGCGGTGTTTTATTTATCCGCTGCGGCTCCCCCGGAAGAGGATCCGGAGGCATTAGCCGCCTGCCTCAAGGAGCAAGGCGCGGTATTTTATGGAGCCTTCTGGTGCTCCCATTGCCAGGCGCAAAAGAAAGCCTTCGGCGGGGCCGCGGATAGCCTCCCGTATGTCGAGTGTTCCACGCCGGACGGCCAAGGCCGGACGGACGCGTGCCGGGAGAAGAATATTACCGCTTATCCCACCTGGGAATTCGCCGACGGCAGCCGCTTATCCGGCGAATTAGACATGGAAACGCTGGCAAAGAAAACCGGCTGCGGTTTGCCTTAGTCGTCTTTGATCATGAAGTTTATCCCGTGAGCATAAACAACTCTGTCTTTATCTAAAAAATAAACCCACCGATTATGATAAACGTTATTAATTCCGCCTTGGCCGCCCTGACCGTTTTTGGACAGGCGCTTTTGGTGGCGGGCTTGATTTATCTTTTTCTCAGCCGCGGACGGAAAGACGAAAATTTCCGGCGCGTACTCGGGTCTTATTTCCCGGTCTTGGGCTTAGCCGTCGTTCTGGCCGCGACCGCGGGCAGTCTTTATTATTCGGAAATAGCCGGTTATAACCCCTGCAAGCTGTGCTGGTACCAGCGGATATTCATGTATCCTCTGGTCCCGATATTCGGCCTGGCTCTGTTTAAAAAAGACCGGCGAACCGCCGATTACGTTCTGGCTTTGGCGGCAATCGGCGCCCTGATCTCCCTCTACCACAATTATATCTATTATTTCGGAAGCGCCGCGAACGCGTGTTCCGCCGTCGGTCCGGACGAATCCTGCGTACGGCGTTTTATCGTGGCTTTCGGCTACGTTTCGATACCGCTCGAGGCCCTGACCGCGTTCGCGCTGATCATCGCCCTGGCGCTGGCCGGGCAAAGATATCGGCCCGATGGTAAATAAATCCCCTAAAGCCGCGCCGTTTTCGGTATGGTTGACAAAGACGGCTTTTTCGCGTAATATGGCCTAAAAGGGGATTGGATTTTTATCGATATTTATAAATCAAAGGAGGCGACATGCTTGATCTTTATCTGATCCGGCACGGAGAGTGCGTGGCTAATACCCAAGCCGACCGGATAGGCGGACAAACGAACGAAAGCCCCTTAACGCCTTTAGGGGAAGCGCAGGCCGTGTATCTGGGCAGGCGATTGGCCCGTAATAGAATTAGATTCGATCTGGTGTTCTCTTCGAGCGCCGCCAGGGCGATCGCCACGGCCGGAATCGTCTGCCCGTACGCGGTTTTTCCGCTGGAAAAGATCATAATCTGCCCCGATCTTCTTGAGCTTAATCAGGGAGACTGGCAAGGTAAAAAAAGATCAGATACTTATACCGTCGAATGCCTGAAAGACATGAATCTGCTTCATCCGGATTTTGCCGCGCCCAACGGGGAGTCGCAGCGGATAGTCGAGCATCGGATGTTCCGGTGGTTACACGAATTCAATCTCCCGGCAACCGGTCTTAAAAAAAAGACGACCACAGCCGCGGTTTTCGGCCATGGCATGGCCTTTAAATGTTTCCTGCGCGGAATTCTCAATTCCAGTCCGGTCATGACTTTTAAGTTCGATATCGATAACACGTCGGTCACGAGGCTGACGTTCGGACGGGAAGGCTGGCGGGTCAAAACGATCAACGATACCGCCCATCTGCGGTCATAAGAGATTGTTTATAAAAAATCGAACCCTGTAAAAACAGGGTTTTTTCGTGCCGTAAAAAATACCGGGTTTATCCCGGTATTCTTATGCTATTTTGATTATTTTATATTCCACGGCTTTATCTTTTAGCCATACCCTGGCCGTTTCGCCGACGCGCCGGCCCAGGAGGGCGAGTCCCAAAGGGGAATTGCGCGAAATTATCCCGCCCGATGGGTCGGTTTCGGAAGAGCCCAGTATCCGGTAGCTTTTCTCCCGGCCGTTCACGCTGACCGTAACGAGCGAACCTAAAACCGCTTTGTCCGGGTTTTTAGGGACTTCTATGATAACCGCCCGCTTAAGGTGGTCTTCGATCTCGTCAATGCGTCGGTTAAGGCCGCGAAGCCTGCCCTTAGCCATGCTGTAAGCGTGGTTTTCGGAAAAATCGCCGTCAGCGGCCAGACGTTTTACCTCGGCGGCCGCGTAAGGCCGTTTCGCTTTGAGTCTTTCAAGCTCAGCCGAAAGACCACGGAATTTATCCGGTGTCATGTGCGGATCAGGTTTTATCCCGGCGTATTGCCCGGGTTTGCGAATAGGCGTTTGCATGTGCTTAATCAACCCTTATTTTTAATATGGCGGCATTTTTCAGGTTGGGAAGGTAAAGCGATTTCCTCCATCCTAGGTTTTGGGCGGCGCCGATGATCATTTTGCCGATATCGCCGTGCGTAACCAACAGTATATTCCGTCCCTGGTATTTTTCGTCAATGGATTTTAAAAATTTTTCGGCTCGTCGGTAGGTCCGGGGGAAAGTCTCGCAGCCGGGCGCGTTCAGGAAATAGGTTATATCGCCGATTTGTACGGTTCGGCGGGCGTATATAATTATATCTTTTTTTGATTTTCCGGTCAAAACGCCGAAATCCCTTTCAATGAGAGCGTCTTCTCTATGGATTTCGCTTTTGATTTTTTCGGCAATGATACGGGCGGTTTGTCCGCATCTTTGCAAGGGCGAGGTCAGAATAAGGTTTATCCCGATTCCAAGCAGGCTGGCCGCCGCTTCTTTCGCTTGCTTAGTCCCCCTTAGCGAAAGCCGGGTGTTTTTGCGACCGTTTAAGATATTTTTTTTATTGTCATTGTCTTCGCCGTGCCGGATTACGTATAGACGTTTTAAGTGGTTTGGTTTCATATTGACATAATATTTCTTTCATGATATATTAATTTTAATATTAGCACGTTTTATTTTAAAAGAAAACAAAAATAATTTTTAACCAAAAGGGGAGTAAGGCCCATGGAAACTGCCGAAAAGAGAGAGTGGTACGGCCAGGCCCCGCCTTTGCCGGATGACGACGAATTAAAATGCCTTAAAATCGGTTTCTGTTTTTTGAAGCCCGACGCTTATGAACGCGGTTTATTCAGGAATATCGTCAGAATGATCAAAGGCAGGCTTAAGATCAAAGCAGCCAGAAGATTTATTTTCCGTCCGGAAAAAGTTTTTTTCATGTATCCCGGACTCCATTATCCTGACTGGGCGCGGAACCTGCTTACTTACCTTACGGGCGGATCGTGTCTGGCTATCGTCGTATCCGGTCCGGATTGTTTGCGGGTACTACAGGAAATAAAAGAGGCCGTCAGGGAAAGATACGTTAACGATCAGATCGTTAACCTGCTGCATGTATCCGATTCGGAAACGGACGCGGTCAGGGAAGCCCTGATTATTTTCAAAAAAGAAGAGTTGCTGAAGTGCAATTAAGGGACGGTTATATAACCGTCCTTCTTCGTAAATATGGCTGATTTATCATATATTATTTTTATTTCTTTCGCGGCAATATCCTTGTATTGGTATTATCGTCTGTGCGTTTCCGCCTCCTGGCTCAGGAAAAACCGGAGTGCCGGGGATGTTAACAGAAGCGGCCGGATTTATATCATAATTCCAGTACTGGATGAAGTTAAAAGGATCGGGAAAACGGTTTCTTATTTTTTGGATACCTTCGGCGGCTTATCCGGTCTGACCATGGTTTTAGTGTCCACGGAAAGAGAGTATGACGTCATAGACCACAAGACGAAAATATTCGCCGAGACCATTGATAAAAATGATCCCGATCGCGATCGGAAACTGGCCGACTTCGCCGACAGTATCGATACCGTCAAGGCTATCGCAAAAATCAGCGACTCCAGGATCATGCGATACCATTACGCCCGCCGCAACGGCAAGATGGCGCACCAGCTTAATCATGCCATTCGCGCGATCATCAAAGAGAATCCCGAAGAGGACGCGATATTCGCCGTTTATAACGCCGATTCGCGGCCCCATCCCGAAACCGTCGGCTGGGTAATGGGGGAAAGAGCCAGGAGCGGGGCCTCTATTTTCCAGCAATACGGGAACTATTGTAAGAACATCGATAATTTCCGCGGCTGGGCCGGATACGTGTTAACCGCGGCCGCTTTATGGCAAACCCGATGGAGTCTTGGTTTTGAAATATACAATGCTCTTAAGCAGTTGAAATATGCCGGACGGAAAAAATCCCTATTTTATCCCTTGAATTACTGCATAGGCCATGGTTTGTTTTTTACGAAAGAGATATACGAAGAACTCGGAGGTTTTTCGGAGGACACGTATAACGAAGACGCGATTTGGGGCCTTAAGGCAAGTTTTAAGGGGAGGCTGATCATGCCGGTTCCATATTTTGACGCCTCGGATACTCCCGATACCGTTAAAAGTCTTTTTTACCAGAAGACCGGATGGTTTTTCGGCCCATTCGAGGCTTTCGGTTATTACCGCAAGATAAAAGCCGAATGGTCGCTGGTAGGCCCGGATAAATTACGGCTGCTGTTCCTTTCGGCCAAGCTGTTCTCCCACGCGGTTTTTTGGATAGCCGGTCCGTCCTGCTTTTTATTGTCACTTATCCTCGCGATCTTATCCGGTCAAACGGCTTTATGGCTGCTTTTTTTCGCGGAAATCATACTTTTCCTGTCTGTGCCTAATATTTTTGTCTGGCTTATCATGGGGCAGAAGCGCAAAAAAACCGATAACCTGGTTATCGGTTTTTCGCTCGGTATGCTGGTTTGTTATTTTATGCACGGAGCATCGGCCTACAGGTCGGTGATTAAATCGATATTTTACGGAGTCAGAGGACGGATTATGGAAAAAGGGAAAACGGAAATGCTTTAAAACTTAAGGATGTTGTGCTTTTTAGAAGAAAGCAGGTCGAAACAAGCCTGCAGATAATCCACCTTTTCATATTTTCCGGAATCTTCGAGGCTGATCCAGGCATAATCATCATGTTCTTCCGGATTGAGTTTAATCTCGCCCCCCGAAGACTGCGCCAGAAAAACGAAAGTGAAGAATTGTTTGTTTTTCTTCTGGTCTACGTTGGACTTGTGAAAAAAAAGGTTTAAGTTTCCGGTGTCTATGCCAGATTCTTCCTTGGCCTCCCGAGCCGCTCCGGCCGCCGGGTCCTCCCCGTCTTCGAGCGTCCCGCCCGGAATATCCCAGAGTCCCGGCAGGTAATCATTGGCCGCCGAGCGCCTTATGATCAATACCTTTTTCTCCTCATTGAAAATAAGGGCATGCACTATTAATCCTTTGTCCATAATTTGATGCGTTAATAATTAATATGTTTTAATCATACCAGATTAAGCCGGGCGGGACAATATTATGAAAAAACGAATTCAGGGAAAGCGGAAAATTAAATTGGTTTTCTTGAGGACGCTCTACTCCCAGTCCGGCGCTTCTTTGACCATGGGCAACCTGGCATCATATTTAAGGAAGCGCGGTTTTGACGCGGTTTTATGTTTTCTGGAAAGAAACGACCTGCACGCTGCCGAAAAAATTCTGACCGGCGGAGCGGATATGATCATAGCCAAGCCGAATTTTAAGGACTATCGGGACCTGCTTCCGCTTCTAAAGGAGATCAGGCTCCAAAATCGGACCGAACGTGTCTTTTTATGCGGTCCTTTCGCCGTTTTGAACGCCGAGGGCATAATGGCGGAAAACGAATGGCTTGACGGCGTGATTACCGGCGCTCTTGAAGAAACGGCCGCCGATCTTTTACGGTCGCTCTGCGCCGGCAAACCAGATCCGGACATGGCCGGAGGCGTTTGGCGCCTCTTCGGAGAGATAACCCGGAAGAAGGTCAGACCGGCCGCGATCTCCTTTAACGACATGCCGCCGCCGGCACGGGATATCGAAGAGAAAGAGGCTGTCCGCTACGCCAACGTCGAAGCCAGCCGGGGCTGTCCCCACCGGTGCAGCTTCTGCCATAACCCGCTTATGACCCGATTCAACCGCCCGCGGGGCAGGGTAGAAGTGAGGAGTCCGGAAAAAGTGGTTGATGAGATCGAATATCTTAATAAAAAACTCGGCAAATCCCTTTTTATCTTCAATGATGATTGTTTTTGGCGCGGTCCGGCCGACGATCGCCGGATATTGAATTTCTGCCGGGAGATAAAAAAGCGCCGGCTCAGGATAAAGTATTACGTTTATCTTAGATGCGACCCCTTCGTCGGCGCGAAAGTCCTTAAGGCCATGCGCGAAACCGGACTGGTCCGGGTATTTTTGGGACTCGAGAACGTAGCGGCGGGAACCCAGAAAAAGTTCAACAAGGGATTCGTGCCCGACAAATTCCGCGAAGTAAAATCAACTCTGGAAAAGAACGGGATAAATTATCATATCGGCTATATAGTTTTCGAGCCGTAT
Source organism: Candidatus Falkowiibacteriota bacterium (assembly GCA_043801965.1). Lineage (GTDB taxonomy): Bacteria > Patescibacteriota > Patescibacteriia > Patescibacteriales > UBA12075 > XYA2-FULL-47-19. Next base: position 86,186 of record JAZDLN010000028.1, read on the forward strand.
TCTAATTTGCGCGACATCCGGAAAAACATAGATTATTTGCACGGCCTGGGAAAATTATTCCGTTTAGGCATATTGATCGAGCCTGTCCGGATCATTCCGGGCTCCGATCTGCACGCCAGGCTCGTAGAAGACGGCTTGGCGAGAGCCCGGCAGCATTATAGCCGGGTAACTTACGGTTACCGTTTTCGTTATCCGGCCACGGCCGTTTTATTCCGTTCTGTCCGGCGCGTATTTTGCGAAAAACTCGGACCGATTTCCTATAAATACGAATATTATTGTACTGCCGGCGGACTTTTAAAAGCCCTGGCCGAAAAAGAAAACGCTGATTTGGGCGCGGCTCTCGAGGAGAATTACGGCGCCTTTGAAGCCGCTCGCCGGAAATCGATGGAAATCATCCACGAATATCTTAAAAATCTCCTGGCCCGGGCGCGAAGCGGCGGCCGCGATCCCGGCAAAGAGCGGCGGGAGGATCAAGAGTTTGCCGCCGTTTTTGAAAAAGCGGCCATGTCACTGGCGCTGCTTTACGCCGAAATGGCCGCGGCAGTAATAGCGCGGGGCGGGCAGAGGGTCGTGGATGAGGTTTACACCGGCCTGGACAGATTATGATCTAATAAAAAAATTATGATACATTATACGGATTTTCCCAAAGCCATCGAGATCCAAACAGCGACTTTTTGCAACGGGCGCTGCACGATCTGTCCGCATCACGATCTATCCGGCCAAAAGCCCGCCGGCGTCATGTCTGTCGGACTTTTCAAGAAGATAATCGACCAGGTAGGACGAGGCTGGGGGATAAGGATCATACCGTATCTTAACAATGAGCCTTTTCTTGACCCCTTCTTCATCAAACGTCTGGAATATATCGTGGACAAGTGTCCGGACTGCGAGATAGAGATCGCGACGAATGCCTCTCTTCTGGACAGGAAAATGCAGGACAGAATGTCCGGGATAATTATCAGGGACCTGCGTTTAAGCGTTTTTGGTTTTTCCAAAAACGGTTATGAGAGGATCATGACCGGCTTATCCTGGAAAAGGACAAAGGCCAATCTGGACTCAATGGTCAAAAATAAAAAATTTCGGAAAGACATAGGTCAAATAAGCCTTGTCATGATCGACTATCCCGGTCTCTCCTCGGCCGATGTTAAAGGAGCGCGGAAATATTGCCTCGACAATTTCCTGAAGTTCGAATTATGGGGTTTTCTGGACCGGGCCGGAAGCGTTGGACGCTACCGGAACGGGGTTCATCGCGAAAAAATTGCCGGTTGCGAACAATGCCGTCCGCTCGAGCGGATGCATATAGGCTACGCGGGCAAAGTGATATTGTGTTCGATGGATTGGAAAGAAGAAGTTATCCTGGGGAATCTGAACGAAAATTCCGTTCGGGAAATCTGGCACTCCCGCGGATATAATCTGATTCGTAAAAATATTTATTCTTCAGGTCCGCCGCCGGTTATATGCGCTAAATGCAAACTGGCCGAGCCTGTCCGAAAATAAATGATAATAGCTTTCGATGGCAATGTTTTTGCCGGAAAAACGGCTGTAATCGGCCGTTTCGCGAGCCGGATCAAAGCCAATTTGATCGACGAACACACTTTTTTCGTCGACAAGATCAAGGATGAGGGTAAATATTCGCCGGCATTAAGGGAGCATTTTCGGTATCTGCGCGTCGATCGTTTAAGGCGGAGAATGATAAAGAGAGGGATAAACCTTCTGGACCGCAGCTTCGTTTCCTTGTCCGCCCATGTATACGCGCTTTATGCCGCTTCCGGAATCGATCTGCGCGAACCGCATCTGGAAATTCTGGAAAAGCTTTTGCGGCATAAAGCAATAATAATACCCGATCTGTATGTTTTTGTTTCCTGTGAGCGCAAGATCGCTAAAAAAAGATTTCTGGACGATTGGCGCTCGGGCATCGGAAGGCGTACCCCCAAGCTCTTTATCGGTAAAAAATATTTTTCCGCGGTCGAAAAATTCAACCTAGGCTGGCAAAAAGAAGTAAATGGTTGCCGCATCGACCCCCTTAAAGATAAAAAATTTCCGTTTGCCGGCAAAAATAAGGATTTTATTTTGCCGGGAAAAAAAATGACCAGTTCAAAGATTATAAATTTAACGGAGAGCATTCTTTTTAACAAATAAAATTTCAACGCATCAAGACGATCCTTTTATAAATTTTGTTTAAGATAATGCGACAGGAAGAATATATTATGTTTTAGCGGGACTTTCTTAATTTTGTATTTTTAACCGTCACTTTGCATTTTGAGATTTGCATTTTGAATTTAGTCGAACAGTCAAAAGATATTGAGATTAACCTACAAATTTTGTCGAAGAACCATCAAATTAGATATAAATAGATATGTGGTACGTCTATATCTTAAAATGCGCGGACAAGACCCTTTATACCGGCATAAGCACGGATACGGGAAGGCGGACGGAAGAGCATAACGCTTCCGGTCTGGGGGCGAAATATACCAGAAGCCGGCGGCCGGTAAAATTAGTTTACGCTCGAGGGTATAAAAGTCGGTCCGCGGCCGCCCGCGAAGAATGCCGGCTGAAGCAATTGACGCGAGCGGAGAAGCTTAAGATAATCAACAGTAAAAACCACGGTAAAGAGTCTGAACGGGATCAATAGAAATCAAATGTTCAATGGTCAATTTTCAATGATCAACCAATAACCAATAAATAAATGATCAACTTAAATAAATCAAAAAAGTCAGATGACAGATAAACTAAAAAAACCTGAGCTTCTGGCTCCGGCCGGAAATTTCGAAAAAATGAAAACCGCTTTGGCCTTCGGCGCGGACGCGGTCTATCTGGGTATTCCGGATTTTTCCCTTAGGGTGCGCGTGAACGATTTTACCATGCCCGAGATAAAGCGGGCGGTCGAATACGCGCATGGCCTTAAGAAAAAAGTTTACGTGACCGTGAATATCTTCGCCCACAATGAGCACCTTGAAAAATTGCCGGCCCATTTAAGCAAGCTTAAGGCGATCGGTCCGGACGGGATTTTCGTGTCCGACCCGGGCATACTCGAGGAAGTGAAAAGAGCCTGGCCGGGCGTCAAGCTTATTTTAAGCACGCAGGCCAATTGCACGAATTGGCGCTCGGCAAAATTCTGGCAAAAAGCGGGATGCAAAAGAATTATTTTAGCGCGCGAGCTTGGTCTTAAAGAAATAAAAGAAATACGCGCCCAGGCGCCGAAACTGGAATTAGAGGTTTTCGCGCACGGCGCTCTTTGCATGGCTTATTCCGGACGCTGTTTTCTGTCCAAATATTATAATGATCGCAACGCCAATTTAGGCGATTGCTCCCAGCCCTGCCGCTGGGAATATCGGACGACCCTGATAAAGCCGGACGGGCATGAGGCCGTAGAGCTCGGCGAAGAGGAACACGGCAGCTATATTTTAAATTCTGAGGACTTATGTCTTTTAAAGAGGTTGCCGGAATTGATTGACGCGGGCATATCCGCCCTTAAGATCGAGGGGCGGGCCAAAAGCGTTTATTATCTGGCTAACGTTGTCGGCGCTTATCGGCGGGCGATTGATCTAATATGCGAGGAGCGTCCGGCTAAACACGGTAAGCGCGTAAAAGACGAATTGGAATTTTTATACCAGGAACTGGAAACAAAAACTTTCAACCGCGGTTTTACGGAAGGCTTTATGTTCGGGGCAGGGGAGGGGGCGCAGAACCTGGCTAATTCCCATAATTATCCGGACTGGGAGTTCTGCGGGGAGACGGTCAAATGCGCGAAAATGAAAAACGGAAAATTCAGGGCTTATGTAAAAGTCCACAATACCCTTAAGATAGGGGATCAGGTAGAGATAATCAGGCCAAATTATGATATAATAAAGATGAAAGTCGTCGCTATGACCGACGTTAAAACCGGCCAAAGCCTGAGCGAAGCCCACGGCGGCACCGTCGCTACGGTTATAATTATGGAAAGCGACGCGGACATACCGGTTTATAGCGTTTGGCGGCGGTTAATAAAACAATAAGTCGAAATATGGATAAAGAAAAATTCAACGTTTAAAAATAGATAAAGTAAATATTATTTTTATGTTGGATAGATTTAAAAACATAAACCTGGCAAAGGAAAAAATCGAAAAGGCGCGGGAGAAAATCATTGGTCCGCGGAGGATAGAATTCGTCAACGGAAAGTCGCTGGTGGTAAGCGTTACCGGAGACGAGCCGGAGATCAAGCTTATGGAAGGGGACAGGGAGGTGCTCGATCTAAAGACCCTGGCCCCGGAAGGGACAAAACTTGAATTCAGCGAAAAAAATAAATGGGGAGCGATAGAGGGAAAGATATGCATCGGAAAATTCACCGGTATCGATTGCTTGCTGGCCTATCTTCATGAAGCGGGCCACCTGCATAACGGGGACATGAAAATGGTCAGGGCCGCCGAAGCCGGATATTTGCTGGAAAAGATAAAAGATAAACAATGGCGATATCCGACCGAGCGCTTGCGGGCACTGAAGGAGGAAAAAACGGTCGTTATGGCTTCGGAACGCAATGCCTGGGCGTATGCTTTGCGGCAGGCGCGGAAACTGGAAAAGGGGGAAGGCATCGATATATTCGAAAGATTCGGCGGGGTCAAAGGGGTATTTAGCTTTGTAAACAAGTATTTGGAATCCTATGAAGAAAGATACATGAACGAACTCTATCATTGCGATATTTTTACCAAAGAAGATATGGAAGAATTATTCGCTCGCCTGGACGAAGCCGAAGAAAAAGAAGCCGCCTGACCCCGTTAGCGTTTATAACATAAAACTCCGCCTCGCGGCGGAGTTCTTTTAGTATATGGACGGTTAACCTTCGAAGCCGAAATTGTTTTGAATAAAATGGCCGGTATAGTGGGTAAGAATTATTACCAAAACGGCGATAGAGAGATGTTCGCCGATAACCATCAAGGGATTATTTTTCTGGGAGCGGGCGATAAAGAAACTCAAGATCCCGAGAATCGCCAACCCCCAGATGACGCTCACTGTTATGGCGCGCGATAATTCGAAAAATACGATCGGGATCATGAATGTCGAGGCGAAGAGAAGTTTTGAAAAAAAGGTGGCGAGGGTGGACGCCCAGGCCTCCCGGTGGCTTTTGTTGTGGTCCGATTCTTCGGAGACATGGATCCCGAGCGCGTCGGAAAAAGAATCGGCGATGGCGATGCTTAATATGCCGCCCATAACGACGGCCCGCGAACCCGTACCGGCGTTAAGGCCGACGATCATTCCCAGGGTAGTGATCGTTCCGGAAGTAAGGCCGAAACAAAAACCTTTGATAGCTGACGATTTCATTTTTTTTATTTAGTTAAGATGTTATAATTATACGTTTTTTAAAATATAATCGCACCTAAGTTCAACAAGTAAGTGCAACACTCTGCTAAAATAGTAGAGTATGAGCAAATATAAACATTTAACAATTGAAGAAAGGGAAACTATCCAATTAATGCTTTGGCAAAAACAGCCAGTTAGGGCTATAGCTAAAAAATTAAGCAGGAACCCATCATCGATTTCAAGGGAAATTAATAAAAATCGTCGTACTGACGGTAAACGGTTTTACATCCCCAGAACCTCTAATGAAAGAGCTGTTAAAAACAGATCTAAAAGAGGCCGCGAGCTAAGATTGAAAAATAATCAAGTCCGTGATTATGTTATTAAACATTTAAAGCTAGGCTGGTCCCCGGAACAGATATCAGGAACAATTAAGGATAATATCGGCGAAACCATATCGCACGAGGCCGTCTATCAATATATTTATGCGCAAATACATAGAAATGGATATGGTTACGTTAAACCGGGATGCGAAGATTTGCGTCCTTATTTGGCCAGGAGAAGAAAACGCCGAAATCAACAGGGCGGACGCAGAAGTTATCGCGTAATTAAAGGGCCATTACCCTCTATTGATGATCGCCCCAATGAGGCGGATCTAAGAATTAAAATCGGACATTGGGAAAATGACCTAGTTGAATCAAAACAATCTAGATACAAACTAAAAACAATCAATGAACGCGTTTCCGGTTTGGTGTTTATACAAAAAGTGAAAAACGGCACCATCAAAGAATCAAATCGGGCGATGATCAATCGATTAGCGGGCATACCGAAAAAATACCGAAAAACACTTACCATGGATAGAGGTTCAGAAAATTTAGGTTATGAAGAAATTGAAAAAGAGCTGGGGTTTGATTGTTATTATGCTCATGCTTACCATTCCTGGGAAAGAGGATCAAATGAAAATTTAAATGGCTTGATAC
>JAZDLN010000011.1:0-123081 GCA_043801965.1 Candidatus Falkowiibacteriota bacterium
CTATATATTATTATTATACTTAATATTTTACTATTGTCACAAAATATATAATTTTGTGGCTTATATTAATAACTACAGGAATTATTTTTAAACAAGAATACGGGACTATAATATTCGCGATAAATCAACAAAAAAACGCGCAGATTAACTGCGCATTGAAATCGACGCTTTAATGCAAAACAATAAAACTACGGAAATATATATTATCGTAAATACCTAAAATCTAATTTAGTATTATTAAAATTAATAATCAATCCCCTTTGACAACCGTAGTATTTTACATAAGATGAGAATCGCTTCAAAATTATATCGTTAAAATTATTTATTGCCAAAACGGCCACCAAGAGATCGTTGATCTTATAAAATTTAAGATCTCTTTGGCCGTAAACCTTACCATGATATTCTAATTCCATTTTATTGATCCATTCAAAAATAATATTGTTGTTGCACAACTCATCCCAATATGCCCTCCGATAAACCTGGTGGAAATAACCCGGACCTAATATTTCCAATATTTCACGACTTATTTCAAGATATGGCGTTATCAATATCCTGTCCGGATGGGATAAATTCAATTTATTAGCATCAAAATCAATTTTGAGCTGCTTCCTGAAAGAATTCTCAACCAAGGCGTCGTCATTTTTATTTACAAATAATTCCTGTAGTTTTAACTCTTGCGATTTTAATTTATTCGGAAACGCCCTGATATATATCTTTTCGCCGCCAAAGTTAATAAGCACTGCCATCGGGAATCCGGTCACCTTTAAATAAGAAATTGTTTGTGCCTGATATAATGGGAATGTTTCCGGTACAACTTTTAATTCTATGATAACTTTATCCTCAACCGTAAGATCGGTTCGATATAATCCTATACGATTACCTTTATAATAAACCTCGAATTCCCGCTGTCGCTCAACCCTCAGTCCCTTGCGAATCAAAGAATCAAACATCATGCTCTCAAATGCCTCTTCGGGCCATTTACAGACGGTATTATTGTAAATATCGAAAGCTATGCCCCTGATTATATAAACTAACTCATCATACATATAAAACGGATAATATAACTACAAGAATTATTTTTAAACAAGAATGCTGAAATGCTATAATGACCGTCCCGTAGTATTTTTGTTTAAAAATAATTCCTGTAGTTATCTACTTAAACTTAATCGTTCCTTTCATCTTAAACGTCCCTCCCGGTAAAAAACGATATTTCGCCCGCCCCGTGACATACTCAAAAGCCCCGATATCAAAAGCATCGTCGCTTGGCCGCGCGTTGCCGGCGATGTCGTCTGTCACAAGCGTAATCGTCGTACCGGCGTCGTACAAAACCGAGGCGGTGTCGCGGATGCGGAAGTCGTAATTTTGCCAATCAACAAAAGTCGCGTCCCAAACGGCAGTGGAAGAACCGAGGGAAATCGCGTTTGTGCCGTCGCCGTCATCGGAGGCGTTATAATCAAGACTAAAGGCGCCGACGCTGGAATAAAAATCATCGTTATTGCCGAATACGACATTGTTCACAGCGTTGACAACCGCGCCGTTATACGACTCAAAAGCGCTGTCTTGCCCGTACACGGTATTATTATAAGCGTTAACGGTCCAGTCGTTTCCGTCGGCGGATATGCCGTAACCGGGATTTGTCCCGGAAATGCTGTAAATCAGATTATTATAAATATTTATCCGGGAAAAAATTCCGGCTGAAGCCAACATGCCCAATCCGTAGCCGTCTCCCCTGATTATATTTTTCTTAAAATTAATATTATAGGAAATCGCGCTGTCAAACCACAGGCCAGCCGTCACTCCCGAGTCAATCTGCAGGCCTTCAATATTTACGTCTTCATCCAGTATGCGCAGGGAATAAGTAGACCCCGGGACATAGCGGTATTTTGTATCATCCCAAGAGCCGGTGTGGCGCTGGCTGGCGCCGACCTCTGAGGTTTCTGCGGGGGTAAAGATTTTTATATACGATGACGTAGCGGTTGTCCAGCCGCTTATTAAAGCGACGGTCGCGTCCGCGCTTGAACTGGCGTAGCACGGCACAAACAGGGCCGTATTTGAGGCCGTTAAATCCAGGCTCGGCACCAAAACCAGATCGTCAACCGAAGAATCAATGGCGGAATTAACATCCGGGTCAACTGTCTGATCTTCCCAGTCGTCCAGGAGAAGATGCGCCCGAAAAACTTGTGCCGCGGCAGTCGTGGTTGCGGTCGGTGACTTGCCGTAACGGTCGCGGACATCGTAGGTTGACGAGGAAATCCGGCCGTGGATAAAGGCGACGTCGTAATAACCGGCTCCGCCAAACTGGATAATGTCTCCCACGCCGACATTGGCCGGAAGATCGCCGGAAAAAGTCGCGATGGCCGTGCTTGATGAGATTGACACAGTCGCGGCGCCGGAATTTAAGTTATATCCGTGCTGGCCGACACTGCGGTAAAGAATCGTCGGGCCTTCGAGGGCGCCAACATCAAAGCGCGCGTCATACCTCTCATTTCCGGCTGCGTCGGTTTGCAGATTGGAAATTGGAAATTGGAAATTGGAAATTGTGCTGGTTCCGGCGTCAATGGCTGGATTCTTGCCGCCGCCGTCCGCGTCCGCGTTTTCGGGCATGAGATGGAAATCACCATTTCCAGCATCAACGAAGGTGACGGTGGTGTTGGTTTGGGAGTTTGTTCCTGGGGCGGAAGAATCGGAAGAAATATTATTCGAAGAACTGCTAATAAACGATCCGGCGAAATCTTGGGAACAGCTAAGTACTAGGTTATTGCTAACAAGTGTGATATTTTCTTGATTGGTATCGATTCCAATCCCACAATCAACAACAATATTATTGTAAATATATAAATGTCCATCGGTATCAGCGTAATCCATTACAATTGCTGAATCTCTAAAATTATAAATAATATTGTTAAATACAAATATATCGCCATTCATACTCGCAAGCGGAATAGCGCTGTTACTTGAACCGACAGTATTGCTTGAACGAATTATGTTGTTAGATATGATAAATCCGCTGGCGGTATAGTTTGGATAATTTGATATCGCCCAATCATAATTTCCTGTTCCACTTGTTTCAATCTGCAGACCGTCAATTGTCACATAATCCTCATTTATAAGTATTGGTTTACCGGGATGGACAAATCTGAATTTTTGTTCATTCCATACCCCGGTATGACGCGCGCTCGACGTTGTGTATACTTTAATATAATTATATTTATCTGAACTCCACCCATTAAAATTTACATAACCAGTATCCGCCACCGTCCAGGCCCCATCGATCTTCGCCGCCGCGCTCGGATAATTCCCAGCGTTGCCCAAGATGCAATAATTCGACGACCCGTCCCCGCCCTGGATAATAACTTTCTCGCCAGTCACAAAGGTGGAGGAGGCGATGTTATAAAGCATGATCTGCATTGAAGATGTTGAGAAAGTAGTGGACGAGGCGACGGCAAAAGAGGTGGTGCCGACAACCGAAGAATCAGTCGGCCAGTCGCCGTTCATAGTCGAACAAGTGAAGACCATGGTGGTCGTGGCGGTCAGGTCAACGTCATTGGCCGCTTCCCAGGAAGAGAGTGATGAAAAGTCGCCGCCGGATTCCATGACGGTCGCCACAAACTCAACCGAAGCATCATCAGCGCCGATGTCCCAGGTGTGGATGGGCTTACCATCAATGTCTTCGGTGACGATTGATGATACCGTGGAGGTGCCTTGGTCGATACCGGCTGATCCGGGGGCGAGGTGGAAGTCAGTATTTGTGGGGTCCCAGAAAAGAAAATTCTGTCCTGTTAAATTATTTGTGCCTTGGCCAATGGCATCCGTTCCATCTGTCGCATTATTTTCAGTACCAATTGAAAATGTCCCAACAAAAGCATTTGCATTGCCTGAACCGCTAACGATGTTGTTGCGTGCGATCCAACTATTAGATGCGTCGTTAGATAACCCAATAGCACAATTATAAATAGTGTTATTATCCGTATAAACATTTCCATTAGTAAAGGCTGTTACTGCTGTATTGTTGCTCCCAGAAAAATTAAAAATTATATTATTCCAAATATAATAAGTGGTCATTCCCGTTGAACCTAATTCTATTCCATCTGAATTGGTATACAAGTTTGATTTCTTAATAATATTATTTGATATATGAATATCACCGGAAGTTTCAGTATAATGATAAATCCCCGCACCTGGTTGAAGGCTTTCATTGTGGTTAATCTGAATGCCTTCAATCCGCACAAAGTCATCACCAATGGAGATTGAGTGCATCATCGCATCTCCTGTTACAATTGCATATTTACTATCATCCCATTTTCCCGAATGCCTCTGCGACTCTCCGACCTCCCAGGAATATACCGGCGTATAAACTTTGATATAGTTCTGCTCGCCGGTCGTCCAACCGTCAATTGTAACCGCTTCAGTATCCCCGGACGCGCTCGCATAAGCCGCAACCATAACGCTTGTGTTTGATGACACCAGATCATCGCCTGGCATCACTACCCAATCGTCAACCGTATCGGAAATGCCGGAATTGACATCGGCCACCGTCTGTGCTTCCCAATCATTCAAAGTCAGATGCGCCCGGAAAATATTGAAAGCCGCCGAGGTCGTCGCCGTCGGCGCCTTCGTATCCCAGGCCTGGACATAATAAACGGTTGAAGAAGCGCGACTGGTAATAAAGGCTAAAGTATAATAACCTACTCCCCCGAACTGGATCACATCCCCCACCCCGATATTGTCGGCTTGTTCGGCGGAAAAAGTCGCGGTGCGAGCCGAAGAAGAAATCGTCACTGTCCCGCTTGACCCAAGCGAAGTCGCAATATTCCCGACACTCCGATACTGCTTGGCCGCGGTCTCGTCCGCGCCAATATCCCAGCCGAGGTCATCGGGGTTGCGTGGACCGCCGTCAATTTCATCCACAAAACCGGAAGTCGTATTCAAAGTCGAACTGGCCGATATGTCAAATCCTGCGTTTATCAGGCTTGAGCTTTCCACTAAATGAAAATCTTCTGTTCCCGACGCAATAGAAAAAAAATGATCTGCACCTGAAAAATTTATTACTCCGTTTTTCAACGAAGTTGAACTCGCGCTTTCATCCGAAGACACATTATGGGAAGATAGACTGGAAAAAGCGGTATTCTGAAAATCATAATCAACATTATCAAAAGAAATATTGTTCTTTAGTATTATGCTCGGAGCCGAACCGGCAGAAACATATATTCCACGATAATTTTTATATACAGTATTATTGTAAATCTCGCCCCTGACATCATTTTCCAGCCAGATACCATCTCCGGCACTGGGACTGGAGGCTTTGTATATTATGTTGTTATAAATTTTTACTCTGGCTAAGGAACTACCGATAGACACCCCTTGGCCTCCAGTAATATCTTCACCTTTAATAATATTATTTGAAATTTCAATCTCATTATCTTGACTTGTAAATGAAGCCACATTGATTCCATATCCATTGTAAACAGTAGAATTTTTGTGAATCTGTAACCCGTCTATTTTCACATAATGAGTCCTTGGATATATCACGTATTGCCCGTTGACTGTAAATTCGCGCACTAACCTATGCGCGGTATCCGACCATTTTCCTTTGTGCCTGGCATCGTTAACTGTATAAACTTTAACGAAATTATCGTTATCAGTTATCCACGCAGTTGCATCAATATATAAATACTCTGTATCAGGATTCGTCCAAACCCCGTCAATCTTCGCGACCGCGATCGGCGAAGCGCCGAGCGCGTCAAGGGTGCCGGTGACAGTCCACATATTCGTGGTCCCGCCGGATAAACGAAATTGCGTGCCCGAGGCCACGATCAGAGGAGAAGACGTGCCGGTCAGGCCGTCTATAAGAATCTGGTCCGAGGTCGTGGCCACGACCACGACATTGATGTTCGTATCCGACCCGCCAACATAAACGTCAAGCGAATTATTTTCCGCCAATGAACCGGTCGGCGTGCCGGAAAAAACCCGGGTCGTTGAAGCGGTCAAATCAGCCTCCACCTCATCCTCCCAGTCAAAAAGCCGCGAATAATCCATCTGCGCGCAATCCCCGCCCGCTGACGCGCTCTCGCAGATCGTGCTCACGAATTCTACCGCCGCTTCGTCCGCGCCGATGTCAATTGCGCCGCCGCGGGCCGTATAATCAATATCGTATTTAACCGGCGCGTTCGCGTCCCAAAAAACCGTGGAAGTCCCCGCATCCCGCGCGGCCGTGTCGTTGGGTGAAAGATGGAAGTCGTCGTTGGCCGCGTCAAGAAACTGAACAGTAGTTGATGTTATTGAATCGGTGCCGGGAGAGGTCCAGTCGGAGGACAAATTGCGCGAATGTGTTCCGACGTTGGTGGAAACATTGAAATCAATAACGTTATCCTGGGCTATATTATTTCGGAAATCCCCGTCATAGTCATATAATTTTCTGTAACCCGTGTGGCAGTTATAGACTGTATTGTTATAGATATAGGCTTTATTAAAAACTTCCGCAAGCACTCCGATGCCGTAATTACCCGTTTCATCAATTGCGTCATAAATAATATTATTGAATACTGACGCATTCAAATAATCCCCGACAAGCATAACGCCGTTAAATTCAGGATCCCATGACCCATTACCGGGGTCTGTGAATTTTATGATATTATTTGTAACCAGGCTGTTGTTTGCCGCATTGTCACTACCCAGCCGGACTCCAGGAATTTCACCAACATAGGACGAGAGGTATATTTGCAGGCCGTCAATTACAACATAATCTTCAATAACGTTTATGCCGTAATCGCTTTGAATTCTATATTTATCATCATCCCATTTCCCCTTGTGCCGGCCGTAAGTATCCGTCGGGTCGGTCCAGATTTTTATATAGGTTGTCGTGGCGGTCGTCCAGCCGTTTATTTCTACGGAAGTCGTATCCGCCGACCCGGCCGTACTGCGGCATTTGGCTACGGCAATGGCGGAGTCGCCGGCATTGGTGAGTATTACGTAAGTTGAGGACGCGCCGGTAGCGTTAACATAGACTTGTTCGCCGGACTGAAAGGTTCCGGAAACGCTTGAAAGGAGTATTTGGTGCGCGTCGGTTGAAGAGGCGCTGTGGACGAGAGTCGCAGTTGCGCCCGAGGTCTGGCCCCTTACCGCCGTCGCGTCCGGGATCGTGCCTGAGGCTGTGTTCTGATTAAAAGAAAAAACTTTGGTCGTGGCCGCGGTCAGATTGGATTGGACCGCCGCCTCCCAATCATAAAGGCTCGTGTAAGACGTGCCCGCGCCGGAGTCGGGATCAATCCAGGAGATGAATTCGGTTGCACCAAAAGCCGTTTGACCAAAGTAAAAAATTCCGATTATTAATACAAAAGAAATTAATAGAAATTGGGAAATTGGGAAATTGGGAAATTTCATTTATTTTATGTTTTTACAACATGCCCCTATGAATAGGTTTAATTTTTTGTGTAATTTTTCTAATTTTGACATTATTTTGTCGTAATTTGTTTTACTGATTAATTTCCTCTTTGCCAATAACAGCGTCCAATGTTTTGACTCCAAAAGAGAGCCGCGGGAATTATAATAAAATTTAATTTTATCTTTATGATGATATCTTCCGTAACCCTCGGCAATGTTTGCTCCGATAGAATCTGTCGCTCGTATGAATTGATCGCCAATTATCTTCTTGTTTTGCCACTCCATTCGTTCATAAATATCCCATGACAAATCCGACAACTCAACCGCGATCTGGTAAATCTCCAAATCCCCTAATTTTATATAATCGGACATAGGTAAATTTCCTAATTTCTTAATTTCGGAGCGAAGCGACAAAATTTCTAATTCCAAATTTATTATAATTTCTCTTTTTTCTCCACAATCCCCTCCGCCCGAGGCGGACCCGCCTCGGGCGGGCAATCACTATTTAATCTTCTCCTTCTGTTCCACAATCCCCCAATCAAAGATCATTCCCTCGTACGGCTGGCCGTTCATAAGCTGTTCTCTAAAAAAACCTTCAAAAACTTTGTCTTCAAGCCTGATCCTGAAAAGGCGCGGCCGGAGCGTTTCACGCCTCTCTTTTTCGCTGTATTCGCGCCCCGCTTCTTTGGCACGCGCCTCTTCTTCTTCGGCCCGCTTTTTCTCTTCTTCGCTCCATTCTTTTTTCGGAATTTCCCGTTCGTCGGGCATAGTAAGTTTTTCCGCCTGCTCTTCGGTTAATTCCATTTTTAAGATCAGGTAACTGATGCGTTCCGTCAGGGACCAGTTTAAATTTTTTCCCGCCTCTTGTTTTTTTAAAGCCAGGACATCGCCGATTTTCATGTCACTCTTCAAGCTCTCCGTGCTGTCGTTGCCCTGGTTATGCGCGAAAATCAAAGCTTCATAAATCGCCTTCGGCTCCGGCTTAAAAAATAAACCGATAAGCACTCCCAGGATAACAAGTCCGGCTAAAACAAATCCGACAATAAGCGCTTGTTTTTTGGTTAAATGCCTGATCTTAATCATAAAAATAAAAAACACGGCTAAAAACCGCGGAAGTTACGATAAAAAAATATAGAAGTAAATTTTTTTCTTAAGCATGGGGACTTAACTTATATTCGCGGAAATAAAATAAACTTATCGATTTAAGATAAGTTTATTATAACATATTCTATTGTTTACAATCAACCGAACAAAGGTTTCAGTTTCAGTTGCTTCTCGATCCTCTCTAATCTTTTCTCGAAACGATCATGGGCGGCCTGATTAGATACGAAAGCATGCTCAATGTCGTCTAATTTTTTCTTTTGCGCGTCTAAGGCGCCTAAAATATCATGTATACCTTCCGCGATATTATCAACCTTATCGCTTAATCCGTTAAATTCATCTTTTGTGACCAATTTATTAAATTGTTCCGGTGTTAATGTCATATTATCATAATATTATATATAATTTTACTTGTCAAATTATGCTGTCCGTCCGCGCCGAAGACAGTATTATTCCAATAATCAGCCAAAAAAATAAAATCCCGAAATGCCCGCTCCACCACCAATGGTCAAACTGGAACATAACTATAAGGGCGGCTAACAGAGAAATTTTATAAACTTCATCTCTGCTTGTCTTGACTCGTTTCCATAACTCATAACTTATAACGCATAACGCCGTTATAAACAAAACTAATCCTAATATACCAATCTCGGCCCAGATCAATAGAAAGACATTATGGACAGGTTGATAATCCCAGGCTTTTAAATCCGGTTCCATTTTATGAAGATAGTGAGTATAATTTCCGGCTCCAACGCCGAAAATCCAATTATTACTGATAATTTCCCGGGCCGATTTGAGGGATACCACCCGTTCGGTATTCGATTTTATCTCAAGACGGGTATCCCGGGAGAGTCTAGTCAAAACAAGATCGGAAAACAAATTGAAAAATATAAAAATCATTATTCCTCCCGCTAATACAATTTTCAGCAGATATTTCTGCGTTGACAGGTCTTTTTTTATCAAAGCGGACAAAAAAATAATCAGTGTTCCCAAGATCAATCCCGCCCAAGCGGCTCTTGAGAAAGTAAAAAATAAGGCGGTAATAAGAATACAAAATACAAGATACAAAATATAAACAAATTTCAAATTACATATTCCAAACGATTTGGAATTTGATGTTTGATTACTGTAATTTGTTTGCGTCCTTGTGTCTTGTGTCTTGGTTTTTTTTTCTAAAAATAAAAAAATCGACAGTATTCCGAGCACCAACAATCCACCCAGAATATTCGGATGATCCAGTCCTCCATAAGCCCTGAGCCATCTTTCCCCCGCTAAAGTTTCGACGACGGATGTTCCCGGAACGCCCGGATCGTGAATCGCCATCCCAAGCCATTTTGAGGCGAAAGACGATTGGGACAGGAATTGCCAAATGCCCAAGGTAGCCTGTGTTATCGCTCCGGCCAGGAACGCGTGAAGCATTTTTATCCGGTCATAGGAAACGCTAACGACCAGCCAGAACAAACCGACTCCCAATAAAAACCAAAAATACTTCTGCAGAGCGATGAGCTTGTCCGGGGAATAAAATATGGAAATGAAAATAAGTAAATCCAGGAGACCGGTTATCAGCAAAAAAATTTTATGTTTAAAAATTGGAAAATGATTATTGATTGAAAATTTAAAGATAACAAAAAGCGCTAACAAAAAAATCAGCACCAGATCCGTTCCATATAAACTGATCGTTCCATATTCGGAATATCCATCATTAAAAACGCCCGGCCGGATTATCCATCGCGTTTGCCAGGGCAGTAAAAAAACCAAAAGATACAGTCCGCATTCAATTATTTTTTCATATGTTTTCGACATATATCTATAATAAAGATCGGGCCGGACATCAGCCGAGAACGATTTCCAGTCTTTCCTGCCACCGCCGCCGATACTCCTCTCTTCTGTCCTTGGAATGCAGTTTTAGAACCTGGTCATTTATGGTTACCCGGGTATCCTTATTCATTCCTTTTTTTAAGGCGGTCGGCAGTTTCCGCAGCTGCCAGGCCTTAAGATCCTTCTCGAGCCCACCGACAAACATATCGACCACGTCCCGATAAAATCCGGACGGACCTTCTCCGGCGGTTTGTCTGGACAGAGGACGCTTGGGGTAACTCCAATTAGGAAGATATTCCAGAACCCATCCGTTCTTTTCGATGAGGGCGCCGTAAGTACCGTGTTTATCGAAAACCGGAATCAAGCCGGCGAGCCAATGAACGAAATAAATATCCTTTCCGCCGTTTAGTGTAAGCGATTTTAAGTCCAGGGATCCCGCGGCCACGTAAAAATTCAAGCAGATCTTGTTTTTAGTCTTATTCTCTTTCGGGCGCAAATCCAGTAATTTCAGGAAGCCCGCGCAAAAAAACCGGGTTATCCAGATCCTTTTCGGTTCGGTTACGATAAAAAGGTCGATATCGCTTTCGTCTTTAAGGTTATCGGCGCCGATCACGTTACTTAAAGCGATCAGATTTATCCAGGGTATGAATTTGAATATCCGGGCCACTAAGATCGCGCGCTTCAACTTCTCTTTGGCGTAATTATATCTCCTGGCCCTCGTTTCCACCGACCGCTTCCTTCCGGAAAAAAAATAAAATCCGCCCTGTTCCTCTAAAATACCCTTCAGATCTTCTTTTTTGAGCACGGCCGTTATTTCTTCGAACGCGGAAGCCGTATCGCAATATTGCCAAATTTCAAAAGCCGTCAACGGATAATCGAACATGTCGAAAAAGGCGATAGTTCTTATGATCGCTTCATTGATTTTCTGATTCTTGGTTTTTCCGCTCGCTAACATAAAAGTATCCGGTATTTAGTATAGAGCACACAAAACGTCGCGTCCGCCAAATACTAAATACAAAATACTAAATACTATTCTATTTTCGGCTTTTCTATCGCCAGCACTTCGATCTTCGATTCTCCGTCCGTGATCTTAACTACGTCCTTGTCTATTTTTCTGAATTCGACGTAAGCGTTATTATAATGGTTAACTGTCGCGGCCATGGACGTGCCCAGCTTGCGCATGAAATCATCATAAGAAAGTATATGTTTTCCTAATTTTTCCACGTTAGTCCTGATCTCTTTGGCGCTTTCTTCTATCTGCAGCGCCCGAAGCCCCTGGAGAACGGTCTGAAGATAAGCCAGAAAGGAAGTTGGCGAAACTATGATCACGTGCCGGTCGCGGAAAGCGTATTCTATAAGATCGCGCGTATTAACCTGGACCGCGCCGACTTTATTTATCAAAAGGTCATAATAAATAGCCTCGGAGGGGATGAACATAAAAGCGAAATCCATGGTTTTTTCGGACGGCTTAACGTATTTGCTTGTTTCATCGATCCGGGTTTTAAGGTCCTGTTTAAATATTTTTTCCAGCTTTTCCCTCTCGGTCTTATCGGACGCGTTAAGTATCCGCTCATAGTTTTCCAGGCTGAATTTGGAGTCTATCGGTATGATCTTTTCTTTAACGAACACGACCGCGTCCACTATGGAACCGTCCTTAAAGCCGTACTGCATCTGATAGGAATTCGGCGGCAGGACATTTTTTAAAGTTTCTTCCAGGTAGTACTCGCCTAAAACTCCGCGCTGTTTCGGGTTTTTCAATATATCCTGAAGATTTTGCAGCTGGGCGGAAAAATTTACCACCTGTTTGTTCGTTTCGTCAAGCTTAGTAAGTTTCTCAGTGACGGATGAGATTAATTTGGCCGACTGGCCGCTGATCGACTGGACGGTTTTGATCGTCTGGCCGATCTGCTCCTGGGTGCTGCGGTATTGCGCCTGCGTGGCCTGATGCGTTTCGGCTAATTTCGCGTCTATCATCTGTCTAAGCTCCCGGTTCTGTTCGGCCAGGATCGCGAGCCGCTCCATCATCGCCCCCTGTCTCTCTTCGCTCCCGCCGCCGTCTTTCTTTTTGAGCATAAGATATATCGTCACCCCCAAGCCCGCTAAAAGAAGAAATAATAAGATAATGGTAAAAACCTGCATATTTATTGTATTTAGTATTTAGTATCTAATATCTAGGGTCCGGCTAAATACTAAATACAAAATACTATATACTTTATATTACCAATTCTCTGCGTTTACCGCAACCGAACGCTAAAAATAGCCTAATTTCCATAATTTTTAATTTGTAGCGCACCGCTCTTGCCACAATCCGATATTTAATGTATAATAAACTCCGTTTACTATCATATAATTAGCTATAGGCTGATCGGCGTTTATTCGCCTATCAGTATTATATTTTATGCCGAAAACCAATTCTAACACCATAAAAATAAAAGGCGCCCGGGTGCATAATCTGAAAAACGTGAGCCTGGAGATCCCGCGCGACAAGTATGTCGTCTTTACCGGACTCTCCGGCTCCGGCAAATCTTCCCTGGCTTTTGACACGATTTACGCGGAAGGGCAAAGGCGTTATGTCGAATCTCTTTCGGCTTACGCCCGGCAATTTATCGGGCTTATGGATAAACCCGACGTCGATTCGATCGAGGGCTTAAGTCCGGCGATCTCAATTGACCAGAAAACGGCTCCGCATAATCCCCGTTCCACGGTCGGCACGATCACGGAAATTTACGACTACATGCGCCTTCTCTTTGCCCGCGTCGGTATTCCGCATTGCCCGGAATGCGGCCGGAAAATAAAGCAATACACGGTCGACGAGATCGTTAATCAGATTTCGGCGGAATACGCCAATAAGGAGATCACGATCCTCTCGCCCGTTATAAAAGATAAGAAGGGAGAACACAAAAATACGCTGCCCGGGATAAAAAAGGCCGGTTACGGACAGGTCCGGTTCGATAATAAGGTTTATGCGCTTGACGAATTCGAGGATATGACCGTAAACAAGAAATTAAAACATAGTCTGGAAATAGTGATTGACCGGCTTAAAATCTCGAAAGATAAGGAAGATATGGCGAGACTGTCCGAAGCCATAGAAAGCGCCCTGGACCTGTCTAACGGGCTGGTAACGGTCTTAGGAGGCGATAACACCGGGAAAAAAGAAGACGTAAAAACTTTCTCCCGGCTGTTTGCCTGCCCCGATTGCGGCATCAGTCTTCCCGAATTGGAGCCGCGCAATTTTTCATTTAACTCCCCCCACGGCGCTTGCGAGGAGTGTTCCGGCCTGGGCACGAAACTTGAGATCGATTCGGAATTGATCCTTAATCCGAATCTGACGATCGCCCAAGGCGCGATCCGGCCCTGGGCCCACAACACCGCTACCGGCCAGACCTGGCTCATGCGCATTCTCGGCACGGTCGCCAACAAGAACGGTTTTGACCTGAACACCCCCTTGAAGAATTTAACGAAAAAGCAGATGGATATCGTGCTCCACGGCACCGGCGACAAGAATTATAATGTCGACTACGAAAGCGAGCGTTTCTCCGGCGAGCTTACCACGGAATTCGAAGGCGTTATTCCCAATCTTGAACGGCGTTACGGAGCGACCGAATCGGATTACGTGCGCAAGGAGATCGAACAATACATGCGCGTCCTGGTATGCCCGAAATGCGGCGGAAAACGCCTGAAAAAGGAAATGTTATCCGTTAAAGTGGCTGATCTGTCGATTTCCGATATCGCCACCATGACGATCGAGGCGACCAAGGAATTTTTTACGGGGCTGGAAAACTCGAAAGCCCTGACAGCCCGGGATAAAAAGATCGCGTCCCAGATCATCAAAGAGATAAAAGCCAGACTTGAATTCCTGTTAAACGTCGGCTTGAATTATCTGACCCTGGACCGGTCCGCCAATACCCTCTCCGGCGGAGAAGCCCAACGCATCCGGCTGGCTAACCAGATCGGCACGTCCCTCGTCGGGGTGCTTTACATACTGGATGAACCCTCGATCGGGCTCCATCAGCGCGATAACAACAAACTTATCGATACTTTGAAAAAACTCCGGGATATCGGCAATACGGTGATCGTGGTCGAACACGACGAAGCCACGATGGAGGCCGCCGACTGGATCGTCGACGTCGGTCCCGGCGCCGGCGAACATGGCGGCAAGATCGTCGTATCCGGAACGCCGGCTAAAATAAAAAATACGGCTTCTTCCCTGACCGGACAATACCTGTCCGGAAAAAAATCGATTCCCATACCGAAAAAATACCGTCCCGGCAACGGCCAGGCGATCCGTATCTTGGGCGCCTCCGAACACAACCTTAAAAATATCGACGTTTCCTTCCCCCTGGGCAAATTCATCGCTATTACCGGCGTGTCCGGCTCCGGCAAATCGACCCTTATGACCGATATTCTGGCCAGGGCGCTAAACCAGAAATTCTACCGGGCGAAAACCGAACCGGGAAAGCATAAATCGATCGACGGTTTAAGGCAGATAAATAAAGTCATAAATATCGACCAATCTCCGATCGGCCGCACCCCCCGCTCCAACCCGGCTACCTATACGGGAGCTTTTACTCCTATCCGGGAACTCTTCGCTAGTCTGCCTGAATCGAAGATCAAGGGCTATAAAGCGGGCCGCTTTTCCTTCAACGTCGTCGGCGGCCGCTGTGAAGCCTGCGCCGGAGACGGCATGGTCAAGATCGAAATGCAGTTCCTACCCGACGTTTACGTCGAATGCGAGGTCTGCCACGGCCGTCGCTACAACAAAGAAGCTCTCGATATCTATTACAAAGACAAGAATATTTCCGAAGTTCTTAACATGACCGTGGAGGAGGCCATGACTTTCTTCAAGAACATACCGGCGATCTTTCAGAAACTTGATACTTTGAACGAGGTTGGCCTGGGCTACATAAAATTAGGGCAATCAGCGACGACCCTCTCCGGCGGCGAGGCTCAACGGATAAAACTCGCGACCGAACTTTCCCGCCGCGCCACCGGCCAAACCCTCTATATCCTCGATGAGCCCACGACCGGCCTGCATTTCGACGATATTAAACGTCTTTTGGACGTTTTAAACCAGCTGGTCGACAAGGGTAATACGGTTTTGATCATCGAACACAATCTTGACGTGATAAAATCCGTCGATTGGGTTATCGACCTCGGACCCGAGGGCGGGGATAAGGGCGGCTATATCGTGGCCGAAGGCACGCCTAAGGACATAGCCAAAGTAAAAAACAGCTATACCGGGCAGTATTTAAGCAAAGTATTGAAATAATCGCGTCAAATTATATAAAACATAGAGACGCCCGGCGGGGCGTCTCTTTATTTTTAAATAAAATAAGCTTTCAGCTTTTTCGTTTATTTCGTATTTTTTCGTTATTTTCGTGTTTGGCTTTTTTACTGAAATACGAAAACCTGCCTGCCCTGCCTGCCGGCAGGCAGGTAACGAATGTTCACGAAATTTAACGAAAAAATAGAAATTCCTAGACAATAAAAAAAGACCCGCCTATTGTGGGCCCGATTCGCGTGCGTGCGATTTTGGTTTCGGGTAATAGGCGGGGGCGCGTCACGTTTTTAGCGACGCTAGCTATATTTTCCACGGCGTTGGCCGTAGGCCTTTCGGTACATTCGTACCTCCTGTCTGCCGGCGCGCAGCGGGCGACCGGTGCTGGGTTGATTGGAAGGTGGGCGATCGGCCGCAGAGCGGGAGAGAGCCTTCTTAGGCCCCCTTACCTCATGGGCGAATCACCCGGCCGATAGCGACCGCATCTAGGGCCACTTACCTCGCTGGCGCGGGTTTGATCCCGCGAGGAGGGCGCAGGTCATCACCTCTTCTCCTTTTTAGGGGATGGGCGGGTGGCGGAAGTGTCTCCCGCTTCCGGGGGCCGCGCGCGTCCGGCGGCGGCCAATGGGGGGACGTCTCTAGCCGCGCCCCCGCCCTTTGGAAAATCCAAGCCATACGGGGCCGGAATGCCGGGCCGATATTCGGCGCGGCCGACTCATTTTTTCGACCAAACGGCTTGGATGCGCCGACCTACCGCCGCACATTGTGGGCGGTCAAAAGCCGACGCTCCTCATAGGTATTCCCAGTTTCAATGTCCCGAAACGAATCGGAACTCCGCCGAAGAACCATATAAGGAGTGGAGCGCTGGCGGCCGGGACGGGCCGGCCAGGTAATCACGGGCAGAAAAATCGGCTGAAAGCGATGGCCACGTTTCTGTTCATTGTAACAGTACCATCCCGAATGGGACGCGAGCACAGGTAATGGATCATCCCTTGTCTCCTTTCCTTCCCTCAAGGGCGCCCTTAGGGAAAAAATTATTATGATAAACCCCGTTATCCGGTCACGCCGACTTAAAGAAGCCGCCACGGATGAACGGAGATACCACCGCAAGATAAAGAACAAATCGTAACAATGCAGAGACGCGATTAATCGCGTTTCTATCTATTTAATTTAAAATATACGGAATTTCATCTTAACAAATAATAAAAATCTTTTCAAGGTACGTTTTTCCATAATAACACACATAAGAATATTTGTCAATAGTTTTTTATTATTTTGTAAATTATTGGCTAAAATTTAATAAATTTTAAATTATTTAAAAACCCCCGACCTATTAGTCGGGGGTATTGTTTTGTTTAAAAATCGAGGTCTTAAGCGGCCAGCAGTTCTTTTTGCTCTTGCTCTTTAAAAAGGCCTAAAAACTTTATTGGCCCAATAAAAGCGGTTTTCAGGTGCTTTTCGCTCGCGAAGAAGAAATGGCCGGCCTTTTTAACTTCGAAGGCCGCTTTTTTCGCGGAGGAAATCACCGATAGGATTCCCAAGGCTTCCTCGGGAAATGTGATCTCGTCCTTATCGCCGTAAGCGACGGCGACTGGGCACTTGATCTTTCCCGGATCGACAATCTCGCCTTTGACGGCAAGAGCTTTCCCGTGCAAGAGATTATCAATAAACAAGTCTTTAACAATCCGCAGGTAGAGCTTACCCGGCAGGTGCTGTGTCTTGAAATACCACCTCTTGAACCCCCTGTACCTTTTAACGGCTTTTTTATCACCGCTCAAGATATTAAAATACAGCCCGGTTGTTGCGTCATGCCAGATTTTAGACAGGTTCATGTTGATAAAACCGTTCAGGATAAAACGGCCGTCCAGGAGTCCGCCGTTATTCACGACCTGGCGCTCAAAAAATCCGTAGCCCCGATCTTTCAGGGCTTTCTGAATTTCGGATTTCTCCCTCGCCGCCGCGAAATCCATCGGCGAGGCAATAAGCAGGAGGCCAGCGAAAGTTCCCGGACGAAGCGCTTCGGCCATGACGAAAGTATAGCCGCGCTGGCAAACACCGGCGCCGCAAACGGAATCGCATCCGTCTTTTTTGATTGCGTCGACGCTGTCCCAAATCGCTTCGACGGTCTCGTCGAATTCGCAGTCCTTGCGTTCGTAGGTAGCGTCCTTCCAGCCGAAGCCGTATACCGGTCGTCCGGTCAGGTTATGCAAGGTCCGGACGAGACTGCGGTATTCGTCCATGTCGATGCATTCCGGGGAATGCCCGGCCTGCGGCGCGCCGATGAGTATACCCGGTCCCTTGGCTGGCTTGTCGGGAAAAAAGCGAATCAAAACAAAAGCTTCATTATCAATGAGATATTTATTGGGTGAGCTCCACTGCCAATCATGCGAAACCGGCTCGCTCATGATTTTAGCATACTCTGTCCATGCCACCAGATTATTCATGCTTACGTCGAAAGCATTAAATGGGTTCATGGCGCCTCCTTTCATATAATTGCCTTGAGACGATTCGCAAGGCAAAATGCTTATGTTATGGTTTTTATTTCAAAGTACGCGGATATTAAATAGTAGCACATAACATAATAAATGTCAATAATTTGCGAAAGTTTTAATTTAATATTAGATAATTATACAATAAAAACCCCGTGTATTACGGGGTTAAATTTAATGGCAGCATTCTTCGTGCTTTTTTGTTCCGAAACAAAAACCGGATAAAAACAGCAATGTGCCGGTAATGACTGAATACTGGCCTAACGAAAGGCCGCCGACGCAAACCAGAATAAATGACAGCAGCTTATAGCGCGAGGTTTCATGCAAAAATTTAGAAAAAAGCCTTCCTGAAAGGAAAAATATGTATCCGGCAAGCAATATCGAAATATACGGGTCAGCCTTTGTCCAGCCGGAAAAAAATATGACCGTGGCCGATATGATCACGGCGAGCGAACAGAAAAAGTCGGATAAGACATGCGCTGATAAAACCTCGTGCGTCGAACTCCGATGCTTTTCCGGCGCCGCGCTTAAAATCTTATGCACCAGATAATTTCCGGCCGCGCCCGCCGTAGCGACAAGTATTACCGGCCAGACGATAAAGACCGCCGGATTAACCAATCGTTCCTGGGCCTCGCTTAAAACATGCAAACCGCCGATGAATAAAAGCAGAGTGCCGAGACAGGCGAACAGGCCGCGGATAAATCCTTCTTTTCGCTTAGTGATCCTAAGGCAGACACAGGCGATAACGAGAGAGGCGACGTTGACGAAAAGATCGGATGACGCGTGAAAAGTATCCGCCCGCAAGGCCAGGTTATTCGTGAACCAGACCGCGATTAACTGAAGTATTAGTATTCCCATGGTTATGCCGACCGCCCGCTTGTATCTTTCGATCTCGCAACGGCAATCCCCGCTGTTTCCGGTTTCTGAAAACCGGCATTGATCGTAATGACCGTCCATATTCGCCTCCTGGCCGCTTATTTCGGCGCTTCCGCAAATAAGAAGGGCCGCTCATGCGAACGGCCTCGGATAGTGGCTTCTAATTTTTAATTCGCCAAAATGTTGTTTTGCAAAAAAGCTACGGCTGACGGATAATATTTGCTAAGGGATGTAGCTGAAGCAAAAGAAAAATGCCCGCCTCGACTAGCGAAAACCGCTTTTTGCGGAGAGGAAACGTAATGAATGGCTTCGCTGGCCTGGCGCGGCAGGGTGATCTGGTCCTGTTCGCTGTATATAACGCTTACGGGGCAGCGCACATCGGCCAGGTTGACCTTGCGGCCGTGGACCTCGAAGTCTCCCTTAATGAGCCGGTTGTCAAAAAAAAGGTCTTTGACCGTCTGTAGGTATTGCCGGCCGGGCAGACACTGCGTTTTGTAATACCAACGACGGAAATCTTCATATTTGGCGAGTTTACCCGCCTCTTTCCGAAGGATCATCTCAAAAAGTTTCGGACCGTCGTCTTCGATGCGCTTCTGCCAGCTCATGCTGATGAAGCCCGCTACGAGCCAGCGGCCGTCCATAAGGCCCAAGCCGCACGCTACCATATATTGATAGAATCCGTAACCATAAGTATCGAGGGCCTTCTGGATTGGGCCGCCGTCGATCTTAAAATCGACCGGAGAATTTACGAGCATAAGTCCGGCGAAAGTTCCGGGATAAAGCGCTTCGGTGATCAGGCTGGGATACCCGCCCTGGCAAACTCCGATCCCTATGGTCGGTTTTCCGATCTTATCAACGCACTGGCGGATGCCGTTAATGAACTCGTTGAAACCTTCGTTTTTCCGGTCCATGGTCGCGTTTTTTGAGACCTTCAAGTATACCGGACCAATCGTATTTTCGTGAACCATCCGGACGATTGACTGCTCTTCGGATAAAGCCATGCAGTTTCCGGTATGCCCGGCTTCGGGTGCGGCAAGTAAAGAAGCGAGCGGCGCGTTATCCCGACCGTCGTCAGGAAAAAATCGGTAAAGGATATATCCCGGTTCGTCGAGCACGATCCTCTGGGGATGGGGCCAGGGAATTTCCGCGGTATCGGGCTTAAAGTTATCGTCCACCACGTTAACCAGGCTTCCCAAAAATCGAAAGGATTCGTATTTGCGTTCATATCTTTCCTCCGTAAAACTTTGGATGTTTTTTGTAAAAGATCTTTTTGGAATTTATTTACTCAAATTATCTTATTTTTCAGGAAAAAAGTCAATCGCAAATGACAAATAAAGGCTTCAGAAAACCTGAGCGGTAAACACTGATATTTCCGCCGCTTTTTCCTTGTAGTAATCCCGCGGCAATCCCGCTTTTCCGGCGCAAAGTTCGGACAGGAATGCTTCCAGGTTATTATGGAAGTGTTCGGCTACCTGGGGCAGAAAAACACCGGACCTAAACCCGCTTTTTACGATGACGCCGTGCTTGCCCATCTCGATCTTCCGCCAATCTTTTATCGGTTCCGGTACTGATAAAACGCTTATTTCATATTCAAGATCATTAAGCTCTTCCGGTTCTATCGGCAGAAATCGGTTATCCTCGCTCGCGGCCGCTACCGCCATTTCCCGGACCACCGTCCAAAGCGGTTCGCCGGTCGGAATGATAATGCCGATACATCCCCGCAGCTGTCCATTCCTGCTTAGAGTGACGAAAGCGCCTTCCGGCCGATTCAGGCGTTCGTCTCTGATCTCGAAATCCGGCATGCCGCCGGTCCGGACGAAGGTTTCCACCGTTTCTTTCGCGATTTTAAGCAAAGCATCTTTTTGTTCCTCATTAAGATCGTCTGTATTCTTAGAGGATACCTCGGAAGAAGCGCCTGCCGCGCGCCCGCTGATATCCGCGAAGATCATGGCGCCGTAACCCACCACCCGGCTTTTATCACCGATAACGGACACATCGCCGCTGTTCGCGTATTTTAAAATATGAGTTCCCCCCCACCCCGCTAAACCTGCCAACTCGATCAATGTTTTTACGCCGTCAATGCCGCAAAGCAGAGTCTCTTCATTTTTAATCCCTTCTCCTTGGTTTCGGCTGATATGCGCCTCCAGTTTTTTTACGTCCAACTCTCTGATTACATCTAACGTGGCCCGATCGATGCGGCTGGCGTCGTCATGATCCGGATAGTGGGACATATCGGTCGAGATCACGACCAAATCGTCTTCACTTAAATATTTTTTAAGTAATACGGCTAATTTTTCATGACTGCCGCGATCCGCACCGCCGAATAAAACCGGCAAAATCTTGAATTCTCCCCTTATTACCGTCTGGAGAAACGGCAACTGGACTTCAAGCGTATGATCATCTTCATGGTATAAGCCATTATACGCGATACTGCCGCCGGCTCTTGCCAACCTGTTTCCCAATTCCTTGTCGACAGCCACGGTCCCCAGCGGTGTCTCCCAGGTATCGGAATCGTCTATGGCTATCCCCGAAAAACGAGCCGTGTGGGAATCGCAGATTATTACAACTGTACCGATCTTACGACCCTCGATCTGCTTATAGGCGTAAGCCGCCGTCTGGCCGCTAAAAGCGTAGCCGGCGTGCGGCGCCATTATCGCCCGGACTTCGTCATGATCGATATTGACGACCGCGGCCTCGTCCAGAAAATGCCTTATATCCGCCCGGAGACTCTCGGGGTCCCTTGGATAAAATTGTCCGGCTACGGCCGGATGCCTTATTTTATCGTTAACCGGAACAGAAAAAACTGATTCGTCATTTTTTGTTTCAGGCATATCGTTTATATTTGAATTATTATCGATATTTACGGGTGCCGCGCAAGCCGCCAGAAACCATGTCGCGGCCGCAAAAATTATAATATATTTTTTGTCCATTTCAGTATAAAATTTCAGTATTAAGCCGTATGCCGCCGCTTTATACTTTATGCTTAATGCTAATCTAACTTCTCTAAAATTTTCAGCTCAAGCTTTCCGCTACCCGTCTCCCAAACCGCGAACGTCGCCTTCGAAAATGACCCGCCGAGCGTTCCGGGATTAACCACGTGCATCCGGCCTCGTTTTTCGATCCAGGGTTCGTGGGTATGGCCGTAAAAAACGATATCGCACGGGCCGTGCCGGAGGACATAATCGATCAAAAACGGCTCATGGCATATTCCGACTGACCGGGAATCCAATTCAAAACGGCCTATCCGGCCGTAATATTTTATGTTCCCGTACTTTCCAACACCTTCTTCATCAAAAAGGACGGCATTGCCCTTTACTAAACGGATAAAACCGGCGAAATTGCCGGCTAAAAAATCCAAAGTTTCGTCGGTGGTCACGTCGCCGCAGCAGATCAATTCCTCGATGTCCGCTCTCCGGCACCAACTTAGACACTTTTTTAGATTAGTTATATTATCGTGTATGTCCGAAATGATAACGATTTTCATATTACCCGATTTAATTCATGATCCCGGGATATTTTTTTACCATCCTGAATATCACGACCTGGAACATTGTTGTTGTTACCAGCGTCGTTACCACTAAAGCCGAATATAGATTCGTCGGCAGTATGCCGACCGTCAAGGCAATATAGGCTATGGCCAACTCAACCGCCCCCTTGGCGTTCATGCCCCATCCCACGAGCCATAATTGGCGCCAACTCAGCTTTGTTATCGGCCGCGTCAAAAAAACCCCAAAAATCTGCCCGACGGTAGCGGTAACTATCACTAGGACCAGAATGGGAATATCGACGCTAAAGCTGCTAAGATTGAAATTCAGGCCGATATTAACGAACAAGAAGGGAACCACGGTAGCTAAAAGAATATTTTCCAGCCGCTTTAAGTGCCTATTTTCCCGGTTAAACAAACAGTGGACTAAAATACCGATAAAAAATGCCGCCAACATCCCGCCTAAAAGCCAAACCTCCTTCATGGAAATATTGTTATCGGTAAAAAAATAAGCGACCAGGATCAACAGAAACACACCGATGATATCGTTTATGATACCGGTGCCCATAAGTAATGAACCGAGCCTGGTTCTTATTTTGCCCATCTGCAGAAGCACCCTGGCCTTGACAGATTCGGCCGTGATCCCGAAACAAATACCCATGATAAGGGCCGTTGAGATTTTAAATCCAAGAAGGGTAAAAACAACGAAACCCAAAAAAAGGGAGGTGGCTACCGTAAATAAAGTGATAACCAGCGCGCCCCGGCGTTCTTTAACGATCATGTTCCACGAAACCTCGAAGCCGGCAAGAAACATAAGGGTAACAAGCCCTATGTCAGCCAGACCGCCGAACACCTCTTTGTGCCCCGCCACCACCAATGACCTTATCGGGGGTACGGCCAAAATCAACCCGGCTACGATTAAACCGATAACCGATGAAAAATGTAGCCGATTGGATAATCGCGTAAAAACATACGAGATTGAGATAATGACGATCAAACTAAGAAGAAGGGGCATACACAATATAACTAGACAAGCAAAAACCCAGTTTCGCGCTTTTTTTCAAAACCTGAGCAGTGGCTTATTTAACGATAAAATAATAAATTAAATTATAAACAATACCGCCCAGGAACATCAGAATTAAAAAGCTCGTAATAAAATTTCCCGGTTGCCGATCGAATAGAACCAATTTGTCTCCCTGTTTCCGAAGCTTCCGGAATATAAGTATTAAAACGATGCCGCAAAAACCGCTGCCGATAGAGCCGACGAAGCCGATCACGTCCACTAAATTCCTGGCGCCGGAAATATACATAAGATAAGGCACGAAAACCGCGATGGCCCAGGCTAATTTTTTATTTACGCCATAATCCCAATTAAGTATCTCCTTGACGGATTCCGATAACCCGAAAAAGGACGTTACCATGGTAAGGACGCCGAATATCAGAGAAAAAAACACCACTCCGTTATTAATAACCTGCTTGACCCCGACTAAAGCGTCTTCCGTGGTGTTGGGGCCGGAAATACCGACGATAACCAGGGTAAAAACCATAATAACGATTACCGGCAGGATCGTACCCACCCGTATAACGCTTTTTATGGATTTCCTGTCGCGATCGAGAAGTTTTGATATTATGGGCATCGATCCGTTCCCGTCAAGAGCGAAAAGCATAACGCCGTAAGGCAGAAGGATATACTTCCAGTCAAGCAAGCTATAGTTAACCGCGCTTATCTCTCCCCACCCTTTCCAGGCGATAATGGCCGGCATCAAGAGCAGAAATAGAGTCAGGACTAATTCCACCTTGGCGATCATGCCGATACCGAAGTAAACAACGACGGCTTCAAAAGCAAAAAGAACGGTGGCATAAAAAAATTCGCTTCCGCCGAAATACGGGGAAAAAAGCTCATGTAAAAATATGCCCGTGATGATGATGTAGGCCAATAATCCGCCGAAATTGCCTGTCATCTTCGCGATCAGGACGAAAATCTTATATTTTTTCCCTAAATACTCGGTCGCGTAACCAGGTAACCGGCGGCTGGTACCTGAAACGCAAATTATGTTCGCGTAGATAAGATGCAGAAGATATTGCACCGGACCTAAAAACAGAAGAAAGCAGAAAAATGTCACGAGACCGGCCTTGGAGATTACGTAAGGCAGCCCGAACATCCCGACGCCGATGATGTAGCCGACCATGACGGCGATGGCTTTATAATAATTCTTGTGGCGACTGGATGTAAACATAATATTATGCTTTTAACTAAAATTAGTATTTAGTATTTTGTATTCGCTCTGACCCGCTAAATACCAAATACAAAATACTAAATACAAAAATAGTTTTGTGAAAATCATTCTACTAAAAACCGTCCGCTTCTTATTTGTGTCGCGATTATTTCATCTACCTCCGACCATTTTATGAACTTTTCGAAAAATAATCTTCTTTCATTATCCGCTATTAGTTCCGGACGGCTTGATTTTGACCGCAAAGGGAATAAGTCTATCGTCAGGCCGCCGTCGCCAAACTCCAGTCCAACCGCCAGTTCCTCCTGCGTGTCCGCGGAAAAATATTGGTCGAAAATAAAATTACCGAGCGAATAGAAGATCGGTTTATCTTTATATATCTCCATGCCCTGGACTACGTGCGGATGGTGGCCGATAACGGCGTCCGCTCCGGCATCGATAAGCTTATGGGCCATAGACCTCTGAGTGGCGTTAAAATTATGTTCGTATTCGCGCCCCCAATGAATATTAACAATTACCGAATCAGTCGAGCTCGCTAGCCCCCTGACCGCATTTTCCGTTTTGTCCTGATCCAATAAGCCGTAGACCATGCTGAAACCGGCCAAGCCGATTTTCCGGCCGTTTAACGCCAAAATCTCAGAACTGCATTCGCCGATTTTTCTATCGGCGCAGCCGGAATGCGGGAAGCCCAAGGCGTCCAGATTCTTCCCCGTTTCCTCTATGCCCCTTTCCCCCTGATCGGATAAATGGTTATTGGCGATATTAAAAAAATTAAAATCGTAGTTTTTAAGCTCCGCGATCAAATCGGGAGAGAAAGCGAAATCGTAAGACATGGCCGGCGGATAATGCGCGCCCTTATCCGTAACCGCGCCCTCAAGGTTGGCGCCGATCAAGTCGTAACCACGGAAAAAATCAGAAGCGAAACCGGAAAAAATTTCAGCCAATCCGGTTCGGGCGATCTTTTCCCCGACATGCCGATCAAGTATCAGGTCGCCGAAAAAAAGCATTTTTAAAGGGCGAACGGCCGATCCCGGCAGGTTAAAAGCGAAACTTTTGGCCGGACGGGCGAAAACCGCGGCCGGATTGTCGGCGATTATCGAAGCGCTCTCCGCCCTCTTATCCGCGCCCGCGCCATTATCCCAGGCAAAATAGAATATCAGGAACGTAAAAAGAATAGGCGCTAAAGCCGTGGCGATAAAAATAAAATTATTCGCTTTTTGCGAATCTTTGATCATGGCAAGCCGCAATTGATGGATTATTCATTCAATTTCAATTTTCAATATTTCTTAAAATTTTAGTTCCTGCGTCAAAAATTGAAAATTTAATAATTGAACATTAATTGAAAATTGAAAATTGATCATTGAAAATTTTATTCAGCACATCCCGACTCTCTTAAATCATATAACGACCCAAAATTCGCTCAAAAATACCAAACATCACTTCCCTCTCCTGATCTTTATTTCATAGTCGACCTGCTCTATCTTCCGAAGATTTCCCCGCGCCTGATCGTATTTCGTCCGAAGATAAGCGGTCATATCGAATTCGACAAGCTCCGCCATGATATCATGGACGATTTTCTTGATTTTTTCCACTTCTTCGGGACGGCCGTCAGCCGCTTCGTTAACGGCCCGGCGGACTAATTCGCCGGTCAGATCGCAAATACCCCCTAAATAACTTTCATAGCTTAAACGAGCCTCTTTAAATCTGTCTATTTTCTTGCCGGCAAGCACCGTATAAAGCAGCTTGGCTTCAGCGTATTCTTCCGCGCCCGCCTTGTATGATCCTTCTTCGTTAATCCGCTCGAAACCGAATTTGCCTTCAAGTTTCTTGATCATTTTTTCTATCTCTGCCAAATCGGCTTTGGCTTTTTTCGCGTCTCCCCGATGCAGTGAAAAAATAACCCGCTTCGAATCGTGAAGAACGACATTCGAAAGGCTGATTATCTGCCGCCTCTCCCCCTCGTGCTTGATATACTCCTCCTTTAGTTCCTGAATGAATTTTTTGTTGATCATTGATTTAAGGTTAGAAGTCAGAAGTAAGAAGTAAGAGTTATCATTATTCTTCTTAACAGCCGATCACTTCTTTTAAAATCGTATTAATAAATTCACTTTTTCCGTATGAATATTCGTCCCGGCCGGAGGGATACTTTTTTATCAGATCACTCTTCAAATTTTCATATTCTTTAGCCTTTTCAGGATGATTATTTAAATAATCACGGAATGCTATTTGTCTTTTTACATAGAGCGTATCAGGATTAGCCAGGGAAAGATGAAATTTGGCAGGATCGCCCTTCGAAAAGAAATATCGCTCGAACGATGAACGTTTTTCCGAATATTTATAACCGGCTTTCCTGAGCGCGGGAATGAAATCCTTCGCAATTTTAAACGACCTTATTAAAACGGCTATATCTATGATCGGTTTTGAATGGATTCCCGGAATAGCCGTACTGCCGATATGTTCTATATCAATCGCTTCATCGCCCAAAATAATCATCAAAGATGCTTTTTCCCCCGCAAATCGTTCCTTCCATTTGATATCGTATAATTCTAATTTCATAAAAATTCAGCGCTTTCTTACTTCTTACTTATCGTGATACCCTGAATACTTCCTCAACCGTCGTTTCGCCTTCAAGCGCTTTTAAGATGCCGTCCTGAACCATGAGCATGGCTCCGCTTTTAAGGGCCGTCTGCTCGATTTCGTAATCGGTAACTTCCCGCCCCTGGACAAGTTTTTGCATTTCCGGGGTCATTTCTATGATCTCATAAAGCCCGATCCGTCCTTTGTAACCGATTCCGCCGCACTGCTCGCAGCCCCTGCCTTTATAGAACTTGAATTCCGACGGGATTTTTACTCCGGTAGCGGGCGAAATGCTATCTAAAACGTTTTTTACTTCCTTTAAGGCGTCCGGCGACAGATTAATTTCTTCCTTGCAGTTCTGACAGATCCGACGTGCCAGCCTTTGCCCGATTGAACATTCGACCGAATTGGCGAGCATCTGCCGGTCAATACCCAGACCAACGAAACGGGGAAACGCGCCGGCCGCGCTATTGGCGTGTATGGTCGAAAGGACGAGGTGGCCGGTCATAGCCGATTCAATCGCGATCCTGGCGGTCTCTTCGTCGCGGATCTCGCCGATCATGATCACGTTCGGATTCTGCCGCAGGAGGGATTTTAAGGCGGCCGCGAAACTATAGCCTTTTTCCACATCTACCTGGGTCTGCATAATACCTTCCATGTGGTATTCGATCGGATCTTCGACCGTAATAACTTTAATATCGGGATTATTCAGATGGTTAAGAATGCTATAAAGGGTTGTTGTCTTGCCGCTGCCCGTCGGTCCGGTAGTTATGATTATACCCTTTGTTTTCCCCATGGACCGCAAAACCGGCTTTAAGGCGTAAGGCCGCATTCCCAAGTCGTCCATCTTAAGAGCCGAAGCCTGGCTCGTCAAAAGCCGGATAACCACGGTTTCCCCGTAACCGCCCGAAATTATCGAAACGCGGCAATCCAGTTTTTCCCTGGTCTTGCTCCCCAATTGGATACTGAAACGTCCGTCCCAGGTTGCCCGTTTGACGTTGGTCGGAAAGCCGGCTAACACTTTAACCTTTGAAATAAGCTGCAGATGATATTCCTCCGGCAAAGCGGCTACTTCATGCAGGATGCCGTCTATCCGGAAACGGATCTTAACACCGTTTTCCGTGGGCTCGATATGGATATCGCCGGCACTGCTTTTGATCCCGGCCGCCATAATGACGCTCATCATCTGCCGGTTCGGGACATCGTTGATCCTGGCGTTTATATCGGAAAGATTCTTGGCGGCTTCTTCACCCCATCCCATTTCCTCATCCGTAATTTCGATGCCGCGGCCGATTGTCTGGGAGATAACGATGTCATACAAAGCATCGACGTAATCGAATTTTCCGATTACCCGGTAAATCTCCTCCAGGCTCGTTACTCCGCTTAAGCATTTTAGGATTCCGTCCTGCAACATCGTGATCATGCCGTTCTCGATGGCTTGCTGCAGAATCTTGAAAGCCGGCTGGTTGTCCAGGGTCAACTGTTTAATATCGTCGGTCATGGTAAAAATCTCAAAAATTCCGATCCGGCCTTTATAGCTGATGCCTTTACACTCCTTACATCCCGGTCCCGGCTTATAGATGGTCGGAAATTTGTTCGGCACGCTCACGCCCGCGCGGGGAGATATGACGGCCAGGATCTTTTTGACCATTTCCATTTCAGAAGCGTCCAATTCGTGTTTTATCTTGCAGTGTTCACAAAGTTTTCGCACGAGACGCTGTCCGATGACCGCGTTTATCGAGGGCATCAGAAAATAAGGCTTGATGCCTATGTCGATCAGGCGCGGGATCACCCCCGCGGCGTCATTGGTATGAAGCGTCGATAGCACTAAATGTCCTGTCAGACTCGCCTGGACCGCGATCTCGGCTGTTTCCAGGTCGCGGATCTCGCCGACCATGACTATGTCCGGATCCTGCCGGAGTATCGAACGCAAGCCGTTGGAAAAAGTATATTTCTTTTTTTCGTCAACCTGGCTTTGATTAATGCCCTCTAGGCGGTATTCGATCGGATCCTCCAGGGTAACTATCTTGGTTCCCGGCTTATTAAGCACGTTTAAAATCGCGTAAAGGGTGGTGGTTTTGCCGCTTCCGGTCGGACCGGTCGTAAGAATAAGACCGTTGGGTTTTTTAATCTCCCGCTCCAATACCTGAAAAGCGGAAAACGGTATTCCCAGATGATCAAAAGGAACCTTGATCTCCCCGGACCGAAGCAGGCGCATAACCACGCTTTCGCCGTTCGAGGTGGGCAGGAAAGAGGTGCGGACTTCGACCTTCTCTTTAGACAACAATATGGTGTACCGGCCGTCCTGCGGCTTGTCGGCGATATTAATCTTGACTCCGGCCAAAAGTTTCATGCGGGATACTATCTTTTTCCATTTTTCCTTGGCAATTTCAGCCGCGTTTTGCAAAACGCCGTCGATCCGGAGCCTGACCGCTATCCCGTTTTCTTCGGCTTCGATATGAATATCGCTCGCCTGGGTCTTTAATGCCGTGGCCAACACCAAAGTAACGACATCGCTGATGTTGACCTTGTTTATCTTTTCATTAAGGCTACGATAATCCTTTATATCGGCGTCGAACTTCCTAAGATCTTCCTCTCCGATCTCGACGCCTTTGAAAGCGGGAATCAGTTTTGGCAATATCCGGTACAGATCGAGGCCGTAAGCAAGGCTGCGCTCTGAAATAAGGTAGATCTTTCCCTGACAAAAATATTTCCTGCCCAATTCGTCCAATAGTTCTCCGACTCCTGGATTTTCCGGTTCGGTGGTGACTATCCTGATCTTTTCGCCGTCATAAAAAAAACAAACGGTTTTTAGCCGAGTGGCGTCTTCTATGTCTATAAGCGATAACGCGTCCGGACTGATCGGAAATCCGAATAGGTTCACGTAGGGCATGCCGGCCTGCGCCGCCCTTTGGTTAGTCAGCCTTTCCATCTCTTTCATCATGATGTCGCGCTGTTTCTTCTCGAACTTTCCTTCGGTACTGTCTTCTTCGACCGGGCGCCCCTGGGAAGAACTGATCAGATCTTCGATTGATGGTATGTCGTCGGCCATATTTAGCGGTTAGCTGTTAGCTTATAGCTTTTAGGATTATTAAAAAATAAAACCTATAAGCTAAAAGCTATAAGCTAAAACCTAATTTTGCACTGACAACTATTTTCCGAATAGCCTCATGATCTTACTTTCCCCTCCCCGGCTTATAAGATCAAGAAATAAACCGGTCCAGGCCGATATCTGGAAAGCGGCCAATATGGCGCCGCTCGCTATGATAACGAATAAAAGCAATATCAGGCCCGCCGCCACGATCAGCCATAAATTAAATATAAGGGCGAATCTTGATAAAACGATCACTACGAACAAAAAAGGAATGGACAGGATCAAAAACAGCAGCAAGAGTCCTAACGCGAAAAGGAAGGTAATGAAAAATAACATAAAGGCCATCTCCAGGCTAACGAGCCAGTTTTTAAGAAAAAGCCGCCAGCTCAAACGCAGGGAATCCAAAAACTTTTCATTTTTTATTACTATGTAACAGATCGCGTATTTGGTGATAAACGACAAAATAACCGCCAAAGGGATAAACACCATAAAAGCCGCTATCTGGTACGCGGCGGATAACATGTCCTCTGCGCCATTGAGAAGATATAAACCGAATAAGCTGAAAATACCGTAAATAATTATTTTCAGAAGCAAATTAAGACCGGCGACCGGCCAAAATTTGTTGATTCCGGAGTGAAGGCCGCTCGCGAAGTCATGCTTTTTGCCCGTGATTATCCTGGTCGTATTATTTACCAGCGCGGACTGTGAAATTATCGTCAGCCAGAACAAAAACAAGCTTAAGGCCAGGATGATCAAAAGAACCAGCAAAGACATAAACAGCGACAAATAACTATTACTGGATATTTGGCTTATATTATGAAATATATTACCATTTAAGAAAATAGCGCTAAGCAGCTGAAAACCATAAGGCAGGCCCTGATCGCCATTAGTCCCCCGAAAAACGATCTCAAGATCTCCCCAGCCTCCAAGCAGGGCCGCGAAAAGGCCGAAAAACCATAAATATTTATGACGCCAGGTATTTTTCCAGGCTTGACTCAGGATGTCGCGGTATAAAAACATAAAAATCCTCCTTTATTACAGCCGTCATTTTAAATAACGACTATGATAAATAATAAATTACTAAGCCTTTATATTATAACATATTTAGTTATCGAACACAAAACCGGCTAATACGAAAACCATCCCGGATTCCGGGATGGTTTTGTTGGGATATACATCATTATTTATTCCAGATATATCGGACGAACCGCCAGCCGTACTTAGCCGCCATAATCAGCAGGAAAAGATATAGAGCGTACTGGATAACGAGGAGAATTGCGGCTAAAAGACCAATGCTCATCGTTTGCAGGATTTTATTTACGTCCCTGACGAATTCCTTGACCGCCGCCTTCCAGGAATCTTTGATATTTTCACCGTCCACGAACTTATTCTCGTAAACGCTCAAATAAAAATAGGTGTAGTCGAGCCGATCAAGCTGCTCGGCCTTTGCCCGGGACAATCGATCAAGCTGTTCATTGACGCTGATCCGATCCTGCGACAGCCGCTCGATGATCCTGATCTTGGAATCTATGATTTTTGCCAGGCTTTCCGCGTCCCGGGCCTGGGTGGCTACCCTGGCGATCTCGTCATAGGAAGCGATCGCGTCGGAGAGCGTCCTTTCGATCGACTCTTTCTTTTTCGTGAGTATCTCGGTCTCGCTCGTGAAATCGTCGATCTGCCGCTTGATGGTATTGGTGTTCTCGACTAAGGTTTTCGGGTCAAGCCCTTTGACCGTTTCCAGTATCTCGTCTTTATGGGAACGCTCCACTTTAAAATTATAATTGCAGCCGTGATCATATTCGTTGGCGCTCTCGAAGATCACGTAATCCTTTACCTTAAGGGCGGCCAGCGCGCTACAGGTCCCGTCCAGGTCGCGTGTCTCGATGGTGCCGCTATACTGGGTAACCTCGTAATCCTCGGATCTATCGCCGGTTACGGTCTCTTCATACGGAGGCATGGGCGCGATATTGCGGGCCGATAATTCCGGCGAGGCGGCGCCGAAAGATGCCTTGCTCCCGTAAGAATCATTAGCCATCGTGTCAAAATCGAGAGTGCTTTCGCTAAAGCCTTGCCGCGTTACCGATGTGAACGAGGAGCCGATCAGGCGAAAAACGAGAGTAAGTAATATAATCCCTAAAAGAGCCGCTAAGACCAGGCCGGCTATTTTTAAAATAAGGGCCGGCTTAAGATTAAGCTTGTTTAAAAATTCCATAATTTTTTTATACATAGTTATAAATAAATATACGATATGGCGGCAAGTAAGTAACGCTTTCTCTTTAAATTATAACAAAAAACTCTACATTAGGCGAGCTCTTGCTAATCGCGATGATTTATTATAAGATTTAACCGGTTTTAAAAAATAAAAAAAACGCGGTTTTTGTTTATTAAAAAATCTGCTACAATTAGGAATAAACTATATTTATACAAAATATTATAACTTTTTACTTGCATGATTGATCTAAAATTAGAATCAAACCGGGTCGGGCCGGTTAAGGGCCGGCACCCCTGGGTATTCTCCCGAGCCCTAACGAGGATTCCCGACGGGATCGGATCCGGCGAACCGGTCCGGCTTTTTGACGGGCGGGGGGAATTTTTAGCGAGCGGATATTTTAATTCCTACTCCCAAATCGCCGTCCGGATCTGGGGATATGACAAAAACGAAAAAGTTGACCGTGATTTTTTCCGCCGCCGGATCGACCGCGCCCTTGCCTGGCGCGAACAATATATCGACGGGGAAAAAACCGACGCCTACCGGCTTATAAACGGGGAAAACGATTCCTTGCCCGGTTTAGTGATCGACCGTTACGGCCCCTATCTGGCCGTGCAGTTCCATACGGCCGGAATGGAGCGCTGGCGCGAAGAAATAACCGAAGCGCTCGTTGCCGCCTCAAAACCGGCCGGAATATATGAACGCTCGGATCTTAAAGTGAGGTCGCTTAATAACGAAACCCCTAAAACAGGGATTATTTGCGGGAAGATCCCTGACCTGATCAATATCCGGGAAAACGGTTTCCGCTTTTCGGTAAACATAAAAGAGGGGCAAAAAACAGGATTTTTCCTGGACCAAAGAGATAAGCGCGCCGCTCTCTCTAAATATTGCCGTGGCCGTGAAATACTTAATTGCTTTTCTTATACGGGAGGGTTCTCGGTTTACGCGCTCGCCGCCGGGGCAAAACGGGTGGTAAACGTTGACTTATCGGAAGCCGCCTTGGAGATCGCGAAACGGAACATGAAATTAAACGGCCTTGATCTTAAGCGCGCGGAATTTATCCGCGCCGACGTCAAAGACTATCTCGCCCGCCTCGAGCCCGGAAAGTTTCCTCTTATTATTCTTGATCCGCCGGCTTTCATAAAAGACCGGCGAAAAATAAAAGAGGGCATGAACGGCTATAGAAGGATCAATACCCTGGCTCTGGAAAAAATCTCCCTGCCCGGAATGCTTCTGACCTGTTCCTGCTCCACGCATCTTAAGCGCGACGACTTCCGCTTCCTTCTCGGAGAAGCCGGCTCCCGGGCGTGCCGGACCCTGAGAATCATCGAATCTTATACGCACGGCCTGGATCATCCGGAATTAGTGCCGTTTACGGAGGGCGAATACCTAAAGGTTTTCTTCCTGGCCGTGGACAAATAAGATTAAACAGGCGCGTTAGGGTGTTTTCTTCAGGCTTCTTAAGCTAAAATATCAAAGTCGATCGTTACGATCTTAAAAACAAAAAGCAGACGACAGAAGTCGTCTGTTTTTTGTTTTAAAAAGGTTAACAAGGTAATCGTTAAATGATCCCCGTCCCTGAAATAGAAAAAATTACTGTTTTTTAGCGCTCTGCGGCAAATAAACGTAAAACGTCGTTCTTTTGTTCGCTTCCGATTCAAACCAGATGCGACCACCCAATGCTTCCGTGAAAAGTTTAGCGATATATAAACCCAGTCCGGAGCTTTCTCCTTCGGTCCGGAGCATTTCATGGGCTTTGTATAATTTGGTAAATACTTTCGGCTGTATCTCTACCGGTATACCCGGACCGGTATCGGTTATGCCGATGACCACTCCGGAATCTTTGGCGGTGGCCGAAACAGTGATCTTTCCTTTTTCAGGCGTATATTTTATGGCGTTGGATATCAGATTTGAGAGAATATTGCGGAAGATATTAGGATCGACCGTCATGGTGCCGGGAATATCATCGGCGTACTCCGCGATAATGCGCTGGTCCTTTTTAGCGGCAAGTATTACGAGATTACCGACAACCTCCTTAAGAAACGGCTGGAGCTCTATAATCTTGGGATTATCCGTAAAAGTCCCCATTTCGATCCGGGAGATGTTTAAGAGCCGGTTGACAAGTTCGGTCATGAAGCTTATGTCCTTATGGGCGCTTTCGAGATAATCCCTCTGCTCCTCGTCTATCTTTCCGGAATCCCTTAGCAAAAGCTCAAGCGCGAAACCGGAGCTGGTTAAAGGCGTCCTGAGCTGATGGGAGGCCATGGACACGAATTCTGATTTGGCCCGGTCGAATTTTTTAAGGTCGCTTATGTCGCGGGAAACGCCGTATACGGCCCCTACTTCCCCTTTTTTATTCCTGACCGGGGTCATGGTCTCAAGGCAAACATCCCGGTTCGCGCCCTCCGGGGTATGCTCGATCTCGATCGTGTTGGTTTCTCCCCCTAAGGCATTTTCGAATGTTTTCCTGAATTTTCCCCGGTCTTTTTCGACCATGCATCCGAAATAATCCCAATCCATCGCTTCTTCAATGCTTTTAAGGCCGTGCTCTTCCAAGCCGGCTTTATTTATGTAAAGAAGCTTGCCCTCGGGATCGAAAAGCTTGATGCAGTCCGGAGAGGTTTCGGCCAGGGCTTTATATTTTTCTTCGCTTTGGCGCAAAGCCTCCTGTATCCGTTTGCGCTCGGTAATATCCTGGGTTGTGCCGAACCCGCCTAAAAGCCCGCCCTCGGAATCGAATTCCAATCCGGCTTTTTCCCTGACCCATTTTATCTCATCGCCGGCGACTATGCGATGTTCTATGTCATAAGGCGCGCCCGCCAGGGCCGCCTTCCATTTTTCATCAACATACTTCCGGTCCGCCGGATGAACGGAGGCTAAAAAAGTTTCATAGGTCATGGATTCGCCCGACGGTACGCCGAAGATCCGATAATTCTCTTCCGACCAGATCAATTCGTTCTTTTTGGTATCAAGCCGCCAGCTGCCGATATGCGATACAGCTTGAGCGCGATTCAGGTCTTCCTGGCTTTCCCGGATCAGGCGTTCCGCATTTTTGCGCTCCGTGATATCCTGGATAGTGCCGAACCCGCCAAGAAATTCACCATCCGGGCCGAAATCAAGCTGAGACTTTCCGCTTACCCACCTGACATTATCTCCGACAATTATGCGGAATTCCAAATCATAGGGGTCACCCCCGGCAATAGCTTCCCGCCATTTGCGATTCTCGTATTCTTTGTCTTCCGGGTGAACAGAGGCCATGAAAGTCTCGTGGGTTAAAATCTTACCTTCCGGAATACCGTATATCCGGCGAATTTCGTCAGACCAGCTAAGCTCGTTCTTGCGCGCATCGAGCCGCCAGCTGCCGACATGCGATACGGCTTGAGCGCGATTCAGGTCTTCCTGGCTTTCACGGATCAGGCGTTCCGCCCTTTTGCGCTCGGTTATATCCAATCCGTATAAATTTGCGTAACCGAATGAACCGAAAGGCGTGATCGACAGGGAATATGACACCGACCCGCAATCTTCGTCAAAAGAGAATAGCTGTCCGTTTTTTATGGCCCGGGCTATGCGCGACCGGATCGAATCCGGGACCGGGTCCCCCTGACGGCAATTCCATGATTCCAAAAGCGGTTTGCTTGCATTATTTGCGAACAAAACGGTTCCGTCAGTTTTTACGCGCAAGACCGGGTACGGATTCTGCTCGGGGAAAAGGGCGAGGTTTCGGATCGTCTCTTCGGCCCGTTTCTGCTCCGTAATATCTACCGATAATATGAGCAGACCGTCTTCGGAAGGCTGAATACTCAACTTGAACCATCCGTGCTCGCCATCCGGGTATATGAATTCGTTCTCCATGACAGCCGCGCGCTTTTCTTTCATGCATTTCCGCAGTTCGGCGAATAACTTCGTTTCCTCTATCCCCGGATATACTTCCATCATCGTCCTGCCTAATAGCTTATCTTTTGCGGTCCGGCCGTGCAGGGCGGCCGTATCGTTGACGTAAAGATAGCGCCAGTCAAAACCTATGATCTGGCAACCTTCAAGCATATTGTCGAGCGTGCCCCGAAAACGTTGTTCGCCTTTTTTATATCCCTCTTCACTTTCTTTAAGTTTATTGAAAATGATATCCTGCGGTTCTCTTAAGCCGGTGACGACGATTGACTCATAGACAAGCAAAGAAGAGATTACTTTGAAAAAATGCCCTAAAACATTATAAACACCATATGGATCCCAGTATAGCGTAAAAACCAGCTCCGATATTACGGTAAAAGCCATTGATGCGATGATCAATATCAGCACATTTTTCCGGAAATAAGCTTGCTTTTTTATGCCTATAACAATCGAGACAAAAAGAATAAAAGATATTATATATTCACTGGCGATCTTAAAAGCTGTCAGGCCGGATCCGGCCAAATAAGCAGCAGGAAAATGAGAACTGAAAATAGCCATTAACACCGCTATGAAAATAACCCAGTAAACCGCAAAAATTTTCCAAACGGAAATTTTCTTTGGTAGAAGCGCAAAAGCCGCAAAAAAGGACAAAGCCTGTAAATAGCGGGCCGCTATCCACAATTGCGTAGGCAGATTAGCGTCGAAACCATGGAATATGTTCATGCCAGAGTATG
Organism: Candidatus Falkowiibacteriota bacterium; assembly: GCA_043801965.1. Taxonomy (GTDB): domain Bacteria; phylum Patescibacteriota; class Patescibacteriia; order Patescibacteriales; family UBA12075; genus XYA2-FULL-47-19. The sequence goes on from JAZDLN010000011.1 coordinate 37,163, forward strand.
AGAACGCATGAAAAAAATCAATTCCGCTTACAAATAGATATGATATGCCTAAAAATACAAAAAATTGATTATCGGCATAGCGTCTTGAATTCCAGGCTACGATGAATATCAATATTACCACGACAATACTGTATGATTCCGCCAGAAAATGGAATAAAGGCAAACTAAGCAGGCTAAGCGCGTGAAATAAGGTTAGAATTAAAATACCCGCCCAAATAACTCCGGGTATTTTTTTATAAACCTTAAATATTGAAGGTAATTCAGCTATTAACCAGAATCGACCTATTGAATTGGCCTTGCTTTTCATAATAAGAAAAATGCTAATTCTAAATTATTTAACGATATTTTTGTTTATTTATAATACTAAGCAATAGTTAGATTTTCATTAAACCCCAATTTTTACACGAATTTTTGATTCTATCACGTTTTAATATATTTGTCAAGTATTTTAATTTTAATATTATACATTTTTCTTTTTTTTGCTATACTTATTTTATAGCATTAAAAATTAAATACTAAACTTATGGAATTTATCTATCTCGTATTGGTCTTGGGCTTCTTGCTTCTATTGGCGGGGCTAAGGGTTATCGACCAGTATGAACGGGCGGTGGTTCTTACTCTGGGAAAATATACTTCCACCAGACAACCCGGCCTTACCTGGATATTCATAGGAGTCCAGCGGATCGTAAAAGTTGATATGCGCATCGATACGGTCGATATCCCCCAACAGGAGGTGATCACTAAAGACAATGTCACTGTCGGCATAAACGCCGTGGTTTATTTCCGGGTTATGAGCTCGGAAAAGGCAGTATTGGAGATCCAGGACTTCAAGCATTCGGTCGCGCTCTATGCCCAGGCAACCTTGCGCGACGTTATCGGCGAAGTTGAGCTTGATACCCTTCTCTCCCAAAGGGATAAGATCGCCGGCGATATAAAGAAAGTGGTGGATGTCGCTACCGATCCGTGGGGTATCGACGTGCAGTACATAAAAATGCAGGATATCGAACTGCCGGCGGACATGAAGCGGGTAATGGCTAAGCAGGCCGAGGCGGAACGCATGCGCCGGGCGATCATTATCCAGGCCGAAGGCGAGTATACGGCGGCTGACAAGCTTTCGCAGGCGGCCGAACTCCTCTCTAATAAACCGGGCGGCATGTCCATGCGCACTCTTCAGACCATAGAAAAGATCAACCCGGATCCGTCCAAAACCGTCCTCTTCGCTCTGCCCATCGAATTCATGGAAGGCATGAAAACGATCGCTAATTTCATGGGAGATAAGAAGAAATAAGATAAAATAAAAAAGTAGGGACGGATGATCATCCGTCCCTACTTTTTTATTTCCTTATTTTATCTGCGCTAAAAATTCCTCGGCCAGTGATGCGGTGTTGTCAGAGGCCTGATAGAATTTCTTCCAGACCACGACGATATCGGCGTCGTTGAATATCGCGCTCTCCACCTCCCTGATCGTGTCCCCGCCGGCGATCGCGATCAACATGCTATAATTCCCTTTTACGCGCCGGATCTCGTGGAGCGGGAGCATTTTCTGTTTATTGCCTTTCTCCTCGTCCACCCCCCGGTGCAATATAACTATCGAGGGCTGTCTTTTGAGATTGCGTAAAACCGCCAAAGGATAGTCGACGTTCATCATGTCGATCATGGGGTCAAGGCCTCGTTCTTCGCAGGCGGCGATGAAAGCGTTAAGCGCTTCGACCGGCGCCGAGCCCATGGCCACGGCCGCGCTCGCCCCGGCTCGGGCGGCGATTTCGACTTCGGTTTCTCCCCGATCGATCATCTTAAGATCGGCTACGACGTAAGGACGCCTGCCCTTTACGGTTGCCGCCGTTCTTGAATTATTAATTTTATCCCGCTTGGCAACCTGATTGACAATGGCGCCTAAAAGGCCGCCGATTTCCATATTAGCCGGGGGCACCGTAAACAATCCGTTCAATCTCATTTCCCACCATTCCCTGATCTTACGTATGCCCTCTTCGCCGTATCGCTTGATCAAAGGCGTACCGGCCTCGACAATAATCCGATCGCTTTGCGGCAACTGGCTTATTATCTTATAAGCTTCTTCAAGAGTGCTGTTCAAAGCGACTTGAAGATACTTTTTCTTAGGATTTAGTTTTGATTTATATTTTTGCAACATAGGATTCAATATTAAGTATATGGTATTTAGTATTTAGCAATCGCAAAATCAGACTGCTTGATACTAAATACTCGATTCCAAGCAGATGATACTTTTACGCTTCGCCAGCGATCTGAAACACCTGGTCCCGTCTTATTGTCCGCCAATTACTCCCTTGTTAACCAGTTCGAAAAAGCATCTAGCGCAGGCCTCAACGTCTACCAGGGCGTCATGCGCGCCATCGAAATCGCAACCGAATAATTTCAGGTGTAGTTCGGATAAAGTCGGCCATTTATAGCCGTAGCCGCCCGGTATCTGGCAAAAATTCGTCGATTCTTCTTTCGTGCAGATCCTGACCGTATCAAAGAGACCGTGGTTCATGCTCTTGCGCAAAAACTCCGCGCCCATGATCTTCTCGTCAAAACTGATGTTATGCGCCACGATGATCTTCGCTCGCTCAACGTCAGCCGCGAATAATTTCAAAGCTTCCGCAAGATCGATGCCTTCGGCCATGGCTCTCTCCGTGGTAATGCCGTGCACCCGGGAAGCCTCTTCGGGAATAATAAAGCCTTCCGGCTTCACGATAATATTATTGCCGCCGGCCTTATTCCCCTCTCCGTCGTACATAAGCCAGGCTAATTGCACGAGGCGCGGCCAATTATCAAGGTCGGTAAGCGGCGCCCGCCAATTCTTCGGCAGACCGGTCGTTTCCGTGTCGAAAAATAAGAACATAGTTTTAAATATAAGTGATTAGGTTTAAGAATTCATTTAAAATTATTTTAACATACATCCGTAAAATAAAAAATACCAAAAACAAAAACTGCCCCTAGAAGGACAGTTTTTGATAAGAAATATATTAGATGATAAAAAGATTTATCGAAATAATTTATTCTTAAAACCGGCGAGGGCGGCTTTGCCTCTGTTGGCGGTGGCAGTCCCGGCAATAAAGGGGACGATTTCCATCCGGTTCGAAAGGCAGTTCCGTGATCTCGGCTCCGCATTGGGAGCAGGTCCAGGTGCCCTTGTACATCTGGCGGTCGCCAGCCTGGTTGTTGTTGTTGTACATTGACTTTGATATTGGTTCGCGTAGATTTTAAGATAAAAATTAACGCAAACTTTTACTTAATTATGCTGTCACTATAGCATGTCGGCCGCAATCTGTCAATAATGAACCGCCAACTCAATATGATTTTTATTAATATTGGCCTATTTGTTAAGTAAAATAAAAGCCCGCGTGAAGGGCTTTTGTTTAAAAATCAATACCTAATTCTGAAGCCTTCCGGCAGAGGTCGACTGGGATTTTTAACTGCCGGATTCAGCGCGATAAGACGCTTTAGAAATCCATGGTATCCAATTCCTTTTTTTTGGGAAATTTCTCCGGCGACGGTTTTAAGGGTTACTATCTTGCCCATACCCGCTGGAATAACGAGCTGTATGCCAACTTTTATGAAATTGGAATTTTTAAGGTGGTTGATCTTTAAAATATCGGATAAACGCACGCCAAATCGGAGAGCGATACGAGAAAGACTATCTCCGGGTTTAACTAGATATGTTCGAGTCGCGCGCGCTTGCCTAACCGTAAAAATTTCAAATTCCAAAGTCGGCTCCTCGTCAGCGACAAAACCCTCCTCAATAAGTTCTATTGTCGCCCAAAAACGAGCCGCGAAACGAAAATTCTCCCTCAGACCAGCTGTTTCTTTAAAAAATACGATCCGTTTGGTGCCCTCCGTCCTGTTCGGAATCAAAATGATCATGCCCCTTTTCAGTATATCTCCGGCGGAAAGTCGGTTTGCTTCGGATAATTCTCTTTTTGTTACCCGGAAAACACGGGCAATGCCGCCTAGTGTATCGTTCTTTCTGACCCGATACGGATATACATCAAGACGCTCAATATCTTTTTTTAAAATATTGGCCCGTCGCTCCAAATAATCCAGGAAATCGTCGTAATCGATAACGGCAAACTCGTTTTTTTCTCTGGCTTCCTCCAGGCAAGTCTCGGAAAAGCTCCCGTTATATCGCGATAAAGCCAGGTCGATTGACCCGAACATATCATACAACTTGCGCAAATATCGAGCCGCGGCTTGTCCTGCCAGAAGCGGATCAAGCCGCTCGTCAATATTATAGTGTTGATCACAACTTAAATCGTAATCCTTGGCGGTTCTGGGCATGAATTGATAATAACCGGCCGCTCCGACAGGTGATTTGCGCAGGATCCAGTGAGACTCCGGTATAGCCAGATATATAAGCCTATCCACCATTTCCACCGGCAATCCTGAGCCCGCGAATTCGTTGCGAAAAATTTCGATCAAATATTTTTTCCAGGCGCCGATATGGTAATGGGCCTTGCGAAAAATCTTTCCCAGCCGGTCATCAAGCTTATAGCGATTCTTATAATTCTCCTTATACTCAAGCCAGGACTGGCGATTAATCTTTATTTCTCGCGAATAATCAAAAATTTCATATTTTGATTTTTCTTTGAATTTCTCCGCTAATTCATCGGTGGACTTAATCGATCCCGAATTTTTCAAGCCGTCTTTCTTGGCCATAACCATATCGGGTAAAAATAAAAAAAAGAAAATCAGTGGAATTACTATTGGTTTCATTGGAATTCTCCTTGTTTGCTTAAAATTTTAAGGATCGTATTTCAATTTAATATTGTTTAATTTAAACATACCCCCTTAAGCCACCTCTTATAACTGCTTTAGCTGGATCAATAATTTAGTAAGGTCGTTCTTTCTGGCATGAAGGTTGCCGTGCTCTTTCTCGACTACCGCCGGCGGCGCTTTAGACGTAAATTCTTCGTTGGTCAGCTTCTTTTCGGACCCGGAGATAAGTTTTTCCAGATTAGCGATCTCTTTTTCCAGACGTTTTTTCTCTTTATCCTTGTCTACAGCACCGACCAGATATATATCCAGGTTGGAAACGCCTTTTACGGAAATACAGATAGAATCATCCGGCTCGTCTCCGTCTTTGGCGATCGTAAGCTTCCCGATGCCGGTTCGGAGTCCTTTTATTATCTCCGCTTGCGACTCTATTATATCCTTGTTGCCGCCGGCATAGATCACGGCATCGATCTTTCGTCCTGGTTCGATCTTATTTTCCGCCCGCGCGTTGCGGATGGCAATCACGATATTTTTTATCAATTCGAAATCGTCCCCATTATTCATCGTGTCATATTTAATCTCCGGCCATTTTTCGACCATCAATAATTTTTCCTTGCCCATAAGTTCCCATATCTTTTCAGTGACAAAAGGAATGAATGGGTGCCATAAAATCAATAAGTTCTCCAATATATAACGCAATACTTTGATTTTCTCGGTGGATTTATCGAATTTGGCTGCTTCTAAATACCAGTCAGCCAAGTAATCATATGTAAACGTACGCAGTAATTCCGCCGCTAAAGAAAAATTATAGTTGCTCAAAAATTTTGTTGCTGAAGCGACGTTTTTATCCATCAAGGCGTTGAAATGCGACATGATCCATTTATCCGACAAAGACAAATTTTTAAGCTCTATTTCAGTTGTATTTTCGTCGGCGGTCTGCAGGATAAATCTCGCCACATTCCAAAGCTTGTTCACGAAATTCCTGTCCCCCTCTATCTTTTCCTCGAAAATGCGCACGTCGTTGCCGGGCGTCGAACCGATAAGCAGGGATAGGCGCACGGCATCCGTGCCGTATTTGGCGATGACGTCTAAGGGGTCGATGCCGTTGCCTTTGGACTTCGACATCTTCTTGCCGTTCTTATCCTGGACCATGCCGTGCAGATAAACCGTATCGAAAGGCTTTTCGCCGACAGCGAAAAAACTCATCATGATCATCCGCGACACCCAAAGGGTCAAGATCTCATAACCGGTTTCGAGTATCTGGGTCGGATGGAACCGGGCTAAGTCGCCGGTTTTTTTGCCGTCTTTAAAGGTATCCGGCCAGCCGAGAGTGGAAAATGTCCACATACTGGAAGAAAACCAAGTATCCAGAGAATCGGGATCCTGTTTCCAGCCCTCGCCCTCAGGCGCTTTCTCGCCGACATAAATATCGTCGACGTTACGCGAATTATACCACACCGGGATCCGATGACCGAACCATATCTGGCGCGAGATGCACCAATCGTGCAGATTCTCCATCCAATTGACGTATCTTTTTTCGAAACGGTCCGGAATGAATTTTATCTCTCCTGTTTTCGCCGCCTCGACCGCCTTTTCTTTAAGTGACACATTCCCCAGCCGCGGCAGTTTTTTGTCGACGGCCACGAACCACTGTTTCGAAGGCAGAGGCTCGATCGGGGTATCGCAACGATAGCAGACGGACAGCTTGTTCTCGTAGCCTTCTTCAATATGGTCAATAAGCCCCATCTTCTCCATGTCGGCGACGATCGCTTCCCGGGCCTCGACGGTGGTCAAACCGGCGTATTGGCCGCAATTATCCATCATGCGCCCATCCTCGTTTATGATCTGCTTCCAGGGGATATTGTTTCGGCGGGCCATTTCGTTGTCGGCGAAACTGTGGGCCGGCGTCACCTTGACCGCGCCGGTACCGAATTCCGGATCGACGTGATGATCGGCTATTACTTTTACCTTGAATTCTCCCAATACGCCCGGTATCATGTATTCTTTCCCGACCATGTCTTTATAGCGCTTATCGCCCGGGTGAACGGCGACCGCCGTATCGCCTAATTTTGTTTCCGGCCTCGTCGTGGCCAATACGAAAGGTCCGTATTTTATCCAGTATAGTTTGCTCTTCGTCTCCTTATATTCCACCTCGTCATCCGCCAAGGTCGAGTGGCACCGGGGGCACCAATTAACGATTCTGTAGCCGCGGTAAATAGCGCCTTCGTTGTACATGTCCACAAACATCTTCCTGACCGCTTTTTCGCGCTGTTCGTCCAGGGTAAAAGCCGTCCGGCTCCAGTCGAGAGACGCGCCCATTTTTCTGGTCTGGTTTAATATCGTGGACTGCGTGACGCGCAGGAATTCCCAGACTTTTTCCAAAAACTTTTCCCGCCCGAGATCGTGCCGGGTCTTACTATCTTCCCGCCAAATCTTTTTCTCCACGACATTCGTCGTGGCGATAGCCGCGTGATCGGTACCCGGAAGCCAAAGCGCCCGGTAGCCCCGCATCCGATGATAGCGGATCAAAAGATCTTCTACGGCCAGCATTGAAGCGTGTCCCAGGTGCAATTTATCCGTGATATTCGGCGGCGGCAAAACTATCGTATACTCCGGAGCGTCCGCGGGCAAATCCAGATTATCCGGATTAAAAAACCCGGATTTTTCCCATCTCGCGTAAATCTCATCCTCATAAAGCCCCGGTTCGTACGCCTTAGGCAATTCTTTGTTCATATATTTAAAAATATTACTTATATTACTACTTTTTACGTTACCAAATAATGCTTTTTTTGGCAAGCCGACGGATACGATCTCTGACTAAATTTTTTAGATTTTTTTTATTTAATATTAAATAAAATTAATCTAAATATACGCGCTTATTGTTTTCTTAATTGACCTGTTTTTAAAAAACCTTGACACGCTCGTTTTTATCGTGTATATTAAAATCTTAAACATTTTAATCTATACTTAATAATCGCGACCCGCTTAAGGCGCGGACAAACCATGCTTCTCGATGGTTTTTAGTTTTTTATTTTTTATTCAACCCTGACACATGCTGACGCAAGAGCAACAAATTTTCGAACAGATCAAAAAGGCCAAAAGCGTCCTGATTACTTTCGGCAAAACCTGGAACGGCGACGCGGTCGCGTCGTCCCTGGCCTTTTACCTGCTTCTGAAAAAACTCGGCAAGAACGTGGAAATCGCGGCGGAAAATTTCGATCAGGGAAAATCCTATTCCTTTCTTCCTTCTTACGGATCTATCCGGCACTCCCTGGATAATTTGAGGAAATTCATCGTTTCCCTGGATATTACGAACGCCAAGGTCGGAGCCATAAAATATAAGGTAGAGGAAAACGTCCTTAACTTCATTATTTCCCCAAAAGAGGGCTTTTTTACGCATGACGACATAAAATCCCTTTCCGGGGATTTTAAATATGACCTGGTGATCGTTCTCGATACGCCCGACCTTGAGTCTCTGGGGGAAATTTACGACAAAGACACGGAATTTTTCTATCAGGTACCCATAATAAATATCGCCCACAACTCGAATAACGAGGAATTCGGCCAGATAAACCAGATAGAACTTACCGCCATTGCCACGGCCGAAATCCTTTTTAATCTTTTCTCCGGATACTCCCGCGACCTAATCGACGAGGATATCGCCACCTGCCTCCTGGCCGGCATTATCTCGAAAACCCGCAGTTTCAAAACCCAGAATATCACGCCGCAATCCCTGTCGATATCTTCGGAACTTATCTCCCTGGGAGCCAGGCGCGAAGAGATCGTAAACCAGCTTTACCGCTCCCGGTCTTTGGACGTCTTAAAGCTTTGGGGGCGGGTACTGGCTAGACTTACGGCCACCATGGATAATTCCCTTGTTTGGTCGGTTTTGACCGAGATGGATTTTCAGAAAACAAACACCGGGGAAAACGATCTTCCCGAGGTCATTGATGAACTCATAATAAACATTCCCCAGGCCAAGATCGTTCTCCTTATTTATGAATACGGACCGGAAAAAAACACGCAGGCCATGATCTACTCGATAAAAAATATCAATTCCCTCAATCTGGTAAAAAAATTCTCGCCTGTCGGAACTAAAAATTTCGTCCGGATAAATATCCTAAAACCCATTTCCGAAGCGGAAAAGGAAATCGTAGATCACATTAAGGAAAGCTTAGGTAAATTAGCGATATAAATAAATATCGAAAAAATCCCGCGTCATGCGGGATTTTTTAATTGTGGGCGACACAAGAGTTTCCGCCCGGGGCGGATCCGCCTTTGGCGGAGAACTTGTGACCCCCGCAAATCCCGAAGCGTCGGGACACGGGGCAAGCTCTACGATGTCAATCCCGAAGCGTCGGGACTCTAACCAAAAATACCCCGCTTGAAAACAGGGTATTTTTCTGTGGGCGACACAAGAGTTGAACTTGTGACCTCTACGATGTCAACGTAGCGCTCTAACCAACTGAGCTAGCCGCCCCTTGAATTATATGATAAACAAAAAAAATAAAATTGTAAACAAGTGCGCCCAGATGGACTTGAAGGGGCGGAAGCCCCACAACATCATTATACTCGTTTTTCGAGCGAAACATGCTGAATGTTTACATTCATGCTTTTTCTGCTTCTGTGTCTTGCTCAAAATGGTTCAAATCTCTGAACACACAAAATTCTGACGGCTCTGCGGGAGCCGCCATAATTTTGTGCGCCCAGATGGACTTGAACCATCGACCCCAGGCTTATAAGGCCTGTGCTCTAACCAACTGAGCTATGGGCGCTTTTTTGCGATAAATATATATAAAATTGTTCCGATCTATGCCTTTTGGACTTGCCCCGTCATCCGACGGGGCACCGGGCCGGATGACCCGGTGAACCATCGACCCCAGGCTTATGAGGCTTGTGCTCCCTGCCGGCAGGCGGGTAACCAACTGCCTGTCCCGCCAAAGCGAAGCGTCAACGGGGAGTTTATGGTTTCAAACTCTTAATCAATATAGCATAATTATCCTTTTTTTTCAAGAGTTAGGGTTTTTTAAAAAACAAGGCTATCGATTAATCCGAAATTTGTTCATGTTAATATTGACGAATAACTGCGGCGCCAACGGACTTTTTCCAGTCTTCTAAAATATCTTCTCTCTTTTGCCAGGCAAAATTCCGGAAAATATTTTAAAGTAGCTTCAACCCGAAGCCATGACGGCGGATTTTTGAAAAGCTGCATTATTATTATACAAAAAATCCCTCAGATTTCAAGTGTCAAAGAATCCGAGGGATCAAGGTTCAAAAGTTCAAAAAATTATAGCGCCAGTTGCGGGGCCACGAGACGAGGCCGGCGCACGGCGTTCCAGACGAGCGAGTTCTCAAGGCGAAGCACGTGGACATTGAGACGGCCGCCGGAATACAAGGCCACGTCGGCGACAAAAAACTCTCCTTTGGATTGAAAGAAAAAGAATGTTCCGTATCCGTCGTCCCGAAGCCAATTACGGTGTTTCTTCACGGAGAGCTTGATCTGCGCCTGCGTGAAACAAAGCCTCCGGATGTCCCCGTTGAGAGAACCGAACATATCCGCAAAAGTACCGTTTTTTACCATCTCATAAACGACAGCCTGCGTTTTGCCGGTTGCCGGTCCCGGTTCGTCCGCACCCCAGTTTTTAAAATCCGGGTCAATCCATGCGAACACATCGGTCGCATCCGCCAGAGTTTCGGTTCCATCGACTGCGTCAATGATGAGTGTCTCGCCGCCGGAAACGAGCCTAAGAAAAGTTTCGCGGACCATGCTGATCCAACACTTTTCTTTGCGGAGAAACTTTTTTAATTCTCCCAGCCACTCCCGGCCGCCTTCTCCTGATAATTTTTCCGCCAAATCGCAGATCGTTCCCAATGCTTCCATTGGGAGATCCACGATTTTCCGAACCACCGCACCGAGCATGTCTTTTGTCATGGTCAGTCCTCCTAAAAAAGTTTTTTGCTGGCGGGCTTGGCCAATATGGTTTCACCACAGCGGAAAAAAGTCTATTCTTGAAATTTTTTATAAAAACCTCTTTCCGCTGTGACAAACCTTTAGTATTAGATATAAAAAGAACTATTTCATGTTGATTTTATATTATATATCAAAATGTAATTTTTGTCAAGTTCTGTTTGCTTTTAAAATAATAATATATTATAATAACAGTATAGTAATAATCCCGATGCATCGCGTTAAAATACAAACAACGCTTTGCACTGAATTTTAAATATCATGAAAAAATTTTTCCGAAAAATATCGGGTCTGGGCCGCGATAACCCGATCAATTTAGCGGATGAAAAAGCTGATTCCGAGAATGAGGAAGTTTATGAAGAATTGGAAAAAGAACTGGAGGCCGGGGAAGAAGAGGAAAAAGAATGGCTGGGAGAGGAATATGAAGAGGGTCAATTATCAATAGATGTTTACCAAACCCCGAAAGATCTGGTGGTAAAATCGACCATTGCCGGCGTAAAACCGGATGATATCGATATCTCGATCAATAACGACATGCTGACCATCCGGGGTAAACGGGAAATGCAGGATAGCATAAAAGAGGAAAACTATCTTTATCGCGAATGCTATTGGGGCTCTTTTTCGCGCTCCATTATTCTGCCCCTGGAAATAGAACCCGATAAGATAGAGGCGTTTTTGGAAAACGGAATTCTGACAATCGTCCTTCCGAAGGCTAAAAGCGCTAAAGAAATTTCCATAAAAGTAAGGGAGAAATAAAATTTTAGCGGTTATTTATGCGCGTAAACCTAATTATCGACCGCTTTGAGGGAGACAAGGTGGTGTTTAAAACTGAAAACAACGCGACGGTCGTTTGGCCCAAGGACGCCCTGCCGGAAAATATCCACGAAGGCATGGTTTTAACTTTTACGATTAACTCTAACGGTAAAGAGGATAACGACAAGCGGCTGGCCAAGGATATATTGAACGAAATTCTACAGCCGGAATAATATATGGCCGGAGAAAAAAGGGAAAAAAAACATCTTTTCTTAGAATGGTTACTGACTGTCATGGCCATTTTTTTTGTATTGGCCGTTTGTCTGTCCGCCGCTTATTGGGGATACTCCGAAAAATACGCCGATAAGATATATCCCGGCGTGCATGCCGGCCGATATGACCTTTCCGGACTGTCACGTGACGAGGCGAAGAGCATCATGAACCAAAAAACCGATATTATCCACAAGCAAGGTATTATTTTTTCTCACGGCCAGTATCGCGCTTCCCTCTTCCCGCTCATATCTTCCGTCGAGGGCGATTTAGCTTACCGGATCTTCGATTTCGATATCGAAAAAAACGCGGAAGACGCTTATGCCTTCGGCCGGAGGGACGGCTTTTACGACAATTTAAAAGCACGGCTAAGGTCCTTGCTTATTCCGTATCGTTTCGATATTTATTACATCATCAACGAGAAAGAGGCGGAAAAATTCCTGAACGAAAATTTCTCGCGCTTCGTGGAACCGGCGAAAGACGCCAAGCTGGTCATTGACGCCGCCGACGCTAAAAAACTGAAATTTTCAGTCGAAGCGGAAAAGGTCGGACAAAGCATCGACTATCGGAAGACGGTCGATCTCCTGAAAAAAAATTTGGGCGCCCTCGATAATAATCCGATCGAAGTGATCACCGATGTCGACTATCCTAAAATTTATGAAAGCGATTGCCTTAATATAGAGTCTCAAGCGGAAAAAATGCTTTCCGTGGCACCTCTCTCTCTCGCCTACGGTACCGATGTCTGGCAGGTAAACTTTAGCCATCTGACCGACTGGCTCGTCTTAAGGCCCGGTCCGGGTTCCGGACAGGAAGACAAGGTGGTGGTCGGCCTCGACCCGGTAAAGGGGAAAAAATTCCTCTCTGAGTGGGTAGCACCTAAAATAGACCGCCCCGCCCAAAACGCCAAATTCGAAATTAAGGACGGCCGGGTAGCCGAATTCCAGGCGAGCCGGGACGGTTTAGAGCTTAATATAAACGAAAGCTTCGATCGGCTGGAAACGGAATTACGGGAAGGCCGCGATCGGGTAGAGTTGGTTGTCGGGGACAAAAAAAGCGCCCTGCAGACCGAAGAGATCAATGATCTGGGCATAAAAGAGATAATCGGCACCGGGCATTCGAATTTTTCCGGCTCGCCGGCCAATCGCCGGCATAACATAAAAACAGGCGCCGATTCCTTAAATGGCGTTATTATTAAGCCGGGGGAAGAATTTTCGCTCATAACCACCCTGGGGAACATCGATAAAGAAGGCGGCTATCTGCCGGAACTGGTCATCAAGGACAATAAAACCGTTCCCGAATACGGAGGCGGCCTCTGCCAGATCGGTACGACCATGTTCCGGGCGACGATTAAAACCGGCCTGCCGGTTACCATGCGGCGCAACCACTCATACCGGGTGTCATATTACGAGCCCGCCGGTACGGACGCCACCATATATAATCCCTGGCCGGATTACAAATTCATGAATGATACCGGAAACCATATCCTGATCCAGGCGCGCATCGAAGGCAACGACCTTTATTTCGATTTCTGGGGAACCCGTGACGGACGGGAGGCGGAGGCGACCGAACCCGTCATAAATAATATCGTCAAACCGGCGCCGACTAAATTTATAGAAACTACGGACCTTAAACCGGGACAGAAAAAATGCACCGAAAGCGCTCATAACGGCGCCGATGCTTCTTTCGACTATACGGTTACCTATGCCGACGGCAAAACGGAAAAAAAGACCTTCAAATCGCATTACGTGCCTTGGCGCGAAGTCTGCTTTATCGGGGTAGAAAAATTATCGACCGAAAACAAGGAAACCGCCGCCACTTCTTCGCCCGAAGCGATTCCGCGATGATCTAATGATATGATATTTAAAATAAGCAAAAGAGACGAGGCATGCCTCGTCTCTGTGATTTTTAAACAACAAAAAAAGACCAACTAAAGCGGCCAGGCAAGAAATTTTCGTCAGGAAAAACTTAGTTCTAGAACCGAATTTTTCCTAACAGAAAGATCCCCATGCTTGTCGTGCCTGTGCCGCTTTAACCGGCCTTAATTTAGAAAATTCAAGTTAATATAACATCTTAGCACACCGCGGAAAAGTTGTCAAGACTAATATACTACCTTAAAAATATTTTATTTAAAATTAGCAAAAAAATTTATATTATTTTTGCCTGTTTATAGACATCTAAAGTATAACAACGCTTTATTAATAAAAAATTAAAAAACCGTCTTTATCTTAAGACGGTTCATGAAACAAAGATTAAATAATCAAAAAAGCTTCGTCTGCCCCCTTTCTTCGTCCGTAAAAATCCTGATCCGTCCGTATTGCCCATCAAAACCAGGCTCGATCCGCAGCCGACCCTCCCTTACCCGGCGTATGCCTTCGACAACGGCGGGCGATAAACCCTTGGCTAAATTCCCGATCGGCTCATCAAGAAGAATGTTTATTTCATTGCTGTATTGCCCGATAATATTATTATATTCGGTTTGCACCTTGACGGACGTCCGGCTCTTTACCCCTAATACTTCAGCTATGATCTTATCAAGTTCCACCAATTTCCTTGCTCCCGGCGCTCCAGCGGGCCTAAAACCTTCTTTCCGGTCGGCTAGCTCTTCCACCCGGTTAAGGACTCCGACCACCAGCGGTTTTTTGCATTTAGGACAAATATTTTTATGCTTTTTCGTTTCGGCGGGCTTAAAGCGCACGCCGCAATCACGATGGCCATCGAGATGATACATGCCTTCCTCTGGATAAAACTCCAGCGTATAATCAAGATATGATTTATCCGTCTTTTTGTTTTTTATAACATCGTATAATTCGTCATAAGAAACCACGGCTAATTCGAAAACGTTGGCTTCGCGGGCGATGTTGGGGAGCGAATGGGCGTCTGAATTGGACAAAAGCGTAAAATTATCCAAGGCCGAAAGCCGCCAGTTCATTTCCGGATCGGAAGACAAACCGGTTTCGTAAGCGTAAATATCTTTCGTATATTCTCCGAAGCATTCTTCCATAGTGTCGAAGCCGGACTTTGACCCGAAAACCGAAAACCAAGGCGTCCAGATATGCGCCGGATAAATCAAAAATTTCGGATGAATAGAAAGGCACAATTTCATCAACTCTTCCGCGCCCATACCGAGTATCGGCCGGCCGTCCGAACGGATATTATAATGCTTATCGAGATATTTATTTAATTCCGCCGCGGCCGCGATAGAGGGCGCCTGAACGACGACATGGATCCGCCGACAACGGTCGTTCTTTTTATAGATCAAAGCCAACTCCGTGGACAAAATAAATTTTATCTTATCGTCCGGCATTGCCTTCAATTTATATAATCCGCTGTTATTTATCTCTTCCAGTTCGTTTTTTATGGAACTGAACCAATCCGGAAAAGTAAAATCCCCGGTGGCGATGATATCGACGCCTTTAACCCGGCAGGTTTTATCAATATTAGCCAACGTCAAATCCCGCGAGCAAGCCCGCGAGTATTTCGAATGGATATGCAGATCGGCTATCTGGCGCATAAACTATTAATTTTTTCCCGGTTTATTTAAACGCTTTTTCTAATGAATTTTATTCGAACTTAATTATACCCCCCCGCTTCCCTCCAAGCTGTTTTTCGATTACAACAATATCGTGCGCTTTTCTTAATTATATATTTTAAGCAAAACTTTGACAATATGGATCATGCTGGTTTTTTTGCAAAAAGGCCTTTTGTTTTTAGGGATATTTCTGTATAATTAAAGATAAATAACCATGTTTAATACATAAAGCCAATATGTCTATATTAACTAATTCGCTGTTGCTTTTGATCCTGTTCGCGGTCCTCGGGGTGGCCGCTGATTTCGCCGTCCGGAATATAAAATATATCGCTTCGGTTCTCAAGATGAGATTATTCGCTTTCGGGATCCTGCTTGGCCTTATTACCACCCTGCCGGAACTGTCCGTCGGCATAAACGCCACGATAGACAAGGCCGCCTCCTTATCGGCCGGAAATCTCCTGGGCGGCGTAATCGTTCTTTTCGGCCTCGTTCTGGGAACCAGCCTTTTCCTTAACCGCCAGATCGATACTGACGATAATCTAAAAACCCTCATTCCGGAAATGGCCGTGATATTTTCTCCGGTGTTATTCGGCTTGGACGGACGCTTTGGACTTTTAGACGGCCTTATGATGATCGGCTTATACCTGGCGCTCCTTTACTATCTCTATCGCGCCAACCATACTATCGGGGGATCGCGTTTTGGCCTTATAGACAAAAACAAGATCGCCCGGGCGGCGCTTTTATCTATCTTCGGGATAATATTCATCCTTCTGGCTTCTCATTGGATAGTGGAGATATCATTAAACCTTTTGCAATACTTTGGCATAAGCAAGCTGCTTATGGGGGTTTTGGTTTTTTCTATCGGAACGAATTTGCCGGAAATAACCATTACCGTGACCTCCTGGCGCAAGAATATCTCCGAACTTTCCCTTAGCCATCTTCTAAGCTCCGCGTTTACCAATACGCTTGTCCTGGGAGTTCTCGCGTCAATCCAGACGATTACTTTTACTGTCGGGCCGGCTTACTGGATTTTGATGTTTTTCATTATTCTTTTATTGATGTCATTCCTCTCTTTCTACCATAGCGGAAAAAAAATGGACCGGCGCGAGGGATTGATGCTCCTGTTGATTTACGTGGTATTCTTGGCCGCTAATTTATTGATAATAAAGTAGGTTTTGCCGGTATATTATGCTTACAAAGAAAAAAAACGATACCTTGGGCGTCCTGGCGCGGCTGTTGCGGGAGAATAAAAAAAATATCATGAGCGCCAACCGGCGCGATATTTTATCCTGCCGAAGCGCCGACGCGTCCATGCTTGACCGCCTGAAAACGGACGAAACTAAAATTTCCGGCATGATAAAGGCGCTCAACCTGGTAAAAAAAATGCCTGATCCGGAAAACCGGACGATCTATTTTCATAAGCACCGCAACGGGCTTAAGATAGAAAACAGAACCGTTCCTTTCGGCACGATCCTCATAATCTACGAATCCCGTCCTGACGTTACGATCGAAGCGGCCGCTGCCGCTTTTAAAGCAGGCAACAGAGTGATCCTAAGGGGCGGGACGGAATCCAGAAAGACTAACCTGATTTTAGTGAAACTCTGGCGCGAGGCTTTAGCGGCTAACGGAATTTCAAAAGACCATGTTACCTATCTTGATCTAGACAGAAAAAAAACAAAAGAATTCATCAAAAACAGCCAAGAGCCCGATCTGATAATTCCGCGCGGCGGGCAGAAGCTTATCGATTTTGTCAAAAAAAATACTGATATTCCCGTGATCGCTAGCGGCCGGGGAAATAATTTCTTGTATCTCGATAAAAAATCCGACCCGGCCATGGCCGCGAAGATAATAATTAACGGCAAATCGAGAATAAGCGTATGCAACGCCCTGGATAAAGTTCTTATAAACCGTGATCTTCCGGATCTGAAAAATATACTTTCAAAATTAGTAAACTCTCTTTCGTCCGCCGGTATCGCCGTATACGGAGACCGTCCGGTATGCCGCCTCGATAAAAGTATAAAAAATATCAGGGACAATTCCGTATTCGCCGAAGAATTCTTGTCCGCCAAGATACTTTTAAGCCTCGTTAAGGATATAGACGCGGCCATAGACCTCATAAATAAATATTCCGGCGGCCATTCGGCGGCCATAATCACGGCCGACGCGAAAAAGGCTTTAAAATTCCAGAACGAGGTTGATTGCGCGGCCGTTTATCATAACGCCTCAACGAGATTTACCGACGGCGGAGAATTCGGATCAGGCGCGGAGATTGCGATAAGCACGCAAAAGCTGCATTTCCGGGGACCGATCGGGCCGAACGAGCTTGTTACCAATAAATGGTTCATAAGCGGCCGCGGCCAGATCAGGAAATAACCAGACAAAAAGTATGAAAAAAAAATTAGTGATAAAAATAGGGACATCGACCCTCACGGCCGGCACCGACCGGATCTCCTACGGCAAGATCGAGGATATCGCCCGGCAGATTGTTACCCTGAAAAAAGCGTACGATATCGTCCTGGTCTCTTCCGGCGCCATTGCCGCCGCCCGGCAATTCATAGACATAAACGGCCACCGGAAAAAGGTTGACTCAAAGCAGGCGATGGCGGCGATCGGCCAGCCTAAACTTATGGGTATCTACGACGAGGTTTTCGGCGGCTTCGGATTAAAAACCGCGCAATGCCTTATGACCTACCGGGATTTCGAGGATAAAACGGCAAAAAACAATACGAAAAACACGATAGGAAAACTCCTTGAAAACGATTATATCCCGATTATAAACGAAAACGATACGGTCGCGATCGAAGAAATAATTCTGGGGGATAACGACAAATTATCCGCTTTGGTGGCTTCGATCATAAAAGCGGATCTTTTGATTATCGCCTCCGATATCGACGGGCTGTACGACAAAAACCCCCATCTGAATAAAAACGCGGTCCTGATCGAAGAGGTAAGGAATCTAAACCGGGTCGCCGCTTTCGCGGAAGAAAAAAATTCCGGTCCGGGAACGGGCGGGATGACCTCGAAGATCCAGGCGGCCGTTATCTGCCGGAAAAACAAAATAGAAATGTGGATCGTCAACGGCGGCAAAAGCGGCTTTCTGGCGCAAGCCCTAAAAAATAAAATCCCTTTTACTAAATTCAAATTTTAAATTATGAATTACGGCTTTATCGGTTTCGGCAACCTAGGCAGGGCCCTATACCTGAGTTTTAAAGACGACAAAAATCTGTCTTTCGCTTACGTGTCTAAAAATAACAAGCCTAAGGATATCCGGCCAATGAAAACTATCCCGTCCCTGGTTTCCTTTTCCGACGTGATCTGGCTGTGCGTAAAACCCAAAGACCTTGCGTCGGTACTGTCTGAATTGCGAACGGCCGGCCTGGGCGGCAAAACGATCGTTTCGGCTGTTGCCGGAAAAAATATCGCTTCCATCCGGAAATATCTGGGGAAAGATCCGGAATTGATCAGGATAATGCCGAACCTGGCGATCGCTTACAAAAAATCGGTTACCGCTTTTTACGCGGATAAGAAAAATTCCGCCAGGGCGAAAAATATCGGGCGCGTGCTCTCGCGGTCGGGGCGCGTGATCGAATTGCCGGAAAAGCATTTTGATCTGTTCACTGCTGTTTTTGGCAGCGGCCCGGCCTTCCTGCTCGAAATAATGCGCGTATTCGGAAACAAGATCAATGAACTTGGCATAGCGAAAAATGACGTTAATTCCCTGTTAGCCGATCTCGTAGCCGGCACGCTTATTCATTTCCAGGAAAACCAAAGCGAAAAAAGCATTGCGGATCTGATAAACGGTATCGCCAGCAAAGGCGGAACGACCGAGGCCGGACTCGCATATTTTAAGAAAAAAAATCTGGATAAACTGCTGGCCGGAGTTATTACGGCAGCTAAAAACCGATCAATAAAAATAAGGACTTAAATTTTTTAAATTATATGAATTTTGAAAAAAAATTAAATACGGCTCCGGAAACTCCAGGGGAGCCGGAAATGAAAAAAATAACCGAAGAAGAATTCGGGGCTTTGCAAAAACTCGGATCAAGGGCTAAGGGCCTGGCTCGAGCCTTAACCTTTTTTACCGCCGTTAATCTGGCAGGCTGTACTTTGCCCAAAATTAAAAATGAGGAAAGCAATCGCATAAAACCCGCCACCAGCGCCGGAGAAGTAATGCCGGAATCGGAAAAGCCTAAAGACCTTTACGATGCGCAGATCAACGCCGCGAGACAAGAAGAAGCGCCAAGCGCGGAAGAGATCAAAGAAATAATCGAATACAAAGAGAAGTATCCGCCGGAATTCTTAAAAAGAGCGCATAAACTAAAAGGAGTGGCCGGTATCGGCCTTGCCGCCATGATCCTAGAGGCCAAAGAAAAATCATTGGTTAGTTTTCTGGGAAATGCTTCTAACTATGAGGGAATTCAAGGTTTAGATTTAAAAAAAGAAGTCAACAAAGCCATACAGGAAGATCCGACCGGCTTTCTTCTTTGCGCCTTGGGTTTGAAAAGTATTATGGGTAACGACCTGAAGCAGGCCATTCTGGAGGCCGCTCCCAAGGATTATTTTATGTTCCTGACAAACGCCCCCTACTACAAAGATATCCTGGGTGCCGAACTAAAACCGGCGATCATTAGGGCGGGGGAGGCGTATCCCTGGCTATTTTTAAGTAATGCTCCATATGTCAAAGAAATCCTAGGAGACGACTTGTCTGCTGAAATCGCGAAAGCCGTGCCGGTGGCTCTGAAAAATTATATTAGCAATGCCCGCAAGCTTAAACAGATAATGGATCCCGCTGAGTGGCAATCCCATCTGGAAGCGGCTTTTGCGGCTTGCCCGGGGGCTATAAATGAATATGGCGGACTTCTGGAATCTATAAAAAAACCTGAGTTAGAATCGACAGCTGCTTTGAAGAATATTAAGAACACGCAAACAGCAATTCTTTTAAACGACATGGTTAAGCACGGCTTATCAGAAGACGATGCTTTAAAAATAGTTAATAACGAGGACGCGCTATTAAAGGCTTTGGTTAAGATAAAATGCGAACCGGATCATCTTGGCCGGATTACGGTTGAAGAAAACCTGAAAACATTGAGTTTGCAAAAAGTCAAACAGATCAATGATCTTCATGAGGAGATGGACGCTGTCAGATTTAAATCCGTTAATGACGCTTCCCCTGAAGAATTATACAACCTATCGGTTTACGGCGAAGAAGAAATCTTTACCTCTACTTTTAACGGTTTTTTTAACCGAATGACAGCTAAAATGAGCCGGGAAAAGCTTAACGGCGATGACCTGCTCAAAAAAACAAACAGGAATAAATTCAGAACCTTCATAAAGGAATGCGCCGGCTTCAATCGTCTCAATGAATTCCTCCAAACAATGAGCCGGGAAAGCGCGCACGCCTTGCTTACCGATGTCGTATCTAATCTTGACGCAGCCGATGATAAACTAGCCCAAGCGACCACGGTCGCTGATATTTTCGGAGTTGTTAACGACGAAAAGATTTTAACTGTATTACAGGAACAAATTAAACTGGAATACGACCGGGTAAGCGGTCCGCAAACAGGCGCAAATAACAAAATCCTTTACGGCATCCTAGCCGGGATGTTCGGTGACCGAGCGCTTGTCCATAAAGATTGGTTTAAAAAGATGTCCTATGAATTTAAGCTTGGTAATTTTACGGAAGTAAAATCAACCGATCTTTTTAACTCGGAGGGCTTAAATGTTCAACAATATCTCTTTTATAATGACAAAGACGGCCACGCTTCTTTCAAGTATTTTATGGCCCAATATAAAGATGAACGCAAGTGGCGGATAGAAAAAAAAGACCACTACGCTATTATCAGTTCCGTGGGCAACGGAAAAAAAATAGCAATGTACGCGAGTTACCCGGAATTTGATCGTGATGCCCCCGATGAAATCGAGATGGCACTCAAGGCGAAAAACATACGTACGCATGTTATGGTGCACCGCGGCCACAGTTATCATACCCCTAAAACCATTGACGGAATATCGTCTGACACTAAAATAGTTTCCTTGGGCGGCTGCGGGGGTTATAATAACCTTTATGGGGTATTGGAAAGATCTATTAATGCGCATATTATCTCCACTAAAGGCACCGGTTCTATGTATGTTAACGATCCTTTATTTAAGATGTTAAACGAGGCGATTTTATCCGGAAAAGATATATCCTGGCCGGAGTTTTGGGCTTCGGCCGAGAGAAGGCTGGGTAAAAATCCCGATTTCCGCAACTACGTCGCTCCGCATAAAAACCTAGGAGTTATGTTCCTGAAAACCTATAACAAAGAGCTTGAGAGAGCGAAAGATCAGCTGGTGGCAGAGAAATAAAAAATATATTTGGCGCGGAAATAAAAAAACCGGAAGTTAAGCTTCCGGTTTTTATATGGCGAAATACTTAATTTACGTATTTAGTAAGATTCCGCGGCGTATCGATCTTAAGCCCCTTACTGACCGCTATCTCATAGGCCAGAAGCTGCAAGGGGATAATGGATAAAACCGGAACGAATATCTCAAGGGCCGGCGGAATATATATGATATCATCCGCCAGGTCTTTAAGCCGGCTGTTGCCCGCAGTCGTGACGGCCAGGATGCGCGCGCCCGCTTTTTTTACCTCTTTGATTATTCTCGCGTTATCCTCGTAAACCGGATCTTTCGGCGCCAGGAATATGACCGGAAATCCTTTTTCTATGATCGCCAATGGTCCGTGCCGGAATTCGCCGGTCGCGAGACCTTCGGCGTGGAGATAAGCGGTTTCTTTGAGCTTCAAAGCCGCCTCCAGGGCGATCGGATAATTGTATTTTTCCCCCAATACGGCGTAGCCTTTTTCCTGTGCATATTTTCCGGCTATCTCTTTAATTTCCGACCCCAGCTTTAAAACGGCGCCCATTTTATCGGAAAAAGACCTAAGCTCCGTGATTGCCGACTCAGAGAGTACCGGCGGCTTCCGGTTCAGGCTGTCGAAATAAACCGCCAAGAGCCCCAAGAGCATTATCTGGCTCGTGAATGTCTTGGTGGCCGCCACGGCTGATTCCTGGCCGGCTTCCGTGTAAACGCTGACATCCGCGTATTTCGCCAGAGAGGAATTAAATTCGTTCGTTATGCCGATAAGGAAGGCGTCTTTCTCTTTGGCGAGACGAGCCGCTCTTAATACGTCGCCGGTTTCTCCGGACTGGCTTAAAAGTATCACGGCCGTCTTGCTTTCGATTACGGCTTCGCGCTTGGCGAATTCATCGGCCGTTTCATATTCGCAATTCATGCCCGTCAGTTCCTCAAAAGCGTAATTGCCGTAGATTGCCGCGTGATAAGACGTGCCGCAACCCAAAAAAATGATCCTTTGGATGTTTTTAAGAATCCTGATTTTGTCGTCGCCGAATTCTTCGAAAACCGCGCGTCCTGTTTTAAAGTCCACGCGTTTATTGATAATATCCTTGATGATTTCCGGCTGCTCCCGGATTTCTTCGATCATTTTCGATTGTCCATCGTCGTTCTTCATAAAATTTTATGTAAATAATACTCAATATTAATTTATCACTTTTAACGCATTTGAGCAAATAAAAATCATGCTCCGGTAGGAGCGTGATTTGAATTTCCGGTATTTATTATTTTTTGCTTAAAGCGGACCCGCCGCCCGTATAAACCGCTTCCGCCAGAATGCTTTCCGCGCGTTTAAGACTCGGCAGATCCGATACCTGGAGCCAATCCGTGGTCTTTTCGATGCCGACCGGCCAATCCCGGGCCATCCGGGCGATAGTCTGGGGTAATCCGTATTCCCGGCCGTCGTGGACGGGAACAAGATCATAATCAAAAATTTTTTTATTTAGTACGTACATGGCCGCGTTAGCCAGGGCCCGGCTTTTATTATGCGCGCCTTCGATAATATCGGCTAAACGGCCGGCGTTATCCAAAACGACGCGGCCGCCGCTGAATTTACCGCTTGCCTCTCTGGCTAATATGCATTGTTCGTGCTTAAGGCATCTTTCCGCGTCGCCATATCCGTAAATATCGTCTCCCATTATGACCAGAAACCGCTCGCCTAATTTTTCCCGGCAGGCGTGGATCGCGTGTCCGGTGCCTAATAATTTTTGCTGTTTGACGTAGCTTATCTTCCGGCCGCCGAACTCATAGCCGAAATGATTCATGATCTGCTCGCCTAAATATCCGACGACAAAAATAATTTCATTTATTTCTTCCGGCAAACGGTCCAGATTGTGTTCGATTAAATTTTTTCCCGCCGCCTTGACCATGGGCTTGGGCACGTGGTAGGTTAACGGCCGAAGCCTCGTGCCTCGTCCGGCGGCCAGTATTACTGCTTGCATATTTTATCGGTATTAAGAATATAGTATCTGGTATTTAGCGATAAAATACGACCGCTAAATACTAAATACAAAATACTAAATACTTAATTTAAATATTATTGTAAAATTCTTAACAATTCATTAAAACTAAACTCTTTCATATTATGCCGGATATTTTTTGAATGCGGGCTTTTCACTAAAATCGTCCTGACACTGTCTCCCAGAGCTTTTTTGATGGCGATATTTTCCCGCGCGTTATCGTTTATTATTAGCGCCTGGCCTCGGCTCTTTTTTAAAAACTTCAAAACAGAACCTTTATTCTTATCGGTTATAATGATCCTGTTAAAATGTTGTTTTATGCTAAGCCCGTTCACTTTCGCTTTTTGCCAGCGGTTATCGCCGAAGGTGAGCAGTATTAATTTATTTTTTCTTTTTTTAAGTTTACAGAGCAAATCTTCCGCCCCGGAATAAAGATATTTGTCCATATTTTTAAACAAGGCCCTGACCTTTTCGCGCGCCCGGACCCCGTCCATGATATATCCGTCTCTTTTTAAATAATTAATGTGCTTATAGCCGCTGTATTTCCGGGTAAACAATAATTCCGGGAAATACTTGTCCCGGGTAGAATTATAAACTCGCGGACTTATGCCCATAGCCTTAGGCAGATCCAAAAGTAATTTTTTCGTATCAAGTAAAGTAAAATCGAGATCAAAAACGTAAATCATACAATCAAATAATTTAATCCCGCCGCTGCGGGACGAGCGTCAATTCGCCGTAGCATATTCTTGAAAAATGTTCATTTCATGCCTCATCGGCTTGCCGCGAGGTAGTTGATTTAAAAATTATCTTCTTTATAACCCCGGCCAGTTTTTTCGGATCGTGCCGCGCGATATCGCCGGAAGCGTTTAAAAGGTCTTTTCTGATTATTGTCCTGTTCCCCCAGGTATCGCGGCGGCCTATTTCCACTAAACCGGCTTTTTGCTGCCGGTATTCTTCCAATACTTTTTCTTCCGGCCGGGCCGAGTTCAGTATGGCGATGTCAACGGTTTTTTTAAGAAAACGTTCCAGACCGGCAATAAAATCGCGGGCGGTAAAATCGTCGGTTTCGCCGAATTTAGTCATAATATTAACTACATAGACCAACTTCGCCCTGGTCCTGGCTATGGCTTCCGAGACGCCTTCGACCAGGAAATTCGGGGTAATACTCGTATAAAGATCCCCTGGACCGATCAATATATAGTCGGCGGATCGGATAGCCTCAAGGACTGGCGGATAAACCTTGACCTCTTCGCTCGCGTGGGGAGCTAAAAAGGTATGCTTGATGCGCCCGCGCGTTTCTCCGCGCGGCACGTCGATCGCCGCCTCCCCGTAAAGCCGCCGACCATCGGTTAATTCCGCCACCAACGTGGCTTTGTCGATGGTAACCGGCAGAACCGTACCGGCGCTGTCCAGTATCTCTCCTAAGGCCTTAACGCTTTCCGGAAAATCGTCGGTATACTGCGACAGCATGGTTAAGAGCATATTGCCGACGCTATGGCCCTTAAGTTTATTTTCCCCGCTAAAGCGCTTCTGCAGAAGTTCCCGGTAAATTTCCCGGTTTCGGGACAGGGCTAAAACGCACTTAAGGATATCGCCGGGCGGCAAAACCCCAAGCTCGTCCCGAAGACGTCCCGTCGAACCGCCCGAATCCATCATAGACACGACGGCGGTTATGTCTATACCGGGAAGGTCTCTTAAACCCGAGAGCAAAGCGAATTGCCCGGATCCGCCGCCGATTGTGACGATTTTTTTATTCGTGCTGGTTGTATTCGACATATAAATTTTATAAATTAAACCTTAAAAATGCAAAGAAAAACAAGATACAAGTTACAAGTTACAAGTTACAAACAAATTTCAACTCTCAATATACAATAACCAAACTGATATTATACTTGTGATTTGTAATTTGAAATTTGTTTGTGTCCTTGTGTCTTGTCTCTTGTTTCTTACAGTCCCTTAACGGGCGTTTCTGTCAACTATTTCCCAAAAATTTTTTTAAATCCAAATCCGCCCAATCATGAACTAAAACATCCGCCGGATATTCGCGTTCATCTTCCCGCGCGATCAGCCCGACACATTTCATGCCCGCGCGTTTAGCGGCGGTCATGCCGCTCATCGCGTCTTCGAATACCAGACATTCATCCGGACGAGCTTTCATCTTTTTAGCGGCCAGTAAAAATATGGCCGGATCCGGCTTGCCTTTCTCAACTTCATCGCCGGAAGTGATGGTTTTAAATTTATCTTTCAGCCCTAATTTATTTAAAACCGCCATGACGTATTCTTTCCGCGAAGAAGAGGCCAGGGCAAGACCGTATCCGCGATCTTTAAGATGTTCAACCAGCTCGACCGCGCCAGAAATCGGACCGGCTTTTTGTTTGGCCAGATCAATAACTTTTTTCCATTTTTCCTCAATAATCCTGTTAACATCGGCGCTTTTATCCCGTAAAAGCTCTTGAAAAAATTCGCTAGTTTTCACGCCGGAAAATCGGCTTTCGATTTCCGCTGCGCCGATCTCCACTCCATGATTATTTAAAATTTCCGCCTCTACCGCCGATTGTATCTTATTGGTGTCTGACAGCGTCCCGTCCAGATCGAAAATTATAGTTGTGATTTTAAGGGTTGACATAATTTTAAAAAGATGCTAATTTTAAGTATTAGTTTAAGCTCTTTGACAAAACTCAAAAAACAGAGGCTGAAAAATGGAAAAAAAGGAAATTGTCATTATCTCTGAACATTTTGAAACCAGGCACGATGAAATCATGTGCTATAGTCTCTTCGGGGGCGAAATTGACAAGCGCGGATTCATGGATAATACCCGCTGTTTTTCCCGCTTATTTGATGGTCAAAATTCGGTTCTGGAGATGATCATCCGGAACAATGATCCGGATATCATCGTGATAGATGAATACGCCGGTCAAAATCTTTCTTTGGCAGCGGCCGGAGCGATCAACTCTTTCCGTGAAGCAGGTTACAGAGGGATGATCATTGTTATTGATTGTTACGGCTGCGCCGATATTAATTGGAAAGATGCTGGCGCCGACTTTTCGGGCACTTACAGTCAGGTAGCTTGTTTTATAAAAAATCTGTCCTAAAAAATAAAAAGATTCAAAAAGGAGAAAAAATCATGGAAAAAAGTAAAACCGTCATCGCCTTGATCCTGCTGGTCGCCTTCGCCATTTTTTCGCCCTCAACCGCTTCGGCTGAAACTTACGAATATCCCGACATTCAATTTTTACCCGAATCCATGGATAAAATCAATTGGTCGGCGCTCGACCTTGATAACAGTCCTGGTAAATACAAACTTATCGGTGTTCAAGGCGCTGGTTTAATAAAAATGAAAGATGTGGGCGAAAAGCATGTTATTGATCTGCCGCCCAATACGCTTGTCGTTATTAACTACAATCTGCGCATTATAGAAATGGTCGAACTAGTAGGTATTGATATTTTGGCATATGAATACGGCATCGCTGTCGTAAAAAAATAAAAAAATTTATACGAAAAAAAGGATATGATTATGACAGAAAATAGATTAGAGATTATATTATTACTCGAAACCATTCTTCTTTTTATCGTACTGGCCGTCGGCCCCTATATGCAGTTTACCGCCTTCTACGCTTTAACCATATCGATTACAGCTCTATTGAGCCTTACGCTGGATCTCTGGGCGCGAATGCCAAGTATAAATATTAGCTGACCCAAACTATCAAGGAACCCAGTATTAAAATCTATTTTCTGACCGCGCAGGCAAATTTCACTTAACCATTGTCTTAAAATTAGGCAAAAAAATCTTTAAAAGTAGCTCATTTTTATCCCAAGGAACCAACCACGGTTCCTTTTTTATTGGTTCGCCGTTTCCCTCCTTTCAAGCCCTCTGCCCCGGCTTACTTCGTTCGCCGACCCCTCTCCGGTACCGGAGAGGGGTGCCGAGCGCAAGCGAGGCGGGGAGAGGGTTTGTTTAGAAAATAAATTTATCTATCCATTTCTCTTCTTATTTTCCCTATTACCGCCTGAAGGTCATCTATAACTTCGGCATTGGTAAACCTCATAATTCTATATCCCTGCCCGATAAAAAATTCTTGCCTAAATTCATCATACTCCTTGATTTCCTCTTTATTATGTATTCCTCCGTCAACCTCAATAATCAATCTTTTGGAAAAACAACAAAAATCAACGATATACCGATAAGAGCCGAAACAAAACGGAACCTGTCGTTTGAATTTTACGTCTAAAAAATTATTTCTAACCCTTTGCCACAGTAATTTTTCCGCTGGTGTCATTTTCTTTCGTAAAATTTTTGCGATATCGTATATGTTGGTCGGATATTTATTCATATGTTATTACGGGCACGGCTTTCTCTCTAATCCTCCACTCGCCTTTCGAGCCCTCTCCCCCGGCTCTCTTCGTTCGCCGACCCCTCTCCCTGCCTACCGGTAGGCAGGCGGTACCGGAGAGGGGTGCCGAGCGCAAGCGAGGCGGGGAGAGGGTTTTGTTTAACCGGAGAGGGGGCAAGCGTCTCTATTCTACGGTAACACTCTTCGCTAAATTACGGGGTTTATCCACATCCCGATTATTTAATGCCGCTATATAATAAGCGAAAAGCTGGAGCGGCACGGCGGCAAGTATCGGCGTAAGCATCTCCAGAGTCGGCGGTATGTATATGACGTCATCGGCGATAACCTCGATCTCATTGCTGCCCTCGGTCGTTATCGCGATAATGCGGCCGTCACGCGATTTTATCTCTTCCATATTGCTTAGATTCTTTTCATAAACCGAATCCCGGGGCGCGATAAAGACGCTCGGAAAATTCTCGTCGATCATGGCCAGAGGCCCGTGCTTCATCTCTCCGGACGCGAAGCCTTCGGCGTGGATATAGGATATTTCCTTTAATTTCAGGGCTCCCTCACGGGCAGTTGGCTGGTTGTATTTCCGCCCCAGATACGCGAAATGCTCCGCGTCGCGGTATTTGGCGGCGATAGCGGCGATATAGTCGCTTTGTTTTAAAATTGTTTCAATTTTAAAAGGCAAAAGCTTTATTTCTTCAAGTATTTCCCGGGCTGACCCTTGGGTCATGCGCCTTTGCCGTCCCAGGAGAACCGTCAAAAGGGCCAGGATCGTTGTCTGAGACGTAAAAGCCTTGGTAGAAGCGACGGAAATTTCCGGACCGATATGATTGTAGATGCCGGCATCAACTTCGCGCGCGATCGTAGATCCGACCACATTCACGATTCCCAGGGTAAAAGCCCCCCTGGCCTTCGCCTCGCGTACCGCCGCCAACGTGTCGGCCGTCTCTCCCGACTGGCTTACCGCCAAAACGGCCGTAGACGGACCGAGCGCCGGAGAGCGGTAGCGGAATTCGCTCGCCCACTCAACTTCCGCCGGCACCCCGGCGTGCTCTTCGAGCATATATTCGCCCGTGAGTCCGGCATGATAAGCCGTACCGCAGGCTACGATCACCAGCCGGTCTATTTCCCTTAATTTGTCGGAAATAGCGTCAAAGCCGCCGAATTTAACCAAACCATCTTCGGCGATAACCCTTCCTCTGACGCTGTCTTCTATCGCCCGCGGCTGCTCAAATATCTCTTTGAGCATAAAATGCGGATAACCGCCTTTTTCGGCGCGTTCAATATCCCATTCAATCGAGTGGATATTTTTTTCTATGGCCCGCGCCTGGCCGTCGAATATCCGATAACCGCTGTCTTTTATTTCCGCGATTTCGCCGTCCTCCAGGTAAATAACGTCCCGGGTATGGCGGATTACGGCGGCCGCGTCCGAGGCCACGATCATCTCTTCCGGACCGATGCCGAGTATGAGCGGACTGCCGCGCTTAACGACCACGATCTTATCCGGTTCATCGGCGTGGATAATCGCCAAGCCGTAAGCCCCTTCCAGCATGCCGACCACGGCCGTAACGGCCGAAATTATATCGCCGTCATAAACTTCTTCTATCAGGTGGGGTATTACCTCGGTATCGGTCTCGGAAATAAATTCATGCCCGCGGTCCCGGAGGCTGGCCTTTAGGGCCTGGTAATTTTCAATAATGCCGTTGTGGACAACCCTGATCTTGCCGGAGCAATCAAGATGGGGGTGGGCATTTTCTTCCGTGGGTCGGCCGTGCGTGGCCCAGCGGGTATGGGCGATCCCGACCCGTCCGGCGATCGGACGACCGGCGATCTTCTTGTCTAATTCGCAGATCTTCCCGACGGCTTTAAAATCGGAAAAGTCTCCGTCCCAAACGGACAGCCCGGAGGAATCATAGCCCCGGTATTCTAATTTTCTTATGCCATCCAAAAGGATGGGCGCGGCCTCTTTCCGGCCGACATAACCCACGATGCCGCACATATTTGTTGAAGTTATCCGCCCAAGGCATATTCGCCTTGGGCGGGGAGTAAAAAATAAAAAAATATAAGTTTGCCGCTGCGGGCTTACGAGATTTTCTCCCAAAGCGCCAGAAATATGATCTTCTGCGTCGCGTAGATCATTTCATTCTCGATAATAACGCCGACCGGCGCGCCTTTCTTGTCCCGGGAAATAAAAGCGCATTTTCCGTTATAAATAATGATAAAAGTAGCCGAATCCTTTCTGGTCCCAAGCCAGCGGCGCTCGTCCAATCCGCTTACCTTCCCGCCCGATGCGAGGGAGATAGCTTTGACGCGTATCTCTTTTTTTATCCGGTTGGCCGTAAACTCCGGATAAGCATTATTAATATCGCTTGACGCCTTGGTGGCCGAATAAACGTAATATTCCCGTTCCTTTTTGTCCGCGTCTTTCATGGCTAAAAGCACGTCGTCAAGGATCGTGCGTATTCCGGACTTGCCCTCATAAAATTTCGTGGTTGGCTGGCTCGTCTCGCCCTTATCCTGGATGGATCTAAGCTCGGGGATCGCTTCTTTTATCTTTTCCCTTGTCCGGAAAAATTCCCGCTCCTGCTTCCCGATAATATCGTTTAGTTTTTCCGGATCTTCGGCGACAAATCTCTGTTTCGTGTCATGATGATAAAAACTTACCAAGCCGTCTTCCTGCAATTTTTTCAATATATCGTAAACTGTGCCGCGATTAAGGCCGGTAAGTTTAGCCAGTCCGCGCACGGAAACCGCTCCGCACTCCAAAAGGCTAAGATAGACTTTGATTTCCTTGTCGGATAAACCTATTTTTTTAAAAACTGATAAATCCATAATATTATAATATTTTTAAAACATATTTTAAATATACTACCGATCCATAAATGTGTCAATAATAATCCTACAGCTTACGAAAAAATGTATTATTTATACCTAATTTTAAATATAATATATATAATAATCTGTCATAAATAAAATAACAAAATTATAAAAAATAACTAGTTATCCACAAGAGTAAAATAATATAGACAAACCGTACGCTAAATACCGCGTTTAACGATTTTGGAGCCGATTCAAGTCCATTGACATCAAATAAAGTATGATGTAATATGAAAATATGTAATGTTGATAACTTGGTAAAATAAATATGGAAAAACGCGACAGACTTACCGTTACTCTAAAAAAAGAGGTGCTTAATAATCTGGATAAATACATTGACGGCTCCCGCATACGCAACCGTTCGCACGCGGTCGAGTATATCCTCGAAAAGCACTTCTCCCCTAAAGTTAAAAAGGCCGTAATACTCGCCGGTGGCCGCGGACTAAAAATGCGCCCCTTTACCTACGAAATGCCGAAAGCCATGATTCCGATAAACGGCCGGCCCGTACTTGAGTATATAATAGAAAATCTCCGGAGGAACGATATCCGGGAAATAATCGTTTCGATCGGTTATCTCGGAAAAAAAATCGAGGAATATTTCTCCGATGGCGCCAAATTCGGTGTAAAGATAAAGTATCTTAAACAGGGCAAAGAGAGCGGGACCGTGACCCCCGTTCTGGACGCCATGAAACTCGTAAAAGACGGCCCGTTTCTGGTCTACTATGGAGACGTCCTGTCCACCATTGACCTTCTCGATATGGGTGATTTCCATCTGGCTGGAGGCGCCGTCGCCACCATGGCCATCACCTCGGTTAAAAAATCTTCCGATTGGGGGGTGGTCAGGATGCAGGGAAACCGCATATACTCGTATCTGGAAAAACCGGATTCGCGCAAAGACCTGTCGCATCTTATCAACGCCGGAATATATATTTTCGAACCGGAAATATTCAAATACCTGAAACCGGGCATGAAAAAACTGGAACACGAGGTTCTGCCGCTTTTAGTCGAACGGAAAGCCTTGAACGGCTATCTGTTCGCGGGAGACTGGTTCGATGTCGGCAATCCGGAAATATACAAGAACGCCGTCCAGGGCTGGATCTAAGATCCGACAAAAAAAATCGCACGAAACGCAAGGAAAACTTTCTCGAGAGTTTTTCTAGCCATTCTTTTTTCGTGCGATTTAAGAATGGCGGAAAAACTTTCTAAAAAGCCTTCCTTGAAAAAGGAAGGCTTTTTATACTGCGTTCTACGTTCTTTACCAATATAAGAAAGGAGATATCCGCCATGTCAGAAAAAATCCTAAAGGAACTCGGCTTCGATGAGTGCGTTTGCGAATTGCCTTCGGGTTTTCACGCCTCGGTCATGCTGGTTAACGATAAATCATGCCAAAAGGTAGTAAAAATCATAAGCAAATCCTGTTTAAATGAGGAAGCGGCCGCTTTAGAGCTCCAAAAAGACATCATCGCTTATTACGATGAACTCAAAAAAATAAATATCCCCACACCCGAAAACGACATAAAGATCATCCGCAACGATTGCGGATACGATCTCGTGATCGTGAGCCCTTTCTGCGGATTTAACTTAAGTGATGCCATTAAACACGGCTCAGAGGCCGAGTGCCTGGAGGCGGTATCGTCAATCCTGTCCGTTATCGGCAAATTTTTCACTAATCGTATCGGCGAAAAAAGCTACGAGCTTATCTGCGGACTCGACCCCAAACCGGACAATTTTACCCGCGATCAAAAGGGAGATGTCCACTACATCGACCTTATGCCTCCCCGGTACCGTAAGAACGGCCACGCGCTCGTGGAATTCCCCGCCCCCCGGTCGAAAAACGGATACGACCTCGCCTATTTTAGGCATTTCGATATCCGGGGTATAACCCTCGTATTCCGTACCCAGCTGTGCCGCTTAAGGCCGTCTCTTCGGCCGCAGATCCTCAGGCTTCTTGCCGCTTTTTACGAAAAAACCCTCCTGCCGGAACGCGACGGCTATTTCGAATCTTTCCCGGGAAATATTTTTAATCGCGCCGATCGGGCCGAACGGCAAAAGATCATCGCGGAAATAAAAGAGGACGATATGTACCTCTTCCGGGATATCGCCACAGAGCTGGCTTTCGAAAATCCGAATCGTTGCGGAAAAAAATGGCTGGAAGAAATATTCCACCTCACGCACTTTTACGACGACGTCCCCTCTTTCGAAAACGCCAGAAAAATAAAACAGATGCTTAAAAGCGTCTGATTCCCTACAAACAACCGGTATGAACTACCGGTTTTTTATTGCGTCTTTTAACGCGGCGTAATGCTTTTCCGGAAGCCAATTGCCGCCCAAAGGGATTTCCGGGTGATGCACCGGACCGTGCCAATCGGAACCGCCGGTAACGGCCAAACCGTTTTTTCCGGCAATGGCTAATAATTTTTCGGTCATTGGTCTGTTATTCTTGGTTGAAAAACATTCCAATCCGCGAAGCTTTCTCCTGATCAATAGATCTATTAAGCCGAAAAAGATCTTACCGCCCTTTCGTTTCCCGTATTTTTTTTCGAACTTAATGATAGTTTCCCCGCCGTGTGCTAAAACCGCCAGACCGCCCGCTTTTTCGATCAGGCGTACAGCCTCGAAAGGCGTCAAAGCCCAATTCCCGCAAGCTACGCTCTGTTCTTCCACCGTCTTTTTCGCCTCTCCGTATCGAAATCCCGAGCGCTTCGTCAGTTCCATTACAATATCATGCTTCGTCAGGCAGGCTCGCGTGGGCTTGCTTTTTAAAATATTGGAAAAATTCAAATTATAAAAACCGCATTTGACGAGATTGGCCGTGATCTGGCGCATCCTTTCCCTATAACCCGCCAAAGTCTTCTCAAGGCCCCTCTTAAGAACGTCGCCGTCGAATTTCCCGGCATACCCGAGAATATGCAATTCGACGCCTTCATGCATGGCGCTTATTTCAATTCCCTGAATAAATTCCACGCCTATTTTTTTAGCCAGACTGGCTTTCTTGTGCAAACAAAACCAGGTATTGTGGTCGGTAATAGAGATAACACCTAATTTTTTTTCCCGCGCCAGATCAATAACTTTGGCGAATTCAAAATCGCCGTCGGAAAGGCTCGAGTGCAGATGGAGGTCGATTTTTTTCATACAAGCGTGTCATTTGAAAATTCTTTTCCCTGTTTATACTTTACAATTTCGGAGTAAAAAAAGCAATATCGCTAAATATAATAGTAAAAAAATTAAAATAATGGTATAATAAATTTAGCTTTTATAAATTACATATTTATGAATAAAAAAAATATTAGCCTAAAGAAAAAAATATTTTTGCTCTTGATGATCGGGGTAATAATTCTTATCGTAATTTTATGCGCTTATCTCTTAATGTCGAAACTGGCCGAAAATAATATTACCTATAAATCTTTTCCCGCGGCCGAACCGCCGAATATCAAACCTAACGATCGGGAACAAATTGATTATCAGTTGCAGAAACATCAATTATATGATGACTGGAAATGCGTAAATAATAATTCGACTGACGCGATCCCGTGCGATGAAAATGATCTTGAATACACGGGAGAAGAGGGAGAATGGATTAAATTCGTCGATACGGATATATCAAATTTTAAAAAAATTTTTCCTTCGCTGGCTTCCGGCGTAGTTATGAAGGACGCGAGAACCGGCTTATTTTGGTCTGACACCGTCGGACAAGCGGCAAATAATCTCGACTATTGCAAAAAATTCGAGCTTGACGCGGACGGAGACGGCAATGATGAAACCGGATGGAGACTTCCCACTCACAACGAATTGATTCAGGCATACATCAACGGATCTGCCAACAACCTGCCCAATCCGTATACTTTTTGGTCTTCTTCTATTTTTAAACGACCGCCGATGAAATACTATAATATTAACGGTATGGATGATAATTCATTCGTATGGTTTGCCAACCTATTTAACGGGGCCAGCAACCTGGCCAATAAGAATTCCAAGCTGTATATCCGTTGCGTGCATGAATAAATTTTATAAACTAAATCTATAATATGATTAAGTTCGGCAGAATCAATATTACTAACAACAATAAACGGACGTTTTGGTATTTTATGTTATTGTTGTTATGCGCGGCCATTCTCTTTGACACTAATATATTTTTAGCGTCCGCTAAATTCAATAAACGTCCCTTTATTTTAAAAGAAGTGCCTAGATTTTCAGTGTTTTATTGTATGGAATACAAATCAGACACAAATGACGGCCGCTGGGAGAAAATAACGGACGGGAATACGGAAAACGCTCTTGTCGGTTCGGGTGTTGTCGTTAAAGATAAAAAAACCGGACTTTACTGGTCAGACGCATATGATTCCGACAAAGACGGCAATCCGGACATCATAAGCAATGAATTCCAAATCGTTTTACAAAACGGAGGAAACGGTTGCGATAATGCGGATATAAACGCTGGCAATTGCGACGCCGGAAAATTCCAAAAAAAGGGCAAGGCGATTGAACATTGCGAAAATCTTTTATTGGACGCGAACGGCGACGGCGTTGATGAAAATGATTGGCGTCTGCCGACGCAAAAAGAATTGATGCAGGCGTATCTTGACGGGTCGAACACCAATCTTCCGAATTCCGGCCATTTCTTCTGGTCCGCCACCGAAAGCTCTTATGCTTTAGCCGATATGGCCTGGTATGTCGATTTGGGATCCGGCTTGTCGTTGGAAGAATATAAACGATATGGAAATTATTCAAAAATGGAAAAACTATACGACAGCAATGATATAAATTACAGAAAACAAATCGATACTTTTGTCTGCGATTCTATATATAATTCCGGCGGCATTGAAATTCCGCTCGTTTATGCCCGTTGCGTCCGTTAACCGCAAAACACAATAAACGTCCTGAAAATAAGAAATAAAATAACCGCTGAAATTTATCAGCGGCTTTTTTATTTTAATTTATCTGCGTACCTGTTAATTTCGGAAAGTATTGAAAACCATTTTAAAAAAAGTTTTCAAATAAAAAAACACCATTGTTCTGGCGGCGACCTACTTTTCCAGGGTTAAAACCCAAGTATCATCGGCGCTGGAAGGCTTAACTTCTGAGTTCGGGATGGGATCAGGTGTGACCCTTCCGCTAGAACCACCAGAACAATGGCGTTTTTTTCGTAATTAAAACCAAAAATGTGGGAAAATCAAATGAGTTATTAGTACTCCTCGGCTGAACCCCTTACGGGGCTTACACCTAGAGCCTATCGACGCGGTAATCTCCCGCGACTCTATGAAACCTTATCTTGAAGACGGCTTCGCGCTTATATGCTTTCAGCGCTTATCCTAACCGAAGATAGCTACCCGGCAATGCCCCTGGTGGAACAGCCGGTACACTAGAGCTCCGTCCTTCCCGGTCCTCTCGTACTAGGGAAGGTCCTTCTCAAGTTTCCGCGACCATAGTAGATAGGAGACCGACCTGTCTTACGACGGTCTGAACCCAGCTCGCGTGCCGCTTTAATGGGCGAACAGCCCAACCCTTGGGAGCTTCTACACCCCAGGATGCGACGAGCCGACATCGAGGTGCCGAACCACGCCGTCGCTGTGGACGCTTGGGCGTGACCAGCCTGTTATCCCCGGAGTAGCTTTTATCCGATGAGCTTCCGCCGTCCTATATCGAACGGTCGGATCACTAAGTTCCGCTTTCGCGACTGCTCGACTTGTAGGTCTTGCAGTAAAGCCGGCTTGTGCCTTTACACTATCTCCCGGGTTTCCATTCCGGGATAGCCGACCTTTGTAAACGCCTCCGTTACCTTTTGGGAGGCATCCGCCCCAGACAAACTACCCGCCAAATACTGTCCCCCGACCCGATAAGGGCCTAGAGGTTAGAATTACGAATATACAAGGGTGGTATCTCACTGTTGTCCCGATTGCTCGGGACTCCCACCTATTCTGAACATGCATATACATAACCCAATATTAAGTTATAGTAAAGCTTCACGGGGTCTTTTCGTCCCACTATGGTTAACCAGCATCTTTACTGGTCTTGCAATTTCGCCGAGTTCTTCGTTGAGACAGTGCCCAAGTCGTTACGTCATTCGTGCAGGTCGGAACTTACCCGACAAGGAATTTCGCTACCTTAGGACCGTTATAGTTACGGCCGGCGTTCATCCGCGCTTCAGTTCAAGGCTTCTCCCGAAGGATAACCTATCCCCTTAACGTTCGGACACTGGCCAGACGTCACCCCCTCTACATCCTCTTACGAGTTAGCAGGGAGCTGTGTTTTTGATAAACAGTCGCTTGGGCTCTTTAGCTGCGGCCCCGATTGCTCGGGGCAGGCCTTATCTCGAAATTACGGCCGCTGTTTTGCCGAGTTCCTTAACGAAGATTCTCTCGTACACCTGAGGCTACTCGCCTCGCCTACCTGTGTCGGTTTACGGTACGGTTACCGTCAGTTTAGCCCTAGAGGTTTTTCTAGGCAGCTTCTCCGCTTGAATTGACTCGGCCGGAGGCTTTGTCTTCTGCCAACCGCTCAGTTCTGGTGATCCGGATTTGCCTGGATCGAACCGAATGATCAGCAACGCGCATACCATAAACGCGCTCAAACCTTGAAACTGCGTCTCCCCATCGGAAACTGACAGTAGTGCTGGAATATTAACCAGCTCATCCATCGGCTACGCCCGCACTACACGGGCCTCGTCTTAGGACCGACTAACCCTGGGTCGATTTGCGTTGCCCAGGAACCCTGAGGCTTACGGTGGGCGGGGTTCTCACCCGCCTTTTTGCTACTTATGCCAACATTCTCGCTTCCATACGCTCCACCGAACCTCACGATTCGACTTCAATGCGTATGGAATGCTCCTCTACCGCTCCGACGTAAACGTCGAAGCCCGCGTCTTCGGTAATATGCTTAGCCCCGGTAAATTTTCGGCGCGCGGCAACTTGACTAGTGAGCTATTACGCTTTCTTTAAAGGATGGCTGCTTCTAAGCCAACCTCCTAGTTGTCGCGGTCGCGACACCACCTTTTACACTTAGCATATATTTAGGGACCTTAGACTGCGGTCATGGGCTGTTTCCCTTTTGACTGATGAACCTTAGCGCCCATAGTCTGACTCCCAAGCTACACCTACCGGTATTCGGAGTTTGGTTAAGGAGGGTACCTTGCGGCCCCAACCTCATTCAGTGCTCTACCCCCGGTAGTCAGCGCTTGAGGCTAGCCCAAAAGCTATTTCGAGGAGAACCAGCTATCGCCGAGTTCGATTGGAATTTCACCGCTAACCACGGCTCATCCCCTAGTATTGAACGGCTAGTGGGTTCGGTCCTCCGCGCCGATTTCTCGGCACTTCAACCTGGCCATGGTTAGATCACCCGGCTTCGGGTCTTGTCCATGCGACCTTCTAAGTATTTTGCCGGGACACAAGCATGTGTTCCAGCAAAATAAATAGAAACGCCCTATTAAGGCTCGCTTTCACTTTGACTCCTTTCCAAGCGGAAGTTAGTCAAGCCACATAGAACAAACTCGTTGGCTCATTCTTCAATAGGCACGCCGTCACCCCGATTGCTCGAGGCTCCGACTCTTTGTAAGTATATGGTTTCAGGTACTATTTCACCGCCCTAACCGGGCTGCTTTTCACCTTTCCCTCACGGTACTTGTTCACTATCGATCATAAGAAGTATTTAGCCTTGGGTCATAGTCGACCCGGATTCACACGGGGTTTCTCGAGCCCCGCGATACTTAAGATTGTTGCCGTAGAGTAATAACCCCTTTCGCCTTACAGGGCTTTCACCTTCTCTGGCGGAGCTTTCCAGCTCGCTTCAACTAGGGAAGTTATTATTCGTGGACCCTACCTCACTTGGTCTAGGAAGTGAACGCAATAATCTTGCAACTCCCTATAAACATATGGTCCCAGAACCTTCAGCGGCCCTCATCCTCGCGTATTGCTACGCTCGAAATCCGATCGCGTGGTTTATAGAGTTTAGGCTGATCCCTTTTCGCTCGCCACTACTAAGGGAATGCTCCCGATTGCTCGGGACTTTTTTTCTTTTCCTCCGGCTACTAAGATGTTTCAGTTCGCCGGGTATTCGTCTCACCGATCTATGTGTTCAATCGGCGGACTCCCGCACTGCTTGCGGGAAGGTTTCCCCATTCGGAGATCCCCGGGTCAAAGGTTGCTTGCCACCTAACCGAGGCTTTTCGCAGGCTGCTACGTCCTTCATCGTCTTCTTATGTCAAGGCATTCACCATATACTCTTGTTGAGATTTTCCCACATTTTTGATTTAAAAACGTGTTCTCGTCCTGAATTTGCCTAGTTCCCGCCCTGACCGCTAATTGCAAAAGCGGCAGATATCGGGAATTCAGGATATTTTTGGTTTACTTGATTGATTCTCTATCTATTTATTTAAATTGTTAAAGTTCTTTTCAGCCTTTAACAGCTGGCAATTAACTACTAATAAAATTAGTTGTTAATTGTTAACTGTCAATTGTCCCGGCCAAAGGCCGATCCCTGCCTACCGGCAGGCAGGCGCCTTTGGCGGAAAATGTTAATGTTGTTCAAGAAGTAGCAAAAAACCGCCTAAGCGGTTTGATAACAAGCCAGAAAGTCGGTTTAATGTTATCAAACGCTTTTTAATCTGATCATTATGCTATTCTTCATAAACATTTTTATCTAAATTAACGTATTTATATTATACAGCATTAAAAAATAATGTCAAGACCGCCGTGGCCCTTAAAATGAATATTTTGGCATATTTTATTTTATTTAATATAAGTCATTTTATTAAATTCATTTCCCGGGCGTTTATCGCCGCGATATCGGTCATCAACATGATTTATTATTTTAAACCACCACCGGCCTTGCCGGTCGCACGGACTTAATCCCCAAGAATCTTATCGCTCTTTGTCATCCCGGGGCTTTAGTCTTCGAGCGAAGCGAGAAGCTAAAGAACCCGGGATCCAGGGTTTCGCGGTACTTCCATGATATTTCCGTTGACGAGTTAATTATCGCCCAACCCTGGATTCCGGATATTTTTTCCTCCGCTTGGAAAAAATTCCGGAATGACAAAAAACCGACTTCGCCGGAGGATATCTTAAAAAATTAACACAAATATTCAGGTA
This sequence comes from Candidatus Falkowiibacteriota bacterium, assembly GCA_043801965.1. Lineage (GTDB taxonomy): Bacteria > Patescibacteriota > Patescibacteriia > Patescibacteriales > UBA12075 > XYA2-FULL-47-19. Next base: position 77,062 of record JAZDLN010000011.1, read on the forward strand.
GGACATTTCTATAAAACCTTTACACATAAACAATACTTCTTGACACCCCCCCCCCATAAGTATGCTACGTTGACTTAATTTCCGGATCGTAAAATCCGGAAATTGTCGTTCTTTCACACTTGATCGGTATAAACGGAATTCCCGCGGAAATGAAAAATTTAAAAAAGGAGGTGATAGTAAAAAGCGGTACGGTTAAATTAATCAGAAACCGGCAGAAAGAAAAGAAGAGGAGAAAAAATGAAAAAGGGTTTTTGGTTTTCGTGCCTGTGCGTTATGATCCTCGGTTTAGCTTGTCCGGCCTGGTCCGGACAGAAAATTGTGGCCTTGGATGGCGAAGCCGGAGATAATTTTGGCAGTGGCGTGTCATTTTCGGGAGATTATGCCGTTATTGGCGCTAAAAACGGAGATAACAATAATAATGTATCCGCCGGAGCGGTCTATGTATATAAAAAAACGGCCAACGGCTGGGAGAGTCAACAAAAGATCTCTCTGGATGAGGGAGAAATCGGCGACAATTTCGGCAGCAGCGTCGCTATTGACGGTGATTATATTGTTATCGGAGCGTGGGGAGAAGATACCGGAACCGGCGCCGCCTATATCTTTATGCGGAGCGGCGAAACCTGGAGCCAACAGGCGAAACTTACCGCGGGCGACGATAGCGCGACTTGGCGTTATTTCGGGTGGAGCGTGGCAATAGAAGGAGACCGCGTTATTATATCCGTTAATTTAGACGACGACATGGGTATTAATTCCGGATCGGCATATGTGTTTAAACGCAGCGGTACGACCTGGTCCCCGGAAGGAAGTAAATTGTTGGCTGAAGACGGCTTAGCCGGTGATTGTTTCGGTCGCCAGGTGTCGATATCCGGAAATTACGTGATCATCGGTGCCGATCTCGACGACTTTAGCGGTAAATATAACGCCGGATCGGCCTATATTTTTAAATGGAACGGAGAAGATTGGGAGCAGACGGCAAAACTGACCGCCGAAGGCTACGCGACGACTAATGATTATTTCGGATGGAGCGTGGCGATCGACGGCGATTATGCCATAGTCGGGTCGTACGAGGACGATCTTTCGGGTAAAGCCAACGCCGGTTCGGCATATGTATTTAAACGTAATGAAAATCAGGAGACCTGGTCCCCGCAGGCGAGGCTGACCGCGAGCGACGCCGCGGCCGGCGATAATTTCGGCTGGAGCGTTACTACGAATGGTGAATACGCGATTATCGGTACCTATGGCGACGACGACAAGGGGGATCACTCCGGTTCGGCCTATGTATTTAAACGGAGCGGTACCAGCTGGTATCAAAAAGAAAAAATAGTGCCCATAGATGGCGGGGTTTACAATTGTTTCGGCTACAGCGTGGATATTTCCGACACCAATTTCATCGTAGGCGCCTTTAATGATGATGACAAAGGGTATGGTTCCGGTTCGGCTTATACCTTCCCCTACCAGATCCCCACGGACCTTGGCGGCGCCGCGCTTACCGGCCTGGCTTTCTATAATGTGGGCGAAACCGACAAGATCCGCTTTAACCTGACCGCAGAAACCTCAGTCGCCTTCCTCTCCGCCGGCAACCTCGACCTTAAGGGACGGGTGCTGGATGTGTACGGTAATCCGGTATATGACTGCAACAATGATGAGTGGAGCAATGGTTATACCGATATCGGCGAGTGTACGTGCGCAAATTCTGGCTACAGCTCCGAAGAAACGCGTCAGGGTAACACGCAAACGAATTTCATGTACCGCAAACAGAATTTGGCTGCCGGAACTTATACGCTTGAAGTTACACCGGAAGACGAAGAAACACTAATTACGATAGGCGACCCTCCGGCTCCGCGTGTGTATTCAATTGTGTTCTTGAAACGCCCCAGCGACTCCGATACCTTCTTCGAAGGTGCGGACGCTTTAGTTAGCGATAACGACACCGGCAACGATTATCTCGACATCTACGTTAAAGCGCTTTATCCGGAATTCTACGATGATGTTGATGAATTAATACCGCCCGATTATGGATACACGGACGACTATGCGGAAGTAAACTTTTGCACCGACGAAGTGTGCGCGGAAAGGCAGTGCAAGGCCTTTACTAAATTTTACCTCAAAGTAATTCTGGAGAAACAATCACCAACCATGCGTAGTAATGGCGCTATTAATACCGCCTGGTCGACATTTGATGACTCTGATAATAATTGCGTTGCCGACTGGGATTATATACTTGAAGAAGAAGAAAGCGCTCTGATCTATCACAGCCAAAATCTTGGCCTATTCGGTCCCGGTGCTTGCGCATCCCCTCCGGATCCAGTTGAAGATTATTTTTACAACCCCGATACGGAAACCATGGTGCGCGACAATGATGCCGACCCGTTGAATTTTTTCCAAAGAGGCGATATCTTCGTCCAAAACCATCCTGACACCAATCCCGATCCCGAAATAGACACGAGTTTCCAGCATTACGGGATAATTTATGAGGGCACAACTGTCTTTGATACCAACTATTCAGAAGACGGTATGCTTAAAAAAGCTGCGAGGAACAAAAATGAATGGAAGGTAGTTAGACCGGAATAAATTGTTCCTAAACCAAAACTAACCCCCGTTGATATAAAATGTCAACGGGGGTTTTCATTACTAAATTTTGTTCATTCATTATCTTTGGAAAATCGTATTGAATCAAAATCGAAATCAACTCCATCGCAACACCGAGATTCAAAGCGCGCAAACTTTGTTATTGAGTTTTTGGGATCATAAATAAAACTATGGTTATAACTTCCAGTAAAATTGGCAGACGGAGTGTGAAAATAACACTTTTCTCTAATTTTGCCCTCAATTATTCTTTCTTTTGCCGACGCGGAGCCTGGGCCATCCATATTAAAGGTATTAAGCTCTTCTTTAGACGGCTCATAGGGTTCAGCTAATTCCATATGCACCCATTTTTTTTCTTTATAATCCTTAACGACAACCTTACAATCATCCGGATTTTTCCCCTCCCGAGTTATCAATTTTTTAATCGCCTCTTCTATAGTCTCATCGCTAGATTTACTAAAAACCGTTATTTCCTGTGAACCATCATCATAAGTATTACCCATAATGGAATAACATCCCTTATCTTCGTGACATGGAGCCGCTTGATACTTATCGGATCGCAACCATAAAATATTTATTTTATCACCCTTCTCGTAAACTAAAGTTTTACTGGGCATAGCCCTAGTGAACTCAATGCCCAAATTAAAACTTCGGTAAACTCCATAAGTGGTGGTCGCTTCTTTTTGTTTTAAATCGTCGTTTTTTTGGTCATCCATTTCTTTCTGTAAAGCCTCAACTTGGCTTTGCGCTTGGGCGATTTCGCTTTGCGCTTCGCTCCGGACGCTAGTTGCGACCGCGGCCCGGTCTTTGACCATTTTTTGCATTAAGGCGAAATAGGTTCCGCCACCCGCGACGATAGCGGTAATGATCACGGCGACCGCGATCATCGGCCAATGCTTATGATCGGCGGTTTTCGCTTTTTCGCCCACCGGATTAGCGGACGTCGTTTGTGTTTGTTGTTCTTGTTCCATGTGGTTATGTTAGATTTTTAAAATTTTATTGGCTGTTTATATTATAGCATAAATAGCGAAAAAAAATAGAATTTGGATTTTTAACGGCTAGCTCTCATCCTTGTTGCGCCAATAAATACCCTCTCCCCCGGCTCGCTGCGTTCGCCGACCCCTCTCCGGTACCGGAGAGGGGAGCCGAAGCGAAAGCGGGGGCAGGGAGAGGGTTTGTATTGTAGGGGCTACGAACGTTTTTCAACTCAAAAACCCTCCCCAGACTTGGGGAGGGTGCGATCCTGAGCCGCGCCGACGGAGAGCGGGTGGGGGAAGAGCGGGGAGGGGTGAATAAATAAAAACCGCAAAATTATCTGGAATTTCGGTTTAAAGCCGAACATGAAAGAATATTCGGCCGGGAAGATTCATGCCGGGCGCTGATCATCGGATATGACAGGAAGTCCAGCAATTACCGGGATAAAAAACTTTTGGCTTATACTTTAATCAACCTAAGATACTTTTGCGGTAAGTCGCAATGACTTCAATTTAAAAAACATATCACATTACAGAAATAATTTTTTGGCTTTTTCGGTTATATAATAATATATAGTTTTCCCCTCTTTGTTTTGCTCAAGAAATCCAAGCTTTAATAATTCTTTCAAGTCCTTTATGGCTGTTTTATTAGCTACCTGAAAAACATTCATGTGTATCCTTATACTGGTCTTCTCGCTTGGCTCCCCGTATAAAAATTGCAGTAATTTTACCTGTCTTTCATTAAAACCATGGCTCATTTTACCGGCTCTGCCCATAGTCGAATTTATAGCCGCTTGCTTGTCCAGATAATCCTTAAATTCCTCGACGGCCTGCTCTATTTTTTTCGTATGGTAGTCGATAAAATACGTTAAATCATTATCGTCCTGCTCGCTATAAACATAAGCCATGGTATATTGGACCGGGGATTTTTTGATTATTTTCGAAATAGGCAAATAAGCGAAGGCCCAGTATTTCTTCTGGAGCAGGTACCAATAAAAAAGCAATCTGGCTATTCTGCCGTTACCGTCAGTAAACGGGTGTAAATATCCAATCCAAAAATGCAGCATAATAGCCTTTATGACCGGATGGACGAAAAGCGTTTCCGATTCATCGTTGACGAATTTTATGAATCTGTTCAATTCTTTTTTAACAAACGGCATTTCAGGGGCTTTGTGGTAGACGATACCGCTTGCCTTGTCAGTAACGAATATTTCGTCCTGCTCGCTCCTGAGCTTCGGTTTTTCACCATCCGGAGTCAGGGTATCCTTCGTTATCATTCCATGCAATTCCATTAACAAATCCAGATCCATGTGCCTGTCTTTATAATCCTCTTCGATCAATTTCATGGTGGTGTAATTATTCAATATCATCTGCTCCGATTCATTTTTGGGCTTTCTGCCCTCTTTTAAAAATTGTTTGGCTATTTTTCTGCTCGTGCTCGCTCCTTCGAGCTGGGAAGAGGCGATCGCCTCTTCCATTATCCCCCTGGAAATAAGCCTTTGCTTTTCCTGTTTGTCCGTCTCTGCTTTGGAAGAAAATAACTCACCACCGGTGTTTAAATCGATTTCATGAAAAAATTTTTCCAACTTCGGCAGTTTTAACCACGTAAAAATTTTTCCGTTTTCTGATTTTATCGGACTCGGAAATGATCTCGCTTTTCTCATGAGTTTTAATATCTGCCATAACTCTTCCCGGGAATATCCCCGCGGAATCGGCTCCTTATATTTTAATTTATCCCAGGAAATGTACGGATTAAAAGTGTTTTCCAAAAATAAAAAAGAATCACCCTGCTGACCGTTAAAAAATCTGGAAATTACTTTTTCCTTATTTACCTTTGATAAATCAGGTTTTTTTATTGAATAAAATTCCGCCATATATTTTGAATGTAATTACACTTATACTACACTCATATTACATCGATACTATGAATCCGTCAATAGGAGTGTAATTACACTTATATTACACTTATGTTACGCACAATAAATTACTAAGAACACAAAAATTTCAGAAACGCTTATAGTCTCTCGTATTAATATATCTGGCTTATATCTGATTATCAGATTAATCGAGACTACAAAAAAATAATTATAAATAAAAGCGCGCCCAGGGGCACGCTTTTATTTTAGCTTAAAAAATCAATAATCTTAAAATTTCCGGTTGTATATTACCCTCTTCCGGTTTCATGCTTCATGTTTCATGATTATAGAAACTTGAACTTCTCCAGTAATTCCGGACTGATCATGTGCGCCTGGGCGGTCTCCTTCGAGATCAGTTTTTCTTTGTATAATCTCTGCAGATCCTGATCGATCGAGACCATGCCTTCTTTCGAGCTCGTTTCAATGACCGTCTTTAACTGGGCCGATTTCCCTTCGCGGATAAGATTCGCGATCGCGACCGTGTTGATCATGATCTCGCGGGAAGAGACGCGCCCGCCGTCGATCTTAGGGAGTAACCTTTGGGAGATGACGCCCGCCAGGGTCGTCGAGAGCTGCATCCGGACCTGGTTTTGCTGGTGCGGCGGGAAGATATCGATTATCCGGTCGATCGTCTGGGACGCGTTATAAGTATGGAGCGTGGCGAGGACTAAGTGCCCGGTCTCGGCCAGAGTGATCGTCGTGGCGATCGTTTCAAGATCGCGCATTTCGCCGACCATGATCACGTTCGGATCCTGCCTTAAAGCGTGCTTTAAGCCCTCGGCGAAAGAGACCATATCGCTTCCGAGCTGGCGCTGGATAATAATGCTCTTCTTGGGCTTGAAGAGATATTCGATCGGGTCTTCCAGGGTTATGATATTGCAGAACCGGTTCTCGTTTATGTAATTGACCATAGCGGCCAGGCTCGTCGATTTGCCGCAACCGGTCGGGCCGGTCAAAAGGATAAGCCCCTGCTGAAGGTCGAGAAGTTTATAGATGACGTTGGGCATCTCGATCTCTTCCAGGGTCGGCATCTTATCGTTGATCACGCGGGCCACGAGGCCGATATTCCCTTTTTCAAAATGCAGGTTTATCCGGAAGCGGAAATGCTCGATCTCAAAGCCGATATCAAGCTCCCGTTCGCGCAGGAACTTTTCTTTTTGGGCCTCGTTTAAGAGAGAGTATACCATCTGCTCCATGTCCTTGCCCGCGAGGCTTTTCTTTTCCTGGATATAGGTAAGATTGCCGTCGATCCGCAGCGCCGGCGGCAGGCCGACGACCAGGTGAAGATCGGAGGCCTTTTTGTCCGCCGCGATCTGGAATAGATCTTTAATATTTGTCATATTGATTTTTACACAAACTAATACTTAATACTCATACTTAAATAATACCACAAAAATGGAAAATAAAAAAACCATCCCTTTTTAAAGATGGCTCTGATTTTTATCTGATAAACCAGTTTTTAAGGTCCGGTATAGCCGGCAATGACAAAGCATCCATCAGATGAGGAAAAAAATAAACCATATTACCGGATATCATCCCCGCGAACATCGCGATTGCGTAAGACAAAAAAATAGCGCCCTTGACCGTCTGCTTATATTTTTTAAGCAAAAACACTAAAACGGTCACCGCGAATACTACCTGCAGCCACGCCATAGTAAAATACCCGATAAAGATCCCGATCAGGCAAAACACTAAGAACCACATTTTTTTCTCCCCCTGGTTAAAAGAACTTTATTTAAAAAAAATTATTATCTAATAATATCAAGCTCTTTCGTTCTTCATGAACTCCATTTTCAATATATCCATGGCTCTGTCGATAACCGCTAAATTCTTCCGGCCGGCATCATCGTTTCTGACCCATTTCAGGCTTAACTCATAATATTTTTCCCTGATGGTTTCCATCAATAGATGGTCGTTCGGTTTGAAACCGAAAATTTGACGCGCCTGCTCCAGCGTTATATCATCCGTATCTTCGATTTTACCGTCGAAAATATCCGGCGCTTGTCTCATGTTTGGTTCTTTCTCTGTCATCCGTGGGTTAGTTATGAATAATTCGCCATTCGACAATTTTTCCCCGCCTACAGGCGGGGCGAGATCGGCAATCGGCTATCCCATTACCACCCTTTCTCTATGATCCCGTTCCGGGCGGCTTCGACCTGCGCCTCCTGCTTACTTGAGCCCTCGCCCTCGGCCACGAGTTCGTCGCCTAAATACAGACCAACCACGAAGATCTTGGCGTGATCCGGACCGGATTCTTTCAAAACCTTGTAGTACGGGGTTACCCGGTAGATCTCCTGCGCCTTTTCCTGGAATTTCGATTTCGGATCGAGGTAAAGCTTGTTGGTAAGGATATTTTCAAGCTTGCTTAAGATAAAAGTCTTAATGAACTTCTTGGCGGCGCTGATCTTCTGATCGAGATAGACCGCTCCGATCAAAGCCTCGACGGCGTTGGCCAGGATATACTGTCTGGCCTTGGAGTTAGAATCCTTGGATTCGCCCCGGGAAAGGTAAAGATAGTCCTCGAGGCCGATCTCCTGGGCTATGATCGAAAGCATTTTCGAGTTGACCAGACTGGCCCGCCAGTTGGTAAGCTCCCCTTCCGGAGTATCAGGATAATTCTTGAATAAATATTCGGTAACCACGATCTCCAGGACCGCGTCTCCCAAAAACTCCAGCCGTTCATTGTGATAGAGTTCGAATTGCGGATGCTCGTTAAGATAAGAACGATGCACCACTGATTGCTTTAAAAGATCGATATTCTTGAATTCGATATCGATCGTTTTTTCCAGTCTGGAAAAATCCCTCATAAAATTTCCATTGCTAGATTATTGAATTGCTAAATTAGAAACAATATAACAATGCAACAACGTAACAACTAATATTGATTTACCGGCTTAGCCGCGGACGCGCAACTAAAAATAACGCGTCTCTCCCGCTTGTCGGCAGCCGTGTATTTGCGCTATCGTATAGCGGTTATTTTTTAATTTCCTCTTTACCGGCCTCCTTAACGGCTTCCGGTTTTTTTTCCGTGTCCAGGTCCTTGTAGATCGCGCCCAGGACCCCGTTGACGAATTTGCCCGACGAATCGGAACCGAAGGTCTTGGCGATCTCGATCGCTTCGTTGATCGCCACTTTGGCCGGAATATCGCGGTTGAATACGAGTTCGTAAACTCCGATCCGCAGGATATTGCGGTCTACGATCGTTATCTGGTCCAAGGGCCACTCGGTGGCATACTTGGTGATATACCGGTCGATGTCCGGCAGGTTCTCCATAACTCCGCCGATAAGCTCGCTGACGAAACCGCGATCGTCGAATTCGGGCGCGAAGTTCTTAAAAACCCCCTTAACCACGTCTTCCAATTCAATCCCTTCTTTGCCCTGGAAATCCCATAAAAAAAGGGATTGCATGGCAATGGTTCTGGCTAGATGCCTGTTTGACATATTTATTAGCTTTTAGCTATGGGTGTCCCGATAATGCCGGGACTGTTTTGTTATTTAGTTTTTTTAGCTTTTTTCGGCTTGATCGCTAGGACTTCCCGGCCTTTGTAAAAACCGCAAAACAGACAGGTTTCGTGCGATTTTACGGCTTGGCCGCATTTGGGGCATTTCGCTAAATTGCTTTTTTTAAGAGCGAGATGCGACCGTCTGCGCCGTTTAGCGCTTACTGGTCTTCTTTTTGGCGGAACTGGCATATTATGATCGTCGATTTGTGAATGTCGAATAGCCCGTTAGCTTGAACATTTCCAAATCAGGACATTTTATTATTAAAATTACTTCTAATATACCTAATATAACGGAAAATTTATAAAAAGTCAAATGTTCCCGAATTATTAGTAAAATTACGGATATTCCCAGGATTTTATATTTCTCATTCTTCTTGCTTGTTGGCGCTTTTATCTCCCGTCAATCTAAATAATAATCAATAATACCTTCCATATTTTTCATAAGGCTAAATCATTATTTTTTTATAAATAATAATTGACATTTTAAGAAAAATTATGTAATATTTAAAATTAAAAACAGCTTTGTTTTATTATTGTTCATCACAATCTAGCACAAACAGGGAGGTAATATGAACACGATTTGCGAAATTATCGTTTGGATCAGCAATAATATACTGTTGTCGCTTTTGTGGTATACCGTATTTTCGGTGCTGGCCGGACTCGTATGTTCCGTCCTGGTGATGGTAAAACACGAAGACGGGCGCTGGGGGGGCATCAAAGAAGACAGTCTTATTCTTAAAATTTTCTACGGTGTGAATTTATTTATGCTTTGGTGTGATTTTAATATTACTGTCCCGGACAACAGCTGCAGGCTAATCAGAACCTTTATTCTTTCGTTCCTCTTGTCCCCGCTGATTATTTTTTTCCACCTAATGATGTTCCTGGTGCATGGGCTTGTGGTTGGATTGATAGGAATGATTTTCGTAATGGGGCGCGTCCCTAAAACCGCAAAAATCCCCATAGCTTGGAAAAAAGAGGATTATTTTTCTCTGCCTTTCTATTTGAGTCCCGCTTTCCTATTTTTTCTAAGTTCGTTTTACTGGGGCTGGGAATTCTGGCGAAAAATTATCCAGGGCATGAGCGCCGGTTTAACGGGGGGAGACGAAGCGTTCCGGGCCATATTCGCTTTTTTGACGTATTTTGTCGGGACCGTTTTGTTCCTGGTGCTCATATATCTCGTTTACAAATTTTTTCCACGCGAGAAAACAAAAACCGTCGTAGAATCACTGAAGAATAAATACTGTATTAAATTCATTTCACTCAAAGAATAAAACGACGCTTAAGTTCGAAAAATATAATATTATTAATCTGCTCTTTTTGAAAAATAAAACGCAGGGTCAAATAACCCTGCTTTTTGTTTTTATCGACTTATAAAGCCGCCCCATAAATTGCCGCATCTCGGGCATCGTTTCCAGTATACCCAGCCGTTTTCGGTATGGTTATAGATCCCGCGCCAATGGAAAAGGGCGCATCTTAAGCTGCCTCTCCGAATCCATCGTACTGACAGGTATAGTCCTAGATAAAACGAGAAAATAATAATGAACGAATACACAGATTCCTCCTTCTTGCGTTGAAATTTCCAAAATCAATAAATGAACATCGCGTCGCCGTAACTATAGAAACGGTATAAAGACTTTACGGCATGAGCATAGGCTCTGTCAATGTTGTCTTTGCCCGCGAAAGCCGAAACCAGCATTAAAAGAGTCGATTTCGGCAGATGAAAATTCGTGATCATGACATCGACGATCTTGAACTCGTAGCCGGGATAAATAAATATGTCTACGTTTTTTTGAAAACCCTTAAATTGTTTTTCGTATTGAGTGTTTTGAAATTGATTATTGATTGGATATTGGATATTGGATATTGGATATTCGGAAACCATAGCCTCAAGCGTGCGGGTCGAAGTGGTGCCTACGGTAATAATGCGTCGTCCCTGATGCTTCGCTAAATAAACGTTAGCCATGGTTTCGGCCGATACCTCGACCCATTCCGCATGCATTTTGTGATCAGTGATGATTTCCGCTTTGACCGGCGCGAAGGTGCCCAGACCCACGTGCAGCGTGACATATTCTATTTGTACGCCCTTCGCTTTTATCTTCTCCATCAATTCCGGCGTGAAATGCAGTCCGGCGGTCGGCGCCGCCACCGATCCGGTCTTATTTTTATCCGCGTAAATTGTTTGATACGATTTCTCGTCATTAATCAATTCGTTACGCGTTACGCGTTTTGCGTTACGCGAAATGTACGGTGGCAGCGGCGTCTGCCCGATTTTCTCCACGATCTTCATCATCTCCTCGCCCGCCTTATTGAATTCAACGGTAAAAGTACCGTCGCCGTTATTTTTTATTGCCAGCGCCTTAAGGCCGCCGTCAAATTCCACTTCTAAACCCTCTTTGCGCCGATGTCCCCCAACCAGGCAAATCCAGCGATCTCCCCTCGCCCGCGGCGAAGCCGGGGGAGAGGGGTCGGGGGTGAGGGCATGCACCAGAAAAACCTCAACACGCCCGCCCGTACCCTTCCGCTCCCCGATCAAGCGCGCTGGAAAAACTTTGGAATTATTCAAAACCAAAACATCGCCGGTTCGCAAATAACCGACGATATCATAAAAATACTTGTCTTCAATTCCAGGCGCTCCCACCCCCTCTGTATCTCCCCCTCCGGCAGGGGGAGAAAAACGGCGTAATACCAAAAGCCGCGAGTGGTCCCGCGGTTCTACCGGCTCCTGAGCGATAAGCTCTTTGGGCAAATTGTAATCAAAATCGCTTAACTTCACATAACGCATAGCGCATAACGCATAACGCTCTTTGTGCGTTACGCGTTATGCGTTCCACGTTACGCGTTCTCGGCCCGGTTCTTCTGCACCAGCTTGATTATTATGTCCCGGATGTGGTCCGGATTCGGCACCTGGCGGAAACTGAAGCGCTCTTCCGCGGTACCGGCCGTCTGCACGTGCACGTCGCCGAATTTTAATACCGTCGGGATAAAACCGTGCGTCTCGCTCGTCACGTCCTGGATGCGGAAAAGCTTGTGCTCGGCCACCACCCGCGAAAAAAAACCTCGCTGATCGATATAGATTATCCGGCGGTTCGTTATTATCCACGAATCGAGATAATAATCAACGAAAGAAAAAAAGAAAAAAAGCCAAACAAAAAGATAGTAAGCGCTTGTCCCAAGGGTAATCAGGGGAAGGGAAACGGTACCGGCTAATACGGTGGCGTCATTATTTATCATCAGATAAAAAAACCCGACTGGCAGAACTAAAAGGACGGCGAATATAACGACGCGCTTGAAAATTATAAAAATATCGCGCCTGACGACACGGACGATCGATTCGTCTGGAAGTTTGTTGGGAAGATAATTAAGGGATAACATTTTAAACAATAAAATACTAAAGGTTAAAAACAAAAATTATTTTTTCTGTCATTTCGACTGGAGCGGAGCGGAAGGAGAAATCTTTAATATGCCGGAAACCTTAATAATAATGTTCAACTGATACACAGAGTATTATAGATCTCTCCTCCCGCGGGTCGTCGAGATGACAAAAACGTTTATTGAAACGGCATCGGCCTTTTAAAGGCGTCAAGCAATCCTTCGAAGAGCGAAATATTTATGTCCCATTCTAGCTGGTTAATATAATAAAACGAAACGGAAAGCATTACAACGGCCACGACTAAGAAAAAAAACGTCGACAAAAACGTAAAAAAGGTCTTGAAGCCGAACTTGAGCATATGATAAAGACCGGCCAGGAAGAATATGGCCCAGAGCGCCAGAAAAGCGTAATAGATATATAGAAGTATTACTAAAGAAAAAGTCATACGATGCGTAACGATTCATTAAAAATTTTTAATTATCAATTTTCAATTTACAGTGAATTTCCAATTTTTTAATTTTTCAAATACCGGCTTATCGGCTTATGGCAATAAATAATTTAAATTGAAAATTTGATCATTGATTGAAAATTGTAAATTGAAAATTGTAAATTATAACCTGTTTCTTTTTTGAATATAACAAAAATATAAACCGGGGTATTACGCATTACGCATTAAAGTCCCTTGTCCCGGTTTCTTTCTTCCCAGGTGTCCGTAAGCGAGGTCGGTCGCGAGCCTTCCCCGGGGAGAGCGGTCTAAAAACCCGAGCTGCATAAGATAGGGCTCGTACACGTCCTCGACCGTGGCCATATCCTCGCCGGTGGCGGCAGCGATGGTATTTAAGCCCACCGGGCCGCCTTTGAACTTGTCGATAATAAGCTCAAGGATCTTACGGTCGATCCAGTCAAGGCCGAGTTCATCGACATCAAGCATCTCGAAAGCGTCGCGGCAGTGCTCCGGGTTTATCGTGCCGTTGCCGCGGACGTCGCAATAATCCCGCGTCCGTTTTAAAAGGCGGTTAGCGACCCGAGGGGTGCGGCGGGACCGGCGGGCGATCTCCCGGGCGGACAGATCGTCAATGCCGATGGAAAGTATCCGGGCGCTGCGGTTAACTATCCGTTCGATATCGTCATGCTCGTAATAGTTAAGATGATAAACCATGCCGAACCGGTCCCGTAAAGGCGCGGAAAGCAAACTCATCTTCGTGGTCGCGCCGATGATCGTGAATCTGGGAAGATCGATCCGGAGCGTGCGCGCGCTTGGTCCTTTGCCGATGATAATATCAAGGGCGTAATCTTCCATGGCCGGATACAGTATCTCTTCGATCGTTTTATTCAATCGGTGGATCTCGTCGATAAAAAGAATATCGCCCTCGGCAAGATTCGTGAGAATCGCTGCTAAGTCGCCCGACTTCTCGATGGCCGGTCCGCTCGTAATGCGGATATTGGTTCCGAGTTCGTTCGAGAGTATATGGGCGAGCGTCGTTTTTCCGAGTCCGGGAGCGCCGTATAAAAGGACATGCTCGATGGGCTCTCCCCTTTTTTTCGCGGCTTCGATCGCTATCCTTAAATTCTCTTTTACCTTTTCCTGTCCGATGTATTCCTCCAGTGTTTTCGGCCGCAATGTCAAATCAAGCCCCGAGTCCTCGGAACCGTTCTCTTTATTCGCGATAATGCGTTCTTTGTCGTTTTCCATATCTCTATTGTAGCTATTTAAAGGCATTTTGGCAAATAAAAAACCCGGACTTTTGTGTCCGGGTGGATATTGTCGATCTCTGTTTTTACTTCGTTATTTTTGTCAGGCGGTGTTTTTGTTTGTCTATGTAAATATCATATGAGGCGTCCGTATCAAGTTTTATGACAACTTCTTCCGGGGCCTGCATCTCCCTGAACGGCCACCACACTCCCGTACTTATAGAAATCAGTCTGATTATTTTTAATTCTCTTTTTTCATAACTGAATTCAGCTTTTTCGCAGGCTAAAACAATGTGATTATTTATCTCCCAATCAAGCAACCTCTCAACCGTTACAAAGCTTTTCGCGTTTATTTCTTTTTGCGGCAAAAACTCACTGTCATCGCCGCAGCCAACGCAAACAACAATTATAAACGCAATTACTATAGCGAATGATCTCATCAACACCCTCCTTATTGTTAATGAACAAAAAAAACATAACCGTTTTGCGATTATGCTAGCACAAAAAAATGAAAAAGTCAATTTCCGCCGCCTGTCGCGCGCTTCACCTTACGTGCTCCGTGCTGTTGTCCGTCTTTCTCACTAAAGCCATCCTGACCATATTCTTGGTCTGCTCGGTAAAATCAGATTCAAGAATCCATCTTAAGAACTCGGGATCGTTTTCCGCCACCCAGGACAGAGATTTTCCCTGGTACTTGGAAAAAGCGAAACAGGCCTCCCCCTTTTCCCAGTAAAATTTCCGGATATTATCCACCCGGAATTCGTCGTCCGGCTCGTGTATCCGGTTGATGAACCCCCAGTCCCTGACCTCATTATACCTTTCCACTTGCTTCATCAGGACTTCCGCCGCCGCTTCGGCGTATTCCATTATGTTCTTGCGGACGGTCAGGCGCTTGCGGCAATAATAGTCGTAAGCCGAAGCCAGGTTGGACGGAGCCATATAGTTATAGACCTTCTTCGAATCGATCACCTGCTTGCTGTTATAATCGAAGTCCATTCCCACCCGGACGAATTCCCTTCGGAGGACCGGCAGATCGAAATCTAGGATGCTGAATCCTCCGTAATAACAGCCGTTGAACACATCCCAAAGCTCCTGAGCCTTGTCCCGGAAAGCGGGCTTATCGGCAACGTCTTCGTTCCTGATACCGTGGATCGTGGTCGCTTCCTCGGATATCGGCGTTTCCGGATTTAAAAGCACATTCTCCTTCTTTATCTTTCCGTCTCCCCATATTTTAATATAGGCGATCTCGATGATCTTATCGGAGCTCATTGATATCCCGGTCGTTTCAATATCGAAAATAACGAGCGGCTTGTCGAGTTTAAGCAGTTTATGGATCTTTTTGTATTCCCCACCCATTGTGAACATAATAAAAAATTATAATTTAAATCTTTTATACCCTTTAGGCACAAAATGTAAAATGATAATGAAAAATTTATAATTAAAACGTTGCGGTATTTTGCATTTTAAACTGTCATTTTACATTTTGAGATTTGCATTTTTAATTAAAAAACTCTATGGTTTTCCGTATCTCTTCCCGTATCCCCAATATGCAATCATAATTCTCTACTTCCAGGGCGTTTACCCAGGCGTAATCCGTAAAGGCACCAGCCTCTAATTTAACCTCGCCGCTTTCGTATTTTGCAGCGAATTTGACTAGGACGACCGGAATGCCGTCCGGACGGACGAAAGCCACGCTGTTTATGTAAACAAGATTATCGCCGATCTTAACGCCGGCTTCTTCCCGCGCTTCCCGCTTCAATAAATCTTCCACGGCGTTCTCGAAATCGAATACGTCGCCGTTCATGCGCGTGGGCTTGGACATATCCAGATTATCCCATTCGAGTTTGCCGCCTGGCACGCAGTATTTTCCCGGATGAACCTTTTCGCGGTCGCTTCTTTTTAATATCAGACAGCGGCCATCCTCTTCGCGGTAGATCACGACATTGGCGACAAAATAAAAAAGCTTGTCAGGCTTGGCGTTGTCTAAGCTTATTTTTTCCGCGGGCATGAATTTTGGTTTATCCTTAAAATAAATATATCACACTAACATTATAACACAGAAAGCTAGGAAAAAACACAAATAAAAAATACCCTACGGAGTATTTTTTATTTGTGCTCTCGGTTGGAATCGAACCAACATTACAAGTTCCGGAAACTTGCGTCCTATCCATTGAACGACGAGAGCGTTTTTATCATTGTACTTGCGTCCTACTTGCCCGCCGAAGTCCCGACGCTTCGGGACGCAGGTGGGTCCATTGTCCGCCAAAGGAGGATCAGCCTCTGGCTGAAACGACGAGAGCATAAAATATTATATTGTAAATGCGTCCTACTTGCCCGCCGAAGTCCCGACGCTTCGGGACGCAGGCGGGTCCATTGTCCGTCAAAGGCGGGGAGCCTCTGGCTGAAACGACGAGAGTGTTGTTTATTTTTTTGCTTGCGCCCTGCCCGACCGCATAAAGGCGTAAAAAACGAATATGCTCCCATATTACATGTTTTGACGGAATTTGTCCAGTGTCGGAAATATGCTATAATAAGAATAATCTAAGTAAATTAAATAAAAAATATGCCTTTACTAGAATGGAAAGACGACTATAGCGTAGGTGTCGAAGAATTAGACGATCAGCACAAAAAAATGTTCGGGCTGATAAACGGCCTGCATGATAATATGCAGACAAAGATTATGGATAAAAACGACCTGGAAAAATTATTGTCCGAATTGGCCGCTTACGGCAATAATCATCTCACCACCGAAGAAAAATATTTCACGCTTTACGGTTATCCGCTAAAAGAAGAACATGAAAAAGCTCATGGATTTTACCGGGAAAAGATCAAAAACTTTCTAGCGGGAGAAAGCAACCATTTCGCGTCATTCGAAATAATAGATTTTCTGGAGGACTGGTGGCTTGGGCATATCATAACCATGGACAAAGCCTATGAGCCGTTTTTTAAGGAAAAAATAAAATCATGAAGATCGTATTCGCCACCCATAACCCGGGCAAACTCGTTGAGATGAAAAAAATGCTCCCCAGCTTCGAGGTTTTAAGCGCTTCCGAGGCCGGAGTATCTGAAGACGTGGAGGAAGACGGGGAAACTTTTGCCGCCAACGCCTTGAAAAAAGCGCGTTTCGTCGCGTCTAAAACCGGCGAGTGGGCGGTAGCGGACGATTCCGGGCTGTGCATCGACGCGTTAGGGGGAGAACCCGGCGTCTACACCGCCCGCTGGGCTCTTGGCCGCGACCTGGTCGAATATACCCTGGAACGAACCAAGGATGTCCCGGAAAAAAAACGCGGCGCGCGCTTCGAAAGCGCCGTTGCCATAGTTTCACCGGCCGGTTCAGAAAAAGTTTTCACGGGAGTGGTCCGGGGAGAGCTCGCCCTCGCTCCCCGCGGACAGGCGCTCCCCAAACTTCCTTATGACGTTATTTTTATTCCGGAAGGATATAAAAAAACCTTCGCCGAAATGAACGAAGATGAAAAAAATTCCTTAAGCCACCGCGGCCAGGCCTTCCGGCTTATGCGGGCTTATCTGGAAAACGCTTTACCGGAAAATATTGGCTGAAAAAATTTAACGTCCGCTATTCTACTAGGATTTTAACAAAAAAACCACCCATATTTATGGGTGAATTTGTTTTTTATTAACTTTGTATCAGGCCGCTTATCGGAGGAAAAGGACCGATATCACGGATAATACAACGCGTGGCGCTCCAGGTCTGGATGATGGCTTCGGGCGTACCGATGCCGGCGCCGCGCGGGTCGCCGCAGGGTCCGAACCAATGGTTTTGCGGAGCGCCGGTCGTGCGAGCCCGGAGACCGGCGTAGGTCGTGCCGTTAACTGTCTCTCCCAGGATTTTACCGATAAACTCCTGATCATTAGAGACTACGGCCGCCGTCAGGTGGTTTTTCATCCGCTCGCAGGCAAACATGATCATATCCAATTCGGACTCTTTGTAGGTAGTCACGACCTGGACCGGTCCGAAAACCTCAGTGGTCACAAGTTTAAATTTGTCGGGATAAATAATCTCAACCAGAGGAACGTACACGGCCGTCGGCTCAATGGCGCCGTAGCAGGCCGGGATGCTGTGGCCCCTTAGGGGTTTACCGCCGAACAGGATTTTTACTCCCGAAATAGCGGCCAGCTTGCTGATATGCTCAAGCATCGCTTCGGTCGTCCGGGTTAGAACCGGCCCGATTGTCAAGTTTTCCAGACTTCTTTGCCCGGCAAGCGCCTTGAGACGGGCGAAAAAAACGTTCGGGCCGCCGGCTAATTTCTCCGGCACGAATAAGATTGATTGGGCGGAACATTTCTGTCCGCTGGCCGCGTAGGCGTCCTGGTCGCATTGCCAGGCGATATAGGGAAGCGCTTCCGCTGGGATATCGGCGCCTAAAATCTTCCAGTCGAACCCGGCGTCTTCTATTCGGATCTTGCCGTTAAGCATTTTGGCCAGTTTTTCGGCGACCGTGCTTGAACCGGTAAACTGAGTCAGACGCAAATCATCTTTGGCTTCGCGCAATAGATTATTCATGGTTTTGCCGTCGCAGTGTATTAAATCCACGTCCGTCATGGGCAGGCCGCAGAAATGGAGCAGGCGTAAAAACTGTTCGATTACCACCGAAACCTTGGTCGCGGCCTTGACCAGCGGACGGTTGCCCATGTATAGGGCGCCCATCATATGAAGCGCCGGAATCTCCATCGGAAAATTAAAAGGCGCGATGATCGCGACCGGACCATAGGGCCAGCGGAAATGCTGCGGCTGTTGCCCGGCGTGATCCCCAGGGTCAATGCTGCCGCGCGCCAAAAACCGAACCTGGTCGCCGCTAAAATTTTTTAAAAACTGGGCGGTAACCGTTACTTCGCCGAGGCACTGCTTATATGACTTGGGCATGACCGACTGGATCAGGCGGGCAAAATAATCCGCTACGGCCGCGTCTTCGAGCGTCGCGGCGACGCGGAAAGAAACCTGCGCCAGCATAAGATAGCGCTCCACGTTCTTAAAGGGGTTATGCAGTCCGCTTTTGGGGCAGGATTTAAGCCCATTAATAAACGACCTAAGCTCGGAAACCCCGGTATTAGGATATTTAAGCATGGGCTCGCCGTTCAAAGGATTTACGAGCGTGGCGTAGCGGGCCGCACCCGTCCATTTTCCGTTAACCAGGTTTTGAAGCTTTTGTTTTCTTGACTCCAGATCTTTTAAAAAATCACCGATCTTATTCATCTTTCTCCTCCCGATACGTCTTTATGGCTCTTAAATAATTATAAATGTGCGCGATAAATTATTTACAAACTTAACATACGCGCCGCTCGGCGTCAATCTCAGCGCGCAACTACCGTAAATAAAAACAAGCCGCCTAAACGTCTGTTTTATTCTTTACGTATGTTTACTTAAATAAATTATTTTTTATAAAGACGCATACACTCCAGCGAGTTGCCGGCTTATGCGGGCTTATCTGGAAAACGCTTTAAAATAAAATAGCTTAATTAATTTAAGCAACCATTGCTTTGGCCGGGGCTTCTGTCTCGGATTTTCTATTTTTAGCATACGCGCCCATTTCGCCTCCACTCATCTGATTATTGGCCTCTTTTCTTAATTTTCTTATAAACATGTCTAAGTCTGTATATTTTTTTTCTACCTCCGGATTTATATATGATATAAAAAAACTAAGTGTGCCCATAATATTATGCAATTTCGGCACGTTGTCTGATTTTGCGGACATTCCTAGGCGTATAGCCTGCCGCAATTTTTCCACCGACATCTTATCAAGGGCCACATGTCTTATCCGATCATCCAAAGAGCGTCTTTCAAATGCTTCTTTGCCGTCAGGCGAAAGTTTTTCTTTAAAAGCGGAAATATCGTCTTCTGTTACATCTCCTTCCGCGATCATAAAATCCAGAATCAACTCTTCCGGATTAACCGGATTTTCTTCTTCAAAGTATTCTTCTTTATGCCTTGGATTGGGATGGTGTATACAGTTCTCCCCCCACTCCTTAACGAGCCTTTTAAGATTCCGGAATTTTCCGTTTCCGTCCGTAATGCTTTGATCCAAAAAATTCAGGGCATCGCTAATGGTATTCATGGAAAACGTTTGAGCACCGTCCGAAGTTAAAAACGGTATCAGATGTTTAAGTTCCTCTTCCGAAAATTTAAACAAAACCGCGTATTCGGCCTGCTTATCCTGATCGATCATGTCAAAGCGTTTCTGGCGCTGAGGAATTAAAGACATTCTTAGATTTTTAATATCTTCCGGCGTGACCTTGGTTTTTAAAATCGCAAAGTCCGGCGCTTTGTACGGAGCCGGTTCCTGGCTATTTAAAGTTATTTCTCTAATATTTTCCATATTTTTGAATTAAAATTTTTAGCACCATTCTAGTATTTAATTTTAGCAAATTTTAATGATTTTGTCAAATGATTGCGGAGATTTAAATTGACACTTATTTAATTTTATGATATTGTATATTATTATTTATTTAAATTGTTCCTTAAAGACTAAATTATAGCGAAAGGATAACATAATGAAAACCGCTTATATGTGGCTCTTGTGTTCTATTACCGCGACCGGCTTCGCGGGGTGGGCCATAGTATTCCAAAAAGCCGGAATACCTCCTTACTGGCGTCCGCTTCTTCTTATGCTTAGCGGACTGCTGCCGGCTCTCATACCCCTCTTAGCGGCGCGAAATATTTCTCCATTATTCGATAAATGGTCGTTTTGGAGCGTGCTGGCGATCGTTACGGCCCTTCTAAACGGCGTCGCCGTAATAACGTACGGCTATGCGGCTAAAAACTGGGAATTATCGCGAGTCGTGCCGATCGTCCTGACCCTTACCGTCATCTTATCCATTATCGGCGGACGATATTTACTGGGTGAACCGATCACGATCAATAAGATAATCGGCCTTTTCGTGGCAATTTACTTCTTTTCGAGATAAGGAGGAAAAACATGATCGTAAGATGGCTCGTTTATTCACTGGTCGTTTGGGGTGTGTGCTCTCTATCGCCCGGAATCAGCGTCAAAAATTTCTGGACCGCGATGCTTGTATCAGCCCTTATGGGGGTCATTAACCCGTCCGTTAAGCCTGTGCTCATTCTCATAACTTTGCCCGTTACCATCATAACAATGGGCCTGTTCTTGTTCGTAATAAATGCCTTGATGCTTATGCTGGCATCCACCGTTGTTAATGGCTTTATTATAGCGAATTTTTGGGCGGCGCTACTTGCGTCACTGGTAATTTCCATCGTTTATAACTTAGCAATTGATTAAACAAAAGCCCTTGAAAAATCAGGGGTTTTTTATTTTGTATTAGCTATAAAATAATTTTCCCTTGACAATTTTTATATATTGTGTTATGATTACATTATTAAAAACTAACCCAAAAAAAGGAGGCCAAGATGGCCGAAGAATTCAAAAAAATCGAAATCGTTCAGGTGCCGGACCGTAGCGGTCCGGTAAAAATCAAAATCGTGGACGAGATCTGGGTCGGCACGACTGCCCGGGTGTCTTTCCCGGTCTATGATGGTGGTCCATACCGGACCATCCCCAATATGACCGGGCACGCCATGTGCGCCTAACCTGCCTCTCGCCAACATTCACCCCCGCGAAACGATCCAAAACAACGGAAAGCTTCGACGGGGGCTTTCTTTTTTCGATTTATCCCTTGACAATAATGTTAGAATAATATAACATATAAATATAGTTAGAAATATATAACTTTAATAATAACCAAAAAATTTATGACCAAAAAACATTATACCGGCTGCCGCCTGGTTATAATTATGGCCTTAAGCGCGGCCATCGCCGTCAGTATCAATGCCGCCAACTATTACCTGCCCCTAATTTTCGTGATAACCGCTATGGCCGGACTGCACTATTGTCGCAAACAGCTCAAGACCGATGATGTTATGGCGGACGAACGTGATTATAAAATTGCCGGCGACGCCGCTCGTTATACGATTACGATCTACGGAGGTCTGGGAGCGATCGGCACTTTCGTTTTCATGGCCGTTTCCGATAAAAGCGGGTGGCTCTACGACCTGAGTCAATATTCGGCCTATAGCGTCTGCTTCCTTATGCTCTTAAACGCCTTTTTATTCAAATACCTGTCTAACCGCGGAAAATAATTATGAAAAACAAGATCAAGGAACTGCGTACTCTTTATAACCTGACCCAGGAAGAATTGGCTCGCCGGGTAGGCGTCCGGCGGGAAACGATTCTGTTTTTGGAACAGGGTAAATACAATCCCTCGCTTAAACTCGCACATGACGTCGCCCGTGAACTAAAGACCAGCATCGACGAATTATTTGATTTTGAAAATTAAGGCGGGCTGAAATTAAAAAGGAACGTTTTTTCACGTTCCTTTGTTTTTTATGTTTTTATTCGTCTAACCAGCTTTTACCGCACCGCGTGCAAAAACATCCGAACATGATCTGCGCAATATGCCGTCCGTTGCCGTGTTTTTTCTGTTCGCATTTTTCCTGGCATTCCTTACAGGCTCCGTCATTTTTATTGTCAATCGTCTTACCGCAAAGACAGCAATTTCCCCTCTGGCTTTCCATCTAAATTATCCCCCACTTGTTATTTTGCGGTCTTTTTCAATTTTCAAAATAACGTCTCTTAATAACGATAATTTTTCGGCTACCTGTTCGCTCGCCGCCCGAAGCCAAGCGCCTTCTTCCCGTTTTTTCATGTATTCAATCTTTTCTGTATCGCGGCGGTAAACCGGCTTAAGGCCATAGCCCTTTATGATTTTATCGCGCCAATCGCCGGGCACATGTTCCGGTTTTA
The DNA here is from genome assembly GCA_043801965.1 of Candidatus Falkowiibacteriota bacterium. GTDB lineage: Bacteria > Patescibacteriota > Patescibacteriia > Patescibacteriales > UBA12075 > XYA2-FULL-47-19. The sequence goes on from JAZDLN010000011.1 coordinate 99,877, forward strand.
AAGTTTCAATTTTAAGCTGGGCGATAATTTTAGCCGCGTCCAATTCGTCCAGGTGATCGATCAGTTTCGCTATGTCGCTGTTTAAGCTGGCGTCCAGTTCGCCGTTTTCGCAATCCACTTCTACGGTACAAAAGGGGCCATTAGCCCGACCGGAAGAAAAAATCATCCAATAGCCATCCCGATAGGCGCGGCCCTTGATCGGGGAAAATCCGCCGCGCCCGTCCGCCATTAACGCTAACCAGGGGATTTTTTGCCACAAATCCTTCTGAACCCGGCAATAATCCCTGATTCCGCGCTCAAGCTCTTTTTCTGTTTCTTTAGATTTCTTTCGCAAACCCGATAACTCTTTTTTGATTATTTGATTTTTCATTTCCCGCTCCTTGCTTTAACGACTTAGCTAAAAAATTTTTTGGTTTTTCAAGGTTCGTTTATAATATGATTTAATTATATAATTTGAAAATATTATAGTAAATTTTTATATACAAACTATGATAATTTTTTATAAATAATCAAAATATTTGTTTATTTTTAGATAATTAGTTATACTACAAGTAGTAAATATTTTACGACAACCATATGATTGACTATAAGATAATATCCGATTTGGGATTAACAGATAAAGAAACGGCTCTTTACATGGCTTGTCTCAAGTCTGGACCGTCCGGGGCTTCCGAGCTGGCCAAAACTACCGGCATTCAACGGACCCATATTTACGATCTGGCCGAAAAACTCGCGGACAAAGGTTTCCTGACCCAAACCAGGAAAGAGGATAAAAGATTATTCGCGGCCAGATCCCCGGAAGAGATACTCGCGGCCAAACGGATCGAACTGAAAAAATTCGCGGATAGCATTCCGGAACTTGAAAAATTGGCGAGCCGGAAGAATAACAGACCGAAGATCGTTTATTACGAAGGCGGCCGGGAGCTTAACAAAATGATGGAGGGGTCGATCTGGGGCGAGGGCGAATGCCTGATCTGGGGCGATGACCTGTTCTACACCAAAGACGACAAAGAATATCAGAGAAGAAACATCGCGCAAAGGCTTAAAACCAATACCCGCTGCCGGGTCCTGGCCGCCGTCTCTAACGCGACCCTTGAATCGCAAAAAAAAGATAAAAAAGAGTTAAGGGAAACAAGGCTCCTGCCTCGGAACTTGTTCGAATCCAGGGTGAACCTGACCGTATACAAAAATAAAACCATGGTCGCCAACCATGCCAAGGATTTCGGTTTCGCGGTGGAAGACGAGGATTTCGCCAATACCCTGAAGGCGATCTTCGAGCTTATCTGGAAAAGTGGACGAGTTATTTAAAATTGCAGTATATTTTAATCGATTTCTTTATCTTCGGCAATAATGCTATAATAATAAAACATAAAAATTAACAGACGATCTATGGCAAAAAATAAAAAACGCGTGGCAATCTTCTCTTTTACCTGCGACGAAGGTTGTTCAATTTATCTTATAGAAATATTCAACAAAAAACTCGTGGAATGGCTTGCTAAAATGGAACTGGCTTATTTCCTATCCATCAAGGATAAGGTCGAAATAAAAGATTTCGATATAAGCCTGGTAGAGGGGGTCATTAGCACGGCCAAAGACAGGAAAGAAGTCGAAAAAATCCGGGCCGCGAGCAAAATCCTAATCGCCATGGGCTCTTGTGCCGCTACCGGCCAACCGTCCGGGCAGAGAAATCTATTCAATGTCGAACAGGCCGCGGAAATAAAAACCGAACTCGAGGCGAACGATTATCTGCCTAAATGCCTGTCTATCAAAGAAGCGGTCAGGGTGGATGACGAGGTCCTGGGCTGTCCGATCGACGAAAATAAATTCATCGAAGTATTCGAAAAATACTTATAATCAATAAAACCGAACTGCCCCTTGAAATATTTTATGATAAAAATATATGTTTATTTTTGCCGATAAAGATTAATTTTCAATTATCAATGACCAATTTTCAATTTTCGTGTTTTTCGCTCAATTACATAGTTATGCCGGATAGTAAATCGTTAAAAATTATTAATTTAAAAATTGATTGAAAATTGTTAAATTGATAATTTGGAAGTTCATTAAAATACGGATAACATGAAAAAAATATCATGCATTTAAAAAACATATAAAAATCTTCAAATAACTCATATGCACACAACAAACTTAAACGTATCAATCAATAAACTTTCCAAGATCGAGGGACACGCCGATCTTGATATAAAGATCAGGGACGGAAAGGTCGAGGATGTGAGCCTCCGGGTCATGGAGAATAAGCGCTTTTTCAACCAGGCCGTAAAGGGCAAGCCCTACGGCGGCGTTCCCCAGCTCGTATCGCGCATTTGCGGCACCTGCTCGATAGCGCATCTGACCGCCTGCATCGAGGCGGTGGAAAAAACCCTGAAGATCCGGCCGAGCGCGCAAACCATGCTCATGCGCAAACTGACCATGTACTCCCTGATGATCCGCGATCACGCGCTTCATCTTTATTATTTCGTGCTGCCGGACATTTTCGGCGTGGACTCGATCCTCGATCTGGCCGAAAAAGAGAAAGAGCTCGTGCATCAGTCGCTCCACGTCAAAGAAGCCGGCAATAACCTGTCGAACCTGATCGCCGGCCGGGCCGTTCACGCTCCCTTTGAAGCTGTCGGAGGCTTCAGCCGGATCCCGGACAAAATGAAATTCCCGGCCATGATAGAAAAGTTAAAAAGCATCCGTCCCTATATCCTGGCTCTGGCGGAGATACTTTATGCCTGTGATTGGGTACTTAATCGAAAAACCGATTTCGTGGCCATAAAAACCCCGGATTTTTCCTTTCTGGAGGGCTTTATCGCTTCATCGAGCGGCGCTTCGATAAAAGAAGAGGATTATTGGGACCATCTTCATAACGTCGTTTTGCCCTATTCCCAGGCCTCGGGGTTCGAATTCGAGGGTCATCCTTATGTCGTCGGATCTTTGGCGCGGGTTAATCTTAATAAGGATAATTTGCACGCGGACACGAAACGCGACATGAAAAAATATCTTGATATTTTCCCGTCAGACAATATCTATCACAATAACCTGGCCCAGGCGATCGAGATCATGCATTCGATCGACCATGCCGTCGAAATACTTTCCACGGCGGAATTCAAAGAGGAAAAACCGGCCGAACCGGAGTCGCTCGACGGCGAAGGCGTCGGCGCGATCGAGGCGCCGCGCGGCACGCTTTATTATTGGCTGGGTATAAGCAGGGGAAAGGTACGATACGCCAACCTGGTTATACCGACCGCCCAAAATCTCATAAGCATGCGCGAAGACGTGCGCGACGCGGCCACGAAAATTTTAGCCTGCGAAAAAAACGATAAATCCTGCGAGGAAAAAATCCGGAAAGAGGTGGAAAAAATCATCCGGGCTTACGACCCCTGCATGTCCTGCGCTTCGCATTTTTTACGGGTTAACTGGGTATAATAATGAAACATACGACATAAAAATATAAAAAACAGCCTGTATAAAGGCTGTTTTTTAAAATAAAATTATTTTATTTATTTTGAATTAAACTTATTTTTTAAATCATTGAATTTATCGTTATTAAACTTATAAATGCCCCAAGTTATAACTTCAATATCAAAATCTATTGCGCCTACATTTATCCTGTCTAGTAATTGAATAGGGTAATCGCTCAAATCGTGGGTTATCAAAAATAAATCCGTGCTATGTTTTTTTAAAAAAGCAACATTCATAGCGTCCACTAAAGATACTTGGCTTTTATTTTTTATCTGTCCGCAATAATTGTATAGAGGAAACAACTCTTCACAGTTCTGATAAATCTCTGGATTAACCGGAAGATTAAAAAATAATTTATCTAAAAAAAGCTTTATTTGTTGCCTTTCCGATCCGCATTGGGCGATCCTTATAAATTCATTATATATGAACGGATTAATGCATAAAACGCATTTAACTTCTGAGAATAAATCAAATAATCCCCCGTATTTCTCGGGGGAACGTCTAAAAATGCAGGATATAACATTCGTATCAACTAAAATGTGTTTGTGAGCAAGAATCTTTTTCACACACAATAAATCTATCGGGATCATTTTTTAATAAAATATCCCGCACCCTTTGAACTTCTTTGATAAAAATTTCTTTATCAAAAATTTTGTCTTTTGTTTTATCTTTAATGTCGTTCATTGTTTTTTAATAAAACTTCTTAAAACTATGTCAAAAATAAATTACCATAGTTTTATTAAAGATAAATAAAATGTATATATTAATATGTTATCACTCATGATCTAAAAATGCAAGTTTTTAACCATGTACGTCTCTTTCAGCCGATATCCTAGTTTCCGGTAATAACCGCGCACCCCCACTCCGGCGATGACCGCCATCTTGCCGTACCCGGCCGCGCGCGCGATCTTTTCGGCTTCGGCCATTAATTTTTTCCCCAATCCGGCATGCTGGATTTTCTTGCCTTTCCCGACCGGCACCAGCTCACCGTAAACATGAAGCTCCCGCACTAACGCTGAATCATTAATACTATCATATGTTTCGTGTTTCATGTTCTGCGAAGACAGACGCAGGCGGCAAAAACCGAGCAGATTATTTCTATCGTCTTTATTTTTTGATATAGCCTGTATAAAACACTCTTGTCCGCCCGAGGCTTCATATTTTATAATTTCCAATTTCGGATTTCTAATTTCTAATTTCCCGCCTTTTATTTCACGGCATCGAATACAGTCGCATTTCACCCCCCGTTGTTGCATTACCTGTCGTAAATTAGTAGTCAGGTTTCCGGCCACGATCGATTCCCCCGGAATATCCCGGATCAGGCGGATGATGCGCACGTATGACGGAACGATATTTTTGCATTTTATAATCAATTCGCGCAAAACTTTGTCGGAATAAGGTTTGTATTTCCCTTGTTTCCACCAGCGGTATAATAAACTCCCCCTGGTAACTACGGTCGGATAGAATTTTATCTGATCCGGCTGGAAACGTCCGTCGTTGAATAATCGTTTGAACATACGAATGTCCCCGGCGGGAGTGGAGCCCGGCAAACCGGGCATAACGTGATAAGTGACTTTAAAGCCGAAATCTTTAAGAAGCGCGGTCGCCCGGGCGATCGCCCCTACGCCATGTCCGCGTTTATTAAGCTTAAGTATCTTATCGTCAATGGCTTGTACTCCCATCTCAACGCGGGTGCATCCCAATTCCCGCATCTCCCGGAGTTCTTTCTCGTCTATATAGTCCGGGCGCGTTTCCAGAGTAATCCCGATTATCCTGTACTTGGCGTCTTCATTCTTTATCTGCTCCTTTTTTAGAGCATCTTTTAGTTTATCGATATTTTCGTTACGCGTTTTTCGTTTTGCGTTTTGTGCTTCATGCTTAATGTTTCCTGTTTCATGGAATTCATTCGCTCCCCGGAAGCATTCTTTGATATACCAGTATTTATATTTTTCCGGCAAGACCGACCAAGTGCCTCCGATCACGATCAATTCGATCTTGGTCGGTTCATGGCCGTTGGCGACAAGCGCTTTAAGCCGGTCGCGGACCTGAACGTACGGATCGTAGCGGCAGCGGATCGCCCGCATTACGGCCGGTTCGTTCGATAAATAGCTTTGAGGAACGTTTTTTTCGGTTGGGCAATACGCGCATTTGCCGGGGCATTCGTAAGGCTCCGTTAAAACCGCCACCGGCGCGATTCCTGATAAAGTCCTTATAGATCGTTTTCGCAACAGTCGCCGAACCTCCGGAAGCGGCTTTAGGCTTAGACTATTTAACGCTTTAAGTATCGAAGAATTTTCCAAAATCCCGATATGGTGTTTTTTCGCTAATTTTCTTTTAATCAGCATAAGCTCGTTGCCGTCCTTAATATCCGAAGACAGGAGCTCTTCAACCGCTTTTAATTCCGTTTTATTTAATTTCATCGTCATGTTTTTGTGATATGGTTTTATTTGTGATAAAATATAGGCAGATCATGAATTATTAAATTAAAGCATAAAATTATGAAAAACACAAGGATTATCGCGCTTTTCGGTTTCGTCGCGTTATTGTTGATCGCGCCTTTAGCGGTCAGCGCTTACGCGGTTAAAACCGATAATTCGATCTATATCGGACAGGAGGAAACCATAAACGGAAATCTATATGCCGCCGGCAACTCGATCACTGTTGATGGCACGGTAACTGGCGACGTATTTTGCGCCGGCCAAACCGTTAATATAAACGGCAAAGTGGCAGGCGACGTATTTTGCGCCGGTGAAGCCCTTAACATTACCGGGGAAATCGGAGGAAGCGCCCGGGTGGCCGGAAACGCGGTAAACATAACCGGGACGATAGCGAGGAACGTCCAGGCCTTCGGGGCGACCGTTAACCTGGGACCGAATGCTCGGGTAGACTGGGATATGTTCATAGTCGCGGCCATGGGCGATATCCGGGGATATATCGGCCGTGATCTCCATGGCGCGGCCGGCAACGCCGTAATCGCCGGAAAGGTCGGAGGGGACGTTAAATTGCGGCTTGACGAACGGATCAAAGGGGAAAAATACGGGATAAATTACAGCGGACCAAGGCCCCTTCGGGTTCTTTCGGGAGCGGAAATCGGCGGCAATCTTTTTTATACGGCCGGCATTAAGGGGGATATTTCGGATAACGCCCGAATCAGCGGCGAAACCGGATATAGTTTGCCGAAAAATATAACCGACAAAAAAGACCTGGCCGTGGCCGCGATCTGGAGCAGGATCGTTTTTCTCTTCGCGGCGCTGGTGGTCGGCTTGGTTCTTATAAGTATCGGGCGCAAACAAATAATAATCTTAACCGACCTGATGCTTAACGAGGCCGGTACGGCGGTCGGATGGGGAATTATAATCTCTTTATTAACACCGATCATTTGTCTTATCCTTGTCCTGACTCTTATCGGCATACCCTTGGCGCTTATACTGCTGGTTTTATGGCTGATCGTATTGTATTTGAGCAAGATAGTATCGAGTATCGCCATTGGACGGGTTATTATGAAAAAAATCCGGGAGCAGGAAAAAGAATCTTTGATCTGGGCCATGGTTCTGGGCATAGTTTTGGGCTATTTGGCCTTTTCCCTGCCACTGGCGGGTTGGCTTATTTCCCTGGCGGCAGTCTGGTGGGGATTCGGAAGCCTATGGCTCTATCATAAAAAGGCTTAAATATATTTCCATAACAGCGGCCGGCTGGCCGCTGTTTTTATTTGCATTATGGAAATTTTTTGTTAAAATGAATAATAGATAATATTAACTTGAATTTATGAAAATCAACCCTAATATTTTTCGCGGCTACGACTTAAGGGGCGTGGTCGGCAAAGATCTTAACGCGGAAATAGTCGAGCATATCGGACGCGCCCACGGAACCTACATGAAACGCCGCGGGATCACCGAGGCGGTGGTAGGTTATGATTGCCGCGCGACCAGTAAAGAATACGCGGACGCCCTGATACGCGGCTACGCTTACGCCGGCATTGATACCGTCAATATCGGCATGAATCTGGTCGGTACTTTCTATTGGGCGCAATATTATTTAAAGAGAAGGGGTGGGGCTTTCGTGACCGCTTCGCACAATCCGGCGGAATATAACGGTTTTAAATTCGCCATTGATTATTCGGAAACTCTCGTGTCGGACGGCATGAACGAACTTAAACGCATGGTTTTAGAAGAAGATTACGACCGGGCCGATACTCCCGGCAAAATCGAAGAACGCGATGTCCGTCCGGCCTATTTCGAGGATATCCTCAAGCGTTTGCCGGTAACCGGAAAATTCAAAGTCGTGATCGATCCCAGCTGCTCCACGGCCGGCGCGATCGCGCCCGATCTTTTAAGAAAAGCCGGGTGCGAGGTAATCGAGAGTAATTGCCGGATAGATCCAGGCTTTCCTTTGGGAACGCCGGATCCGACCGAGATGGCCGTGGCGGAGAGGCTTCGCGCTAAAGTACTGGAAACGGGAGCTGATATCGGTTTTTCTTACGACGCGGACGGAGACCGGATCGGGATCGTCGATGACCGGGGCGGTATTATCTGGAATGACGTCCTGGTGGCGCTCTTCGCGATCGACGTCCTTTACGGGCATCCGGGCGCCAAGATCATGTTTAACACGCTCTGCTCGAAAGCGGTACCGGAAACGATACTTAAATACGGCGGCGAGCCGTTCATGTGGCGGACCGGGCACTCTTTCCTCAAGAAGAAGAACCAGGAGGTAAAGGCCGCCTTCATCGGTGAATTATCGGGACATTTCTTCTTCTCCGCTGATTTTTATAACCACGACGACGGTCTCTATTCGACCCTGAGGCTTTTGCATTACCTGGCCCGGACAAACCAGTCGCTTTCGGAAGCGGTGGGCAACCTGCCGCATTATATTTCGAGTCCGGAGATCAAAGTCGGCTGCGGTGACGAAGCGAAGGTCGCCTTAATGGATAAAATCGCAGAAAAATTAAAAACAGACTATCCGGACGCGGAAGTGATCGCGGACGAAAGGGCGGGCGACGGCGTCAGGCTGGACATGCCGGACTCGATGTTTATCATCCGCTATTCGCAGAACGGTCCTTACTTAACGGTAAAATTCGAGGCCGAGGACCGCAATAAATACGACAGCCTGAAAGTATATATCAATAAACTCCTGCACGGCTACGCCGAAGTAGACTGGAATTTCGGGGTAAACACGGAGAGTTTAGGTTAATTGCATTACCTTGTCCATATAAAAAACATAGCCATATCAGCTATGTTTTTTGTTTAAAAAAATCGAATTTTAAATCAACCGCAAAACGAACTCAATATGTTCTCGATATCGTCCAGGTCCGGATCGTCCAGCCCAAGCTTTATCCGGTCGCGGCGAAGAGGATACATCTCCCGGCGGATAAGTTCGGAGTTTATCGAGTAGCCGCGCTTAAGATAAGTACGGAATTTTTTTAAAAGCCCTAAAACGAGTTTCTGGTTATTTTTATCAAGATTTTTGTAATTGCCGTTACCCAGGACGAACGACGTCAACCGTCGCTCCAGTTCATAGTCGGTCAGGCTGCGCGCGTTACTTATAAGATCTTTAATGTCCATAATTTTAATTGATGCCCAGTTTTTCCTTGACCCGCTTAAGGGTTTCCTCGGCTATCGGCCGGGCCCGCTCCGCGCCCCCGCTTAAGATAAAAAAAACGTCTTTATCGCTGATCGCGTTATATTTTTTCTGGAAATCAGCCAGGAATTTTTTTACGATATCAGCGAGGTCTTTCTTGAAATCGCCGTACCCTTTGCGCTTATATTTTTTCTCAATATCCCTGATCGGCATTTCGGCCAGAATCGAATACATGGACATAAGATTGGTTATCCCCGGCTTGTTAAGCTTGTCATAAAGAATATCTTTTCCCGTATCGGTTACGGCCCGCATGATCTTTTTGGCCGCTTTCGCCGGTTCGTCAAGAAGTTCGATGCGGTTGTATTCGCTCGATTCGCTTTTTCCCATCTTCCTGGCAGGATCATCAAGGCTCATGATGCGGGCGCTCTCTTTATTTATCCTCGCTTCCGGCACCCGGAACGTTTCGCCGAATTGGCTGTTGAAGCGCTTAGCCAGGTCGCGGGTCAATTCCACGTGCTGGACCTGATCGTCGCCAACCGGAACAATCTCCGTATTGTAAAGAAGGATATCCGCCGCCATCAGGGCCGGATAGTCAAACAGCCCGACACTGACATTTTCCTGGTTTTCGCCCGCTTTATCCTTGAACTGGGTCATCTTTTTAAGATCGGACATCCTCGCAACGCAGTTCATTATCCAGGCCATTTCCGTGTGGGCGCTGATATCAGACTGTTGGAAAATAATGGATTTTTTGGGGTCTATTCCCGAGGCCAGATAAACCTTAACGATTTCAAAAATCCTTTTCTTGAGCATTTTCGGGTCCTGCTTAACCGTTATGGCGTGATAGTCAACCACGCAAAAAATGCAATTATGATCATCCTGCATCTTGGCCCACTGCGTTATCGCTCCCAGATAATTGCCGATATGAACATTGCCGGAGGGCTTGATTCCGGAAAAAATAGTTGGTTTTTTGTTTGTTTTGGTCATGTTCTTATTGTAGGGCAATTTAAGCGGAAAATCAAGAGCCCCGGTTGTCATTATTTGACCTTTTTAAATTTTCTATGTTAATATCATTAAACAACATTTTATCTATATTACAAAAAATGTCATTGAAAAATTAGCGGGAAGCAGGAGGGAAAAATGGACAAAGACCCAAAACAGGCAAAACCGCCGATCGAAAAACCGTGGTGCCTGTACGGCGTGTTTTACCCCTGGGGATTCGGCAAAATCACTGATGAATCTCCGGACGGAAAAACCGTTCATATTCTGTATTCAGCCAACCAGGCTTTTCCGGCAGAAGTCTGGTATGCTAAATATGTCCGGAGATTTTTTACCCTACGGGAAGCCGTAGAGGCCTATTATCGCTCCGCCCCTGATTATCCGCTGTCGCATTACGAGCGCCGGGCCGAAGAATCTTTCCCCAACGAACTTAAATGAACTCCCCCGGAGTAAGTCGACGAAACTTAAAATATATATTCTTGTCTCGCTACTGCGGTCAACAATGCTCTTCCCGAAGCTTCGGGATTAAAACAAAACCAATAAACCAGGAAATGATTTTTTCTGGTTTTTTATTTGACTTTAGTGAGAAAATGTAGGAAAATAAAAATATAATAAATAATTTTTATAAAAAATATGCGCCACCTCATATCTTTAAAAAGGCAAACCAGGGAAGATATTCTGACAATGCTCGATATGGCCCAAAAAATCAAGGAAAAACGAAATGCCGGCGAAAGCACGCCCTATCTTCGCGATAAAACGCTTATCATGCTTTTCGAGAAAACTTCGACCCGGACCCGTCTCTCCTTTGAGGCCGGCATGACCGAACTTGGCGGGCACGCGATCTTTTTGGACGCCCGCACGAGCCAGTTTTCCTTGACTGACTTCAGTGACGAGATTAGGGCGGTAATGCGCTTCGGGGCCGTGCTTATGTACCGCGCCAAAGATTCGGCCAACGTGAAAAAAGCGGCTTCGATGAATCAGATCCCGGTAATAGACGCTTGCAGTGAAAAATACCATCCGGCGCAGGCTTTGTCGGACCTTCTTACTATGGCCGAACATTCAGGCGGAATCGAAAAGGTAAAAAAAATCGTCTGGCTCGGAATAGAAAATAACGTGTCCAACACTTTAATGCTCGCGGCCGCCAAAATCGGAATTGAAGTCGCGATCGTGGCCCCCGAAGCGGACTCCGCCAGCATCGACCCCGCCCTACGCGCCCAGGCCGAAGCGACCGGCCTGATCCGACGCACGCTTAATCTGGCCGAGGCCTTAAAAGGCGCGGATTATATCCATACCGATACCTGGATGAACATGGAATTCTTTGAAAACGGCCGAGTCAAAGACGAATACCGGGAAGAATACGAAAAGCGCAAAGAAAAATTCATGCCTTACCAGCTAAGCGCCGACCTGGTCAATATTTACGCACCCAAGGCGAAGATCATGCACTGCATGCCTTGTCATATCGGCTACGAAATAAGCCGCGACGCCGTCGATCATCCGAATTCAATAATTTTCGACCAGGCGGAAAACCGGCTGCACATGCAAAAGGCCATGATCATGTGGCTGCTGGAAAAAACGGTTTAACATGATGCGAACCTACGAATCATATTCGAAACCGCGAACATGCGAACCCGCGTTAATCCGTGAACTCATATGTTTGCGGAATCGAAGGTCGTAGATTCGCATAAAAATATTCGCATGTTTGTAGAATTCGCATAATTCGTATATTCGCATTATACTCATGACTTTTCAAATCATAAAAATTATTATTTCCGCCTTGCTTATCTGGATAATTTCAGAAATATCAAAACGTTTCACGTTCTGGGGGGCGGTACTTGCTTCGGTTCCGCTCGTTTCAGTGTTGTCGTTCGTCTGGATATATGCCGAAACCAAAGATATAATGAAGATTTCCAGGCTGTCGTATTCGATCTTTTGGCTGGTCATTCCCTCGCTGGTTTTATTCGCTATCTTTCCAATCCTGCTTAAATTAAAAATCAACTTTTTCTTGTCCCTGATCCTGTCGATCGGCGCCACTTCGCTTTCTTATTGGCTGATGATTTGCGCGCTGGGCTGGTGCAATATCAGGCTGTAGCGGCCCGGACCGACTATTTAATGCTTTTTAATTAATACTCCACACGTTTCATGTTCAATTTTCTACACACCTTTACCCCTGATCCAATTCTTATTTCCATCGGTCCTTTCGCGGTCCACTGGTATGGGCTTTTTATTGTGAGCGGAATCCTGGCGGCGACGGTCGTTACTTTTAAATTGGCGGAAAAACACGCCATCCGCAAAGACACCGTTATCGATACGATCTTTTACCTGATTGTCGGCGGCATAGCGGGCGCGCGACTTTACCATATATTCTTGGAATTTTCCTATTATTCTAAAAACCCCCTTAATGTTTTTAAGCTTTGGCAAGGGGGATTGGCTATCCACGGAGGGATCATCGCCGGCGTTGCCGTCATTTATTTATTGGCCAAAAGATATGAAATAAACCCCTGGCGGATGGCCGCCGTGTTCGTGCCGGGGTTGGCGCTCGCCCAGGCGATCGGACGCTGGGGCAATTATTTTAATCAGGAAATTTACGGACTGCCCACCGCTCTTCCCTGGGGAATACCGATCGAACCGACCAACCGGATCGCCGAATACTTTAAATACGAATACTTTCATCCGACTTTTCTCTATGAATCGATCGGTAATTTTTTTATCTTCCTGATCCTGATGGCCGGCCATGCTTTTATCATAAAAAATAAAAAGTTCAACGACCATTCCTATCTGCTGCTTCTGGTTTTTTATCTGGTACCATATTCCATTCTCCGTTTTTCCCTCGAATTCATCCGTATCGACCGTACGCCGGAACTTTTAGGCTTACGCTGGCCGCAAATAGCGAGTCTTGCTATAATCGCGGTTTCCACGGTATTCTTATATAAAATGGGCACAAAAACAACCGCCTCTTGATTTTCTTTATATTTTATGTTAGGATGATTCCAATGACTCTCACGCCATTACCAATCTAAAATATCTAGTAATTAAAAGCTAAAGTAAACAACAGTATGCCAAATAAATTATCGGCCAAAAAAGAATTGCGCAAAGGTAAAAAACGGGAAGCGAAGAACCAGAAAGCTCTCGATAACCTTAAAACTTTGATCAAAAAAAGCCGTCAGGCGATCGAGGCTAAGGGCAAAGAGGCGGAAGAACTCGTCAAAAAAACCTTAAAAGCGCTCGACAAAGCGACGCAAAAGGGTCTCATAAAAAAGAATACCCGCGACCGCCGGAAATCCAGACTGCATAAAAAGCTCAACAAAACGCAAAAAGCTTAAACTCAATATAAAACTAAAAATCCCGGTTATTGACCGGGATTTTTGTTTGAGAGAAAATTTTATATCAAACGGCTATAATACGTCATAATCAATAAACCGGAGAAAAATCTCCGGTTTATTTTTGTGCGAAAATATTCACCGTAGAGACGCCCCGCCGGGGCGTCTCTACGCGTTAAAATTCATCCAGATGCGTTAAATCGCTTTTATCCGCCCTTCTTCTCTCCTTTCTCTTTTTAATCTCTCCTGACGCGTCGAGGGCGAATGGCTTTCTTCGCTCGTGTCGTCATAAGAACGGCTACGCATCGGTTCAATTTTTGGAGAACTATCGTCCCAATCAGAATAATTCTTATCTCCGATTTTGCTTGAATTTTTACCGTTGCCTGATTTCGAGCTGCGCTCGAACTCTTTCATGTTGGTGGCCTGGGTAAGGATAATTTCTTTTTTGCCGCTTGGCAAGTTTTTTTCCTCCGTTCCTTTGGGCCAGCCGAATAATTTTAGAGACATAATTTTATTTTAAATTAAATTTTGGCGATCAGTAAATCTATATTCGCCCTGAAATCTCCCTGGCCGGTTTTTATCTGCCGATCGATATCAACTAAACGATGAAAAATATTCTTAAGAGCCGCCAAGGTAAAGGCTCCCGCCTGGGTAATGCCTTTTTGGACGACAAAGGGGTGGAGTTTTAAATCGCTTATTATCTTTCTTGAGGAATTTCCCTGATCCAGTGATTCTTTGATCTGCAGAAGGATCCGGAACTGGCGGATGATCATGTGAAGAAGGTAGGTTTCCGTAACCCCGGCCTCGATCTCCTGCTCAAAAAGCTTTAGAGCCAGGCTCTTATTCTTACGACTGATCGCGTCCGTTAACGCGAATATATTCTCATCGCTCTGCCCACGGCACAGATCCTCTATCTCTTTTATATCGATCATAACGTCGCCGGATCCGGGCAGAAGTTCGCGATTTTGGCCCCGTTTATAATTGACAAGTTTGTCAATCTCGTTTTTAAGCTGTCTCTGGTCGTTGCCGAACAGGGAAACCAGATACGTGACCGCTTGCGGCTTAATTTTACCGCCGCGCGCCTCTACTTCCGCCTTGAGCCAACCGGCCGTCTCCGTGTTGGAAAGAGGCTTGAAATTCTGCGCGAACCGTTCTTTCGATAAAAGCAGGAACAATTTATTCTTGCCTAGTTTTTCGCCGGTCGTATTGTCCCAAAAAATGATAATATTACCGGCATCATCTTTCACGACCGCCTCTTTTATCTTTTTCGCGAGCGTAAATTGTTTTTTCAGATATTCATGGATTCCGTCCAGGATCACCTGGCTTTTGTTGGAAAAGATATTTTCCACGATCACCATGGTCTTGCGGGTAAAAAGTGAAGAGGCTTTGACTCCTTCGTTTATCTTGTCGACCGTGGCTTTTTCTCCGTCGATCACGGAAAGGCTTCTTCCTTCGGGATCAACTTCCCGACGGAATTTATCTTTTAATTCGTTCAATTTTTGCCGGCTTTTATAAGTATTGGAGCCGTATAAGAATATAATCATATTTAAGTATCTGGTATATTTTTATTTATTTTCGATTAATACTGAAATAAGGGTAGCCCTATCCGTTTTTACCGATTTTTTTAACAGCATCCCGGAATTGCTCTCCTCTGTCTTTATAATCATTAAACATCCCGAAGCTGGCACAAGCCGGGGACAAGAGGACTATATCGCCCGGCGAAGCTACTGCCCTGGATAAATTCACCGCGGAACGCATGCTGTCCGCGATTTCAATTTTGCCGATCGGATAACCGGCGGATAAAAGGGCGCTCTTTATTTTGGGCGTGCCCCTTCCCTCAAGAAGAACCGTAAATTTCACGCGAGCCTTGATAAGCTGGCTTAATTCCGCAAAATCTGCGCCTTTGTCGGCTCCGCCGGCGATCAGTACTATCGGAAAGGAAAGGGAGTTTATCGCGGTCATGGCCGCCGCCGGAGCGGTGGCAAAACTGTCGTTATAATAGCAAACGCCATCAACGATCCTGATTTTTTCCAAACGGTGCGGCAAACCGGCAAAAGATTTTACGGCTCGGACTATGACCTCTTTACTGATCTTTCCGTATCGGACCGCTATTACGGCCGCTCCGATATTTTCCTTATTGTGATCGCCCGGAAGGTTGCTTTCCAGGTTAGAGGCCGTAAAAAATATTTTTTTTCCGTAACCGTAATGGAGTTCCCGGTCTTTCAATTTTTTATTGATGATCGCCACGCTATTGATCTTTTGCCATCCCATGATATTCATCTTGGCGCGCCAATAATCCTTGAGGGTTTTGTGGTAATTCGGATTGTTCGGATCCGCCGGGGAAAGATGGTCCGGATAAAAGTTCGTAATGACCGCTATGCGCGGACTTACGACAAGGCTTTCGAGCTGAAAACTTGATAATTCAATAACGACCCAATCGTTCTTCCTGATCTTGGAAAAAAACTCGAAAGGCGCTACGCCGATATTACCTAAAAGCCAGACGCGTTTTTTGCCGGTTTTAAAAATATGATAAATAAGGCTCGCGGTCGTGCCTTTGCCCTTAGTACCGGTTACGCCGATCGTATTCCTGGTCGGACAAAGTTCGAAAAACAACTGCATGGGACTCGTAAGAAGCGTCCGGCTTTTTTCTTTTAGCTTAAGGCTGCCGCGCCGGGAAGAGATTATCCGTCCAGATACGATCTCGGAGAGCGCTGGGCTCCAAATAGGATAACCGGGGGAGCGCATGACAAGATCGTATTGTCCGAGACCTCGGTCGTAATTACGGCCCAGGTGCCATTTAACTGATGTTTTAGATCTCTTTCCGGCGAGGACGCTGATTTCCCGATATCGTTCTCCAAGTTTTTTCTCTTCGCGCGAATCGCAAATCGTCAATTCACAGGCGATCTTTTCCTTGATCAAAAATTTTACCAACGCGAAATTTTCCAGACCCAGCCCGAGAATAGCGACTTTTTTGTTTTCTAAAATGGCGTTGATTTTCTGTTTGAGTATTGGCATATAAAAAATTATTAAAAAACCGACAATTTTACCCCGCCCGTCGGCGGGGCGAGGTCTAAAATCACAGATCCGTCATCTCTCCCCAGTTCTCCCCGATTTTCGCGTCAGCTACGACCGGCACTTTTAATTTTATCACATTCTCCATAATTGTTTTTATAGCTTGGGCAAATTCGGCTACCCGGTCTTTTTTAACCTCAAACACCAACTCGTCGTGCACGGTCATGATCATGCGCGCCTCGTCTTTTTCGGCGTATTCTTTTTCTATCAAATCCTGAGCCTTTATCATCGCTACTTTGATCATATCGGCGGCCGTGCCCTGCAAGGGCGTATTAATCGCCATCCGCTCGGCGCCGGCGCGAACCATAGCGACCGTTGAATTAATTTCCGGCAAAAGCCGGCGGCGGCCGAAAATGGTTTCCGCGTAGCCTCGCTCGCGCGCCTCGGCGACAGAACGGTCAATAAATTCTTTTACACCCGTATAAACGGCGAAGTACTGTTCGATAAATTCCCGGGCGCGGGCATACGGGATATCCGCCGCCCGCGAGAGACCGTGCGGTCCCTGGCCGTAAAGTATTCCGAAATTTATGGCCTTAGCTTCCCGTCTGAGGGCCAGGTCGACTGCTTCGGGATTTATTTGATTGATCTCGGCGGCCGTGGCCGTGTGGATATCCGCTCCGTTTTTAAAAGCCGCGATCATCTTTTTGTCTCCCGACATAGAAGCCGCGAGCCGAAGCTCTATCTGGGAGTAATCCAATCCCAAAAGAAGGTATCCGGGAGAAGCGATAAAAGCCTTGCGGATTTCCCGCCCGAGATCTGTCCGGACCGGAATATTCTGGAGATTAGGATCCGACGAGGAAAGACGCCCGGTAGCTGTTATCGTCTGGTTATAGCTCGTATGCAGAAGGCCGGTCTTTTTGTTGATGAGTTCGGGCAAAGCGTCGATATAGGTCGAGGCCAACTTTGTCAATTCCCGGTATTCCTGGATCAAGGGGACGATCGGGTGCTGGTCTTTAAGTTTATCAAGTTCGTCGGCGGCGGTTGAAAGACCGGTCTTGTTTCGTTTAAGACCAAGGGCCGGTATTTCCAGTTTTTCGAATAATACCTCTTTAAGCTGTTGCGTGGATTTTATGTTGAATTTCGTGCCCGCTACCTTATGTATCATGTTTTCCAAAGCTAGGATTTTCTTGGCTATTGCCCGGCTCATGTCCGCCAAAAATTTTTTATCCAAAAGGCAGCCGTTGTCTTCCATTGTCGCCAAAACCGGCACCAGAGGCATTTCTATTTCGTTAAACAGTTTTTCCAGTTTTTGTTCCTTAAGCTGATTTTTTAGTTTTCTTACCAGCCGGTTGGTAAAATCGGCATCTTCGCAGGAATAAAGCGATAATTTTTCCATTTCCACCTCGGAAAAACCGATCCGGTCGCGCCCACTCCCCAAAAGATCGTCTTTGCTTATTTTCTCGTATTTTAATTCCGTAAAAGTGACGGTGTCCAGGTTGTGTTGGCGCGAGCCGGGATTTAAAAGATAGGAGGCGATCATGGTATCAAACTGAAAGCCCGCCGCCTCAACGCCATTGGCCCGCATTACCCGGATATCAAACTTGCCGTTGTGGGCAAATTTCTTTATCTGCGGATTTTCCAGGATGGGTTTAAGCTTCGAAAGCCAGGGGTGGATAAATTTTTCGCCCCGAACTTCAGATGACGATTCTTTGTTTTGATATGTGAAGAGGTTGACTTCGCTGCCGCCTTTAACGTTTGACGTTTGACGTTTGACGTTAATATAATATGCTTCTCCCTCTTTCCAGCTGAAGCTTACCCCGAGAAGATCGGCGCTTATCGGATCAAGGCCGGAGGTTTCCGTGTCAAAAGCGAAGCCGGCCTGTTTTTTCAATTTAGCCAGAAAGACGTTGAATTTTTTGTCATCATCAACCAGCGTGTATTTAAAAAGTCTGGTATTGCGTTCAAATTTATCGGCCGCGCTTTCCTGTTTTTGTTCCGGCGTTTTTTCTTCTTCTTTAGAAAAAAGATCATGGATTCGGGGCAGAAGGGATTTAAACTCCAGCTCGGATAAAAGTTTTATAATATCGTTCTTGTCGTAGCCGCCGAACCTGAGCTTCTCCGGGGAAAAATCAATTTTAACATCGCGCTTGATAGTGGCTAATTCATAAGATAAATAAGCCTCTGTTTTGTGTTCCAATAAAAGACCCCTGATCCGGTCCTTGATTTTGTCTGAGTTTATGTTTTTATAGACGTTATCAAGGCTGCCGAAATTATCAAGCAATCCCAGAGCGGTTTTGTCGCCGATGCCCTTAACGCCCGGGATATTGTCGCTCGCGTCTCCGGCCAGAGACTTATAGTCCACTACTTGTTCCGGACTGAAGCCGTAACGAGATTTTGTCATGGCCGCGTCGAAGAGACTCGCGTCCTGCAGTCCGCGGCCGAGTTTATAAACCTTAGTGCGGTCGTTTATAAGCTGCAGTTCGTCCATGTCGCCGGTAACGATGATATTTTCAATCGATTTATCGGTTTTTGCCGCGAGCGTCCCTATGAGATCGTCCGCCTCGAAACCCGTCTGCTCGAAAATCGGGATGTTAAAGGCTTTGGCAAGTTCTTTGACGCGCGGAATCTGCATATAAAGTTCGTCCGGCGCTTTGACCCGGCCGGCCTTGTACTCTTTATATTTTTCATGCCGGAAGGTTGGTCCTTTTTTATCCAGGGTCAGAGCGATATAATCGGGACGGATTTCCCGTATGGCTTTTATAAGCACGGTCGCGAATCCGTATACGGCATTGACCATCTCTCCGGTTTTAGTGGCCATAGTCGGCGGCAAAGCATGAAAACTCCGGTGGATGATGGCATTCCCGTCGATGATCATGAATTTTTCCTTTGTTTTGGGCATATTCTTAATTATAATATTACCTTATTTATCCCAATAAATCAATTAAAAAAACCGGCGTATAAGTCCGGTTTTATCCTTGTTTTAAGGGTCGTTTTCGCAAGCGGCGTCTCCGTCATAAGGTAAGTTCTTTCGGTCTGCCCCGATTCTGCGAAGAAGCTCATCGTCATATGTCTCACGGCTGCCGCCGTTCCAATAAGACGGCCGTGGCAGGCACTCTCCGCAGGTGCAATTTTCCGGATGCGGTTCTGATAATGGCATCTCTATCTCCTTTTTTCTGATTACATTTTTCCCAAACACAGATCCCAATAGGGGTGCCAATAAATCGCTTCGACTTTTCTGGTCTCGCCCTCGTCTTTATAAAGCCATTGATGTTCCCGGGGCGTACGGGTATCGTCCCGGTGGCTAATGGCCGTTCCTTTGCCGATATAGAATCCTATGTGCCGGGTTACGCGGCCGCTCGTTTGGAGTTTTGGCTCCCAAACGATTACGCTACCGACACGGGGGCGCTTGATCTTTATCCAGCCGGATTTCTCCATGTCGGCCACCGTACTTTTGACCGTCAAATGTTTCTCTTTGATTATGCCGAACAATAAAAGAACGGAGGACAGGTAAAAGGCGCAGGCGATATTGCCGTCTTCGGTCGCGTCGACTATCGCGTTCTTTTGTCTCTGCTTTTTTAAGAGATACGCGTTACGGAACATCATCGTGCCAACGCTGTTTCTGATCGTCCGTATATAAGTATCAAAGTGCAAAAATTCGACCGGAAAAGCCGTTAATTTTTTTCTTTTCATTGTTATCCCTCCCGGATTTATGTTTGATTGCTAAAAATGTGGACCAGACAGGACTTGAACCCGCTACCTCCTGCGTGCAATCCCGAAGCCTCGGCACTACCAGGTGAGCTATAAACCACACAATCTTGTATAAAAATTTTTGTTCTTTTGCTTTTTTAAAAATATTTCCCTTTTTATGGCATCGCTTCTAAGTGTAAATTTCTCCTCATAAATTTTTATCCATGGTCCGGAGTATTTAGATGTATACTTGCCTTTTTCTCTAGCGTTTTGTTCCTCTATTCTTATTTCTATATTATTGGTTTGCCCAATATAAAATTTATCATTATCTACATTGTAATTATATAAACAAAAAATCCCATGGTGGACCGTAAGGGATTCGAACCCTTGACCCCCTGGATGCAAACCAGGTACTCTAGCCAACTGAGCTAACGGCCCTCATATATATTTTAAAAAATATTCCGCAAACATCCCGCACGCGATGCCAACGCCTCGTGACCGTCAAGTAATCTAAGACCCGTGCGAAATTAAAAAAGTAAAAAAAAGGGGCTTGATATTTTCGAGCCCCAAGCTTGATCATAAAATCACGAAAGTAACAAAAATAAGGATTATCATAAAAATATATAACCAGTAGACCGGCGTCCTGGAGCCCGATCTTATTAAAATCCTTTTCCAAAAAGGCACGCGCTTAAGATAATTTTCAAATTCTGCCCATTTTTTAAGGGTGGCGACACCCTTTTCAACCTTATTCGGGTTGTTGATCTCAACTTTTGTCCTGCATTTCCGTATGAATTCGGCGATAGCGTATATCCAGGCAAAAACAACGCCCGCGAACAGCGCGAAACCGAACCGCTTAGTCTCATAATCATTATCGATGTATTTACCGTCTATTATCCGTCCATGCCGGTTTATTATTTCCATTTCTTCTTCGCTGAAAATTCTTTTGCCGACATCGACGGTGGTGTCGGTTTCATAATCGTAAAGCTTATTCCACGACATGGCCACCAATCCGGCGGAAAGCGTGAAACAAACCAGTACCACAAAAAGAATCTCCCGAATGCTTAAAAAATGAAAATTGATAAGCCTTACCGTCCTGGTCTTACTTTTTTCTTCCATTGTACCCCCCCCCGTAATTGTAAAGATCTTGATAAATTTGCTCATTTAAACATTAGCACAGACAAACAACAATGTCAATCTTTAAAAAGTGTTAAACCGGAAAAGCGGTGACAATACCCAGGTAAGAAATCCGCCGATCATATTGGTAAAAAACAGAATACCCAAAAAGATTACGGCTAACCCTATAAGCTTATACCCCATCCGGGAACCGCCTCCGCCCATATGCGCTTCGAACCATTCCATGCGTCCGAAATTATTAAGCATCCATTCCGACTTGGCGACAAGCAGGGCGCCGACCGCGATCATCACCATGCCCAATATGACATGTAACATATAACGAAAGGACGGGTAATCGGATTGCCGGATATTCCGAAACCATGATTACGCGCCCTAATTCTTACTTAATATAATTCAAGGGATTTTGTTTAACGCCGTTAATGATTACCTCGAAATGCAGATGCGGGCCGGTGGACCATCCGGTCGAGCCCATTTCTCCGATAGCCTGGCCTTTCGTTACTTTATCGCCTTTTTTCACGTAAAACTTCGACATGTGTCCATACCGGGTCTTTTTTCCACCCCCATGATCAATGAGTATCTGATTACCGTAACCGGTTCCCCAACCTGCCACCTCAACAGAGCCGGAATCGGCGGCGTATATCGGCGTGCCGGTTTTATTGGCTATATCAACCGCGTAATGCTTCCAGGTATAATACTGGGTAATGCGATGACCCACTGTGGGCCAATTCATCTTATTGCCGGCGGTCGGAGCGGCGTTGGGGGTGGTTACCAGCTCTTTAATCGCTGAAAATCCGGTATAGGTTTTAGGCTTGCTCGCCACATAAGCGGCTTTCTTGCCGCCGGGGATGAATAATTTATCCCCGACTGTCAGCTTGGCGTTCGCCGCTAATTTATTGGAGGTTATAACGATTTCTTCTTCCACTTCATATTTTTGGGCTATTTTGCCGATACTGTCACCGCTTAAAACTTTATGCGTAAGACCGCTTTGAGGGAGGATCACAAGCTTGTCTCCCGGTCTGATGATACTATAGGCGTTAAGATCGTTTTCCCAAAGGATCGTACTGACGCTTATTTCGAATTCTTCGGCGATGGTACTGATCGTGTCTCCGGGTTTAACGGTATAATCCACGTTTTCCTTTCTCGCCCGCTTGGTTAGTTTCGTTGAGGCGATCTCCGGCTTTACTATGGCCGATCCGTCCTGAATTGTCGGTATCTCTCCTCCGTCATCGTCTTCATATTCACCGTCTACCACGACCTTCGGTTGCGGCTGGAAGGAGCCTAAATTATCAAGATATGATTGCTGTACCGGAGAAATGTCGGCTTCCTGATCAAAGGTCTCGATTACCAGCCGTTCATCGGCTTCGTCCACGCTGAAATCCATTTTTATAAGATCAGCCAAAATAGTATCTTGCGCTCCCGTATTGAGATCATAGGCCCTGGTCTTAGAACTAAGGTTAACGAAAACCAAGGACAAAACTATCAAAAAAACAAAAATATGCACCAGTTTTTGACTAAAAACAAAAGATAATAGCTCGTTCGCGGGGTTTCTCCATCCCATTCTTTTAATGAGCGCCAAATAAATCCCGTAACCTTTAACTAAAAATTTATAGAAAAAAAATTTAAAAAAATAATTCACGGGCTTGAGGACGATCATGAAAAAAGCCGCCGTTAAATTCCAGATTACGGCGACAACTTTAAACGCGTACAATAAAAAAGTAGCGCCAAAATAAAGTATGGTCCTGTTTTTTCCCTTATTTTGAGAATTATTTTTTTTATGAAATTTATAGTAATTTATAATTTTAAGCTTATTTTATTTATGTTGACCCGTGAAAACGACTTAAATAATATAACATGTAAAACACGGCTGGTCAAGGCAATTAGGTAATGTGTACACACATTTGGCGGTTTTCCAAAACTATGGGAAAATCAGCAAATATGTGTACAAAATTGCCAGAATCTCCTTTAGAGGAGCGTTTAAGATGGGTTTTGCCCATTATCAATAAAGAGGTTAGATTAATTG
>JAZDLN010000014.1:0-28794 GCA_043801965.1 Candidatus Falkowiibacteriota bacterium
TGCCTGCCGGCAGGCAGGTATACCAGCTTGCCCCGTGGCCGCGTAGCGGCTTTACGGGATTTCACCATCCGGGCCAATCTTAAACTATAGTATCAGAATGTCGCGAAAAATGCAATATTAGTTTTTATAATATTTTCTTTCCGGCCTTTTTACCGAAAATGGCGATTTTATCTTTTAGGAGCGGGATTGTTCGCGCGAACCGTACCAGAGAACAGCCGCGTAGGTTGAGATCGGGACCGCTAAAATGAGGCCGATGCTTCCCGCGAGCGTCCGGACGATCTCCGTGGCGATGAGTTCCGTGTTTATGGCTTGCGTCCAGCCGGTAAAAGCGCTCGCGCCGGACACGAAGAGAACAAGCAGGGGCAGTGAGGCGCCGGCGTAAGCGAGAAAAAGAGTGTTGGTCATGGAGGCGATATGGGAAGTGCCTACGTCGTAAGCTTTACCGAACAATTCCTTTTTGGTGAAATTCCGGTTAGCCCCGGCGATCTGCTCCACTGTCGCTACCTGGGAAATCACGATATCATCCAGAACGCCGAGAGTGCCGATGATGATCCCGGCTAAAAGAAGACCCCGCAGATTTAAGGACGTGCCCGCGATATCCGACAGGAAAAGAACGTCTTCGCCTGTTACGCCCGTAAGCTTCGTCAATCCGACGAAGATATTCGCCAGGACGACTGTCAGGATCAGGCTTAAAAAAATGCTCAAAACCGATATATTCGCCCGGGAACAGAAACCCTCGGTAATATATATTATGGAGAAGAGTATCAGGACGGATCCGACCGCCGTTACCAAAAGAGGGTTGGTGCCGGAAAGTATCTGCGGGATCATGTATTTTAATATGATCAAAAAGGTTACGGTCAGGGCGATAAGCGATCGGAGCCCTTTGAATCGGCCAATCGCAAGTAAAGCCGCTAAAAAAAGGGCGGCGGCGAGCCAAAGGGAATCCGAGCGGACATAGTCCACTATATAAAAATTAACCTCGCCCTCCTCTCCGTAACTGGCCGCGACCGTTACCTTGTCGCCCGACGCGAAGACGTGCTTGCTCAAAACATCGATATCGCCGATACCGTTAAATTCGAATTCTTTGCCGTCGTACCTGCCCTCCAGGCCGGTCAACCTAAGATGCTGCTGGACGAACTTGTTGCCGTCTTCGGTGGTTTTTTCCTCCTCCGCGATTACGGCGATTATCCGTGCCTGGAAAATTTCGTCTTTTTCAGGTGTTTCCTGAGCGCGGGAAACATGCGGGCAGAAAAGAAAGAGGAGAATTATTATCGTTATCGCGTATTTCATATGGTTACGGTCTTAATTCAGGCCCATGATCCTCTCCAAAAAGAAGACCAATAAAGCGCCGGCCGCAAAGCAGGCCCCGGCATATTTTTTTCCCAGGCGGCTTTCAAGTACGACGGGAATTATTTCGAAAAAAGAAATATAGAGCATAACGCCGGCCGTGAAACCCATGATCAGGCTTAAGGTCTTAAGAGAGATATCTCCCAGGAAATAATAAGTCAACAGAAATCCCAGAATAGTAGGGACGGCCGCCAAAAGCGCCAGAAAAAAAGACTTCCATTTTTTTCCGGTAACGGAATAGAGCGGCGCGGCGACGCAAATAGCCTCCGGAATGTCGTGTAGCGCAATAGCCAGCGCGATGACCAGGGAAAATTTTAAATCAGCGAACGCCCCGAAACCGATAGCCGCGCCCTCGGGAAAATTATGGATGGCGATCCCCAAAAAAACGAATAAAGTTGCGCGTTTAAGCTTGTTTTGGCCGCAGTCCGGATGGTGGAAATGCGGTAAAACGATATTTAAAATGTGCATCAAGAAACCGCCCCAAAATAATCCCAGGATAGAGTGAAAAACGTAACCATGGGCCAGGCTGTTGGGCAGAAGTTCGAATATCGAAATAAATGCCATTACTCCGGCCGCGAAACTAAGGAGATAGTATACCTGTTTTTCCCTATAGTGCCTGCAGATGCCGAGCGCTGAGCCCAGGAATGGTCCGACCAGGGCGATAAGGATGATGATGATGATCGATTTATCCATATTATTTTCATTTTAACAACATACATCCCTATTGGCAAATAAAACCGCCTTTAACAAAAGACGGTTTATTACTTGAATTTATCAGGTTACTATTTTAAAAATTTTAATAAAACAGCGGCATTGTTGCGCTTTTCGTCTTTAGCCGCGTAAAGCAGAGAGACCCGGCGATTTTCCCGGACAATTATTTTTAGCGTCTCCAAAGACGATAGGTTCTTCTTAAGTTCCTGCCCGTATCTTTTTCTGAATTCGGCCCATTTGCGCGAATCGTGTTCGAACCACTTTCTCAGGTCCTCGCTCGGGGCGAGGTCTTTAAGCCAAAGGTCTATGGCCGCTTTTTCTTTGTTTAGTCCGCGGGGCCAAAGCCGATCGACCAAAACCCGCAAACCGTCCTTTTCGGACGGTTCTTCATAGGCGCGTTTTATCGTTACAGTCGGCATGCGATTTTATGCAAATACGCGGGACATAAGCCAATTGGCCGCCCACAAACACACGCTAAATATTAGCGCCCACCAGAAATTTTTTACCTGGAAACCGGGAACGATCGCGGCCACAAGCATGACCAGCAGGGCGTTTATGACCAGTGTGAATAATCCCAGCGTCAGGATATTTACGGGCAAGGTCAGTAAAAGCAAAACCGGCTTTATAAAAGCGTTCACGACCCCGAGAATCAAGGCCGTTATAAGAGCCGAGAAAAATCCGGATATGGTTATGCCGGGGAGGATGTAGGCCACTACCAGTATTATGAGCGTGGCGACCAGCCAGGTTATTATTATTTCCATAAATCGTTTGATTATTAACTTAGATTAATCATATTATAAGTAAAATATTAAAAAAAAATTAAATATATAAAAACCGGTCTTTATTTAAAGACCGGGCTGATTTTTTTATCGTATCTGTTTTTAACCTGAATAAGCGTTTTAACAATGCGTTCGGGGCTGATCGTGAAACCGGGCATGGAAAAGTATTTTTCATTCATGGTTATGAGGCGAAGAAGCAGACAAAGTTCGTTTTCTTCGGAATCAATAACGCTGTCAACTCCGCAATAAGGGCAAATAGCGGTTTGGCCGCCATCGGTAAAATTATTTATTTTGTCCGGCTGAAAAATTTCCAGGCAGTAATAGCATCCGGACTTATTCGCGATTAATTCGACCATATTCATTAGGCCCCTCCCCGCCGCCCGGCATTTTATCAAGGTTCTTTCGGAGGCATGTCCTTTGAAACGCGCCCGAAAGAACGGGGAACCGGCGGTTCCCCCTTGAAAGATTTTTTCGGTCCCTAGGACCGTTTGAACCCGATGAACCTATTGCCGCTGACCTCGGCCGATAATGTGCCGAAGTCGTTGCAACACCACTCCCACATCCCGCAAGGATATGAGCCGTCTCTCATCGGAACCGGCAGTTCATCCCCCGGCCGAAAAGTACGGAAGCACTCCCCTTTCTCCGGCCCGATAAACCAGTCTATCTGGATGTCGCCGGAATCCTCGCCTATCTCCCGGCCGCAGTAGGGACAAGGACCTTTAAAAAAGTCATAAACTCCCATGATTCCTCCTTGTGTAGTGGGTTAAAATTGTTCTTTCAGATTCGTTTCCTTGGAAATGTTCCTGAAAAAACCGGGGAGCGATTAGGCTCCCCGAATTGATCGATAAGGACTAGTCCGGGATTTTACCGGCTTGGTCGGCGGATCCGCCTTCGGCCGCTTTTTTCGCCTCGAACCTGGCCTGGCGAGCCATCCGGCGTTCTTTGTTCGCCTCCCAGCGGCGTTCGCGGGTATAGCTCGTATGAGCCGGTTTGCGGGCGGCGCGTCCGATCTTGCGATTTTTCTTGCCTTCCTTTTTCGGTTTAGCCATCTCATCCTCCTTTTTGGGGTGGTAAAAAAATTGACTATTTCCGGCCGGTGCGGTTTCGCGAGTGGCAGGGATAAAATTTAACGTCCTTATTTTGGGCCGAATCCTTGGGGGCGACGGGCCCGTTCCATTGGCATTTTTTGGCGCATCCCCGGCAACCGTCGAGCGGCTTTAATTCTTTTTTCGTGAATTTCATTAGCTTTTCTCCCGGTTGTTGTTTTCGGTTTGTTTAATGATCTAAGCCCAGCTTAGCATGGTTCAAAAATTATGTCAATAGCATTTGACAAAATATCTAATAATATTAATTTTTTAGCCTATTTTAAATAAAAATTAACTTTAATTTTTGTTAATTTTATACAACTTTAAAATCAATAAAATATATTATTTTTTATTTGTTTACTAATTATAACTTTTTTTATGCTTGAAAAAGAGCCATAAATAATCATCATATTACGCACATTTTAAATTTTGTCAGCACCTATTGACAAAACTACAAAAATACGCTAAGATTCATTTACGTGTCAACTATAAATAATTTTTTTTAAACGTCAACAAAAACCGGGAGGCTTACTATGGGCCGCTAACAAACCCTGAAGGGGTATTTCCCCCGGTTTTCGAACCGGGGGACCCCAGTAAGGGAAAGGGACGGCCGCGTAAAGCCGAAAAGAAAGGAGAATAAAAAGATGAATCGGTAAATTAATCTAAGACAGTCGGCCAGGACCGCAGGCAAAGAGCGCCCGCAATAGCATCGCACCTTCAAATTTAGTAGAGGAAAAAATGATAAAATAGCCTCATAACACCAAGGCCCCGGAAAAAATCCGGGGCCGTTTTTTATATATAAAACCGGAAGCCGTTTGCATTATTTAAGCGCTTTTTAATATTTTTAAGCGATAATCTTAAATATATAAGACGCTCTTAAAAAATCTGAGCGGCAATTTACGATATTAAGGAGATCGATCAATGGCAGACGAGCGAAAGATAATGACTAAAGAGGGAATCTATGAAGCCCGCGTCGATAACCCTTCTTTTGAGGAGGATAAGCCCGGACAGAACTGGATAATGGGCCAGGGCGGAACCTGGGTCAATAATATCGTTTCCGGCTGGAAAGTAGTCGGACCGCGACTCGCGGGGACGTTCCGGCCCGATAAATATATTTATCCGGGAGGGGTTCCGGACGGATACAATGTTGCCTGGACAAACGGCGGGTCCATAAGGCAGGTTTTAAAAGAAAAAGTTACCGCAGGATTTGTTTATGTTTTACAGGTTTACGTGGGCAAAAGAGTTGATCATCCCTGCGGCAGCTATGCGATCGAATTATGCGCGGACGGCAATATTCTCGTCTCCGAATCTTCTCTGGAAATTACGCCGGGAAAATTTTCGCTGTCGCGCGCGGTTTACACTGCTTCGGAACTCAGCCTGTATCAAGGCATGCCTTTAGAGATCAGGCTGAACGGCAGAACGCAGGCTAATTTCGATAAAGTGAGCCTAAGGATAATTCCGTCGGAGACTTCCAGGCAAGCGCGTATTTTTTAGCAAGTTCTTTCAATAAAAACATCCCGCCGAAAAGCGGGATTTTTAATACGCGAAATAGATCGGCTTATTCCCGGTATTTTTCCGCTCCCTCCCAGGCGAGGTCAAGGATCGCCCGGAAAGTATCGGCGATTTCTTTGTCTTCGATCACTATTCCCATAAGGCGCCCGCCCAAAGAAGCTATCCTGACCTTGTCGCCATATATCGCGATATCGCTTTTAATCGGGAATTTTTCCAACGGGACTTTCCGGTCGCGGCTTTTTTCCACTTCGGACAGTTTCCCTTTTTTCATGGTATATATCACCTTGGTGGTGATATTCTTTTGCAGCCTTTTTTTCCGCCAGCGCGAACTTTCTTCCGGCGTGAAGAAATTTTCGACCGCGTCCACCGAAAAGGCCATATTGACGGTAGTATCTTTAATATCGTCCAGAAGGCTTTCAACCATGGCGATAACGCCGCTCCGGCCGGAATAGTATTTGACCACCGGTTTGTCCTTGCTCGTGTTGTCGAGTGAACGCAATTGAGGAAGAAGCTTCTCAAGATACTCCCGCTGGCGCGAGATCGCCATCTCCCGTTCGCGGAATAAAAGCCCGAGCTTGTCCGGCGATTCGGCCGCGAAGCATTGTATTTTTTCTTCTTCCGAAACCGTCATCAATCCTTTTTGCATAAGGCCCTCGATTATGACATAGGTCGTGGCCCGGTTTACCTGTGCTTTTTGGGCTATCGGGGATACGGGCGATTTTCCCAATTCCAAAGCGGCTAAATATACTTTAGCTTCTTTTTCGCTTAAACCCAGATTCACGAGTTCGCGGTAATCCATAATTTTATTTTAACATGTTTTTGGGAATAAATGAATTATCGATCCGTTTTTATTGCCGCGGGAACCTGTTTTTTTAAAAAGTTGCCGGCGGCGTTCAAAAGAAAAAATATCAGCGGCAGATAAACAAAAACCGAGATCAGGCCCAGGGATAATATCGGGATCATGAAGGCGTAAAGCGCGAAAGACGCGTAGATCGAAAGAAGGCCCAAGAGGGGAATATAGGTCGCTCTGTCCGTCCTGTCCGGTTCGTTTCCGGGCTTGAAATATTCGAAGGCGCGGAAAATTCCGGAAACGATCAGGGCGACCAGGAACCAGCCGAAGAAATTTTCCGTCGGGATGCCGAAATACGGACCGGTCCCGGTCCATGTCCATTTTTCCCAGCCGACCATTACCGGTTCCATGACAAGGTCGATCGCGGTCACCAGAAAAGCGTCTAAGAGGACGAGGACGGAGAGGAATCCCAAGCCGCCGGCCGTCCGGACGGGGAGCGATCCGCCCTTTATCCGGATAAAAGCGTTTACCGAGCCATAGACGGTGTAGATAAAAACGAACCAGAAGAGCGGAATGACCAGCGGCACCCCCGCGATGGCCGGACCGGGCATGGCGTAGCTGTAAAAGCTGCCGAAGGCGGTTCCGAAATTTACGCCGACCACCTCGAAAGCCAGACCGGTAAAAAAAGACAGTCCCAGGAAGAACAAGCTCCTGCCCGCGCCCAAAGAGTAAAGTGAGTGCGCGTAAACGGCTAAAAAGGGCAAAATAAAAGCGCACGATAAAGCCAGCTTGTTTTCCGTAGAACCAAATCCAAGGCCGCTTAAGTTGCCGGCAAGGGCGAAGGGGATAGAGATAAAGAATAAGCCCCAGATTAATTTTTGATTCAAAAGTTTCATAGTTTGAAGTTTACAGTTTAATTTTACCATTTTTGGATTTTTTAAAAAAGCCTGATTTACGGTTTTATAATCAAGTTATAATTTAACTTTAAATAATCAAGGATAAAATAAGTTAAGCTAAATAGAAGAGCAGTATTTTTTTTATGAAAGTCGAAATAATGGTTATTATCCTGATTTTGTTTTTGTTTTTTGCGTGGCTAAGTTTAGGTAGATCAAAACCTTCAGAGACTCATTCCAGGGGATCGGACGAAGAAAGTATCGAAAATATCCTCTCTTCCATGAGTTTGGAAGAAAAAGCGGGGCAGATGACCCTCGTGGCTGAATATGCGATAAAAGACAATAACGATATCGGAAAAAAGGGGATCGGAGGCATATTGAGCGGCGGCGGAGGTTACCCCGTGCCGAATACCCCTGAATCCTGGCGCCGGATGATCAATTCTTTTCAAAAGGAAGCTTTGGCGTCGAGAACCGGAATACCGCTTTTTTACGGAGTCGACGCGGTGCATGGTCATAATAACGTCGAGGGGGCCGTGATCTTTCCTCACAATATCGGGCTGGGAGCGTCCCGAAATCCGGAACTAGTCAGGGCAACTGCTTTCGTTACAGCGCAAGAGATGCTGGGAACGGGGGCTAATTGGAATTATGCGCCGGTATTATCTCTGCCTCGGGATATGCGGTGGGGCCGGGTCTACGAATCTTTCGGCAATGATCAGGCGCTGGTTTCCGAGTTGGGAAGCCACTATATTCTTGGTTTGAACGAAGCGGGCGTTCTGGCCGCGCCCAAGCATTATTTAGGGGAAGGTTTTGAGGAGTGGGGTTCCTCGAAAGACTATCTCCTTGACCAGGGGGCGATAACTTTAAGCGAAGATGTATTATTGGGTGAAGGTCTTGAGCCGTTTGAACAATCCGTTAAAAGCGGGGCCATGAGCATCATGGTTTCCCGCTCTTCCTGGCAAGGCGTAAAAATAAGCGCCAATAAACGTCTTTTGACCGATATTTTAAAAGAGCGTTTGAACTTTAAAGGTTTTTTAGTTTCGGATTGGGGAGCGATTGACCAGATTTCAGACGATGATTATCGCAATACTGTCGAGGCGATTAATGCGGGAATAGACATGGTCATGGTTCCGGAAGATTACGGAAAATTCATCGATAATGTGGTCCGAGCCGTAAATAGCGGGGATATTCCCGAATCAAGGATTAATGACGCGGTGGAAAGGATATTGCGCGCGAAAAAATCGATCGGCTTATTCAATGTTTCGATCACGAAGCATCCCGATCCTGACGTTTTGGGAAATCCGGAACATCGGAACGTGGCCCGTAGAGCCGTCAGGGAGTCCTTGGTATTACTTAAGAATGAAAGCGTTCTGCCAATAACAAAAGAAAAAAGCGTGATTCTCGCGGGACGAGGCGGGGATGACGTAGGGTTGCAAAGCGGAGGCTGGACGATAGAGTGGCAGGGCCGGGAAGGGAAAATACCCGGCGGCACGAGTATTTTAGAGGGGCTCAAGAGGGAACTGCCCGACAATGATATTATCTATGAGGCGGAGGGTAATTTTACCATCCCCGGAAAGGCCGATATCGGCATCGCCGTTATCTCAGAAAAACCTTACGCGGAAGGCGCTGGCGATACTGAAAACCTGGATCTGTCCGAATCGGACCGCAATATGATCGAATCCGTTAAAAAGCACAGTAAAAAGACGGTTCTGTTAATTTTGGCCGGAAGACCGCTCATGATATCTGACGTGATCGATAGGATGGATGCCGTGGTCATGGCCTGGCTTCCCGGTTCCGAGGGAGACGGGGTAACGGAAGTGCTTTACGGCAAGTACGACTTTAAAGGCAAGCTGCCTTTGGCATGGCCAAAATCGATGGAAGCCGTAAAGGGGAAAAAAGAAAATCATCTTTTCGAATTCGGTTATGGACTTAAATACGGCTCAGTAGCAGAAAATGAATGACGCGGATCGTTCAAATAAAAACAACCGCTGTCGCGGCCGTTTTTATTTTGTGGAGATGGCCCGCCTGCGCTTCGCTTCGGCGAGGCAAGCGGGAGTTGACGGATCAAATACATCGCGCGCTTCAAATAAAAACAACCGCTGTCGCGGCCGTTTTTATTTTGTGGAGATGGCGGGAGTTGAACCCGCGTGTAATAAGCATCTGACGGCAATTTTACGGAGGATAGTCCGGTTTAGGGATTCGCCCGCCTTGTCAAAACCGGACAAAATCGCGGCGGACTAGTTTTCTTGTGTTTTATCCCGGGAGCGAAAACGATTCCCGGGACTAGCCTAATTAATATGACACCGGTTGACGGTTATTAGGCGTCCCCGGACCGATGGTCGCGGCCGTTAGGCGGCGACGGGAGCAAAGACCGGCATGCTGAAAGCGAGCCGAGTCTTAGCTAGTACATTTTTTGCACTTATTGGTTTCAGGAAATTTTACGCGTTACCTGAATGCGCGCCCCGAATGCCAGCAGGTAAACTTACTATCGAAGCCCTGCATCCCCTATCAAATTACGAAAGTAATTTTATCTTTCTTTTGTCAAAGACCTTATCTTACGATCCATTTCGCGTTTTTTTATGTCAGCCCGTTTGTCATATTTCTTTTTTCCCCTGCCAACCCCGAATTCAAGCTTGACCAGATTGTGTTTAGTGTACAACTTTATGGGCACGAGGGTCAGACCCTGTTCGCGCCTTTTTCCGATCAGATGGTCAATTTCTTTTTTGTGCAGCAGCAATTTTCGCGGACGCTCGGGCTCGTGATTTTTGACCGTGCTCGCTTTTTTGTATAAAGGAATGTGCGCGTTAGTGAGATAAAGAACGGGCAATTGTTCGCCGGCGCTTTTTACGGTAACGAATGCTCCCTTCAGGCTTACGTGCCCGGTTTTTATCGATTTTACTTCGTGGCCTCGCAAAACCACGCCGGCTTCGTAAGTATCGGTAATTTCATAATCGAATTTCGCTCTTTTATTGTAAGCTAGCACCGGCATGTTTTTAGTTTATCCTAGTTTCCGGAATAATAAAAATTACTAATATATTTTACATTACTTTTTATATTTTGTCAATTTAAAAACAGACAAGACGTTGACGGAGAAAACTATGTAAAAAAGATTGATTTTTGTCTGATTTTGTGTTAAACTAATAAGCAGAGGTAACAAAAGACGACTTAAAAATAAGAACATTAAGGTCGTCTGTTTTATTAAGAACATAATTTAGACAAATATATGTCCGGACACAGCAAGTGGGCGACTACTAAGAGGCGAAAAGAGGCCGTTGACGCCAAACGGGGAGCGATCTTTACCCGGGTGGCGCATATTATTACGCTCGCGGCCCGCAAGGGAGGCGACCCCGAAAGCAATTTTAATTTGCGTATGGCGATCGAGAAGGCCAAAGGGGTCAATATGCCTAAAGACAATATTGAACGGGCGATTAAGCGCGGCACCGGAGAATTGGGGGGCGCGCAGATAGAAGAGCTTATTTATGAGGGTTTCGGTCCGGCCGGATCGCAATTTATCGTCAAATCCCTGACCGATAATAAAAATCGCAGCGCCGGCAATATCCGCCATTTATTCACTAAATACGGAGGGTCTTTGGGGGCGGTAATGTGGAGCTTCGAGCTCGCCGGCGTCGTTCGCGTCGGTAACGAAGAGACAAAGGCTAAAAATCTCGATTGGGGCGGACTAGAGCTTGAGCTGATCGATGCCGGCGCCCAGGACATAAGAAAGGAAGAAGAGGGCGTTACCGTGGTTACCAGACCGGAAGATCTGCAGAAGGTAAATAAATTTTTCGAAGAAAAGCATATCGCCGTCGCTTCCGCTGAAGCCGAATATTTACCCAAGGAAGAAATCACGGTCGGTCCGGAAGACAAAGAGAAGATCGAAAACTTCATCGATGAGCTTGAGGATAACGAGGATGTTTCGGATTATTATCACAACATTTCCAATGTTTAAGGCATTTAATCGCGATTAAAGCATTAACATAAGCCAATTCGATGTCCAATGTTATTTTAGGGATCGATCCCGGCATAGCTGATACCGGTTTCGGGGTCATAAAGAAGGATAATGGCGGGTTTTTGTGCCTGGATTACGGGACCATCAAGACAGCGGCCAAAACGGCATTGCCGGATCGACTGGATATCATCAATCGGGAATTACGCGAGCTGATAGAAAAATATTCGCCGGCACTGGTGGCCGTGGAACAGCTTTATTTTTGCAAGAACGTAAAAACCGCCCTTGTGGTCGGACAGGCGCGCGGCGTCATTCTTTTGACCGCCAGACAAAGCAATTTACCGGTCATGGAATTCACTCCTCTTCAGGTAAAGCAGGCCGTCTCGACTTACGGACAGGCCGCTAAGCTGCAGGTGCAGAGGATGGTAAAACTTCTGCTTAATTTGCCGGAATTACCCCAACCGGATGACGCGGCGGATGCTTTGGCCATAGCGATTTGCGCGGCCAACACTTCACGTAATCTATAATTCGGAATTAATAACGACGCCTTATGGTTAAAAAATTAAAAATCGTTTTTATCTCTTCCGAGGTTTCCCCTTTCTCGAAAACGGGCGGATTAGCCGACGTTTCCCGGAGTTTGCCAAAGTCTTTAAAAAGATTGGGGCAGGACGTACTGGTTATCACTCCGCTCTACGGCATGGTAATCGACAGGGCGGCTCATAACCTGGAATTAGTTTACGAGAATGTCGATCTTTATATAAATTCAAAAGACGTAGTGTCGGTCAACTACTGGCGGGGATATCTGATGCCGGGCCTGCCCGTCTATTTCATTGAGAACAAAAAATATTTTTCCCGGCGTAAATCCCTTTACGGATCTACCCATGAAAACGCCCGCTGGATGGTTTTTGACGTGGCCGCCCTGAAACTTATTTCGCTTTTGAAATATAAAGCCCATATCGTCCATTGCCACGACCGCCAGACCGGGCTCGTCCCTTATTATCTAAAGACTAAATTCCAGTACTCCAAAACCCTGGAAAAAGCCAAATCTATTTTTACGATCCATAATCTGGTTTTCCAAATGGGGATGAACTGGTGGGAGGTGCCGCTCAAGAAAAAGGATTACGGACGCTCACGCCTGCCGCACCTGGAGGATAAGAATATCGAATACATAAATTTCGCGAAACGGGCGATTCTCTCGGCGGACGCGATCAGTACGGTAAGCGAACAATACCGCGAAGAGATCATGACCCCGAATTTCGGTCAGGACCTGCACCGGATACTCAAGAACCGGGAAGACCGGCTTTTCGGAATAGTTAACGGCATCGATTATAAATCTTATAATCCCTATAATGACCCGGGACTTTTCAAAAATTACGATTATCGGACGGTCAGGCGCAAGAAGCTTAATAAGGAATATCTGCAAAAGAAACTTAAATTAACCGTCGACCGGGAAATGCCGATAATCGGCCTTACATCACGGGTTACCTTCCAAAAAGGTTTTGAGCTCGTCTGCCAGATATTAGAACCTCTTTTAGAGCTCGGCCTGGAGATCGTTATCATGGGAGACGGCGACAAGCAGTATATCCAGACGCTCAAAAAATATCACAATAAGTATAAGAATAAAATAGTATGGCTTCCTTTTAACGATAACCAAAAGCTGGAAACCATGATCTATGCCGCCGCCGACATATTCCTGCTTCCCTCCCATCATGAACCTTGCGGGATAAATCAACTAATCGCCATGCGTTACGGCTGTATTCCGGTGGTAAGAAGAGTGGGCGGCCTTACCGATACGGTAACGAATTTCGATAATTTCACGGGCGAGGGAACCGGCTTCAGCTTTAACGATTTTGACTCTTTCTCCTTGTTTGGAGCGATTATCAGAGCCTTGGAACACTATAAGAACAGGAAGGCCTGGCGCGATCTTATGGTCAGGGTAATGCAGGAGTCCAACAGCTGGAAAATCCCGGCTCAAAAATATATCGCGCTATATCAGAAAGCGATGAGGATCAACAACGGCAAAAAGAACAAAAAATAATTATTAATATTTCCATTGCCGATTAAAATTTAGAATAGCCTATGTCACATAAAAACAGCCCAAAACTTACCTGGTTGAATTTTCTGCACCTTTATCAGCCCGTTAATACGGACGCCCATATAATTAAAGAGGCGACCGAGATGAGCTATAAGAGGATCATCCGCGCCCTTGAGGAAAATCTATCGATTAAATTCACCATTAACATCAGCGGCTCGCTGTTTATACGCTGGAAAGACCTGGGATATGGCGACTTGGTCGTCAGGATCGGCAAGCTTATTAAGCGCGGCCAGCTCGAGCTAACCGGCACCGCCTGCTACCATCCGATCATGCCGCTTATACCGCTTCAAGAGGCGGAGAGACAGGTAAAGGAAAATGAAAACCTACTAAAAGAAAGCTTCGGTTCTGATTTCAAGCCGCGGGGATTTTTCCTTCCCGAGATGGCTTATAGCCCCGAGGTCGCTAAGCTGGTCAAACGTCTGGGCTATAAATGGCTTGTTCTGGACGAATTGGCGGTTAACGGCTCCCTGGGTAAGGTTGATACGAGCCGGGTATATCTCGATAAAGCGAGCGGACTTAAGATTATCGTCAGGGATCGTAAATTATCGAATAGCTACGTGCCGGAAACGATTAACCGAATTCTTGCCGGCGACCGGGAAACCGATATTTTAACTACGGCGACCGACGGCGAACTTTACGGGCTCCGCTACATCGATCAGACGGGCGCTTTCGAAAAGCTTTTACGCCGCAAAGACATAAGAACAGAGACCTTTTCCGAATTTATCGCGTCCCGACAGAAGGCGGAAACAATTTCGCCTCCGCCCCAGAGCTGGGAGACGAGCGAAAAAGAACTGGCTAAAGGCGAGCCTTTCAATCTTTGGCAGGAAAAAACCAACACGGTCCATAAAAAGCTTTGGGGATTGGCCCTAATGGCCTATGAAACGGTTGAAAGCTTCAAGCATGACAAAAATTATCATTGGGCCCGGTGGCACTTATCGCGCGGCCTGGCCAGCTGCACCTTCTGGTGGGCGAGCGCAAAGGATTTCCGACTCTTAAGTCCTCTTTCCTGGAGTCCGGATGAGATCGAGCGGGGCACCAACGAATTAATACGTTCGATCCGCACGTTGGAAGACGAAAACAGCCGGGAAACGAAAATAAAAGCGGAGAAACTCTATATCGCCATCAAAAAAATGATCTGGGAAAGGCACTGGATATATTATTGGAAGAAGACGTAGTTTCGCGGGAGTTATTATATTCTATTGGTTAATATTTTAATATTTTTTATAATATCCGATATCCAAAATTATGAATAAAATTCTCCCCCTTTTTGACGAAAAATACGTTATTGGATTGTTAAAAGAAAAAGTACTGCCCATGTATCCGGATTTTTTGGACATAAAAAGGGTAAAAATACAGCCTTATAAAAAATTGATCTGGGAAAACACCTACCACGTTGTGGTCGAATTTAAGACAACCTTTTTAACTAAAGACGGCAAAAGAAAAAAGCTGCCGATCATCTGTTCTGCCCATTCGAGCGAACCAAGAAAGAACGTTTTTGAAAGTCTGGAGTTTTTATGGGATCATGACTTCGGACGGGGTTATCTGACAATTCCTCATCCTCTTTTTTATTCCGATGATTTCCGCGGGACCTTTTATCGCGGCGTGGAAGGAAAAAATCTTTACCAGTACATAAAAGAAAAAAAATTCAACGAGATCGAGACGATCGTTTCCAAGACCGCCCTTTGGTTCGTCAAGCTCCATAACCTTCCGACCGGCCAGGCGCGCAATTTTAACGAGGAAAACAGCCGGATCACCACCGTCTATCCCGGTATTCGCCATATCCTCTGGCGCGTCAAGGAAAATTTCCCCCAATACGAAGACGTTTTCACCAAAGCTTACGAGATATTCGATAGCCGCGAAAAAAATTTTTTCGAATCGACCGATCGCCGCTGGCTCATACACGGCGACGCGCATCCGGAAAATATCATCAAGATGGGCAGCAAGAAGATCGCGGTTATCGATTTTACCGATCTATGCCTGGGCGACTTCGCGCGCGATCTCGGCGCCTTTACCCAGCAGCTTGAATATATGAGCAGCCGGAAGATCGAAGACCAGGCTTACGCCGCCAGGATAAAGGATATTTTTTTGGACAGATATTTTAAAAATTCTCCGCGCCGGAAATTAAACGATGATATCCGGAAAAGAATAGAGCTTTATTATTGTTGGACCTCCATGCGCACGGCTACTTTTTTCCTGATCAAGGATAAAGCCGAGCCGGAAAGGGCGGAAGCGATCGTCGATAAGGTAAAAACATGGCTGGCCGGAACACAAGAGAACGCCCCCTCGCATCATTCGATAACAGTTTAAAATTAAAAATCTATGTTAATTGACCTCCAGACCCACTCCACTTATTCCGATGGCTATTTTACGCCTACGCAGTTAGCCGAATTCATGCGCCGCCAAGGCGTTAAGGTTGCCGCCTTGACCGATCACAATACCGTGGGAGGGGTGCATGAATTCGTCAATGCCTGCCGTCGTTACGGCATAAAACCGGTTAAGGGGCTCGAGCTTTATTGCAAGTTCCACGGCCGCCGATTCAACATATTGTGGTACAATTTCGACGAAACCGATCCGGAACTGCACGATATGCTGCGCCAAAGCCAGGAAAGAAGGCGCCGTTACGCCCGGGTCATGCTCTCTAAAATGCCCGGATTCAGGATAAATATTGATAAAGTACTCGATAAGCATAATCATTACGTGCCGATAAACCATATCGTTGACGCTCTTTGCGCCGACCACAAAAATTTAAGCAGGATGAAAAGGGAGTTAAAAACAGATTTTCTCGGTGAGGGCGAGATTATCGCCCGGTATTTTCAGGACAAGAACATCGGAGTATTGAAAAACAGCCTGATCGACTTCGAGCGGGTTACCGGTTTAAGGAAAAAAATCGGCGGCCAGCTTATCTTGTGCCATCCGGCCAAAGGCGGCCATATCGATCGCGACTTTCTGGCAAGCCTTAAGAGCGAGGGTATGGACGGCATCGAACTTATGTCGCCGCACCATTCTTACGATTCTATCATGCTGATCCAGAGACTCGCGCGCGAATTTAATCTTATCACCACCGGCGGTTCTGATTTCCACCGGATGGAGGGCAAGGGGTACAGGCTGCAGAAATCCTGGGAATACTTCAAAATCGATGTCAGGCACCTGCGCAAAGTCGATAAGATCATCGGATAAGCCGGATAAGAGACGATGAACGGATCGTGGATGAAAATTCACGATTTTTTCATTTTTTATGGTATAATAAAGAGTAGCAGTGAATTATTTTTTTAAGTTATGATAATTTTCGAAGATCGCCTAATTGAAAAGTGCTACGGCCAATCAGTGGAATTATTATTAAGGAATTCGCACAAGTACGGTACCGCGGCCGCGTTGCCGACGGATAAGGCCAAGCACAATCTTTACACCAATATTTTCGGCCGGGACGCGAGCATCTGCGCTTTGGGTATGGTCGCCTCCGGCGATAAAAAACTGCTGGATATCGCCCGGACGAATCTTCTGACCCTGGCCCGGTACCAGACGAAATCAGGACAAATTCCCTCATCGGTTGATCCGGTTAAAGATAAAAAATTTTTTTATTTTCTCGGCAGTATCGATTCAACGCTGTGGTGGCTTGTGGCTATCGATTTTTACGATCGACACGCCGGAGACAAGGCGTTAAAATCGGGGCTGTCCGTCTGTATCAAGAAAGCCCTGACCTGGCTTTTTTACCAGGATACTAACGCCGACGGTCTTTTAGAGCAGAGCGAAGCGAGCGATTGGGCCGATAATATGCCCGCCAACGGACGAACTCTTTACACTAACGTTCTTTGGTACCGGGCCCTGGAGCGTTTCGGTTTCGATCGGGAAAAAAAATTAGCTTCGGACGGACTTAACGCGCTTTTCCGGCCGCATGAGGCCAGCACCAAGCGTTCCCTGTTTTTCAGCCAGGATCGTTTTCATCGTTTGGTTGAACTTCGGATCATGAAAAAACTGACCGACAACGTGCCTTACTACCTGCATTATATCGGCCACAAAAACGCTTCCGACCGTTGCGACGTTTATGCAAACGCGCTCGCCATACTATTCGGCGTTGCTTCTCCGGCCAGGGCCAAAGCCATTGTCCGCTGGTTCAGGGACAAAAAGATAAGCCGGAAATATCCGGCTATCGCCCTATACCCGCCCATCGAACGGAAAGATTACGACTGGAGGCCGTATTTGGACGAAGAAAATAAGCCGTATAATTACCATAACGGCGGTATCTGGCCGTTTGTCGGCGCCTTTTACGTTATGGCCCTGCGCAAAACCGGCCATCTTGACCCTGCCCGAAAAGAACTGGCGCGTTTAGCCGAGGCTAACAGGATCAATAATTGGCAATTCAACGAATGGTTTCAGGGTAAGACCGGCAAACCGATGGGGATGCACGGCCAGTCCTGGAACGCGGCCACCTTTCTCCTGGCCTATCATTATCTTAAGGGTGATATCGATTGGTAGATTTTTTATTTTATGAAAATAGCGATTATTTCAAAATTATGGGAACGCTCCGATCCCTTTTCCACCGGGGGCACCGGCGCCGTTGTCGGCAATCTGGCCGAGGGTCTTGTTAAAAGGGGGCATAAGGTAACGCTTTTCGCCAGCGGAAACTCCAAAACCAAGGCCGCCCTAGTCTCGGTAACGCCGCGACCCTATGGGGATAAAAATCATTACTCCGAGATCAAGGAATTCGGCAATATTTCCCGAGCCTTCTCCTCCTCCGGTAATTTCGATATCATAGATTGCCACGTCGAACACAAGGGATTGTTTTTTTCCCGATTAGTGAAAACGCCGGTCGTGCATAGCCTCGAGTACGGCGAAATACCGAAAGAAGAAATAGCCTTTCTAAAAGAACACCGCCGGGAAAATTTTATAATGATCTCGAAGGCTATGGCCAAGCGCCTGAGTTTTTTAAATATCGCCGGGGTTATCCATAACGGTCTTGATTTTTCGCGGTTTCCGTTTAATGAAAAACCGGAAGACTATTTTCTTTTTCTGGGCCGTCTTTCCCCGCAAAAGGGGCCGGGAATCGCGATCGAGGCGGCCAGGAGCCTTAAGCTCAAGCTTATTCTGGCCGGAAAGACCAGTCGGACGGACCAGAGGTATCTTGATAAATACGTTTGGCCGTATGTGGATAATAAACGCATCATATACGCCGGCGAGGTCGGCTTTAAGGAAAAGATCCGACTTCTTAAAAGCGCCCGCGCCGTCCTGCATCCGCATACTTATTTCGAAGCTTTCGGATTAGTGCCGGTCGAGGCGCAGGCCTGCGGAACCCCGGCCATAGTTTTTCCCGGCGGCGCCAGCCGGGAGATAGTAGTATCCGGCCGGACCGGTTTTATCGTCAAGAATATAGAGGGCCTCATGGCGGCCGTGAAAAAAATAGAAGGGATCGACCGCCGCGCCTGCCGGAAGTTCGTGGCTGAAAAATTTCCTGTTGAGAAGATGATCGACGGATACGAAAAGACCTACAAGAGAGTTATAGTGAATCATAAAAAATAAAAAACAGCCGGTTTTCCGACTGCATGTTTTATTGCTGTAAAAATTCCCCGATTTCATCAAGGGCGGTCCGCAGGTCATTTTCCGTTATTAGTTTCCAGCTCCCCTCTTTATTGATGCCGATATCTCCGTCGTTATCGCACTCGATGGCAATATATTTTCTGGTCGTACCGGTCCTTATTTTCGGGGTAAAATAAAAACATACACCACCCTCCACATCCGGTACGATACTCATTACGACTTCGCCGGGCAAACTATGAACAATGAAAAAATCCGCTATTTTGAAAGCATTGGCGACCGCTAGATTATTGGGAGGCGGCGCGCCGTAATTATCCCAATTCGGTTCTAATTTTTCGAACTCTTTGATTTTTCTGTTTATTTCTTCCTTGTCCATGAATCACCCCTTTCGGTTATCCATTATTTTCTGGGATTACAGTTTTAAAATTAATCTAAGAATAACATATATCTAATAATATGTCAATATACAAAAAAAACGGAAAAATCCGTGTCCTTATGGCCGCGGCCGAAGTCGCTCCTTTCGTTAAGGTCGGAGGCCTGGGGGACGTTACCGGCAGTTTGCCCGTAGCTCTTAAAAAGATCGGAATTGACGCGCGGGTGATAATGCCGCTATACGGCAGTATCGACAGGAAAAAATTCAAACTTAAAAAAATTTATTCCGGCCTGGAAGTGCCTTCGGGAAGGCTTCTTATTAAAATAAACGTCTGGCAGGCGAAAATTCCCGGTACCGCGGTCATCGCTTACTTTATTGACGCTCCGGAATATTTCGAATATAAGGATGTTTACGTACCCGGAGACAATTCGGAACGGTTTTTGTTCTTTTCCCTGGCCGCGCTTTACGCTTTGCCTGTTTTAGACTTTGAACCGCAGATCATACATTGCCACGATTCGCACGTGGCTCTGATTCCGGATATCATAGCCGTATCCAATCTCGAGTACTTAAAAAACCTGAAAACCCTCTATACGATCCATAATTTCAGCTATCAGGGAAAAACCAAGCCCGCTACCCTTTCCGTCGGCAATCTTAACCGGCAATCGACCAAGTGCCTCTCTATCGACGCCCGGGACGGAGACATTAATTTTATGGTCCAGGGAGTGCTTATGGCCGACCTGGTAAATACGGTCGCGCCGACCTACGCGCGCGAGATCACCACGAGTTATTACGGCGCCAGCCTGGAAAATATCATCAGGCGGAGAAAGGAAGATCTTTACGGCATTTTAAACGGCATAGACTTTAAGTTTTTCGATCCGGCCCGGGATAAATACGTCAAACAAAAATTCAGCGCCCGTTCTCTTGATAAAAAAACCGCCAACAA
This sequence comes from Candidatus Falkowiibacteriota bacterium, assembly GCA_043801965.1. Taxonomy (GTDB): domain Bacteria; phylum Patescibacteriota; class Patescibacteriia; order Patescibacteriales; family UBA12075; genus XYA2-FULL-47-19. Next base: position 20,001 of record JAZDLN010000014.1, read on the forward strand.
ATTATATCTCCAGAAAAAATTAGGTTTGCCGGTAGCTAAAGATATCCCTTTGGCCGGAATGGTCACGCGTCTGGCCTGGCAAAAGGGCATAGAGCTTTTTACGGAAAGGTTCGCCCGTCTTGACTGCCAGTACGTATTTTTGGGAACAGGCGAAGAAAAATATGAAAAGCATCTCGCGGCCCTGGCTCGCAAATATCCGGACAGGATCAGCGCGAACATCACTTTTGATATCGGCCTGGCCCAGGAAATTTACGCCGCTTCCGATATTTTCCTTATGCCCTCCCGCTACGAACCCTGCGGCCTCGGGCAGATGATCGCCATGCGCTACGGCGCCTTGCCGGTCGCCCGCAAAACCGGCGGAATCGCCGATACCGTTACGCCCGAGGTCGGTTTTACTTTTAAAAACGTGGACGAGGACGAATTTTTCGCGGCCCTCAAAAAAGCGCTTAAGGCTTATCGCGACGAACCGAAAAGGTGGCGGCAGATGCAAACACGCGCCATGAAAAAAGACTTTTCCTGGAATAAGTCAGCCAAGGAATACGTTAAGCTGTATGAAAAATTAATAAAATAATTTTATTGCCGACAGAAATAAAAAACCGCTCCGTTAACGGGGCGGTTATTTTTTACTACTTTTCCGGCTGCGCGGACTCGAGGAAGACTTTTTCTTTTTCGTAAATCCCGTCGCGTCCCGGCTTATCATTTTTGTCCACCAGGTCAAATAGAATTCTTTCGCATTCGCTTTCGTCGGCGTTTACGCCGACATAAAGTATGGTGGTTTGGGTGGCCGGCATATTTATAATCAGGCCGCTTTTATCCTGAGCTTCGTGCGCGGGCAGGTCGTAGTCCACGTGCCAGAGGTCAACTTGGCCGTCGCCGTCCGTATCAACCTTGTATTTTGTTACCGTGATGCAGACGTATCCAGCGGCACGTGCCTCTTCAGCCGTCGCCTTGTCCGCCGTGTGGTGGTTTAGCTGCGGAAAGAAATATACCACGTCCGGAGTAACTTTGTTTTTGTCGTATTTCGGCGGGATAAAATTTCCCTGTTCGGCTACGGCCGCGCCGGAAAAACACAAAGCGATCACGATAACGGCCGCGAACAACATGCTGACTTTTTTCATCTCATTTCCTCTCTTCGCTTGTGCTCCGTAATTAACGGAACGGTTAGGGGGGGGGTAACGGGATAATTTTCCGATTTTAAACTCGAAAGACCAGTGCATAAACTTTAATAAGCGGACAGATCTTGGGTCACGATCAGACACTGACGTTTTCAGATAAACGTAGGAATAGAAGCTATTAAATCGCCTGACCTCCAGCATATTTTTATTAGCCAGTTTTTCCCAAAGGTATGAAAGCCAAAAGATCGGAGCTTTTAAAGGGAAGAAAATTAATTGCAGACAGTGATCACCGAACGACGTACCGGCGACATAAACGGCCAAAGGAAATAGCGACATAATAAGCGCAAAAGCCATAAAAAAATAAATAGTCAAGAAAAAGAATAGGTCGTACATAATTCCTCCTTCTGAAATTAGGTTATATAGAATTTTCAAAGATCCATAATTGGTTTTAATTTTTTACCATATATTGTTTGTACCGTCAAGGGCTCTTGCCAAATTTTTTTGTTTAATCTATAATATTATTTAGTTAAGAAATAAAGCGGGTATCGTATAATGGCTATTATGCGACCTTGCCAAGGTCGAGAAACGGGTCCGATTCCCGTTACCCGCTCCAATAAACAAAAAACACCCTTGTGGTGTTTTTTGATATGGGAAATTATGCGATCCCGAAGCTTCGGGATCGAGAAACGGGTCCGATTCCCGTTACCCGCTCATAAAAATAACAGCCCCTTTTGGGGCTGTTATTTTTATGTGTCAAGAAAAAACGGGAATCGGACCGGCAGGAGCGAGATCAAAGGAGCGAGGGAACGAGCGACTGCCGATCGAGCGTCGCCGGACGCGACCCCGGGAGCGTTCGGCGCTGCCGCGGACAACGAGCCGAGCCGCAATTCCGGCGGCGAGGCAAGGCGGAATTCCCGTTACCCGCTCTAATAAACAAAAAGCGCGAATAGGTTCGCGCCGTTTTTTTATCCGGTTAATATTTACGAATAAACCAATCCAGAATCTCGTGATAGTAGCGGTATTTTTTAAAAGTGACGTGGCAATAGCCGCGCATTTCCGCAAAAAGCATATCGTGGTCGTCTTCCCCGCAGTGGGCCCGCAGACAGGCAATAACGAGACCCGTTCGGTCGGCGCCGGCGCGGCAATGGACCAACATCGGCCCGGGCAGAGTTTTAATATCGTCTATTACCCGCTGGATTTTTTCGGCGTTTAAATTTTCGCTGGTAAATCCGAATTCTTTATGTATCAGTCCGGCCTCTTTTATCGCCGCCCGAGTCGAGGCATCAACGGTGCCCAGGGTGATGATTGTTTTTAGTCCGAAGTCTTTCAGGCGGGGAACAAAACTTGCGCCAACCCGGCCGCTGCGGTAAATAATTTTATTGAGTGGGACGTCCCGTACAAGATCAATGTTGGGCGGGAAAGCGCCCCGGTGCGATTCGCCGTAGAGCAAGTTTTCTGCCACGCATCTTTTTAGATAGCATCGTTTTTGAACACCGAGGGGATTCTCGCCGGTTTTATCTCCCTGGGAAATATGCGCGCAGGAACAGAAAAGGCAAATAAAAAACAAAAGAACTAAAATTATCTTCATGCCGCCCTCCAGGTTTAAATACGGGAGAAACTTTTGACTTCAACTTAACACTAAAAATTCTGAGCGTCAATTGTGGAGGTTTTTTAGTAACCGTTATCCAAACTTGACCTTTTATCCGTAATAATGTATATTAATAACAGAATTAACACAAATAACATAAAAAATCATGCGCAGAACCTGGCAAAGAGCCAAGCCGAAAATAGAAAAAAAATTCAGGGTTAACCAGCAGATTCGCGTGCCGGAAGTTTTTTTAATTGACGAGGAGGGAGAAAATGTCGGCGTGGTACCGTTTCGGCAAGCCGCGGATATGGCCATAGAAGCGGAACTTGATCTCGTTGAGGTCAATCCGACGGCGGAGCCGCCGGTCGTGAAGATAATGGATTACGGACAATTTAAATATGAAAAAGAGAAAAAGGCCCATAAACAGAAAGTCATGCAGAAAAAAGTCGATACCAAGGGCGTGAGATTATCGGTCCGTATAAGCGAGCATGACCTTAAACTTCGGATCGACCAGGCCGTAAAGTTTCTCCAGAAGGGTCACAAATTAAAAATAGACCTGATTCTCAAGGGCCGGGAAAAAGCGCATCCGGCCAAAGCGGTCGAGATTATAAATAATTACGTATCGGAAATAGAAAAAATAGGCGGTTTAAATATAATTAGGGAACAAGACTTGACAAAACAAGGGGGAAGGTTTATAATGATTATCGTAAATAAGAAAGATTAATATTTACCAAAATTCAGGTAAAATAGCCTGTTTTTTATTATAAGAAAATTAAATCGGGCGGGATTAGTAATTTTAAACATATGCCAAAAATTAAAACCCATAAAGCGACCGCTAAAAGGTTTTCTATCACTAAAGGCGGAAAACTAAAACAAAGAAAAGCCGGACAAGACCATTTTAACGCCCGTGAATCCGGCAATACCAAGCGGAACAAACGGCGGGATATAGATACTCACAAAACACTCGTTAAAACTATTAAATCATTAATATCTTAGGTTTTAATTTGCGATTAACGATTAGGATGTTTACTGAACATGTACGGATTCTTAATCTAAATTTAAAACCCGAAATTTTTATATGCCTAGAGTAAAAAGGGGCACAGGCCATGTTAAGGGGAGGAAAAATTTATTAGCCAAAACCAAGGGTTATAAATGGGGCCGGAAAAATCTTATCAAACGGGCCAAGGAAGCGACCGTTAAAGCGGGCGTGCACGCTTATGCCGACCGGAAGAAGAAAAAGCGGGTAAACCGCGGTCTTTGGCATATTAAGATCGGCGCTTTTGTCAGAAATGAAGGTTTGAGTTATTCTAAATTCATGAATTTCCTTAAAGTCCATAAGATAGAACTGGATAGGAAAATATTGGCGGATTTTTCGGTTAATAATAAAAAGGTTTTAGCCGGGATCGTAGAGGAAGTTAAAAAATAATCCGCTTGACTAATATTAATAATCATGATATAATTAGCTCAATATGGAATTATTCAAAATATTACAGATTATTATCGCCGTATTACTGATAGCGGTCATACTTATGCAAAACCGCGGCGGCGGACTATCCGGTATATTCGGCGGCGGAAACAATATCTATATGACGAAACGCGGCTTTGAAAAAAAGATTTTTGTCGCAACTATCGTTTTGTCCGTGTTGTTTTTTTCCGTCTCATTGCTGTCGGTCCTCTAAATATCTATTTCTCTTCAATATAAACATTACGGACTATCAGCCGCTTTAGGCGGCTTAAAGAGTTAAATTTAATCTGTTTTGGATCGTGATCATTACGGCTTCTTTTAATTTAATGGCAAACAAATCGAAGGCTTATCTTCTAAAAATACACTCTTTAATTTTGAATTTTTTTTCAAAATTAGCTTTTTTTCGTAAGCGAAAGAAAGAGGCTGATTTTGATAACGGCCGCGAACAATCGGAGCTTGATAAAAAGCTGGTTTTTTCTTTATCCAAATCGAGGATACCGAGTTTAAAACAATTAAGCTATATCAATAATTATCTTTCTCCCAAAGAACGGTTGATCATAATATTTTCCGCGTTGATCATACTGGGAAGCCTTTTTACTGCCGGTTATAAATTTTACGCCACCCATCTGCAGGTGGTGCCGGTAAAAGGAGGGAAATATATAGAGGGGCTTATCGGCGCCCCAAAGAACATCAATCCGCTTTATGCCGGTGTTAATGATGTCGACAATGATATCGTCCATCTGGTCTATTCGGGATTATTCAGGCGGGATAAAAGCGGAGCGCTGGTAAAAGATCTGGCGGCTGATTATGAGGTAAGCGAAGACGGAAAAACCTATACTTTTTCCCTTAAGCCGGATGTTCGCTGGCACGACGATGTTCCGTTAACCGCGGATGATGTTATTTTTACTTTTAACGCCATTAAAGACGTTCAATATAAGTCGCCCTTAAGATCCGGATTTATCGGAGTTGACGTGGAAAGAATAGACGATCATCGGTTTAAATTTGTCCTGACAGATCCGTATGCCGCTTTTTTGGATCTTTTGACCTTCGGTATCATGCCGGTCGACATCTGGTCGCAAATTCCGCCCGAATCGGCCAGTCTGTACGGACTTAACCTCAAGCCGGTCGGATCCGGTCCTTATAAATTTTTAAGTCTTGTCAGGGACGAGAAAACCGGCGCCGTCAAAGAATATAATCTGACCATTAACGAAGATTATTACGGCATGGCGCCGCGGATAGATATCGGCTTCCGGTTTTTCGCCAGTTTTGAGGAGGCCGTAGAGGCGTTAAATAATAAGGCGATCAACGGAATCAGTTATTTGCCCAGAGAGAACAAGGAAGATATTATTACCCCGAAAACCTACAATTACCATAAATTATATCTGCCGCAACTTACCTTAATATACTTGAACCAAAAAAAGAATCCGGCTTTAGGCGATAAAGCCGTGCGTCAGGCCTTATTTTATGCCATCGATAGGAACGGCATTATTAACGATGTTCTTTCGAGCGACGCTTATTCAGTAAACGGCCCCATATTACCCTCCAGTTTCGCGTATAACGAGACAATCGAAAAATATGAGTATAACCGGGAAAAGGCCGGTGAGCTTTTAGATAATACGGATTGGAAATTAGTTGAAATTACGGAAGAAATTATCGCTGAGGCCGAGATCAACAAGGAGTCATCCGATGAAAAGGCCAGGCAAAAAGCGGAAACAATCCTTTCTTTGGGACTGGGTAAATGGCGACAGAAAAACGATGAATGGCTCGTTGTTTCCCTGGCAACCGTGGAAAGGGGTGAAAACCAGAGCGTCATAGAACTTGTGAAAAAATATTGGGAGGAGGCGGGAGTTAAAACCGTACTTGAGGTTTTGCCGGCTAAGCGGATACAGACCGAGATAATCAAGCCCAGGAATTTCGAGGCTTTATTTTACGGACAGGTCGTAGGCGCCGATCCCGACCCTTACGCGTTTTGGCACTCTTCGCAGGCGGTTGAAAACGGATTTAACGTGGCCGATTACACCAATAAAGAGGTCGACCAGCTTCTTGAAGACGCCCGGATAATTTCCGATCAAGCGGCCCGTCGGGAAAAATACCGGAAGTTCCAGGAGATTATTTCCGAAGAGGCGCCAGTTATATTTATGTATTCTCCGGTCTATGTTTATGTTCAGGACAAAAGCGTCAATGGTTTCGAGGTTATTGATATTTTGTATCCTTACGATCGTCTCTCTAATATACATGAATGGTATCTAAAAACCGGCAAAAAGCTTATCTGGCAATAACGAGTTTTACGATCAAGGCACATTATCTTATTTTACCGGCCGAAGTGGTGAAATTGGTAGACACGCATGGTTCAGAGCCATGTGGGCGCAAGCTCGTGGAGGTTCAAGTCCTCTCTTCGGCACAATAAATTTCGTGCGATTTTCCGTAAGGGAAAATATAATTAAAGTTTGGCCGCTCTTCGTCTCTTCCGCGTAGCGGCCGGGAAATAATATCTTAAAAATTAACAGGTTGTTTAACCAAATTTTTGGGATGTTTAAAGATAATAAATCATTCTTAATTAACTATCGAAAATAATCAACACACAATTATGATTAAAAAATATAAACCATTATCCCGGCGGAAACCTATCCGGTCCGGAATAAAAAGTTCAGTCTCGGCCAATAGCCCGAGAACAGAAGTCGCGATCGACAGCCAGCCGAAACGGCAATTCACCGTCGAAACAAAAACGACTTTCGAGAAAGGAAAACTGCGCGTTATGGCTTTGGGCGGCCTGGAAGAGGTCGGGCGCAACATGACCTTGGTCGAATATGATAACGATATCGTTATCATCGATATGGGTTTGCAGTTTCCCGAAGAAGATATGCCGGGCATAGATTATATCATTCCCAATATCTCTTACCTGGAAAAGAAAATTGATAATATCAGGGGCGTTATCATTACCCACGGCCACATGGACCATATCGGCGGCATACCGCATATTATGGGGCCGATCGGCAATCCGCCCATGTTCATGGGAAAGCTGACCGCGGGCTTAGTGCGGAAAAGATGCGAAGAATTCAATAAGTGCCCCAAATTGAATATTTCGGAAATAGACGAAAATACCCGCCTGCCCCTTGGCCGGTCCTTTCGGATAGAATTTTTGAGGGTAAACCATTCCATCCCCGATTCATTCGCGATTATCGTTCATACCCCTCTGGGAGCCGTGATCCATACCGGAGATTTCAAGATAGACTATTCGCCCGTTAACGATAAACCGGCCGATTTAAACCGCATCGCTCAGATAGGCGGACGGGGGGTGCTTATGCTTTTGGCGGATTCCACCGATTCCACTCATCCCGGTTATCAGGTTTCCGAATCTTCGATCGGAGACGAGATCGATCGTTTGTTCGAAAGTCTTACCGGAAGAATAATAATCGGCACTTTTGCCTCTCAGCTTTCGCGTATCCAGAAAATATTCGATTTGGCCGCCAAACACGGCCGAAAGATATATCTGCAGGGACGCACCATGAATAATAACGTGGAGATCGCCCACGGGATAGGCTATCTTAAATTCAATCAGCGTATTCTCATGAGCGAAGGGGAGCTTAAACGCCTTCCTGACAATAAAGTATTGATCCTGGGCACGGGCGCTCAGGGAGAATCGAACGCTTTTCTGGTTAGAGTGGTTACGGGGGAGCATCGTTCGATCACCCTTAAATCCGGTGATACCGTAATCTTCTCTTCTTCGGTGATTCCCGGTAATGAACGCAGCATCCAGAGTCTTAAGGATATGGTCGTGCGCCAGGGCGCTCGGGTCGTTCATTATGAGATGATGGATGTCCACGCCGGCGGTCACGCTAAGCAGGAAGATCTGAAATTAATGATGCGGTTGCTCAAGCCAACATATTTTATGCCGATCGAAGGTAATCATTTCATGCTCCGGACCCATGCCGATCTGGCGGAACAGGTCGGTATTCCGAAAGAAAATATTTTCGTGGCCGACAACGGCCAGGTGGTAGAATTTATCCGTCAGGAAAACCGTACCGTTGGAAAACTGACGAAAGAAAAGGTGCCCACTGATTACGTAATGGTGGACGGACTCGGAGTGGGAGATGTTTCCAACATAGTTCTCCGTGACCGGCGGGTGATGGCGGAAGACGGTATGATAGTGGCGATCGCCACGATCGATTCCAAGACCGGCGACCCGATCGGTAATCCGGATATTATTTCCCGGGGTTTCGTTTACATGAAAGAAAATCGCGATCTTATTGAGAAAACCAGGATGAAAATAAAGAAGATCGTCAAAGACCACGATACCCGGACTCCGGCTGATGACGACTACATTAAAAATAAAATCAGGAATGAAATCGGCCAATTTCTTTTTTCTCAAACCAAGCGCAGACCCATGGTTTTGCCGGTAGTCATTAAGGTGTAAACTATTTTACGCTTTTAAATAACCGATCCCTCCCGGGACCGGTTTTTATTTTATCGGTTTTTCACTGAATAATTGTTTTAGGTACACACTTATGGCGGTTTAATTATTTAATAAAGCTTCGTTGGGCGTAAGTCCGTTTAAGGCACAATGCTCCAGATTATTATATTGCTCATTCCACTGCTTAACCGCTCTTTTTAATCCTAATACGGTTT
>JAZDLN010000044.1:0-22329 GCA_043801965.1 Candidatus Falkowiibacteriota bacterium
AAAATTTTATAAAAATCCGGCCTCGGCCGGATTTTTTTATAAAATTATTTTGCTAATATTAAAATTTTAATGATAACGTCAGGAACTACAGGTATAATTGCGTCTTTATTTTATTATTTCGTCATTTTATGTTATAATAAATATCAGTTAACAGGATTTCCCCATGCTGTAAACAATTTATACCCCGCACAAACGCTTCGCGTTATGCGGGGCAAGCCCCCAAATATCCCAAGAGCTGGGATGATGCGGGTTTAGGTATGAACAATTATAGCTTTGGGGAAAAGGTCGGATCCTGCCTTTACTACTATTGTATAATTGTTTTTTGTTTAGTTGGTTGGCTTTAAGTTCTGCAGCCTTAACTAACTAACTCGACAATTCATCCCCATGCTAAAAAAGAACGTTTTTATCGTTGCGATCTTATTGTTTTCCATGGTCGCAATGTACGGCTACGTGCCGATGACAAACGCCGCCGGCCTGACTTCCGCTAAGGATACTCTAAGCACCTCGGCTCCGAGTACCGCGGCGACGCATACGATCACTTTCGCGCCGGATGTCAATTTAATCGCTGGCGATGTGGTAACTTTTACCTTTAACGCCGGTTTTACGGGAATTGATAACGCTAACGCCACTTGCCCCGCTAACGGCACCGCAGGCGGAGCCTTGCAAGTTATTACCTGTACCGTCGTTGACACCATGGCTACTGACACCCCATATACCATGAGCTTGACGAGCGTAACCAATCCGACGGTCGGTTATTATGACGTGACCGTCGGTCACGACAGCGATCAGGGCGCCGCGTCCAGTAAGATGATAGTTTATATCGTCAGTCAGGTAACGGTTAACGCTACCGTTGACGCTAGTCTCACTTTTGCAGTTACCGGTACGGCTACTGGCACCACTATAAACGGTGATGTCACAACGGGCTCTACAACCGCCACCTCATTGCAGTTCGGCACGCTTGACTACGATCAGGCTATTATGGGCCAGAGATTAGCGGTTACGACAAATGCTGATAGCGGCTACACCGTTACGGTCCAACAGGACGGTAATCTGCGTACTGCCGGTAGCGCCGATATTGATAGCTACAGCACGACCACTGTAGCCGACTGGGCTGAACCGACCCCGAATATTGCCGATGACTCTACCTGGGGTTATATGGGAGTAGCCAGCGGAGACACGGTTCTTACTGTTCCGGGCGTTGTTGACGGCGATATCACTAATGGTTTCTACGTCGGATTCGACGGGACCAATCCCCTGGAAGTCATGCGCCATACGGGACCGGCTGACGGTACCACTACCGAGCACGCTGGATGGGATTACGTCGCTTATTCGATCGAAATATCCGCCCTGCAAGAGGCCGGAGACTATGAGAATACGCTGACCTATATCTGCACGCCGACTTTCTAAATTGAGTAGATTCGATAAAAACAGAACCGCCTTGGTTTTTCGCCGGGCGGTTTTGTTTTACCCCTCCGGCATACTTCAATGCTTTCCTCACCCCCTAGCCCCCTCTCCGATTCCGGAGAGGGGGAAGCGCACGAACCGTCCCCTCTCCGGAATCGGAGAGGGGCGCCGAAGCGAAGCGTAGGCGGGGTGAGGAAAATAAGAGAGAGGTAAACGAAGGCCGGAGAGGTTCAGGGGCCAGGAAAGGGTGTAAGCGGGAATCCGGGGTTTGGCGGGATAAAATATGTTTTACTCAAATAGCCGTTGGCGCGAATTAATCCTGAATACCCGATATCCCGAGGCCTCGGGATTCGGGGATGACAAAAATATTGTTTTTTATTTTAAATAATACTTAAAATTAGCAATAAAATTAGATAGCAATATATTTGTATTTAAACCGTAAAAATGGTAAAATATAGACAATAATAAGACTCTATATTTTGTTTATTTTTTGATATAAATACCCAATAAGGACACAAGAAACAAGATACAATTTCCAAAAAAATATCAAATTCCAATATCCAAAAATCAAATTTGGTTTGAAATTTGAGATTTGTATTTTTGGAATTTGTTTGTTTCTTGTATCTTGTGTCTTGTTGTTTTTATCTAGTATGAAGAAAAAACTATTTATTTATTTTTTTATAGCGGTTTTGACTGCGGTATTTTTTGTAAACACCATCCCCGTTCATGCCCAAACCATAGGCATAAAGATCAGTCCGGTCAAAGTCGAGGAGGTAGTGGATCCGGGACAGGTTTTAGATGAATACTTAAAGGTTACGAACGAGTCGGACATACCTAAAACCCTTTACGTTTACCTGCGGGATTTTAAAGCCGAAGGAGAGTCCGGGCAGGCCCGCCTTATATCGCCCGGATCGGAAGATGGTTATTTCCTGGCTTCCTGGATCGAGGCGCCGACTGAAGGAATAGATTTCGCTCCGGGCGAGGAAAAAGTGATATCGTATCGGATCAACGTACCGTCCGAGACCGGTCCGGGAGGTTATTACGGCGCCATCGTCATGGGCACCGAACCGCCGAAGATCGACGGTACGACCGAAGATAAGGGCGCGGGTATTGCCGTAGCCCAGCAGACGGCCAGTCTTATCCTTCTCCGGGTTAAAGGCGACGTTTTCGAGGAGGCGAAGGTCAGGGAATTCAATACCAATAAGCGTTTTTACGGCGCACCGTTCGATGTCGGCTTTACGGTTCGGATTGAAAACGCCGGCAACGTCCACGTTAAGCCTTACGGCACGATCGCGGTCACCAATATGCTCGGCAAAGAGGTAAAGCTTATCCGGGTAAACGAAAAAGGAGGAAATATCCTGCCGGGGGGGACGCGGAGTTTTACGGACATGAACTGGAAGGGCAGCGGCGGTTTCGGGAGATATAAAGCGACCCTGGGTCTTACATACGGGGTAAGCGCCGATGAGGGCGGACAGGGAAAATCCAGCCTGATGGCCGGTTTGTATTTCTGGGTCATTCCCTGGAAGATAATTATTCCGGTATTTTCAACCTTGTTCTTGCTCTCCGGGCTTTTTTTCCTCTTTCTCCGCCTCTACCGGAACAAAGCTATCCGCCGCGCGATGGAAGAGGCTGGCATGGGGCACGTGCGTTATGTGCCTAAATTCGAAGGTCCCTCGCCGACTCTTCACATGCTCCTGATACTCCTGGTGGTATTTATAATTTTGATATTAATTACGGGCGGTGTTTATTTGTTGTTCTTTGCGTAGCGCAAAAAGATACAAGAAACAAGATGCAAGAATACAAACAAATCACAAATACCAAATTAACAAATTTTAAACGCCGTATGAATCGTGAAGGAAAAAATAAAATTTATGACCTTGAAGAGCGAACAACCGAATATGCTAAACGGGTAATCAAACTATGCCGGTCGTTACCTCAGGATTCAATCAACAATAGATTGACCGGTCAAGCCGTTGGTTCGGCTGGTTCAGTAGGCGCGAATTATCGGGAGGCCAACGATTCGTTGGGCAAGAAAGATTTTATTCTTAGGTTGAAAATATCCAGGAAAGAAGCGAAAGAATCCATTCATTGGCTGGATTGCATAGCCACAGCTAATCCTCATATTAAAGATCGTATGCAGGAATTAGTTAAGGAGGGAAACGAAATCAAGAATATTTTATCTAAAATAATCATAAATGGCGAAAAAAACAACAAAAAATAGTTTGTATTATGTAATTTGAGCATTGAGTTTTGTTTGTATCCTTGTTTCTTGTATCTTATAATGTTATCTATGAGAAAAATTATTTTTCTGACAACCATACTTTTTTTATTCATCATCCCGATTCATAAATCCCGGGCCGATACCGGCGTTTTAGTTATTCCGCAGGTTATCGACGAAAAAGCTAAAGCCCGGGACATACTGGAATATACCGTGAAAATAAAAAATAACAGTGGTCATCAGGCCGACCTATACGCCTTGGTAAGCGACCTTAAGGACGGAGCGGCGCCGGATTTTTTGGAAGCCGGCAAGCTCGATAACGCTTCATCTTTAGCCAAGTGGGTAAGGATAAAGCGGGGAGCCATACAGATCCCGCCCGGCGGAGAAGCGGAAATACCGCTTACGGTCGAGGTAAACCTGGCCGCGCGTCCCGGCAGGTACCACGCGATCATAGTTTTTTCGCAAGGCAATAACACGACCATAGCCAGGGAAAACTACTTAAACACCAACCAGCCACGTCTGGCATTAAACATAGAAGTCACGGAAGATATAATTGAAAAGGCCCAACTAACAAAGTTTGAAGCGAGTCGGAACGTTTATTTAAAATTACCGGCCGCGTTTACGGCGTATCTGTCGAATCTGGGAAACCGCGAGATTACCCCCCAAGGATCGATCCTTATTTACAACCGCAAAGGGGAGGAGGTCGCGGAGCTGCCGGTAAACGAAGCGGGAGAGAAGATCGCGCCGAACGGGAGCGGGCAGTACGAGAGCGCCTGGGATGTTAAAAAAGGCTTTGGCAAATACAAGGCCAGGATAGAGATCGAATACGGCGAAAAAGACAGGCGCGATCTTTCCGATACGGTTTTTTTCTGGATCCTGCCGCTACCCATGCTTTTGATCATCGCCGGCGGACTGTTTTTGTCGGCCGTCATACTGACCATAATACTTTTCAAGAAAACCTATCGTTCACATCATCATCTTCAAAACCAGAATCTGCCGATGATACCGGAACCGACGGGGGTTTTGGATTTGAGAAAAAAATGAGCGGATATTGGATATTATTAAGGACACAAGAAACAAGATACAAGGACACAAACAATATTCAATAACCAAACTTCAAATTCCAAACGGTTTGAGTTTTGCGATTTGGGATTTGAAATTTGTTTGTAACTTGTATCTTGTATCCTTGTATCTTAGTTTATGAATAAACTGAAGTTAACAACATCTCTTGGTTTTATTTTATTGATTTTTGTATTTTGCGGTACTGTTCAGGCCCAAGATCTCGGCAATTTAACGCTGTCCATCACTCCGCCCCTGATCAAGAACAATGTCAGCCCGGGACAGGTCTGGCGTACTGCCGTCAAGGTCGTTAATAATAATTCCGTTCCCATGGATATTTATACGGAAGTGGTTGATTTCCGGTCGGGCGACGAGACCGGCAAAGTCGAGTTCATCCGGGATCAGGGGCAGCTGGATCTTTACAGGGACCATCTCTTAAGCCAGTGGATAGATATGGACGCGGGTCCGCATCCGATCGCCCCCGGACAAAGCCTTGACATTCCGTTCACGATCACCGTGCCTGATTCGGCCGGTCCGGGCGGGCATTACGCCGCCATTCTCGCCGGCACGAAACCGCCCGAAAAAACGTCCGGCGGATCTTCGATTAAAGTTTCTTCCCAATTAGCTTCCCTGATCCTACTGCGCATAAACGGAGAAGAGAAAGAGGAGGGTTCGATCCGGGAGTTTTCCGCCGCCAAATCGGTTTACTTCCAGCCGCGGGTAGATTTCAAGATCCGCTTCCAGAACACCGGCAATGTCCATCTGCTTCCCCGGGGCGAGATCGGAGTATACGATATGTTCGGATCCGAGAAGGGTAATATAAAATTAAACGAAAACACCGAATTCGGCAATGTCCTGCCGGAAAGCATCAGAACCTGGAACTTCGAATGGACGGGCGAGAAGAGATTAACGGCCATGGGGCGCTATCGGGCCACCCTGATCCTTTCTTACGGCGATCGGGCGAGCGAAACGCTCGATCACACTTTGTATTTTTGGGTGGTTTATCCGAAGATTTTACTTATTACCTTGGGTTCGATATCGCTCTTCGTGCTTCTCTTAATATTCTTTATCCGCCGTTATATCCGAAAATCTATCTTAGCGACTCAGGCCCAATTAGGCATCGCGAATACGGGTATCAAGGGTATTCCGGCGCGAACAGCGGCGGGAACAACTGTCGTTAAAACGGATAAACTCAACTGGACGAATTTTAAAAAATTAATAATAGGCATATCCGTGTTCACGATTCTGGCCATCGGGCTTTCGTTCTATTGGTATTTTAACGGAGACTCCGAAAGCCGAATCACGGAAACGCTAAACGAAGAGCCAGCGCCGGAAGAAGGGGCGAACGGACGGGTCGCGCCGGACGAAGCGGCGGTTGAAATAATCGAAAGCGGGGCCGTTAATGAAATTCCGATGCCGGCGGAGCCGGAAAATATAGAGGCCCTCCCGGCACCGGCGGCGCCAGCGGACTTATCGGTCAAGGCGCTTAATGGCAGCGGCCTCCCCGGTTTGGCCGGAGCCGTGGCCAAAAAGCTTGAAGGCGGGGGATATGAAGTGCGGGAAACGGGCAACGCTGATAATTTTGATTACAGCAACCTGACGATCAGACACAAACCGGGGTTAAAAGCGGAGGCGGAAGCTCTCGGAAAAATCTTTAAAACGCCGGCGACTTTGACGGAAGGGGAGAATATGGATGTCGATCTGATCGTGATCGCGGGAAAAGGATATGAGGATTAATTTTCAATTTATCAATTTTCAACTATCAATGAATTTTCAATGATCAAATTTTCAATTTTGCCGTTACATATTGGCATTACAACGGTTATTGAAAATTATTAAATTTATGAATTGATTGAAAATTGGAAATTAAACCATTTTATAGCATATAAATTTTTTTGCATGAATATAATCAATCTTCAAAAGAGAAGACTAATAGGCAAGAGAGAAGTCGTAGTTATGATCCTGGCCGTAATTTTAGCGACCGCGGGCATAAAAGCCAGTGACAGTTTATTTAACGGAGAAGCGGAAAACGGCACGGACGCCGGCGGATGTCCGGAGGGAATGGCGACGGTAATATCCGCGGACGGCGATTTTTGCGTGGACAAATATGAAGTGGCCGCGCACAAGGATTGCCCCTATCCGAATCCGGCGAACCAAAACGAAACCCGAGATAATATCGACACGAGCGGCTGTCAGCCCGTATCAAAAGCCGGATCCGCCCCCTGGCGTTTCGTTTCGCAGAATCAGGCGTCCATAATTTGCGCGAAAGCGGGAAAAAGGCTGCCGACCAATAAAGAGTGGCTCGCGGCCGCGCTGGGAACGCCCGACAAAGAATCCGGATGGGGGACGGACGATTGCCAGGTAAATAATAACTGGAGCGTTCAGCCGGGTATGGCCGGGAGCGGAGAAAATTGCGTTTCGGCCGCCGGAGTTTACGATATGATCGGTAATGTCTGGGAATGGGTCGACGGTACCGTGTCCGACGGTTCTTTCCGCGGACAAATTCTGCCCGGAGAGGGGTATGTCCTGGGGGTGGATGAAAACGCTATCCCAAGCGCCACTGACACCCGGAACGATCCAAATTATTATAACGATTTTTTTTGGATAAAGAATAAGGGTATTCGCGGCATGGCTCGCGGCGGATATTGGGATAATAAGGCCGAAGCCGGGCAGTACGCGCTCTATGTCGTCTCCGAGCCGTCGTTCGCCGGAGTGGGAGTGGGATTTCGCTGCGTCAAATAACCGTATATAGTATTTTGTATTTAGTATTTAGCGGCACATTCTTTCGCTAAATACTAAATACTATATACTAAATACTAAAATATGCTGCATAAAACCGTAAAACACATCCACCGTTTCCGGGTTTATTTCCTGGCTTTTATTATAGTCGCTTTTTTTTACGAGTTAGGACTTAATCCGGTCGATCTGGGAAAATTCGTGGGCGCCAAAGTCGGATCGGCGATCGGCATGTCGATAAGCGTTCCGGAGAATCCGATCAATAAGCTTGCTTTGGAGCTTAAGCAAAAAGAAGAAGGCCTTGATCAAAGAGAGAGAGAATTAAATGAGCGGGAAAAAGAATTGGCGAGGTCAAGCGCCTGGAACGATAATATGTATTTATTCATGGGCGGGGGGATCGTAGTTTTGTTTTTTTTAGTTTTGATGAATTTTTATTTGGATATGCGGAGAAGAAAGGCTGAGATTAAGAAATGAATTTTATGAAGATACAAGGACACAAGATACAAGTTACAAACAAATTTCAAATCTCAAATTACAAATTCCAAACTGTTTGTGTCCTTGTATCTTGTATCTTAATATAAATGAAGAAGCGATTTTTTTCGAAAATATTAAAAAGTTTAATTATCGGCGTTATCGCCGTCATTTTGGTCACCATCGGCATCGACGCCGCCGACAAGCACGATAATTTTTCCGAATCAATCGTCGGCCGGGTTCTTTATGGCGAAGAGGAAGGTCCTTGCCCGGACGGAATGGTTTTCGTGCCGTCGGACAAGGGCGGTTTTTGCGTCGACATATACGAGAATTCACCGGGAGACGGTTGCGCCGTAAAAAACGTCAGCAGCCAGAATGATACCCGCGACAATATCGATAAGGCCGATTGCGAACCGGTTTCCCGGCCGGAAGCAAGTCCCTGGCGCTTCGTTTCCCAGGCCCAGGCGATCGTTGCCTGCGCCAAAGCCGGTAAAAGGCTGCCTACGGGCGAAGAGTGGTATCTCTCTTCTCTCGGCACGCCCGATCCTGATCAAGACTGGGGACCGGACGATTGCCAGGTAAACTCCAATTGGTCGGATCAGCCGGGGGCTACCGGCTCCGGCCAGAACTGCGTTTCGGCCGCCGGCGCTTATGACATGGTCGGCA
Organism: Candidatus Falkowiibacteriota bacterium; assembly: GCA_043801965.1. Classification (GTDB taxonomy): domain Bacteria; phylum Patescibacteriota; class Patescibacteriia; order Patescibacteriales; family UBA12075; genus XYA2-FULL-47-19. The sequence goes on from JAZDLN010000044.1 coordinate 8,555, forward strand.
ATGTTTGGGAGTGGGTCAAAGAAGAGATACGCGATGGACGATACAGAGATATCAGCGCGCCTCTAAACGGCTATGTAAGTTCGGTCGACATCCACGGAATGCCACTCGCTACCGATACGCGTTCGCCGGACCCTAATTTTAACGAGGATTATTTCTGGATAAAGAACACGGATATCCGCGGCATGATGCGCGGCGGCTATTGGGAAAATAAATCGGACGCCGGTTTGTATTCGGTTTATCTCGTTTCTCCGCCTGATTTCGCGGGCACGGGCGTCGGATTTCGGTGCGTCAAATGATTGTATTTTGTATTTAGTATTTTGCGGAAAATATGTCGCTAAATACAAAATACTATATACTAAGTCATGCTTTGTAAAAACATAAAAATTCTATTTTACTGTTTGCCGGTTCTTATCATCGGATTGTTTTTTTATTTTAATAATATTCCCGCCAAAGCCCTGGGTTTCGCGAGCGACCGGATCAAAGTCTCCTGGCCCGGATCGCCCTCGGATCACGCCATAAAGTTCATGACCAAGAAAGCAACGCCCCCGGGAGGAAAGATCGTGGTCACTCCGCAGGGCGGATTCGCCTTCTATCCGGGATTCGATTATACAGACGTTGATCTGGCCACTTCCTCCTCTTCTGACGGGCCGTTCGCGGACAGGGAGCTTTCCGCTTCGTCGACCGCCGTTTCAGACGGCGTTTTCGCGCTGGCCAGTTCAACGGACGGCTACGCGGAGATAACCTTGAATTCGTCTTACGGCATCGATCCGGGCGTATGGGTATCGTTAGAATTCGGCACTATCGCGACTTACGGTGAAACGGGCGATCGGCAGATAGTAAACGCCTCCGCCACGGGTTCATACGGCATTATCATCGAAACCTATGACGCGGTTGATACTTATATAGAACGGGCGCAACCGATGATCTCCCTGGTCGAACCGGTAAATTTAAGCACCAGCCAGTCCTCAAGCCGGTCTAACGGCGTACCGACGGGAGTTCTCGGTTACAATACGACCGAGACGATCATGTCGCTTTATACGAATTTCAAGTCCACCTGCCGTTACAGCACAGTGGCCGACACCTTATATGACGACATGGTCAATGAATTCCTGTTTACCGGAAATTATTTCCACTCCATAACCCTTACTGGTCTAACCAATAACGGCCATTACGATTATTTCGTGCGTTGCAGGGAAGAATCCGGGGTCAGGGATAATTCAACGATCTGTATCTATAACGCCGCCACCACGACCGAATCCTGCGTTGATTACGAGATAACGTTCGAAATAGCCGGCGTGGAGGGAGGGGAAGAGGGCGAAGAGGGCGGCGGCGAAGGCGGCGGCGGCGAAGGCGGTTCGGGCGGCGGAACCGGCGGCGGAGGTTCGGGAGGTTCGGGCGGCGGAGCCGGCGGCGGCCGGGGCCAGGAAATAGGCCGGGGCCGCGGCAATTACCTGCCTTATCCGCCCTTGCCGGGAGCGCCGGGCGTTATTCTTTCCGGCTGGGCGTATCCGGGTAGCGACGTGGTCATTTTAAAGGACGGCACGGAGGAAGGTTTGGCGAAATCCGACGCGAACGCGTTTTTCGGCGCCTTTTTAGCCGATCTGGCGCAGGGAGTCTATACTTTCGGGCTGTGGTCGACCGACTTGAAGGGCAGGCGGTCGCTAACTTATTCAACCACCTTCTGGATCGATGACGGCACCCAGACGACAGTCTCCGATATTATCATTCCTCCTACCATAGAATTAGGGAAAAGTTCTCTTTCTTCCGGAGAAGCGCTTTCCGTTTTCGGGCAAAGCGCGCCCAATAAGTCGGTTGAAGTCTGGCTTTTTCCGCAAAAGGAGGGACAATTGAAAGACGAAGAGATTCTTAAAAAATCCGGCATTACCGGTCCGACGGGAGAATGGTCGGTTTCCATGGATACCGCCGGTCTCAAGGGGATATATCGGGTAAAAGCCAAGTCCATGATCGACGGAGTCGGAGAAAGCGGATTCAGCCAGATAATCGATATATCCGTCGGCGCGCCCGCCGTACCGGCGGAAGAATGCGCCGGAGCCGATTTAAACAAGGATGGGCGGGTTAACATAACGGATTTTTCCATTTTATTGTACTGGTGGGGTACCGATAACGCCTGCGCCGACCAGAATCATAACGGCACGGTCGATCTTATCGATTTCAGTATTATGATGTATTATTGGACTGGGTAGGGATTGCCGATTTAAAACCAGTATGCATATTTTGGTATTTAAGCTATTTATGGTATAATTAATACCGTATTATTAAATAATTTTTTTAGTTGTGGATTGCGTGATCGGGGCTAATATATAAGTCAATCGAAAATCGGCAATCCGCAATCGTAAATTATAAAATATGAGTTTTTTAGACAAATTAAAATCAAAAGTTGAAGAAAATGAGATCGAAGAAGGCATTAAGGACGGCAAAAAGGATAAAAAAACAGCCGATTTCCTGCAGCTTGACGTCGATATTTACCAGAGCAGTTCGGACATAATCATCGTCGCGCCGATTCCCGGGGTTGACGTCAAGGATCTGGATATCGCCATCGAGAACGAGAATGATGTCGTTACCATCCAGGGTAAAAGAGATACCCCGGAATTACCCGATGACGGCGACGACAGCAAGTATCTGCGCCAGGAGTGCCAATGGGGCCGTTTTTACCGCCAAATAATCCTGCCGCAGGAAATAAACGTCTCTGAGGTGGAGGCAAAATTCAAAAAAGGCATTTTGATCCTGAAGTTGCCGATGCTCCGGCTGCAGTCAAAAGGGAAAAAGAAGATCGAGATCAAGACAGAGAAATAGTTTAAAAATATAAGATACAAGGACGCTAGATACAAATCACAAACAAATTTCAATTTCCAATAATCAATTTTCAAACCATTTTGTAGCATAAGATTTGTTATTTGAGATTTGCTTGTATCCTTGTATCTTGTTTCTTGATTTTTTAAATATAATTGATTAAAGTTATGAATAAATTATTTTTTAAGTTATTTTTATTTTGTTTTATAGTATCCGGTTTATTGCCATTTTTTAATCTTCCGGCGTCAGCGGCGGGAGCGACCCTGTTCTTGTCTCCGGCAAGCGGCACTTACGCGGTCGGTAAAAGTTTTACCGTTAACGTAATGGTTAATAGCGGCGGCGGAGTCGGCATCAACGCGGCCGAAGGAACGATCAAGTACGACTCCGCCTATTTAAGCATCGGGAGTTTATCCAAAACCGGTACCGTCTTCAGCCTCTGGACGGCTGAGCCGGTTTTTTCCAATACGGAAGGAAAAATAACCTTCGGCGGCGGCTCCCCGAGCGCTTACAAAGGAACGGCCGGTTCTATCTTCTCTATAAATTTTACGGCTAAAAAAGCCGGAGAGACCGCCGTTAATTTCACTTCCGGCATAGTCCTGGCCGCGGACGGCAAGGGCACGAACGTTTTTTCCGGCTTCGGCCAGGCTAAATACGTTTTAGAGGATAAGGCGGGCGGAGAGGAAACCCCCAAACCGAAACCTAAAGATGAGCCGAAAAAAGACGAGCCGAAAGGTATTTTGCCCCCGACTCCGGAAATATCATCCCCCACGCATCCGGAAACCGATATCTGGTACACTGATAACCGTCCGGAATTCGAATGGAAAATATTATCCGATCTCACGAACGTAAGCTACATCATTAACGATAATCCGACCGCGGATCCCGGAGTGACGCCGGAAGGGATAGTCGAAACTAAAAAATTCGATCCGGTCAATGACGGGACGTGGTATTTCCACCTTAAATACCAGAATCGCTATGGCTGGGGAGGCGCCGCTCATCGGAAATTCATGGTCGATTCGACCCCTCCTGAATCGTTCCGGGTGACCGTGGATAACGAAAGCGACTCAACCAATCCGACGCCGAAAATAATATTTAAAACCACCGATAAAACATCGGGACTTGATTATTACGGCTTGCAAATTGGAACCCAGTCGATAAAACTGTCAGTGGCTGAAATGGAGCAAGGATTCTACCGGCCGTCCGCCTTAGCTCCGGGGGAATACCATATGGACGTGGCGGCTTTCGATAAGGCGGGCAACGCGGCCTCTTCTTCCGCGACCTTTACGGTGGATTCGCTCAAAGCCCCGATTATTACCGATATGCCCAAGATCATGGATCGGCGCGAGGATCTTATTATCCGCGGCACGTCTTTTTATCCGCGGGTAACGGTTAAATTATTCATCGGCAAGAACGATAAGGATATCCAGGAATACTCCACCCAGACGGATGATCAGGGAAATTGGTCCTATTTCCATACTGAGAAGCTGGCCAGGGGCAATTATAAGGTTTGGGCCAAAATCATCGATAGCCGCGGAGCGCAAAGCCTTGATAGCACGGTCAATATCCTGACGGTCATATCGCCGGCTATTATGGAGGCTTACGGTTGGTGGATATTAATACTACTCCTGGCCATTATCACGATTCTTACCTTTTATATTCTATATCAAAGAAATAAATTCCGTACCGAAAAAAAGAGGATCAAGAGCGAAACCGAGGAGATGAAACAGAAATTATCGAAAATATTCGCGGCTCTCCGGGAAGAGGTCGACGAGCTTATCGAATTAGCCGACAAGAAACCCGGCCTATCGGAATCCGAACAGAGGATCAAAGAAAAATTAGAGGAGTCATTGGATATATCGGAAGAATTTATCGATAAGGAGGTGGATGATATCGAGAAAGAGATTAAGCTCGACGAGAAAGATATTATTAAATAGGCCGTGTTCGGATAATTGATTTTGAATATTTAAGGCGGCGCGTCGAACGCGCCGCCTTTTTGTCGATATCCGTAGGGCGTGGTCAGAATAAAAAAAGCGATTAATCGCGTCTCTGGGTTGTCGGCGCGCCTTGTAAATTTTTTTTTCATTTGCTATAATTACGGTATATGAAAGAACTGCAACTTGAAGACGGCAAGCGCGCGCTAGTGATCGTGGCGCACCCGGACGACGAGACGATCTGGATGGGTGGCGCTCTTCTGCGATTCTCGAAAATAAAATGGACGATTCTTTCGCTCTGCCGCGCGTCGGACTCTGACCGGCGGCCGAAGTTCTTCCGGGTGTGCGAGCGCTACGGCGCGAAAGGGATAATTGCCGATCTGGACGATGAGGATAGGTTAAGCTTAGAAAAAACTTTGCCGGTCATAAAAAAAATCATCAAGAAGGAAATCGGCCGAGCAAGGTTCGATTATTTATTTACCCATAACGCCAACGGAGAATACGGTCATCCCCGGCATAAAGGCGCGTATCTGGCCATTAAAGAAATGATAAAAAACGGGGAATTAAGCGCTGATAAAGTTTTCTTCTTCGCTTATGAGCCGGCCGGGAAGCACAAGGCCAGGGTCGGAAAAAACGCTGATAGCAACCTGAAATTAACTTCGGATGAATTTCAGGAAAAAAAACGGATCGTGGCGGAAATGTACGGTTATCAGTATGACGGGATCGATGTCGGATACTGCCTTAATATTGAAAGTTTTAGCTTATAGCTTTTAGGTTTTTAGCTTATAGCTTTCGGGATAAATCCCTGAAAGACGGCGGCTACGACTAAAAGCTGATTAAAATTATGAAAATTGCGGTTTTACACGCTTATCCTCCGGAGCCGGACGGATTGTCTATCCAGGGGTATCTTCTTTATCGCGGTCTGAAAAAGATCGGGATCGATTGCATGCCCTGCCATTATAACCCCAGCTTCCAAAAGCAATGGGTCTTATCCGCCTATAAACCAGACGTGACCATAGGCATCGGTTCCTGGACCTATACGCCGAATATCGTAACGAGTCCCCAGAATAACGGCGTAATCCCCATACCCTGGTTCGTGGCTAACGGCTGGGTAGCTAATTACCACAAAATTTTAAGCGAACTACCCCTGGGCTTCACGACCAGCCAATGGGTAAAGGATACTTTTCAGCGTGACGGCGTGGACGTAAAGAATTACAAGGTCCTGCCGATCGGGTTCGATCCGGAGGAAATCAAACCGATTCCGCGGACTGATCCGAAGATCGTGCGCCTGCGTGAGATGCTCGGCATCCAGCCCCACGAAAAAATGATCCTGACCGTCGGCGGCGACGCGACCAGTAAAGGCGCTCAGGAGATGTTTAAGGCCTTAGCCGAGATCGACAAGGATTTCAAGGATTGGAAATACGTCATAAAAGCGTCGGAGAGCGAATGCGCGGAAGGCCACAACGAGGAAGAGGACAACCTGATCGATGAATTAGAACTCGACCGCGGCAAGATCGTCCGGCTTTCAGGCATGTATTCGCACGATTTCATGGCCTATCTTCTTTCGGCCTGCGATATTTACGCCGCGCCCAGCCGCCTTGAGGGCTTCGGCATGATCCAAATGGAGGCGAACGCCTGCGGACGGCCGGTTATTTCCATAAACGTCGGCGGACCGGTCGATACGATCGTTCACGGCAAAACAGGATTCCTGGCCGAAGTCGGAGAGACGGTCAAGCTCCACGAGGAATTCGCTTACGAATGGATGGGTTTTGACGCTGACTATAAGATAAAATTCGATAAGCCGAAGGTTTTCGCGTATCGCGCGAGCATCCCGGATCTAGTTAAGTACACGAAACAGCTTCTGACCGATGATAAGTTAAGAGAGGAGATGGGCAATAACGGCCGCGAACACGCCATGCAAAATTTCCAATATCCCGATATCGCGAAGAAGGCGGTTCAGATGATCAGCGAAACCTTGGGAATAGAGTAGCTGTTAGGTTATAGCTTTTAGGTTATAGAAAAAAAGTCAGAAATAAAAAAGCATCCCGGTCACTACCGGGATGCTTTTTTATTATAGATGTTTTTAGAAAAACATAACCTTCTTCCGCTTCACGCATTCGTATGCGTAGAGATAGGTTCCGGCGGACCAGGCCTGGTAAGGCTCGCCTTTGGGGAGGCCGGTGGCGCCATGGAGCCATTCGTTAAATTCGTAGCCTTCTTTTAGGTCGCGCGTGACGAGTTTTTGCATATTGCCCACAGCCAGACGCTCTAGTTCCGCTTCCGCTTTTTTGAATTTTTTCATTTTGACCAGGGCAACGACATAAAAAGCGCCGATCATCGGCCAGATGCCGGCGTTGGAATATTCCAGCGGCCGGCGGGCGTCGCATTTTTCAAAATAAGAGTGCCAGCCCGAATCGCCCTTTTTTAAAGGCGGCCAGATCGTTTTACAGGGATAGGGCCGGTCTATTTTATTTTTTTCAATATAGCGCAGTATGCTTTTAGCGATCTTATCCGTGGCCAGACCGGTAACAATGGCCAATAAGTTGGCCAGGCAGTCGAACCAATCCTCGGTCTCGCGGTCGCCGTCATGATCCTTCCATATCCAGGGGCGGTAATAGCCGAGACGCGCGTCCCAAAGCGACAAATACTTTTGGGTTTCGCCGTTAATGATAGATTTGACGTAGTCCGCCAGTTTGTCATTGCCGGTGGCCCTCAAGACCGCGTATTGCAGGGCCTGGGTGTGCAAGACCCGGCCGTATTTGTGCGGAAAAGCATCCATCCAATCCATGGTCGGCTGTTGGACGATAAGCTTGTCCTCGTTCGGGTCCTGGTATAAAAGCCAGCTTAAAGACCGGTCAATATTATCTTTATGCGCCGCGATTACTTTATCATCCTGATAGGCGCGGGAGTAAATATAGTGTCCCAGAATATACCACTGCGGCGCGTCAATGGAATTAAAAGTCACGTCTGACTGGCGCTCGGTATTGTAAGAGCCGACGCAGTTGGGTATTAGACCCCGCTTAGTTTGGTTAGCGGTCAGGAGGTCCAGGCTATCTTTAAACGGCTTTTTAAAATTATCGCCGACCAGGGACGCGCCCAAAGAGGTGATCATGGAATCGCGCGCCCAGGTCGCTTCGTAGCCGCCGGGAAGTCCGGAAGCGTAAAAACCCTGTTTCTTGGTACAGGCGTGGAGGACTTCCAGGGCTTTGCGATAAGCCGAATCTATGAAATTTGATATGGGCATAAATTTACGAATTTACTAATTTTCAATTTTCAATCAATTTACAATTTTATAATCAATTTTTCTTTCGGCAAGAAGCGATAATTTTAGAGAAGATTAATAATAATTCATGGTTTTCTCGCCACAATTCACGGAATTTTTCTTTTAATTCAGGATTTGCGCAAGCTAACAATCTCAGCCAATGTTTTGTTTCTTTTAATTCTTTTTTGGTTATACTTGATTTATGGGTAAAATCTTTTTTGCTTTCCGCTTCGTTAGCTTCGCTGTAGTTTGCTCCGGCGGAACCAGCCGAAGCAACTATCTGGCTTATCATCCGTGAATTTATAGCGTTTTGCGGTATTTTTTTCATGAGTTTAATTACCTTTTCTGCAAATATAGCCAATCTTTCTTCAAGATTATAATTATTATTTATCGCCATAATTGAAAATTGAACATTGAAAATTAATTCGTAAATTGAAAATTGAAAATTGTAAATTCGTCTTTATTTTTCAATCTCCTCGATCGCCAGTCTCGCCAGAAAATAAGATAAGGTGGATTCGGCGCCTTGGTTGAAGTTAAGCGAATATCTACCCAAGCCGTCATAGCAACCGCCCGTCGCCTCGTCGTAGACCATCTGGTTCAGGTGATTCTTGCCCAGGAACCAGTAAAACGCCATTTCGGCTTTGTCTTTGTATATTTTCTTTTTCGTAACTTTGTGGGCCATTACCAGGGCCTCGGTGGCGGAAGCGGCGTCTTCCGGCTGCTGGTCGTAATAAGCCCGTTTGCCGTTCCGGAAATACCAGCCATCCTGACCGATCGGGGAAAAATATTCTTTATTTTCAAAAGTGGTGGATATGAGGAATTGAAGGCTCCTTTCCGCTATATTGAGGTATTTTTTGTCTTTCGTTACCCGGAAAGCGTGATATAAGGCCTCCGGAAGTTTATAATTCGAATAGGTCAGGCAATCCTCGAACCATTGCCAATTCCGGTCGGACGAGATCTTTTGCTGATATGACCATTCTTCCAATAAGCGATTGCTTAGTTTCTCGATCAAGGCCATTACCTTGGCCGATTGCTCGTCCGTCTGTCCGGCGGCGGCCATGGCTTCCGCCAGGCGGGAAAGGCCGATGATCGAAAAGGCCACTCCCCGCAGGGAGCTAAGCTCAAAGCTTGATTCTATCGACTTATCGAGTATTTTTCTGGCTTTAGATATAATATCATCCGGAAGGTCTTTATTGCCGACAACCGTTCCAAGGGCCCAGATCGCCCGGCCGAAAGAATCGTCGCTTTCGTTTATATCGTTGTAGGTCCGCTGGTAGCTTACGAAATTATGGAAGCGGCCGTTCGGTTTCTGCGTGAACTCCATGAACTTAAGATAGATATTTATGAGGCTTAAAGTGCTTTTGACGCGGTGCCGGCCGTAGCGGATGGCGCAACCCAGTAAAGCCCGGGTATTGTCGTCAAGGCAGTAACCGGAGTGCGTATCCGGTTTCGTGTGTACGGCGAACTGGATGATGCCGAAATCGTCGGTCAGGATCTTTATGTAGTCGAGGCTTATTGCCGGGAGTTTGCCCTTTTCCTGCGGCACGATCTTCGCGAATCGGTTGAAGAGCTTAAAGTAAGAGAGAGCGACGTTTTGCCAGGTCATGAAGCGCGTATAGAAGTAGGTATTTTTGATCATTTCCTTGCGGGCCTTCGGGTCGGATAAAAGCTCCAGGAGAGCGGCTCTTATGTCCTTGGAGTTGCGGAAGCGGACCAATACGCCCCGTTCGTGATTGAGGACGCTTTTCGCGTATTGGCTCGGGGTGGCGATCGCCGGACAGCCGCAGGCCATGGCGTCCGAGAGCGATCCGGAAGAGGCTTGTTCGCGCGAGAGCATGGGATAAACGTAAATATCGGTGGCTTTCAGGAAATCGACGACTTCTTTTTCTTCAAGATAGCGGTCATAGAATTTTACATGGTCCTTGAGATTATGCTTGACGATCAGGCGCCTTAATTTATTGCGATATCTTTCGCCCTCGCGTTTGAGCACCTGAGGATGGGTCGCTCCGATAATAAGATAAAGGACGTCGGGGTATTTGGCGACAACGTCCGGCAGGGCCTCGATCGCGTATTCGATGCCTTTATCCCGGCTGATCATGCCGAAAGTCGAGATTATCGTCCGGCCCGAAAGGTTGAGTTTTTGCTTGGCTTTGGATTTTGACGGGAAAGGCACGTGAAAAACCCCATGAGGGATGACATGTATCTTGTTTTGGTCCACGCGATAGACTGTGCGCAGGATATCCTTGGCGCGGCTGTTCATTACCACGATGGCGGCTGATTTTTTGGCGATGACTTCGCCCACTTTCCGCATCTTATCGTCCGGACGCGGCAGGACGGTGTGCATAGTGATCACCACGGGCTTATTTAAGAGTTCGATGAAGGGTATAAGGAATTCGCCCTGTTCCCCGCCGAAGAGGCCGTACTCGTGCTGGATATTGACGAGCCTTATTTCCTGCGATTTGTTGATTTCGTTCGCGCGATTAATATAATCCTCGATCTCGGTTTCGTTGATCTGCATGACGACTTTCCGCGGATAATTATAGATCGAAGAGCCGTTGGAATTTATGGCGCAGATACGGCTTTTTATCTCCGGATTGAATTCTTTGTCGATAGCGGACGTCAGGCGCTTGGTAAAGGTGGCGATACCGCATTCCCGGGGAGGATACGAGGCGACATAGAGGATGCCGGGATTTTTAGATTTGGACATTCTTTTAGGTTTTAGCTTATAGCTTGTAGCTTTTAGGATTATTTGAACATTTTGGCCTACCCTAAAAGCTAAGTTACTTTATTTTTCATCAACTCACGAAGCAGGGCGTCAAGATTCACGCTGGCCGCGGACACGAATGAATCGGCCGCGCCGTAATAGATATAAAGACGATCTTTAAATATAGCCGTACCGGTGGGAAATATGGCGTTATGGACGTGTCCGTGGGTTTCCCAGTCGTCTTCCGGCGAGAAAAGAGGGTCGGGCAAGCGGGCGATAAGCTTATTCGGGTTTTTAAGGTCGAGCAAGGCCGCTCCGGCCCTGTAGACCCGGCCCTTGTTCGCCTGCTCCACGCCGTGATAAATAATAAGCCAGCCCTTTTTGGTTTTTACCGGCGGCGCGCCCGCGCCTATGTGCCTGCTCTCCCAGCCGTGCGCCCCTTCCAGGACGACATGTTTCGATAAATGCATGGTGTAGTCAAGCCAAAAATTATTATCGCGCAATTCGGAAAAATTTTTAAAGCGGATCAGCTGGATATCCGGCAAAACCCGATGGAGCAGTAAAAACCGGCCGTGGAATTTTTCAGGGAACATAACCCCGTCCTTTTCCCAGACCAAAACGTTTTTATGGGCGTATTTTTCGTAATAGGAAGCCAGAAAATAATATTGATCCTTAAGTTTCGAATATTGGAATAATTTGCTTATTTTCCGGTAGCTTATTTTCGGACTGATGATCCCGCCGCGCCGCAAACGCAGAAGATCTTTTCCGTGCAGGTAGTTTATTACCGCGTTCCGTCCGTCGTGGGCAACGTAGGTAACGAAAAAAGTATCGCCTATTTTGACGATCCGCGGATCTTCCATGCCTTTTGTCTCGTATTTAGCTTCCGGATAATACAGGGGTTTTTTCCATCTCTCGACAATCGTGGTGGGGCCTTTAAGTTTCGCGTAACCGATGGAGGAAATGAATTTTTGGCTGAGGGCCCGGTAGAAGACATGGACATATTCGCCCTCCTGATAAATACCGGGATTAAAGGTGGACAGATTTTCGAAATCGCGCGTCGTGGGCCTAATGATGATTCCGTGTTTTTTTATTCTCAACATAAATAATTTACAAAAATAACAATACGTATTCAAGGATTACGCATCTTTTGATTTAATTATATCAAAATAATAATTATATAGCAATTTTTTTAAGCATGATTAGCGCAAACAACCGGAGAAGATTATTTTTTATAAAAAAACCGGCTATTAATATTTTTATTATTTAATTTTGCCTTACATTAAATTAAATTTTTGACTTTATAAAAATTTTATAATTTTTTTATCTTTATTTCATCTGGTTTGTGATATAATATTAATAATTTAATAATTATTATTTAACGATCTTAGGGCAGTTCCCGTCTTTCGCTATGCGATAGATCTCGTACGCCCCGAGCTTAAATCTGATTTATGCGCATATTAATAGTCGAGGACGAAGTCGAGATATTGAATTTTTTAAAAAAGAGCCTGGAGAACGAGTGTTACGTGGTTGACGCGGCCAAAGACGGAGAGAAGGGATCTTTCCTGGCCCGAACAAACCATTACGATCTTATTATTCTCGACAATATAATGCCCAAGAAAACCGGCTTGGAAGTATGCGAGGATATAAGGAGGGAAGGCAAAAACACCCCGATACTTATTCTATCGGTTAAATCGGAGGTTACCACGAAAGTCGATTTATTCAACGCCGGCGCCGACGATTATCTGACCAAGCCGTTTTCCGTGGATGAGCTTATCGCCCGGATCAAGGCATTGCTCCGCCGGCCGAAGCAGCTGCAAAGCGAAATATTTCAGGTAAACGACCTGACGCTTGATGCCGGCAAGCACGAAGTCATGCGCGGCGGCGAAGAGATAAACCTTACCCGGAAAGAATTCGTGTTGCTTAAATATATGATGAAAAACCAGGGCACGGTTTTATCACGTTCAATGATCATGGAGCACGTCTGGGACATGACCGTCGATCCTTTTTCCAACACAATCGAGTCCCATATAATGTCATTGCGCAAAAAGATCGATACCGCGGGCAAGAAGAAACTCATAAAGACGGTCGCCGGCCGGGGTTATAAGATCGAGGACTCCAGGGAGGATTAATTCGCGCGCGGCTTATAATCTTGCGCAACCGCTCCGCAATAGGGGTTCCGTAAATTTTATTTTGGTTGAATTAATAATGCGGGGGTAGGTTTATAAGTTGATTCATATACGCGGATAAGTTTTTTTAATATTTTTATAGAATCAAGGAGAAGAAAATTTTATGTCAAATAAATTCATCTCCATGTTTTTAGCTTCTCCGTTATTTTTTGTCTTTCTAATCTTTTCTTCTTCTCCCGCCTCCGCCTCGACCGTTATAAACGGCGGCTATATTTCGACCACCACCGCCTGGACCCTCTCCGATTCCCCCGTAATAATAACCGGCACGGTTGCCGTCATCGCGGACATCCTGCTTACGATCGGACCCGGCGTCGAGGTCCGTTTTAATTCCGGCGCCAACCTCATGATCAACGGTTCTCTTGAGGCTCGGGGCAACGCGACCAACCCGGTCGTTTTTACTTCCAACACCGCATCCACTCCCGGCGCCTGGGGCCATATCTACCTCAATACCGGCAGCGGACCCAATATCATCGATCACGCCCGGATAGAATACAGCCAGAGTTTAGCCGTTTACCCCTCGGAATCGACCATCTCCAATTCCCGTTTTTTCGCCAATAGCTTCGCCGCTCTCTATATCTCGGGCGGCTCCCCGAATATTACCGGCAACACCTTCGAAAACAACACTACGGCTATCAGTATCAATTCCGGTTCTCCTGAGATCACGAATAATATCATTAATGGCGGCCAGACGGGCATCTTTATGGTCAGTGCTCAGAACCCGGTTATCGCCGGCAACGCCATAAACACCGCTGACTGGCCCATCCGGATCGACCCCCAGTCCGGCCGTCTCGATTTAAGCAATAACATCATTACCGGACCCAAGCGGGGGATTTACGTCACTTCCGGCTATATCAATGCCGATACCGAGTTTTCAGCCGTAG
>JAZDLN010000045.1:0-2116 GCA_043801965.1 Candidatus Falkowiibacteriota bacterium
GTAACTATATATATCTCATCTCTTGTTTTTCGGAATGCTCCGCGCTTGAGTTCAATATCGGGCGCGTACTGAAGCCGCAAAAGAGCTCTTACCAGTTCATCCGGATTCATTTTCTTTTTTTCAAATATTTCCAAACCGAGATTTTTATATTCTTCCGGCGAGCCGAGGTTGTATATGCAGGAAACGGAAGCCACGATTATAACATCGTCCCGGGACATTAAGGCCTGGGTAGCGGCATGTCTCAGACGGTCTATCTCCTCGTTTATTTTTGAATCCTTCTCAATATACGTATCGGTATATGGAATATACGCCTCGGGCTGATAATAGTCATAATAACTGACGAAATAATGGACGGCGTTTTTTGGAAATGTTTCTTTTAATTCTTTATAGAGCTGGGCGGCTAATGTCTTGTTATGGGAAATAACTAAAGTCGGCCGAGCATACTGTTCTATAACCTTAGCCATAGTAAATGTCTTACCCGAGCCAGTCACGCCCAAAAGCACCTGATGCTTTTTGCCGGATTTTAGACCAGCGACAAGTTTTTTTATCGCTTCGGGTTGGTCACCTGTGGGTTGAAACTTAGAAGTTAATTTAAACATGAATTTTGCTTGCCCGTCGGAGCTTTCTTGACCTCCGAAGTTTTAACGAAGGAGGTAGCGAAGGAGGGACGATAGTTTGAATATTTGACTTATCTATATTTTCTGTGGTATAATGATTAAAGGAGGCGAGAAATGATTCCTTTCTTCTTGTTAAGTATGGTTGTCGCGGCTGTTGCTGGAATGACCATCGGTACGACAACAGGCAATTTCGGCCTTGGGTCTGCCACATTCATAGCTCTGGAATCGATTTGTATTGCTCTATTTGGAGTGGGATCTGAAATAGAAAGATCCCAAAAGTCCAAATAAAACTCGTTGCCCAACGGGGCCCGCTACGGCGGGCTTCTTTTTCTTTAAATCTTTATTTATCTATGTTAACCTTTAACTATGATCAGCTTTCTTGAAGGGACAATTGAATATTTAGGGGATAAATTTGTTGTTTTAAACGCCGGCGGCATAGGATACAGGGTCAATATAGTCCCCAAATTGGTAAATAGTTTATCAAAAAGTCAAGATAAAGTCAAACTCCATATTCATTCCCAACTTAACATGCGCGAAGGCACTTTTGATCTCTACGGATTTGATAAAAGAGAGGGGCTTGAACTCTTTAACTTGCTGATTTCGGTGTCCGGGATAGGCCCCAAAAACGCTCTTAATATTTTATCCTCCATAGAACCGAAGCACCTGAAAGCGGCGGTGGTGAACGAAGATCCTGACTATCTGAAAAAGATTTCCGGACTGGGTCCCAGAATCGCCCAGCGGCTTGTATTGGAGCTTAAGAACAAGGTTGATTACATTGATATGGGTGATATGGAAGGAGTGGATCTCGGCCAGGAAGGTCATGCCATGGATGCTCTGTTGTCTTTGGGTTACAGTCCGAGCCAGGCCAAAGATGCCTTGAAAGACGCAAAAGGCGCGACTTTGCAGGAACGGGTTAGAGAGGCGCTTAAAATTTTAGGTAAAAAATAATCTTCGAGCTGGTATGACCTTTTCGGGTACGCAAAAATTCTACTGAATTTTTGCTCGGGCTTCGGCCCGTCGGCCTGCAGAGCCCCTTCAAGGCCATACCAGCTCGGATCAATGCATTGTCTTTTTTGAACACAACTCAGTGGCTGGATTTTCAAAAATCAATCGGACGTAAAATCTGGCGTTTTGATAATGGTAAGATTACGGCAAATATAATAAAACATGATCTTCCCTGGCCGGGCAGGTTGTTTGGGAAAAATTATTTGTATATCCCGCATGGGCCGGAAATTTCGTGGAACGAAATTTCCGGAAGTTTTGACAATGAAGCTAGCCAATTCGTCGCTTATTTAAAAAATCTCGCTCGCGAAGAAAAATCTATTTTTGTAAAAATGGAACCGCTTGACGATAAAGTGCCGGAATTGTTCTATAAGTTCGGTTTTAAAAAATCATCCAAAGAAATCCAGCCCAAACGCACGGTGATTATTGATTTAGAAAAATCCGAAGATGAACTGCTGGCGGCGATGCATCATAAGACGAGATATAATATTCGTGTC
>JAZDLN010000022.1:0-77222 GCA_043801965.1 Candidatus Falkowiibacteriota bacterium
TTATAAAATAAAAAGTATTTAGTATATAGTATTTTATATTTAAGCGAGCTTAAATTAAAATATAAAATAATACAACTAAATACTACTTAACCACTTCGCCTTCAATTACGTTTTTATCCTTGCTTTTTTTAAAAATAAATAATTGCTGTAAACCTGTTAAAAGTGTGGTAACCAACCAATAAAGCGCCAAGCCGCCAGGAAAGGACATGCCGATAAAAACAGTCATAAACGGCATAAAATAAAGCATTTGTTTATTCATGATCGACATCATATCTTCGTCGCGAGCCCCGGAAGACTTAACTGCCGGACGTTTAGTCATCATCATTTTTGATTGCCAGAATTGCGCCAAACCCGCTAATACAGCAAAGACAATATTGCGCTTTTGAAGATCTATAAAACCAAAAGAAATATAATTGATCATTTCCGGCTTATGGATAAAAGAATAAACTAAATCAAGATTTTCAAAGCCGTTGCTAAATACCCGGAAAACCGCCCACAAAAACGGCAATTGAATTAAAAGCGGCAAACAGGAAGATAGGGGATTAACTTTATTATTTTTATACAATTCCATCATCGCGCGTCCCATTTCATCTTTCCGGTCTTTATATTTCTTTTTTATCTCTTCAATATGCGGCTGTAAATCCTGCAGGGCTTTTTGTGATTTTAACGCTTTCTTTGATAGAGGTAATAATAATAATTTTATAATTATGGTTAATAAAATTATTACCACCCCAAGATCATGTCCGGGAACGATATTGTATAAAAAAATAACCAGATTAAAAATAGGTTGATAAAAAAATGTTTGAAAAATAGACATGAAATTGATAATTAATTACTTAACTGGATCATATCCTCCCTTATTCCAGGGGTTGCATCTTATAACACGCCAAACCGCCTTAAAACCACCTTTAATGACACCGTATTTTTCTATAACATCAATTGCGTATTGTGAGCAGGTTGGGTGAAAACGGCAAAATCCATAAGGATAAAAAAATTTCAAAATACCATGGTCCAGAGAGAGGGTTTTTTGGTAAATCTTAATGATCCAGATAGCTGTTAATCTTGGTAAATAAAAAAAGATTTTCATCTTTTTGTTTTATAGAGATAAAGCCGGTAAAAATGTTTCTTTAATGATTCACTTATATCTTTTAAATCACGATCCTTAATTAAAGGAAGGGTAATTATCACGATATCGTTTCCCGATTTTAAATCATTAAGCTCAAGCCGCACCGCTTCCCGCAAACGTCTTTTTATTTTATTCCTGATTACCGCTAGTTTACTTATTTTAATACTGACTATTATTCCGAAGCGATTTTGCCTTAATTCATTACTAATTGTTTTTACCCCCATTATTTTATCAAAACTTGACCTTCCTTTTTTATGAACATTCTCAAATTCCTTTTTCTTAGTCAGCCGGTTTATTTTTTTTAACATTCTTATTTGGTTAATTTTTTTCTACCTTTATCTCTTCGGTTTTTTATTACGTCGCGACCGTCTTTCGTGAGCATTCGTTTCATAAAACCATGCTTCTTTTTAGCTCTTTTTACATTAGGCTGATAAGTTCGTTTAGGCATATAGTATTTTTTATTTATAATAAATAACATTACTAACATAACACCTTATTTGTTTTAAGTCAATATAAACTTATAAGTTAACCACAGATCCTGTTGACTACTTTGTTTATAACAATGTGTTTTACCTGAGGAATTATTTATGATGATATGTTCATTCTTTTTAACTCATTGGATATCGCTCTGTATAACTCATATACTTACGCACCGTTTTTATTTTTTTTTACACAGTTTTTCCGCTTGGTTTTTATTTTATAATCGACAAAAAACAGCAAAAAGCCGACTTTACCAACAGTCTTATTATTATTAATAGTTAAAGATATAAATATAGCGGGCTTTTATACACCTAAAAATTATTTTACAAAATTTTATTTTTTTTAAAATCAAACTAATAAAAAATTTCTTAGATAAAATCACTTTAAAGCGTATTAATTACTTTCCCACTTATTATCAACATCTTATAAACACAATTCTGGTATTTACGGGGGTTTTATGTTTTTTAATTAACTGCTATAATTTTATTATTAAAATCCTATTAAACAAAAAAAGTTCTTTTACTGTTTAAAAACAAAATTTAAAAATAAAATTTGCCATTCCAGGTTTACAATCTTTGTTTTTTGCTATACGTTATAGTATATAAAAGAGTGAAAATTTAATATAAATAATTTTTTATTTATGAATAATGAACAATTGTGGCAGGCGGTATTAGGTGAGATTGAATTAAGTTTATCCAGAGCTAACTTCACCACCTGGTTTAAAAATACCTTCATTTCCTCTTTTGAAGAAGATAAAGTGGTGATCTGTGTTCCTAATATGTTCACGAAAGCCTGGTTGGAGAAGAAATACCACAAACAAATAATGGAAGCTTTACAAAACATCAGTAATAAAAAAAT
Source organism: Candidatus Falkowiibacteriota bacterium (assembly GCA_043801965.1). Classification (GTDB taxonomy): domain Bacteria; phylum Patescibacteriota; class Patescibacteriia; order Patescibacteriales; family UBA12075; genus XYA2-FULL-47-19. The sequence goes on from JAZDLN010000022.1 coordinate 2,465, forward strand.
AGATAAAATTTTTTATAAAATAGAAACCAGAAAAGCTAATCCGGTTGGCGACCTACTCAAAAAGATAAAAATTAAAAAAGACGGTAATAGTAAAGAGCCGGTGTCGATCAATCGATTCGGTTTGAATGCCCGTTATACCTTTGATAATTTTATAGTCGGCAAGGGTAATGAATTAGCCCACGCGGCTTGCCAGGCGGTAGCCGCAAACCCTGGAAACGCTTATAATCCTTTATTTATTTACGGTGGGGTAGGGCTGGGGAAAACTCATTTACTGCAAGCAATCGGGCATGAAGTTGTTAAAAACACGGATAAAATTTTATACGCGACTTGTGAAAAATTTACCAATGATTATGTTCAGGCGGTGAAAAGCGGGCAAGCTAAGGACTTTAAAGACCGGTATCGGAATGTCGATCTGCTTTTAATAGATGATATTCAGTTTATGGGAGGTAAAGATGGTACCCAGGAGGAATTTTTTCACACTTTCAATGAACTACATCAGACAAACAAACAAATAATCCTAACTTCTGATCGTCCGCCGAAATCCATTCCCGCTTTAGAGAAAAGATTATTATCAAGATTTGAATGGGGTATGATCGCCGATATCACGCAACCGGACATAGAAACCAGGGTGGCTATATTAGAGGCGAAATGTAAAGAGAAAAACTATTCCCTTGATTCGGAGGTGCTTTATTATATCGCTAACAACGTTCAGAATAATATCAGGGAATTAGAAGGCGCTTTAAATCGCTTAATCGCTTTTCATGAATTTAATAATTCATTCCCCACCATTGATACCACAAAAAATATTCTCAACAGCTTAATAATGAATATTCAATCGAAATCCGTTACCGGCAAGGATATAATTGAAGCTGTTTCCCGTTTTTTTGATATCTCAAACAAGGAAATAATCGGTAAAAGCCGGAAAAAAGAATTAGTTTATCCGCGGCAGATCACTATGTTCTTAATGCGTAAAGAGATTAATAACTCATATCCGACTATTGGTAATGAATTAGGTGGACGTGATCACACGACAGCGATACATGCTTACAATAAAATTTTAAAAGAAGTAAGTGATAATGAAAAAACCAAGCAGGATATAGAATCTATTAAACAGTTGATATACAGTAACGCGTAAATATATATGAAATTATCAAGTTTACAGGAAAATTTAAAGAACGGCTTGCATATTGTAAGCCATATTGCCGGTAAAAACGTGAATTTACCGATTTTAAGTAATATAAAAATAGAAACAGAAGGCGGTAACATAAAACTTACCACCACTGATCTGGAAATTGGAATTACCACTAAAATAAGGGGAAAAATAGAAAAGGAAGGGGTGTTTACCATTGATTCTAAATTAGTCACTGATTTTATTTCTTTATTGCCGAATAAAAAAATAGATTTAGAAAAAAAGGAAAACAAATTATTTATCAAAAGCGATAATTATAAAACGGTTATTAAGGGTCAGGAAGCTGATGATTTTCCTTTAATTCCTGAGGTGCCGAGGGATAATTTCTATAAAGCAAAAATCGAGGATTTTAAAAATTCTCTTTCTCAGGTAATATTCGCAGTTTCTAACTCAGACACAAGAGCCGAATTATCCGGCGTATTATTTAACTTTACTACGCAAAAATTAATCATGGCCGCTACCGATAGTTATCGGTTGGCGGAAAAAGAAGTTAAATTAACCTCTAACACCAATGAAGAAAAGAAAATTATTATTCCCGCTAAAACACTGTCTGAGTTAATGAGGGTTTTAGGCTCTATTCGCGCCGAGGAATTATCCGCGGAAGGTGGTGAGATAAATTTTTTTATAACTGATAACCAGGTGCTGTTCGCGGCCGGGAATACGGAAATAGTTTCCCGTTTAATAGAGGGGCAATATCCCGATTATAAACAGATCATTCCCTTAAATAATGAAACCAGCGCTATTATAGAACGCGTTGAATTTATCCGGGCGGTAAAAGCGGCGGCCCTATTTTCAAAAACCGGAATTAACGATGTTAATCTTGATTTTCCCCTCGGTAAGAAAAAAATAATCATAACCGCAACCTCAAGCCAGGCCGGAGAGAATACTACCGACCTGGAAGCGGATGTCAGCGGTAAAGACAACGGTATTGTCGTGAATTATCGCTATCTTTTAGATGGAATCAATAATATTGATACGGATAAAATAAAATTCGAGGTTATTGATTGTAACACTCCGTGCGTATTAAGGCCGTATGATGAAAACAAGAAAGGCGATCATTATTTGTATATTATAATGCCGATAAAACAATAAATTTATTTAGCGTATATAAAAAAATCCTCCATAGACGGAGGATTTTTTATATAAACGGTTATAGTTTATTGAGACGCGATATTATTAACGATAACAACAACATCTTCTGTTTTGATTATTTTATTGTCCCAAGTGAGCGCTTCGCCATAAATTTTATAAGTGCCGGAGGCGGGCGCGTCCTCCCATAATCCAGCGGCGATATTTTCTCCGGCCGGATTTAACACTGAGATTAATTGCGGTTCACCACTCTCCTTTATAGAATATATGTTTACTTTAGAGACCCGGCTGGAATTTTTTATTTCTAATTTTACCGTCAACGGGAAATCAATATTTGATAAAGCCAGGCCGCTTTGAGGAGAAATGATCAATAACTCGGTTTGCTGATTATTGTTATTATTATTTTCTAAAACCAAATTAAACTCAACTTCTTTAGCGGTGCAATTATTAACATCATCACAAACCCGTATTTTTAAATTATGAAAACCATTATTAAGAAAATCGATCGATTTTTGCAGATTATAAGGATAGGAATCGTTAGTGAAAAACAGATTGCCGTTTATATAATATTCAACCCGGGACACTCCGCGAGGCGCCGTAGCCCGAACGCGCCCGATCAAAAGCGGATTCGTGATAACCTGGTTATTTTCCGGAGCTAGGATTTCAATCTCCGGCTGGTTTTCAGCGGTGTGCAGATTATCATATTCCTTTGGAGGAGTGGAGCTTGAAATAATCAATCCGGACTCAGTTCCGGAGGCGGCCTGTTTTTCAGCCCAAGCCAAAACCCGGCCTTCCCATAAATTAAACTGAGGGTCTTTTCCTGGGTTTTGCGGCGGCTCACTTAAGGGGTTGTCTTTGTCGATGAAATAAAGAATTGAATGCGGTTCAAAAAATGTTTTTTCTTCAATTGAATCCGGCGGCGTAAATTCCGTGGCCAGCAAACCGGTAAATTTGTCGATTTTAACGGTTGTAGCCGCGCCCGCTTCCCCATCTAATATTGGCTTTCCGGTTTTAGGGATTTCCGGTTTCCTGAATTCCTCGATCGGGGTGTCGCCCAATACTCTTTTCATGTAATCATGCCAGATCGGAGCGGCTACCACACTCCCATCCGCGCCCCGTTTCATCTCTGAATTATCGTTATTTCCCACCCAGACGCCGGTAACAAGCGAGGGGGTGTAACCCATTGTCCAGGCGTCGTGATAATCGTTAGTGGTGCCGGTTTTAGCGGCTACGGGGCGCGAACCCAAGGTTAACCAGTTTGATTCCCCAAAAACATACGCCCGCGCGCTGTTATCCGATAAAACATCATTGATCATCCGGGATATCTTAGGATCAAGTACTTTTTTTTCCGGCGTCTCCTTATACTCCTCCAGCACGTTCCCGTTTTTATCCTCTACTTTTAAAATACTGACTGTCGGATGTATTATTCCTTCACGGGCGAAAGCGCTGTAAGCGTTCGCGTGTTCCAGGAGTTTTACTTCCCCTCCGCCTAAAACCAGCGACAAGCCGTAACGATCAGGATCGTTTAAGGTTGAATAACCGAGTTCTTGGGCGATATCGATTACTTTATCCACGCCAGCTAAATATAAGGTTTTTACAGCCGGGATATTAAGTGAGCCAGCTAAAGCTCGGCGCATGGTAATCGGCCCATGCTCGTTTAAATCGTAATTATGCGGCTCGTAAGGGGATTGTTTTACTCCTTCGGGGGTAAAATTAGTTACTACGTCATAAAGAATCGTGTTAGGGGTATAACCTTTAATAAACGCGGTCGCGTATACTAATGGTTTAAGGGATGAGCCGGGTTGCCGGTTACTGGTGCAAATATTCACCTGGCCGTCAATTTCATCGTTAAAGTAATCGCGCGATCCCACCATGGCCAGTATTTGTCCGGTTTTAGGGTCCAGGGAAACCAAGGCGGCGTTAGAGGCGTTCCATTTTTCCGCGTTTTTCGGAGCGATCTCATTGATCACTTCTTCGGCGATATTCTGTTTATATAGATCGAGGGTGGTATAAATTTTTAATCCGCCCTGCTCCACTGTTTTTTCGCCGTATTTCTCAGAAAGCATTTCTTTGACATACATAACGAAATGCGGAGCTTTAATATTGGTGGCGGGGCCTTTAAACTCAAACTCTTCCGCCTTAGCCGCTTCCGCTTCGTCGTCCGTGATATAACCCTGTTCCGCCATTAAATCAAGAATGTATTTTTGCCTGCCCAGTAGTAATTCCTGGTTGGGCCCGTAGGGTGAATATTTACTGGGTGCTTGCGGCAGAGCAGCTAAAATAGCGGCCTCTGCTAAACTTATATCTTTTGCGTTTTTCCCGAAATAGCGTTCACTGGCGGCCTCGACCCCGTAAGCCGTAGAACCGTAGGGTATTTCATTGAAATACATTTGCAGGATTTCGTCTTTACTGTATTTTTGTTCGAGGCGATATGATAATATCCATTCTTTTACTTTTCGTTTTACGCTTCTCTCGGAAGTAAGAATCGCGTTTTTTACGAATTGCTGCGTTAAGGTAGAGCCGCCATGAGCCGGTAGCCCCCTAATTTTCCGCCAGATCACGCCGCGGAATATTCCCCATAAACTGATGCCGCCATGGTTATAAAAATCCTTATCTTCAATAGCGATTGTCGCTTGTTTAATATAAACAGGCAAATCAGCTAAGTTAACCAGGGTTCTTTTTTGATCGCCGTGGATCTCGTATAATACCTCTTCCCCGGTGCGGTCATAGATGATCGTGCTTTGCGCCAGCTGTCGATCCAGAAGGCCGCCCGGGTCCGGCAGGTCGCGAGATATCCAAGCCACGGCTGTTAAAGAAAATAAAACCCCGCCCAAAAACAAAACTATTGCTGCCAGGATGATTTTTCTTTTTACGTCAGTATAATTAAAATTAAAACTGAATCTTTCCTGTTTGCGGATAATTTTTTTTGCGGGACGGATATTTTTCTGAGAACGGTTAATGTAATATTTTTTCTTGTTGGCCCGCCAACTTTGACTTTTGTTTTTTATTTGCGGAATTGGCATTTAAGAAATTGGAATAATAATTATATAAGTAATTTCCGTGTTTGAGTTGTTGGGTGTTTTTGCGGCAATAAAGAATTATTCCCGATAATATTTAGCGGCGGCTTCCGGAGAGACTGAATTAATAATCAGGCCGCTGCCTAGTTCAATGCCGGCCCAGATAGAATCCCGCGGCTGGATCTTTAAATATAAATGCTGGTCATGATTGGAAATAAGCTGATGCAGGAAATAATTAAAAGATAGATCAAGCATTCCGATTTTTACCAGGATTTTTTTTAAAGCAGTCGCAAAAGACTTAAATTCCTCCGGTTTCATTAAAGTAATATTATCTATGTGCCGTTTTGTAAAAATCCAGGCCTCGTAATGGAATTCAGAGGCATAAGGCGTAATAGCCGCTATATACTTATCTTCGAATATTTTTCGTTCTGACCGCATTTCCTTTTTTATGATATCGCAATAAGGACAACTGCCGTGTTTTATTTTATATGATTGGGCCGCGGCGATCTCGCTATTCACTTCCGGAGGGATGATATTAGTGGCAAACACCTGGGAATGAGCGTGTACTATGGAAGCGCCGGCCTTTGAGCCTTGATTTTTAAAGCAAAGAACATAATCAATATTATCGATCTTGCTCATAATCTCTGTGCGGCGGGCGTACATCCTTAAAACCTGTTCGATTTCATCAACGCTTAAATCATCGAGATCATCGGTGTGCCGCCGTGTTTCTATAATCACTTCCTGGGAGCCGTAGGCGCGCTTATTATCAAGCGTGACGGCCGGGAAAATATTTTCAATAGAAGCCACCAGCCATTTTTTATTTTCATCCGGTTTCATGATCTTATCCTTTAAGATATTATTTTTAATGTTACCTGGACAAAAAGGGCACTCCGCTGTCCGCTTTATGACTGTTTCTTCTTTAATGTCTCGCGGCCGTTTAGCCCGGCCGGGAGTTATTATTACGTATTTATCCTGTAAATACGCCTTTCGGATCTCTGATTTAAATTTCATAAAATCGTAAATTTAGAATAACTATACAATATAAAGTATACCAAATCAAGAGCAATTATTAAAGAGAAAGAAAAAAATAAATTTATTAGTATTTATTTAAAATAAGATTAAAAACAATGTCTGTAATAATAAAAAACAATCCATATTGGACCGCGCGAAAGAGTGGGTTAGAGATGTTTATTTATGGATATCTAAAAGGGTTTTTAATTTTATAGCAGCGGTTCCGATAATTGTGTCGCCTATTCCACAATAGATTTTTAAAATATCATCGACGATAACCGCCCCGTTGCAAAAAATTATCCGCGGTAATTCACCGTTCCGGGCCGTGTTTTTAATGAATTTTTTTAAATTTTTTTGTTCCATTATTTCCATTGCCTTAAAACCGCCCGGCAAAATATTAATAAATCCGGAAGTAATAAATCCAGCCGGTGGCGCAAAAACAGGCTTAGAAGTTCTATGTAAAATTTTAGACGGATTTTTTAAATCCAAGAGCACAAAACCCAGACTGTAAGTTATCCGGCCCCCTTTATTCTCTATGCCGTGGTATAAAACCAACCAACCCTTTTTAGTTTTTAAAGGCGGCGGCCCCATTTCAATGTGGGCGCTGTCGAAAAAGTTTAGTCGCGGTTTTAAAAATGGTTTATAGATCGGCCGCCAACTTAGCCCATTATCGGAATTTGCCAGCCAGATATGACGGTCACCGAAGAGCATATAGAATTTACCGTTGATTTTTTCCGGAAAAATACCCCCGGCCTTTGACCAGTGCTTAACCGCGGCCGGCGTTTTTTGGGCACTGTCCCAAGGAACAATAAAACCATGCGCGCGCTTAAAATCCCAATCAGGGATCATCTCGCCGTGCCGGATCCAGTTTTTAAGATCTTTTGATGTTGCTAGGCATAATCGGGCCGAAGAACCGTCATAGGCCGTATAGGTGAGGTAATAAAGGCCATCTACGCCCACAATCCGCGGATCCTCCAGCCCGTTTTTTTCAATGGCCATTTCGGGCGATAGAAGCGGTTTTTTATCGCAAATGAATTTTTTCCCATCGTCTGATACCGCGTGTCCGATCTTTGATATCCAACCGGCTCCGACCGCGCGATAAAAAAGATGGTAAACGCCGTTATGGCGTATAATTCCCGGATTATAGACCATAAGCGATTGCCAGACGCTTTTCGGGTCAGGTTTAAGAATTGGGTTATATTTTGTTATTTTAAGGCGCATAATTATTTATTAATCCATTACTTATTTATTTTAACAAAATTTAGGAAAATATAAAACTTTAAATAAAAAACAATCCCGAAGTTTCGGGATTGTTTTATGTAAAATTATTTTTTATCTTCGAAAGCCTCCCCGTCCGCCGCTATCGCGCCTGTCGCGTCCATTCCGATTTCCGCCGAAGCCTCCTCTGTCCCTTCCGCCGCCGAAGCCTCCTCCGGATTGTTCGCCTTTGCGGTTGAGCCAAAGCGGATCGTTTTCTGAAAGCCCGACCATAGTCAGATTCAAACGTCCTTGATCGTCTATTTCTTCCACCTTAACGTAAACTTCGTCGCCGACCGCGAAAAAGTCAGACGGTTTTGAAACACGGTAAGGTGCAAGTTTTGAAACGTGAACCATGCCGTCTCGTCCGGGAGCGATTTCCACGAATGCGCCGAAATCCAGCATACGGACAACCTTGCCTTTAAAAATTTCACCCGGCTCGAATTCACGAGTGATATCTTCTACCATCTTCAGAGCCTTTTTACTGCTTTCTTCGTCGGTGGAGCAGATAAAGACCGTACCATCATCTTCAATATCTATTGAAACGCCGGTTTCGGCGATAATGCCGTTAATTACCTTGCCGCCGGCGCCAATCACGTCGCGGATCTTATCCGGATGTATATGGATAGTGATGATGCGCGGCGCGTAAGGCGATAATTCCGGACGCGGAGCCTCGATCGCTCCGGCCATAATATTAAGTATTTCCTTTCGGGCGGTTCGGCCGCGATCCAGCGCTTCTTTTATTATTTCATCAGTGAGGCCGTTTGTTTTTGTGTCGAGTTGAATAGCGGTAACCCCGTCCAATGTTCCAGTGATCTTAAAATCCATACCCCCTTTACCGTCTTCAAGATCCTGGATGTCGGTTAATACTTCCCAGCGGCTCATGTCGTCGTTAGAGGCCAGACCAATCGCTATACCGGCCACCGCCTTCTTTATCGGCACGCCGGCGTCCATTAAAGCCAGGGACATGGCGCAGGTTGAGCCCATAGAAGATGAGCCATTAGAACCTAACGTTTCCGACACCACCCGGATCGTGTAAGGAAAATCATCTTTAGGGGGGATAAGGGGTAAAAGCGCCTTTTCAGCCAGTGCCCCGTGGCCGATCTCTCTGCGGCCCGGTCCACGCATAGGCTTTGCTTCGCCGACGGAAAAAGGAGGGAAGTTATAATGATGCATGAATCTTTTCTCGCCCACACCCTCGATTCCTTCAAGAGATTGCGCCAACCCGGGAGCGCCCAAAGTCACGATCGACATAATCTGGGTCTCTCCCCGGGAAAAAAGACCGGCGCCATGGTTTCTGGGAAGTATCTCGACATCAGCCGAAAGGGGTCTGATTTCATCAAGTTTCCGTCCGTCCACCCGCCGCTTATTTTCGATAATTTCCCGGGTTATAGCCGCGTCTACGGCCGCTTCGACGGTTTTTTTGATGGCGTACTCGCGTTTATCGCGGCTGATATTCTGGTCGAATAAATATTCATCCAAGCCGTCCTTTATAGCCTGAACCGCTAATTTACGCTCACCTTTGGTATAATAAGTCTTATCGAAAAGAATTTTATTTATGTTACCCTCAAGCCATTTCTCGGCGGTTTTAATCAATACTTCTTTTTCTTTTTGGGATTCCGTTTCTTCGGGGCTGACCCTCTTTATTTTACCGTCGATTTTTTTTACCCCGACCTCGGAAACCATTTTTTTAATCAGGTCGATAGCGCCCAAAAGTTCTTTTTGACCGGCTATTATCGCCGCGTACATATCATCCTCTTTTATCTCATTTCCTCCAGCTTCGATCATGATAACCTTTTTTTCTGTTCCCGCCACGATCAGGTCAAGGTCGCTTTTTGTCCGTTCTTCATAGGTGGGGTTAAAGATCATGTTTCCTTCAACACGGCCGACCCTAATGCCGCCGATCGGTCCGGACCAGGCGACGCCGGAAAGAGAAAGAGCGGCCGAAGCGGCCACAAGAGAAACAATATCATAATCGTTTTCATGGTCGGTCGAGAGGACGGTAATAACCACCTGCACGTCTTTGCGGGAACCTTCGGGAAACAGGGGGCGGATCGAACGATCGATCATCCGTCCCGTGAGAATAGCCTCATCGGTTGGTCGCCCCTCCCGCTTTATCCAGCGGGAACCTTTTATTATGCCGGCGGCGTAAAGACGTTCTTCGAAATCCACCATTAAGGGAAAAAAATCAATCCCTTCCCGCTCTTCTTTCGACTCGACGACGCTAGCTAAAACCACCGTATCCCCGTATTGTACGGTTACGGCGGCGTTGGCCTGGCGGGCCAACCTTCCGGTTTTAAGAGTAAGTGTGCGGCCAAGCCACTCGGTTGAGAACACTTTTTCGTTGTTCATGTTTTTTGTCTCGCGATCTCAATAATATACGCCCGGAAACACGTTGAATCGCCGCGAACGGAATTCAAATAAGTTATGTTTCGGATAACATAGGAATATTGGATCACAATAGACTTGGCCACCAGATTAAAGGACTGGTGAATCACCACGCAGTACTATCTATCCGATGACCAAGTTTTTATTATTTAACTCGTTTTTAAAAGGAATCTTTTATCCTCGCTTAAATTCAGAAAATCATCCGACTCTTCTATTAATCGCGATGAGGCGGTTTGCTTAAAGGCGGCTATTTCCACCAGGCAGCCCATAGTATTTTGAAGATAACTTACCAAGGGAACATAATCGCCGTCGCCGGAAACAATCACTATCACGTCTAATTTTTTTCCAAGCTTGATCGCGTCCATGGCGATGCCAACGTCCCAATCGGCCTTTTTAGCTCCGCCAGCGAAGATCTGCAGTTCTTTCATTTTTACTTCGAATCCCTGCTGGCTTAACGCCTCGAAAAATGAAGTTTCTTCCTCTGACTCGGTTTTTATGACATAAGCGGTCGCCCGGATCAGTTTTCGCCCGGCAACCACCGACCTTAAAACCTCCTTATAATTAACTCGGGATTTATATAAATTTTTAGCCGAGTGATACATATTGGATACGTCAACCAATATACCAACTCGTTGGTCTTTGTGTTTTATCATACTTGAATATCAGTGAACTTTGGAACGCCAAGTAAGGGGTATCCAGAATCGCACGTTAATTGGTTTATTCTTTTTCAGAAGCGGTTTCTTCCGCGATTTCCTCTTCTTCTACTTTAATCTCGTCTTTGGCCATTAATTCCTGCTCCAACCTTAATCTTTCATCTTCTTCTTCAATAAGTTTTTTGGCTATTTTTAATTTTAACCGTTTAGCGAGATCGGCAAATGATTTTTCATCCTCCTTTTGGAGATATTTTAAGAGTTTTCTCCTCTCGCCGACCTTTTTTAAAAGACCGCGGCGGGAAGAATGGTCGTGTTTATGTTTTTTAAGGTGTTCGGATAATTCTTTGATCTCCTCGGTAAGGATAGCGATCTGCACCTGGGTTGAACCGGTGTCGTTATCATGCACCTTGAACTTGCTGATGATCTTTTGCTTGATTTTTTTGTCTAACATTGGTTTTTTCCTTATCCGAGAAATGGAAAAAATCATTAATCCCAAGAACCAAGATAAGGTAAATTTAGAATAATTTCTTAATAATATTATTTACCCTTAAGATTAGCATATAGTTAAAAAAAAAGCAAGCATAACTCTTTGACAAAACCGTTCATTTTTGCTAAGGTAAAGTCAGTTTAAAGAACTTTAACAACGCGCGATTAATTTAATAACAAACGGCGAGGTTAAGATGGAAACCAAAAGACACTTGTTAAAAAGGGAATCTTTAATAGTTCATGGTCCGCATTTTGGAAAACGGGAAAACGGGCCGCTGGTTCATCCGATCTACGCGAGCGCCCCTTTTCAATTTAAAACCGCCCAGGAGATATCCGATGTGATGAGCGGAAAAACTGAAAATAGCTGTGTATATACTCGTTGCGGCGGGAATCCGAATATTACCGACCTCGAAGAAAGGCTGGCACTGCTCGAAAACGGGGCGGGAGCCATTGCCGCGTCTTCAGGTATGGCGGCGATCGCGGCCACGGTCATGACGTTCCTCCGGCCAGGCGATAATTTCGTGGCCTGTGCCACGGCTTACGGCGGAACACACGCCTTGTTTAGTAATGACCTGAAAAAATATTTCATGAACGCGAAGTTTGTCGCCAGGAAAGATTACGGCAATTCCGCGGTCATCGAAAATATGATCGACCACGAAACCAGGTTTCTTTACGCGGAAACCGTCACGAACCCGGTATTGGACGTTATTGATATTTCTTTGTGGGCTGAAATCGCCAACAAACACAAAATTCCGTTGATCACGGATAACACTTTCGCGACGCCGTATTTATTGAGGCCGCTTGATCTGGGCGCTGACATCGTGGTCCACTCGGCCACTAAGTATATAAACGGCCATGGAGACGTGACCGCCGGCGCGATCGTGTGCAAGAATATTTCCGATCTGCGAAAGATCAGGAATGAATACATGAATCACTTTGGTCCGATGCTAAGTCCACGGGACGCCCACGAAATAGTGCGCGGACTAAAATCCCTTCATCTGCGCATGGAGTGGTTCTGTAAAAGCGCCAAAGAAATCGCCGGGTGGCTGCAGAAACAGGAAATGGTAAACCGGGTATATTATCCCGGCCTGCCCAGCCACCCAGGTTATCACACCGCCCTTAAACAGATGGGCGGAAAATTCGGCGGTATGGTGTCTTTCGAGCTTGAAGGAGGGCGAGAAAAGGCCTGGAGATTTATAGACAACGCGACCGCTTTCATTAATTCGGTCAGCTTGGGCGACCTTGAATCCCTGATCACCCACCCCTGGTCCACCACCCACGCCTCCTATAAAGACGATGACAAACTTGAAGCGGGTATTACCCCTGGTTTTATCCGCCTGTCTGTCGGCGCCGAACATCCGGACGATCTAATCGCTAATCTGGAAGAGGCTTTGAAAAAAACCTACTTCCGTCTTTAAAAAAATATCGCCTCCAAGTCGAGGCGATTTTATTATTTTAGAATTCGCGGTATTTATAGACAACAAACGAAAGAATTGGTAAAATTAAGACATATTAATTATTAAGCAAAGAAGAATATGAACCTAGACGATATTAAAATCTTTAAAAAACTGGACACCGGCCGGGTCAGCGAGGCGATGGAGGCCTTACCGGATCAGATGCGGCAGGTTTTAGACGAGGCGCGGCTCATAAAAGTGCCCGCGGAATATAGTAAAGCAACCCAGGTAGTATTAAACGGCATGGGCGGATCCAATATCGGCGCGCATATCCTGCGTTCGGCCTTTGCCGACAAGATTAAGGTGCCGATCACGATCACTCCCGGATACAGCGTACCGGCCCACGTAAACGAGAATACTCTATATATCCTGTCCTCATATTCCGGCACCACCGAGGAACCTTTAACCGTTTACCACGAAGTGAAAAAACGCCGCGCGAAAATCATGGCGATAAGCTCGGATGATCCGAAAAGCAAGCTAGTGAAACTGATGATGAAAGACGATATTCCTGGTTATATTTTTAAGCCGCAATTCAACCCGTCTCTCCAGCCGCGTCTCGGGCTCGGATATTCTATCTTCGGGATCGCCAGCATGATCGCCAAAGCCGGACTGTTTAAAATAAACGTGCGCGAGATCGAGGATATTATCGCTTCTTTGGAAATATGGACCCGGCGCCTGCGGCCGGAAGCGCCGACCCGGGTAAACGCCGCGAAACAGATCGCGCAAAAAATATTCGGGCGCGTACCGGTTTTGGTCGCGGCCGAACACCTAACCGGCAATACGCACGCGATGCGCAACCAGATAAACGAGTGCTCAAAATCGTTCGCTTCTTTTTTAGAGCTCCCCGATCTTAACCATTACACCATGGAAGGCCTCGTTAATCCGGCCAGCAACCGGAAAAACCTGGCGTTCTTGTTTTTTGATTCCGCTTTTTATCATCCGCGGACCCAGAGGCGGAGCGGGCTAACCAAGCAGGTGGTTAAAAAAAATAAGGTCGCCGTTATATCTTATGAAATGAAGGGCGATAAGAAATTATTGCAGAATTTTGAACTTCTGCAGTTGGGGGCCTGGGTAAGCTATTATCTAGGTATCGCCTATAAGGTTAATCCGGCTACCATCCCTTATGTAGACTGGTTCAAGAAGATGCTTAAATAGTGAATATAAATTTCTATAATAAAAAGACGGACCGGGTTTTATAACCCGGTCCGGTTTTTTAAATTGACTTTTTTATCAACCGTGCTAAAGTAATAGCATTGAAAAAAACATAAAATATACTTTATTTGCACATTTAAAAATGAGGCAGCGCGATGGATTATGAACCGGCTAAAAAGAAAATAATCGCCCATTTAAAAAAATTCTCCGAAATTAATTATCCTGTTTTAAGAAAGGAGCTTAAAGTCGATCCGAGAACCCTTAAATTATATATTTTACGGATGATCAAGGAAGGGATTATTCTTTGTTTTATCGGCGGCCCGGTAATGATCTGTAGATTAAATGAAGCCCATCCGCAAAGAATGGAGGAAGAAATGGATTACGAAATCGTAAAAAAACTGATCGTCGATGAATTGACAAAAAAACTTAAAACCAAAAGCAAATTTTATTTTAATGACCTGGCTAAGATACTTCAGGAAAATAACCCGAACATAAAAATGCGTGATGCGAAAAAAATCGTCAATAAGATGGTGGCCGAAGGCATACTGGAATACTGGTCGAGCGGATCGACCACTATGTACGGCCTGGCCGGACAAGGCAAACAACAATAAAAAATAAAACCCACAGGAAACCGCCAAAAAATACGGCGGTTTTTTTTCTTTACGTAGAGACGCGATTAATCGCGTCTCTACATCGCGTCTTTACGATAAAAAATTAAATATTTATTTAAAATTGGCTAAAAAATGATTAAAGTACTTGACTTTTTTATAGAATTATGCTATATTAAAACAATACGATTTTGTACAAATAAAACCCAATAACCCAAAACATAGAAAGAGGTGGTTTATGACTGAAAAAGGACGTTATCTGCGTAAGCCCAATGTTCGGCCCGCGAGAGTGAAGTTTCCATGGGAAAAAGACGTGATAGAGGAGAAAGATTTCCGCGGCACCATCGGGGAAGAGGATGACTGCGGCTGCCGGTCCGGCTGCCACTTCGGTTACTACACCGGAGTTGTTCCGGAGCACATGGCTCTGGGTAGCGTCGACAACTGGCCGGAAGAATGCCTTGATTCCGACGGTCGTCCCTACGGCTCGCCTTCGGAATATCGGGGGCCGTGGGTTCCGTTGGAGGAGCGGGTTGGTAGTTGCGGGGACGATGATGATTGGGATGATATTTATCCCACCGCCACCGACTACACCGCCAAGGAGCTCGGGCCCGACTGTATCCGCGAGGCCGCCCGCGAGCTTCTCTTGACTATCGGGTATGATCCTAAGCGTTTCGGCGAACCGGAAAAAGCGCGGCTAATGATACTCGCCGCCAAGGTATATGTCGAGAAGTCGCTTGACCGTCGCACCAGCGGCTTTGATGCCCTTATCGCCCTTTATCATCAGACGGCCGACGATGACGGCACTGTTTTCCTACACTCCTTTATTCCGGCGCTTTGCCGCGGAATCCGGGACTGGATGGAAAGTCAGAAAGGGAAAAAAATTCCCCCTAAGGTTTCTGTTCAGGCTGAGCGCTTTCTACTGTACCAAGCCAAGGCCGAGGAAGTGCGCGGCGACCCAGTAGACTTGATTCTTTTGGGACGCGCGATTTACGGCGATCGGGAATTTTACGATCTCCTCCGGCGCGTAAAAACTCCGGCCAAAAAACGGCTGGTTGCCGCCTAGCCAATATCAACAATTTTCCCCCGCTTGTGAGAAAGCACAAAAAATCGTGCTGGCTCATGAGTGGGGTGTTTTTTTACCCTTATCCAGTCCGCCTATTAGCGGATCACTTAATTGCCCTCACCCGGTCCGCCGGTTGGCGGACCACCCTCTCCGATTCCGGAGAGGGGCTTGTATGATGGTAATATTTTTTAATCTTGACTTTTTTTTAATTTTGGTTTATAGTAATCTTAGTCCTGTTTTAAGGGCTTATTTTTAAATCACGGCGCCATCGTCTAGTGGTTAGGACATGAGGTTTTCATCCTCACAACCGGGGTTCTATTCCCCGTGGCGTCACAATAAACAAAAAGCGGCCGTGGCCGTTTTTTGTTTCTTATTTACAAAATAACAAATGAATGCTATTTTTTTAATTACTATGATTATATTAGGAATAGAGACCCCGTAGAAACGCTTCGCGTTCACGGGGCGAGACTCAAATTTTTTTTGTTTAGTGTTTATATTTAAGTCTATATTTTAAGACCATGTTAATACTGGGAATAGAGACAAGTTGCGATGAAACCGCCGCGGCCGTGGCCAGCGGAAAAAACGGTAAAGTGGAAATTTTATCAGACGTGGTTTCCTCGCAGATAGAAATACATAAAAAATACGGCGGCGTCGTACCGGAGGTGGCCGCGCGCGAGCATGTCTTAAATATTTTGCCGGTCATTGATAAGGCTTTAAAAAAATCCGGAATCCCCACCCTTGCAAAAGGCGGGGGGGTTGACGCCATCGCCGTAACTATCGGACCGGGTTTGATCACGTCCCTGGTTGTGGGAATAGAAACCGCTAAAGTTTTGTCGTGCGCCTGGGGCGTGCCCGTTATCGGGATTAACCACATAGAGGGGCATGTATACGCGAATTTCATAAATCAGAAAAAGAAGCTTGAATTTCCGGCCATGATTTTAACCGTGTCTGGCGGACACACCATGCTTGTCCTTATGCGCGCGCACGGCAAGTATAAAACGATCGGCGAAACGCGCGATGACGCGGCCGGAGAGGCGTTCGATAAAGCGGCGAAGCTTATGGGAATCGGCTACCCCGGCGGACCCGCTATAGCCGTTCAAGCCGTTAAATGTCAAATGTCAAAGGTCAAAGGTCAAATTAAACTGCCCAGACCAATGATAAATTCCGGGGATTTTGATTTTTCTTTTTCCGGATTAAAAACAGCGCTCTTGTATGATTTAAAGAAGGATAAAAACTGGGAGAAGCGGATTCCGGAATACTGTCATGAATTCCAGCGGGCGGTAGTTGATACGCTGGTCTTTAAAACCGTTAAGGCGGCAGAAAAATATAAAGCGAAAACCGTCATGCTCGCCGGCGGGGTGGCGGCTAATACGGAATTGCGGACACAGCTTGAAAAAGCGGTCGCGGAAAAACTAAAAACAGCTTTCGTTATGCCGGATTTAAAGTACACAACGGATAACGCGGCTATGGTCGCTTCAGCCGGATATTTCCGCGCGCTGAAAAAAGACTTTACGCCTTGGGAAAAATTGCGGGTAGATTGTAATTTAGAATTAAAGTAACGGCGCCAAAAGCGTTAATTTTTTAAATAAGCGGTTGTGGAAAGGAGTTAATATGGGCTTTTGGAAAAACATCCTTTACGGCATGGCTTCCGTGGGCGCCGGCATGGCGAGTTTATACGGTTATCGCCACCCGCGGCCTAAATACAAACGATTCAAACATCGTACTTATGAAGAAATCATGGCGGAAGTACGCAGATTCCCTGAAGCCGGCAAGGGGGGGGCCAGTCGCGGCCAAAAAAATAAAAAATAGGAATTATAAAAAAGGACCATAGATGGTCCTTTGTTTTTTTATTGAATTTTTGTGATAACCAGATCATTGATTCGCCCCGCGTAAAATAACGGGTTATTTCCGGAGACGAAGATTTGCGGATCGATCGATAAGCTTTTTTTAGAACCATCAAGAAGAAGTTCCCGGGTAAAACGGTCTAAATTAAATTTATCCAGGATCTCATACATTTTTTTTACGGTTCTGATAACTAAGTGGGGGTCGGGGAAGTTGCTGTTCTTTAATTCGTAAACGCAGACCAGCTTGTAGTTTAAATTAAAATCACCATATTTACCCCGAAGAACGGACTTGCCTTCGTATTCACTGGTATACTCGATTACTTTGTGATTCCCAGCTTCTTTTTTGGCGCGGCGGACGGAAGCGGCAGTGATTATTAAAGATATGAAAAACGCGACCGCGACCATCTTTAAAATCGCTACGCCATTTTCAGGAGATACCCAGTTAAATAGAAGGCCGAAACACCAAAACCACAAAAGAAGCGCCGCCGTTGTAATAAACATAGAAATACAAAAAGACGCGCGCGACAAGGAGTTTTTTCCGTATTTTTTTTCAAAACGATTTTCAAGGAACATGTATAAAAAAACATAAGCGGCTATCAGACCCATAAAAACAATCACGGCGATTGGTGTAACACGGGTCGAGGGAAAGAGAATTATACCGGAAACCGCCAGTATTAAAAAGCCGATAAAAGAGGATGCTTTTGCGGACCACCACTGATCGTTTTTTGGCATTTTCTACTCCTTTGTTTTTGGCGACGAGATTTAAAAGGGCGTATTTTATTATTTAAGCATACTAGCAAAGCACAATTTAAAAGTCAAGGAGCTGGTTATAATTTTTTAAAACAACGCCGGCAGAGCGCCCAATAGGTATAAGTACCGTCATCCGGTATGGACGGCGGGAGACCTTCAAATATCGGAACACTGTCTTTAAGGACTTGCGTATAAACGGCATCCGGCTGGCGGCAATGGTCGCAGACCGCCCGTTTATAGTTAACCGTATTTGGACCTAACTCCAGGAGCTCTTTGATTATCTTAAACATCCGACCCTGATAGTCGGTATCAAGGCCGGAAATAACGACCCGGGTGCCCCAACGCAGAAGTTCGGACACGTATTTCGCGTCATCCTCCGGAAACATATGAATCTCGTCGATACCAACCGCCGCGTAGCCGCCGTTCACTATTTCCTTTATGCTTTTTATTTTTTTGGCCTCCGCCACGACGTTGTTGCGCGATTGTATCGCTTCGTCCCGGATATTATTTATCGAATGGAATAAGGCGAATTTTTCGTCGGTATATTTTAAGGGGGCGAAATAGTTTATAAGCTCGAATGATTTGCCGCTTTTCATCGGCCCCAGTATTAAAGTTAATTCCATAGTTTAAATTTATAAATAAAAACCGCTGTTTAAGTATTATACAGCGGCCTTTTTGTTTTGGCAAAATTTTTTTCAAATCAATTGGCGTATTGAGCTTGAAACCAAAGGGTTTTAGCTTTTTCGAACATTTCGATCTTCTGGGCTTTTTCTTTGAGATCGTAATTATAGTGCTCAAAAACAGGGGTGGGCATGGCCGTAAAAATTTCCGTGATCACGTCCCGGTTGGCGGCAAAGAATTTCGGAACAAGCTCAAAATAACCGGCCCATTTTAAGGGTTTATGGATATACACGAAAACATTGACGGAAATCCATTGTAAGTAAGAAGCCTCGGCTGGATAGTTTTTGGCTTCTTGCCAGGCTCTGATAGCGGTAGTAAGGGCGGCCAGCTCCTCAACGACGTTTTTAAAAACAGAATGCAGGAAGCTGTCGCTGAATATGACATCTTCCACTGAATTCATGGTCGCGTAATATTCTTTTTCCTTATAAAGCGAAAGCGTTTCCGAGGCGACTTCGCGGAAGGCGATTAGTTCCTTTTTTTCCTGTTCGCCGGTTTTAAGGTCGGTAATAATATCGCCGACTACGGCCTCGCCCCAGTCGTGGGTAACGGCGGAAAGCAGTAAAATAGATTTTGTTTTTTCAGAAAACATTCCTTCCGCAGTTTCGACGAATTCTTTCGTGAACATCAGAATGTTCAGTAGGTGTCTGAGATTATTAACGTCAATTCCCAAAACCTCTTCCCATTTTTCATTGGACCAGTGTTCCGGTTTATAGCGGCCGTAGCGGATGTTTTTTACCAAAGACTGGCCGTATTTGGTTTGCGCGAAAAAATTATGAAGTTCGATGAGATCAGCGGTTTGTTTATCCAGATTCATTTCTTCCCCCCTATTTCTGTTTATTATTGATTGTGTCTGTCATATTCAAGCGGGCTTAAGCCTAAATTCGCCGGTCCGAAGCTTAAGGGCAATAGAAACTCCAATAAGGTTATAAATACCCCGCCGACATCGTTAGGAAGAATAACGGAACAACAGTCGTTGTTGAATTCATTGGTAACCTGTCGGCAGGGACCGCAGGGCGCTACGTATTCTTTTTGGGCAATTTGCCGCAGTTTTTCCGGAACCGAACAATCAAAGCCGCCGACTACGGCGTAAGAAAAGAATTTTCTATATCCTTCGCTGACCGCCTTTAAAGCGGCAACCCGTTCGGCGCAAACCGTTGAACCGTAAGCGGAATTTTCCACATTACAACCATTAAATATTTTTCTTTTTCCTAATCTATTTTGAGACAAAATCGCCGCTCCGACATTGAAATGCGAATACGGCGCGTAAGAATATTCCCGGCTTTTTCTGGCTTTTTTTATCAAATTCATAACCTGGCGACAGGGCATCTGTAGAAAATCAGTTTTTAGGATTTCGTTCGATTTAGCCTCTAAACAGGATTCCTCGAGTATTATAGCCTTGCCGGAATTAAGCAGTAATTCGAAACCGTTTTTACAGCCGATAATGTCGGCTATGACCGAATTGGGGCCCTGTTGGTGCCTTAAGCTAAAATCCATGGCGTTTCCCCTGTTATTTAGTTTTTAATGAGCCTGTTTTGTTTCTTATATTAAGTTATACACATCTAAAAAAGTCTTTCTGTCATTCTAACGCATTATTAATATATCGGCAACGCGGCTGTCAAAGGGCCTAAAAACGCGCAAACGCGTAGAGACGCCCCGACGGGGCGTCTCTACGGTGGAATTAATATATCGCTGAATTATTTTTTCTTCTTCATGGATTCCTCTTGTTTTAAAACCGCTAAAGTGGTTTTTACGACCGTGTCCGGGATAAGGGAGATAGAGTCTATGCCGCACTCCACGAGCCAGGCGGCGAAATCGGGAAAATCCGAAGGCGCCTGGCCGCAGATGCCGACCTTGGTTTTAGTTTCCTTGCCGACCTGGATTAAATATTTAATCAAAGTCCTAACGGCCTCATTTTTTTCATTTGATACTCCCGCTACTTCCAGCGTGCCGCCGGCATCGCGATCAATGCCTAAGGTTAATTGCGTTAAATCATTTGAGCCAATAGAGAAGCCGTCGAATTCTTTGGCGAATTCATGCGCCAGGATGATATTGGAAGGAATTTCCGCCATTACGTAAATGTCAAGGCCGTTTTTACCGCGGACCAGACCATGTTTAGCCATAATTTCTTTCACGCGTTTGCCCTCTTCTACGGTACGGCAGAACGGGACCATGACTTTCAAGTTCGTCAGTCCCATGTCGTCGCGCACTTTTTTAAAGGCTTGGCATTCCAGTTCAAAGGCGGGCAGGAAGGCCGGACTATAATAACGGCTCGCTCCGCGCCAGCCGATCATCGGGTTGGATTCCGTCGGCTCATACTCGGTTCCGCCGATCAGGTTCGCGTATTCGTTCGATTTAAAATCGGACAGACGAATGATCACGTCCTTCGGATAAAACGCGGCCGCGATCATGGCCACGCCCTCGGCCATCTTATCTATAAAGAATTTCTTTTTGTCGCTATAACCGAAGGTGATTTTATCAATTTTGTTTTTTACGGTTTTGTCTTTTAATTTACCGTAATTAAGAAGCGCCAGGGGGTGGATCTTGATGGCGTTGTTGATTATGAATTCCAGACGGGCCAGACCGACGCCGTCATTCGGAATAAAAGAGTCCAGGAAGGCCTGATCCGGTTCGCCGACATTCATCATAATTTTCGTCCGCGGTTTTTTCAGATTTTTTATGTCGGTTTTATTGACCTTGAACGGCAGTACCCCCTCATAAACGAAACCCTCTTCGCCCTCGGCGCAGCTGACGGTAACGGCGCGGCCCGATTTTATTTTCCGGCTGCCGTTTTCCGTACCGACTACACAGGGAATCCCCATTTCCCGGGAGATAATGGCGGCGTGGCAGGTGCGGCCGCCCTTATCGGTAATGATAGCGGAGGCGATTTTCATGATCGGTTCCCAGTCCGGGTCGGTCATGTCGGTAACAAGCACCTCGCCCGGTTTGAATTTTTTAAGGTCTTTTATGCCCATGATCCGGTTAGCCTTACCGGCGCCGATCTTATTGCCCACGCTTTGTCCGCTGACCAAGAGTTTACCCTTTTTTTCTAGGCGGTAAGCTTCCAGCACATTGACGTTTCTTTGGCTCTGGACCGTTTCCGGGCGAGCCTGGATAATATATAATTTTCCGTCTTTACCGTCCAGGGCCCACTCCATGTCCATGGGGCGATTATAGTGCTTTTCTATGATCATGGCCCACTCGGCGAGTTTTTTTACCTGCTCATCCGAAATTGATTGTTTTTGCTGGTCCGCCGCCGACACTAAGACATCTTTGACCGGCTTACCAGGTTTATTGTTATAGATCATCCGCAGGGCCTTGCGTCCGATCGAGCGGGAGATGATCGCTCCGGTCGGCTTAAAGACGTAGAATTCATCCGGATTTACCTTGCCTTGCACGATATTTTCCCCTAAGCCGTAAATAGAGTTGATGATTACCGCGTTGGCAAAACCGGATTCGGTGTCAATCGAAAACATAACGCCGGAAGCGGCCAGATCGCTCCTGACCATTTTCTGGACACCGACCGACAGGGCGATTTTAAAATGATCAAAACCCTTATCCGTGCGGTAGGAAATAGCCCGATTAGTAAAGAGAGAGGCAATGCATTTGTGCACCGCCTGAATAAGGTTGTCGGTTCCGCGGATATTTAAAAAAGTTTCCTGCTGGCCGGCGAAAGAGGCGTCGGGAAGGTCTTCGGCCGTGGCAGACGACCGCACCGCTACGTCAATATTGGCGGTTTTACTTTCCTGGGATAGTTTTTTGTAAGCTATTATCACTTCTTTTTCCAATTCTTCCGGAAATTTAGCGGCCATTATGGTTTTGCGCACCTGGGCGCCTCTTTTTATGAGATCCGTGACATTGCGCGTATCCAGTCCTTTAAGAATTTTTTGCAATTCTTTTTTAAGCCCGGCTCTTTCCATAAAAAAATTATAAGCCGCTGATGTGGTGGCGAATCCGTTCGGCACGCGCACGCCATTTTTTGTTAATTTACGGTACATCTCGCCCAGGGAAGCGTTTTTTCCGCCGACCAGAGGTACGTCTTTGATTCCGAGTTCATCGAAAAATTTAATGAAATTAGACATGGTATTAAGATATTAGTTATTTGTATATTTTAATGCCCACAAATCTACAAATCTATTACAAATTTACAAATATTAAATTACGCGGTTGTGTGGAGTTTGTAAACTTATATCAGATTTGTAAATTCGCGGGTTAAATTGGATGAGATATGATTTAGAGATTGAATTTTTTACTCCAATCGTAGATGTAGGGCATTTTCCACCACTCGCCATTTAAGGTTTTTATAATTCCCATAACGGAAACCACCACCAGGGCGAGCATAAGAAGTTGCCCGAAGAACGGAAACCACATAAAAAGACCGGCCGCAAGCTCAATAATAAAAAGGACCAACCCTTGTTTGGCGTGGAATTGCGCGAATTTTGAATGGCGCTTGCTAAGTAGCGGAACCAAAAACAGTATCCAGGCGTAAGAAAGAGCGGCGACGGTTTTGTTTTTTTCGATATCATTGTCCGTCGGCGAGGAGGATTTTATTTCTTCTGACATAATTTTTTTTCTTAATTAATTATTATGATTTTATTATACCATAAAACTTGTTATAATTGAATTATTATGATATTTTTAAGCTGACGTTGACTTTTTATCTGAAATATGGTAATGGTTATAAGAAATAGAATTTAAATTAAATCGCGGACGTGGTGAAACTGGTAGACACGCTAGCCTTAGGAGCTAGTGGAGAAATCCGTGTGGGTTCAAGTCCCTCCGTCCGCACTATTTTTTAAGTTGTGGGCTTCCGCTCAGCCCCGAGAATTCGGGATGAGCGGATCCGCTCGCGAAGCCGAGCGGACAAGTCCCTCCGTCCGCACAAACAAGCTAAAAGTAAACATAAACCGCGCGTACCGCCGTATACGCGGGAATAAAGGCGATAACCGCGAAACCCTGGGGGGATGAATGCCAATTTATGAATATCAATGCGAGAAATGCGGCACCACCAAAGAGGTGATGCAAAAAACGGATGATCTGCCGCTAAAGACGTGTGAGGGGTGCGGCGGAAATTTTAAAAAAATTGTTTCCTTGAACAGTTTCCGCCTTAAGGGCGGAGGATGGTATACTGAGGGATATCAAAAAGGTAAAGAAAAAAAAGATAAACCGGCCGAATAGCCGGTTTTTTTAGTTATAGTACATGTTTAAATTATTTTTGTGATTATTTATTATTAAAAAACGCTCGACTGTTTTTAATAATTAATTTTTTCTTAATCGTAAAATGATATTTTTTAGAATATAACAGTGATTATGAATTAACACTTATGAATACTCGGGCCGGTTTAAGTAATTTAAGCAAGATTTATTGGCCGGAAGAGGGTTATACGAAGGGGGACGTAATAGACTACTATGATCGGATCGCGGATTATATCCTGCCGTATTTGCGTTGCCGTCCGCAGAACCTTAGCCGCCACCCTAACGGAATAAAGAAAAAAAGTTTTTTTCAAAAAGATGTCGGAAATTTACCTCCGGACTGGGTAGAGATCGCTAAAATTTATTCAGTATCAAATGAAAAATATATAAATTATATGGTCTGCCGGGATAGGCCCACCCTGCTTTATATGGTCAATCTCGGCTGTATTGAATTCCACCCCTGGAATGCCAGACAGGATAACATCGAAAAACCGGACTATGCGGTTATAGATCTTGATCCGGAAAAAATTAATTTCAAAGAAACCGTAAAAACAGCACTGGTCGTTAAGGATCTGCTTGACAGCATAAAAATCAAATCTTTCTGCAAGACTTCCGGCGGAAGGGGTTTACACATCTTTATTCCTCTCGGCGCGAAATATCACTATAAGAGCGTCACGCAGTTTACGAAGCTTGTCGGTCACATTACCCGCAACTTACTTCCGGATATCGTCAGTCTGGAGAGGGTACATGGGCAGGGGCGGATATATTTTGATTATCAGCAGAATAACAAGGGACAAACAGTCGTCTCCGCCTACTCGCTTCGTCCTAAGCCGGGAGCCACTGTTTCCACTCCTTTGGATTGGTCGGAGGTTAAGACAGGCCTTGATCCAAAAAAATTTAACATAAAAACCATCTTTAGCCGCCTTGATCACCGAGGCGACCCCTGGCAGGGGATATTTGATCATTATACCGATATAGAAGGCGCTTTTTATAGACTAAGAGAAAAATATCTTTAAACCTACTTGAGAAAATTCACGATAAAAATTCCCCGAATTGGTCGGGGAGTTTTTTTAAATGAACGGTTGTTGGGATAAAGATCGATGTATGAAGTGATTACCTGTTTTGGTAATATTTTTGATCGTTATTATTGTCTTGGCCGCGTCCATCGTTATTCCGGCCGTAATTGCCATTTCGCATCTGCCAGTCCTGCCGTTGCTCGCGCCAGGTTTGGCGCTGCTCTTTCCAGTCTTGTCGTAGTTCACGCCAGTTTTGACGTTGGTTTTGCCAGTCCTGCCGTTGCTTGTGCTGGTTTTTATCTTGCTTATGCCAGCCATCTCCTCTGTAATCATTTTGATTGCGATTATTTTGGCGACCCTGATCACCGCCTTGCTGATTACCGCGTTGATTGCGCCAATCACCAGGAGTATTTTGGTGATAATATCTGGGCCTGTTTTCCGTGTAAGAGTAATTCGTTTTTTCGCCATAACCGCTTTGATCGCGCCAATCATAATCTTGGCTATAATTGTCGGCAATAACCGGCGAGCTCATAACGACCGCGAACATCACTACAAACAGAAATGTAAATAATCTATTCATGATAAGACCTCCGATATGTTTATTTTTCCGACTTATATAAGCCGGTTTCCCGGCTTAAGTAAAGCCGGAACTTCGCGAACTCTGAAAAAATTTTTTTGATCTTTGAAAAATAATATAACATCAGATAGTTATAATAAGATTAGCCGGCTGTTAAAAATCGAACAGTCGTTTAATTTTATTTTTAATTAAAACTGATCGCGCTTTGCGTTTCTGTTTTAAAAATGATAAAGTAATAGCATAAACATAAAAATTTGTATGGGAAAAAAAATTTACGTATTGTCTTTGGGGGGTTCATTAATTGTTCCGTCCGCGGGAATTGACTGGAAATTCTTAAGAAAATTCAGGGGACTTATTTTAAAGGAAATAAAAAAAGGAAACCGTTTTGTAATAATAACCGGCGGAGGCTCGACTGCCAGATCATACCAAAAAGCGGCTAACCGGGTCGTAAAATTTACGCGAGACGACAGTGATTGGCTAGGTATTCACGCCACTCGCCTTAACGCGCATTTGATTAAAACTATTTTCAGAAACGTGGCGCACCCGCGCGTAAATAAAAATCCCCGCACTAAGGAGGATTTAACTAAGCATTTTAAAAACGATGAAAGCGTTTTAGTGGCGGCCGGATGGCGGCCGGGCTGGTCGACGGATTATGTCGCGGTCATTTTAGCTGAGCGCTTTTCCTCTAAAACGATAATAAACCTTTCTAATATTGATATGGCCTATGATAAAGATCCGGATAAACATAAAGACGCGGCGCCCATAAAAGAAATTTCCTGGCCGGCATTCCGGCGCATTGTCGGAGATAAATGGGATCCCGGCCTATCGGCTCCGTTTGATCCCGTAGCCTCGAAACAAGCCGAGAGATCAGGCTTAAAAGTTATTATATTAAACGGACGGAAAATAGATAATCTGAAAAAATGCCTTGATGGAAAAAGATTCCTCGGGACGACAATAAATTAAAACTTTTAATCAGTCAGCTTTTTCAAAATACTTTTTTCTTCATCAAAAATTTCCCGCCATTTTTAAATATCCATTCGTAATTTCGACAAAGCGTCTCCACCCATTCCGGATAAACGATCAAAAAATCGCGCAATTCATCCAGTTCATCTTCTGGCAAACCAGCGAGTAAAAGCAAGGGTCGGCTAAAGGTGATTTTAGTTTATTTTTAAAATTTCAACCAATTTATTATAGTAATAAGATAGCCGTTTTGACAAACTTATCCAGAAAAAAATATGAAAAAATTACAGGATAATTTCGGCATAAAACCGGCTTATGCCGGATTATGGGCGAAGAAGAACAAAATTTATATTAATTTTGAGATCGCTGGAGAATATCAAAAAGATATTATTATTAATTTAGATAATAATAAACCGAATACCCGGGCAGAAAAATGGCTCCGCGCTTTTTCCGCCGAAAAAAGGCTTAAATTTATAGCCGTGGGGCTGGAAGGTTTCGGGAACGCACAAGAGATCGGCGAAAGATTGTGGCTAAACCAGGATATCGTCCCCTTCGCCCATAAGACCATAGGGTGTTTAGGCGCGTCTGCCGCCAGGAGCCTTTGCCGATATGCCCGCCGCCAATTCAGCCCCGAACATCGCGCTAAAATAGCGATAACGGCAAATCGGGAGGTAAAAACAACCCCTCTGACAGGCTTGAATGTTTATAAAAAATTTGCGTCCAAAAGGGATTTTAACATCCTTTTAGACTTGGCTGACCGTTGCCGAAAACAAAAACTTCGGATCGTGTTCGTTAACGCCACGGCAGCCGGCGGTGGAGTCGCCATTATGCGCCATGCTCTCATAAGATTTTACCGGCTTTTAGGCGTAGACGCTCATTGGTTGGTTTTAAAGCCGGACGCTGATGTTTTTAACGTAACTAAGAAAAAAATCCACAACATACTTCAGGCGGTTTGTCCCGCCGATACGAGGTTGACGGCCGTTGACCGGCGATTGTATAATGAATGGTCGCGACTTAACGCGGCATTTTTTAAAAATAATTTTAAAAAAACGGACGCGGTAATTATCGATGATCCGCAGCCAGCCGGCCTGATACCGTATATCAAGGAATATAACCGGTTTTCCAGGATCATATATCGGTCGCACATACAGATCGTGGCCGACCTGATCGATCGTTGCCGAATACAGCAACACGCGGTCTGGAAATTTATATGGAAGCGTATCCGGCAGGCCGATTTTTTCGTGGCGCATCCGATACCGGGTTTCGTTCCCCGGGAAGTGGACCGCAGCCGGCTGGTTTATATCCCAGCCAATACCGACCCCCTCGACGGCCTTAACAAAAAACTGACTCAGGAACAGAAGGCATATTATTGGCAGATTTTTTCAGAGCACCTGCGCCAGGAAGGCCAGGCGCCTCTTGATCCGGATCGGCCATACCTTATTCAGGTTGCCCGTTTCGATCCCTCCAAGGGCATACCCGATGTTCTTGAGGCTTATCGCGTGCTACGGGAGAAGCTGGCGGTTCTTGGTTTTACCGGCCGGAGAATCCCGCAGCTGTTGATCGTCGGCAACGGTTCGATCGATGATCCGGAAGGAGCCCCTATTTACGAGGAGACGCGGCGTATGCTTAGCCTTAATGCTTACGCGCATTTAGCTCCGGACGTAAAGCTCGCCCGTTTGCCGCACAACGATCAGTTGCTTAACACGCTATTATCCGATTCTTATCTCGCTTTTCAGCTTTCTCACAAGGAGGGTTTTGAGATAAAAGTTACCGAATGCCTGATGAAAGGCAAGCCGGTCATCGCTTACCGGGCGGGCGGTATTCCCTTGCAGATAAGACACGGCAAAACCGGCTTCCTCGCGGCTATCAATAATACGGATGAAGTGGCGGATAAGGCGTTAAAATTGCTGCTAGACAGAAAGCTTTACCGGAAAATAAGCAATCTCGCCCGGACTACTATCGACACCCGTTATTTAACTCCGGCAAATGCCGCTCAATGGCTGTCTTTGGCCTTGGGGCAGGTTTCTCATAATCAGATATTAAAATATAATATCAGGGATATGAAAGCCCGTATTATTTCGGAAAGGGTTTTAAATAGCTCGAAGTAAAAGAGATTAAAAGATCAAACAACGGGGACGGATCGTAATGACCCGTTTTTTAAATTTTAAAACTAACTTATAGCGTTCGTCGCGTTATATAGCGAGTTCAGGATGAATTGGGCGATCGCGAAAGCGGCGAGAATAAGAAGAATTCCTAAAATACCGGAAACAATCATTCGCCGGGATTCGTCGGCCCGTTCCGAGTCGCCTCCAGAGAGCATCCACCTAAAACCGCCCAGGATAATGATCAGGACGGCGATTATCCCCAGGAAACCTAAAAGAATATTTATAACGCGAGCCACGATCTCCCGAGGATCTTCGTTTCCTAGCCCGGTAGTTTCCTGTACATTGGATTCAAATCCGCCCCAGAGAAGATTATCGGCATCGCTTTGCGCGAAAGCCGCCGCCCCGAAAAATAAGCCGGCCGTGTTTAGAATTATAATAAATAAAAGCAGTATGATTTTTTTTATTTTCATATATGGGTATTCATAATATGTTCATCTTGCTTTAATCATACAGCGGTAATTTTAATTTTATGTTATAATATCATTAATTCTCTCCATATTTTAAATAAGGAATAGATTATGAAGATCGTCAAAATATTACTATTAGCGATTATCTGGTTTACCGGCGTCGGATTATTTCAGGCATTAAAAGATCTGCCTGCCGGCTTGGCGCATAAAGGCGAAGAAAGAAGCGTGCCGGTCGAAAGCATAGATTTTCTTTTTGACCTTACTTATGAAGATCTTAACGGCGAGATTATACATGAACAGGAAATATTCGATTCGATCTTTAACTTGATCGATGGCGCGAAGCGATATATACTGATTGACGCGTTTCTCTTTAATTCCTATCTGACCGGCACCGAACCCGCCCATCGGCGGCTTTCTACGGAACTGGCGGATAAGCTCATTGAAAAGAAGCGATCCTTGCCGGACATAAAGATCGACTTCCTTACGGACCCGATTAACACTGTTTACGGCGGCACCAGAAGCGAAGACATTGAAGAGTTGAAAAAAATCGGCGTAAACGTCATTGTAACGGACTTAAAACCCTTGCGTGACAGCAATCCGTTTTATTCCCCGTTTTGGCGGACGTTCTTCCGCTGGTTCGGTAATTCTGAACGAGGCCTGCTTCCGCACCCCTTCGCGCGTTCCGGCGACAAGGTGACCGTGAGAAGCTATCTCGAGATGTTTAATTTTAAAGCCAATCACCGGAAAGTATTCGCGGCCGATTCAGGCGAAGAAACGGCCGTGATCGTCGCTTCGGCCAATCCCCACGACGGCAGTTCCGCTCACTCGAACGTGGCCATAGCCATAAAAGACGGCATCTGGACGGACGTATTCGCGACTGAAGCGGCCGTCGCGGATCTCTCGGGCGGAAAATTGTCCATCGACAAGCCGGAGGCGGAAGCCCGGACCGCGGACGGCGAAGAACGGGCCAAGGCGCTTTATTTAACTGAAAAAGCCATAAAGGAAGAGCTCCTTTGGCGCTTAAATGACGCCAGTGAAGGCGATCGGATTATGGCGGCCCAATTCTATTTGGCGGACCGTAAGGTAGTTAAAGCTCTTATATCCGCGGCGAAAAGAAACGCCGATGTCCGCGTTATCCTGGATCACAACAAGGACGCTTTCGGATATGAGAAGATCGGAGTTCCCAACCAGCCGGTAGCGGCCGAACTTATAAAAAAATCCGGTGGACTTATAAAAGTCCGTTGGTACGATACGCACGACGAACAATTCCACGCGAAGATGACCCTGATCGAAAAAGCGAACGGACCTACAACCGTGATTCTGGGGTCGGCTAACCTTACGAGAAGAAATCTTGATAATTATAATCTGGAAGCGGATATTGAGGTAACGGCGAAAACAGATACCGAGCTTATGCGCGAAATAAAAGGTTATTTCGAAAAGATCTGGAATAACGACAACGGACTTTACTATACGGTCGGTTATGACGCTTATAAAGACGAAAGCGGTTTAAAAAAAGCGGTTTATTTTATCCAGGAATATACGGGATTGGGAAGTTTCTAGTAAAAGACGAAAAGGCGTAAATTTACGCGAATTTCGCGAATCACTTAATATTTTTTATTTAAAATAAGCCCAAAGTGTCAAGTCTACTTGACATTTTTTTATTTTTGTGCTATATTATTATGATGCCCGAATTGTAGAAACGCTTATAATATACGACCATGTGCTACGGCAATTGTTGGCACATTGAAAATATAATACACGAAACCAGCCATTATATAAGGGGGTAATATGAGGATTTTTGGATTAGACGTTCAGCAGTTCGTCCTTGGTGAAATCCTGGAAACAATCATGGAGACTGCCGGGGGGGTGGTCAAGGAAAAAACCCGCGAGAAAATCTCTAAAACCCTGGAAGCAAAATTTGGAGGTTTCGGACCCACTGATGAAATATTGTCATTGTCGGCGTGTCAAATCGCTCAAGCGCAATTTAACGTATCGACGGCCGACATAATCCGAATCGCAAATATCTTTAAGAATTTATCCAGGGAAGAGCGCAACAAGATCACGAGCATCATCGGTCGTGATGAGCAGACCATCGACATCACAAGCTCGATGTATAAAAGGGGGGCCAATAAAAAAGAGGAGCAGGAAATTGCCCTGAAGATGAATCTACGGGGGGCATCTCTTATTAATGACATGTCCAAGATGACCGATGAGGAAATACTTATTTTTTTGGGCGGATTCGGCGCTCTTGACACGACATCCAAAAACATCCTCGAGATGATTAGGGTTGTTTACGAACTTTGGAATGAATTTGACCTGGGAGATAAAATCCTGAAACCCCTGGATCAGTGGGCCGGTTCGAAGGACGGCGGAAATCTTAAAGAAGTTTTGGCCGAAAGAAGGGCGAATAGAGACAAAACAAAAACCGGCGGGTTGTTCCGCTGGCTCAAGAATAAGGGGGTGCTGTAATGAGAAATATCTGGAATTTGATCGTATACTCGTTTTCCCCGAAAGGACTTTTCTCGGATATTCTGGAAGAGGCGGAATTCATCCACTTTAAAATCGCTCTGGCCCTACTCGCCTTCTTGCCGATACTGCTGGTAGAATTCTTTTTGAATGTCTTTAATTGCGGTCTTTGGATAGTTTTTTTAGCGGCGGCGGTAAGTTTTATCGTAGCATTTGCCGCTACCCGTCCTAAGATCCTGGCTGAAATAGCGGCAATCGGCGCGGCTTTACCGGAGGGCAAAAAAGCCACCCAGGGCATTAAGGATATTAGCGCCTTATACTTTAGCCTGGTGGTAAAGATACTGCTGTGGTTCAATCTAATCTCTGTTTTTATGGCCACAATACCCGTCCGATCATTTCCGATGGGTTTTCCTCTGGTAATTTTCTCCCTCTTTATCATTGGGCTCATGACGATCTCTTGGGATCTCGAGATCAAGTACGCCAAAAAGATCGCTTACGCCTACGTGGTCGGAACTATTATCGTGGGAATCACGCTTTGCGTCCCCCGGGCGACGTATCTTAACTGGATTGAATTCTATCCTTTCGAGCACATGATAACCTCGGAAACAGCAAAAGTTCTGTCTGACATCGACGAGGCTCTTGCCAAGAAAGCGGACGAGGACAATGCCGATGCGCTGGAAAAAATCGAAGATAAAATTAAAGATGGGAAGCCTCTGAATTCCAGCGATCAGGGGTTACTGGAAAAGTTAAGAAAAGAGCGGAGCGAGGGCACGATTCCCCACAAGGTAGCCGGTAGTATTGGAGGGGTAATAGACGGTGTAAAAGAAACCTTCAAGGGAACACCGCCCCCGCCGCAGCCTACACCCGAAGAACAATTGAGGGCGACTCTGAAAAATTCAATAGCGAAATTGGGTCAGCCGCAGAAGGTTGAACCAGTGGAGGGATGGAAAATTATACTTCGGAGTCCGCGGGCGGGCCAAAAGGTAAGTTATCTATCCTTGTCTTCGGTAATGGTAAAGGACGACGGTGGAGAAGCGACTTGGCGCCCCGCCATAGACAAACCCTTCGGGTATACCTTTATGAACAAGGATGTTAATGGGCCGCTCAAGGTCAGGGCCCAGTCCACGGTTTACGTTTGGATAATCGGATAATCAGATAGCGTTCTTTATAAATTTTAACGGGCGGTGTAATTTTACACCGCCTTTTTTGTCTGTTTTAATTAAATAATTTATGCTATAATAAAATTAAATATATATTTGCTATAAAATTGTATATTATGAATAAAATTATATTTATTGTTTTATTAGTAGTATTTTCTTTTTTATCCAGCTTTAATGTTTATGCTTTACCGACTTGCGCAGATGGTGATGTCTGCCTTGAATCCCCTATTGACGCTGAAAATCCGCAGGAGTTGATCGGTATAGCCATAAGGGGTCTTTTGGGTATAGTCGGATCCCTCGCCCTGATCATGTTCATTTACGGCGGTTTTACCTGGATGCTGGCGGCCGGAAGCGCGGAAAAAGTCCAGAAAGGCAAGAATATTCTAATCTGGGCTACGATCGGATTGGTCGTGATATTTTCCGCCTACGCTTTAGTCAGGTTCGTTTTTGAGGGATTGGGGATCACGCAGTAATATTCGTTGGATATTCATTTCAATAACAAAAACCGTTCCAATATCCGAACGGTTTTTTATTATAAAAGTGATAAAATTTTTTAGCTGTTAATGCGTTATGCGTTATGCGTTATGCGTTATGCGTTATGCGTTATGCGTTGTTAACAGGGCGGCGCCGATCGCGCCGGCCATCGGGCCTAATTTTGACTTCACAATT
Source organism: Candidatus Falkowiibacteriota bacterium (assembly GCA_043801965.1). Lineage (GTDB taxonomy): Bacteria > Patescibacteriota > Patescibacteriia > Patescibacteriales > UBA12075 > XYA2-FULL-47-19. The sequence goes on from JAZDLN010000022.1 coordinate 35,717, forward strand.
TTTATTTTTTTTCTGGCCTCGGCCGAATCAATATATTTCTGCATGGATTTTTTCGTGGCGGAGAGAAAAAGATCGCTCGATTCGACGACGCCGCCGCCGATGATTATGACTTCCGGGTCGATCAGGTTGACGATATTGGCGAAAGCGATCCCTAAAAAGCTGCCCACTTCCGCGAACGTTTTTTCCGCCAGAATATCTCCCCGGTAAGCTTCCTCGGCTAATTGCGCCGGATTATTCTGGGTTAGTTTATGGTAAGCCTCTTCCAGCCTGACGCCGTCGCCAAAATCGATGACCGTTTCGCCCGGTTCGCCGCCGCCGCCATGGGCCCCGTTATAAACGCCATTATTAAACCACCAGCCGCCGCCGATGCCGGTGCCGATGATTATGCCGTAAATATTCTTGAATTTTTTTCCCGCCCCCAAGGTCGCTTCGGCCCGAACGAAACAGCTCGAGTCATTATCCATGACAACCGGCAATTCCAGGATGCTTTCGAGCCGGGAAACGAGATCGACCCCGTCGATGATCGGGATATTAGGTGAGTGGAGGATTTTTTTTCTTGCCGAATCAGGCACGCCGGCCGCGCCCAGCCCGATACTTTCGACTTTTACCTTGATTTCGCGGGCTTTATCCAGTAAAGGATCGACCAGGGCCTTTAACATGATCAGGAAGTGATCGATGTTATCCTTGGGTGTGGCCAGGATGCTATCCGCGACGATTTTTTCGCCGTCGAAAAGTATGGCTGCCATTTTAGTGCCGCCGATATCGACGCCTATGGAATATTTTTTGTTTGGCATACAGCGTTTATAAGCAGGATTAATAAATTATCAACGCGATTTAAAAAGTCCGCGGGCCTCATTCCACAACCCCTCGTTATTGTTAACAGCCTTCTCCCAATACCACCACTCCACGCCCCAAAGATAAAATTCCCTAAAACCGGCCTGGCGCGAGAATTCTAAGATTTCCCGGAATTTTTGCAAATTCATGGTCCGATCGCGCTCTTCTTGCGTAGCTAGATGGTACGGAACCGGCGTCCAGGGTTCGGCCTGTAATTCTATCACGATCCATTTTTTTGGATGGGCGAACAGGCTGGCCAGGTTTTTCTTCAGACGAAAGAAGCCCGGCGATATCGGATAATGGATATATCTTTTGAGGTGCTCCGAATAAGTATCGCGGTACATAGTGGTGCCGAAAATATCGGCCCGCCTCGCCGCCGGTATCCAGACGGATAATTCGCCTGAATCGCTTACGACTATCGGCCGGTCGTCATATTTTTTGACGAGCGTTAACTCTCTATCCAAAAAGGATTTGTCGAGTTTCGGACAGTCCCCGAAATGCGACAAGAAGGGTTCGTTTTCCACCTGCCAGGCGACGATGATTTCGCGGTCAAGATACCGCAAGATGGTTTTTTCCAGGTAAGAAAGTATCCGCGCCTCGCGTTCGGTTTTCGGCAGGATTTTCGCCCAGGCGGGAAAATGACACTCCGGCCACCGCGGTAACCGTCCTCCGACGGCCAAAATCACTTCGGCCCCGGCTTTTTCCGCTTCGTCTATTTGCCAGTCAAGATCGGACCAGTCATATTGCCCGTCTAAGTTTTCGATTTCGTCCCAATAAGCCGGCAGGCGCAGACGCCGCACTCCCAGATCTCCCAAGATATCACTATATAGTTTTCGCCAATCTAAACTTAAAGTTAGCGCCTGTTTTTTGGAAAAAGTCACCCCGTATTCTAATTCCGTCCGACCGTAAACGCGGCCCCGGCTTAAAATAAACACGATGAACAAAAAAACGACAAGAAAGATAAACATTTTTTTCAATATTCTTAACATGTTATTTTATCTAAAAGACGCACATCCAGCTGCCTGAAGATCCGTTGCCGGTCGAGATATCAAAAAAGCATCTGGACACGAAAGAAGCGATCGCGTAAGACATAAGGATTATTATTAATCCGATAACGGCCGCGCCCATTTGTGACTTGGCTTCGTTGATAGTGCTTTCATTGCCCCGGGAACCCATCCACTTAAAACCGGCCCACAGCATCAAGCCGAAGAATATTATTCCTAAAAACCCAAGAAAGACCTTTACGATCAGCGCGACCGTTGTCCAGATGTCGGTGGGAGTGCCGCTGGTTTGTCCGAAAGCGGCCCCGATTTCATCGGAAGTCGCCCCCATTCCCTGTTGGCTATCCCATAACGATCCGGCCATCGTTCCGGTGGCCGCCATGAAGCCGAGGAAAGATGATATTAAAACGAAAACCAGGATTTTTTTGTTAGCAATTTTCATAAAGGATATGTTATAATTGAATTATGAAAAAATACCGCTGATAATATTATTATACCAGAAATTATCCCCAGATTACAATTTTATGCATTTAGCCAGAAAAATAGCCTACAATACCGTTATCCAGGCCGCCGGTAAAATCGCGGGCACTGTTTTGGGTTTGGTGGCGATCGCCATGATTACCCGTTATCTGGGTCAGTTCGGTTTCGGCCAATATACCACCATTATAACCCTTCTGTCTTTTTTCGCGATTCTGGCCGATTTGGGACTGACGCTCGTTACCGTGCAGATGATCAGCCGGCCCGGCATAGACGAGGGCAGGATGCTCGGCAATCTTTTATCCCTGCGGCTGGTATCGGCGGTCGTTCTTCTCGGTTTGGCGCCTCTAAGCGTATTCTTTTTTCCCTATGATCCGGGAATTAAGGCGGGAGTAGCCGTTACCTCTTTGTCTTTTTTGTTTATCGCCTTGAATCAGGTATTGGTCGGATTATTCCAAAAACATCTGCGCATGGATAAAGTATCCATAGCCGAAGTGGCCAGCAGGATTGTTTTGCTTTTTGGAGTGATATTGGTCATACGGCACGATGGCGGGCTTTTCGGCATTATGCTGGTTACGGTGTTTTCAAGTTTCGTGAATTTCGGCCTGCACTACGTTTTTTCCCGTTCACTGGCCAGAATAAAGCTGGTTTTCGATTTTACCGTCTGGAAAGATATAATTGTCCGGTCATGGCCCCTGGCGTTAACCATAGTATTTAACCTTATTTATCTTAAGGCCGATACTTTGCTTCTGTCGCTTATTAAAAGGCCGTCTGAAATCGGCATTATCGCTGAAGTCGGTCTTTATGGCGCCGCTTATAAAGTTATCGATGTTCTTATAACATTTCCGTTCATGTTCGCCGGAATCGTTCTTCCTTTAATGACCGCCCGATGGATGGAAAAGAATTACGACGGATTTGCCGTTATCATGCAGAAATCTTTCGATTTGTTATCCGCTTTGACCATCCCGTTCGTGGTTGGGGCGCAATTTTTAGCCCAGGACATAATGGTGTTCGTGGCCGGAAATGATTTCGCTCCTTCCGGCCCGATACTAAAAATACTTATCGGGGCGGCCGGTTTCATATTTTTAGGAAATATCTTCGCTCATGCCGTCATCGCCATAGACAAGCAAAAAAAAATAATCGGCGCTTACGCCTTTACGGCTGTTACGGCATTGGCGGGTTATTACCTCTTTATACCGCGTTTTTCTTATTTTGGCGCGGCCTGGATGACTATCTATTCGGAGGCCGCGATAGCCCTTGCTTCTTTGTACTTGGTACGAAAATATACTGGTTTTTTTCCGGCCTTAGGAAGAACGTTAAAGGCGATGATGGCCGCCGGAATCATGGCGCTTGTCTTGTTTGTTTTGCGCGTATCAGGATATGATAATTTATTTTTAGCCTTAAGCTTGTCGGTAGTGGTTTATTTCGGATCACTATATGTTTTTAAAGGAATTACCAGAGAGGAAATATCGGAGCTTTTACGTAAGCAATAAAGCATCACCTATTCAAAAGATTATGACAACAAAGAATATCTTAATAATAAATTCCACCCCAGGCTTTCCGGAGCCGATGGATCTATTCAAAGAACTGGCGAGCGATAATTACGCTTTTAATTTTATGACCGGCAGCCGGCGATTCCTGCGGGCGGCAGGCGAAGAAGCCCGGATGAAGAAAAAATCCGTTATTTTTCCGCGCGCGGCCAATGGTTTTTTTTCATCCGTGGCGTTTTTGTTTTTTTGGCCATTTTATTTTTTTATTTTCCTGTTTTTTCTTTTTTTTCTCAAAAGACGAAATAATATACGGGCGGTCGCCTGCTACGGCTGGCCGGAAAAGATCATTGTAACTCCGGCAGCCGCGTTATTGCGCCTGAAAATTTTTTGGATAGAACTTCCCGGGGAGTTGAATCTTAAGAGCCGGTTTTCGCGCTGGCTTTTCCGCGCTTGTTCCCGCTTTGCCCGCTTGGTAGTTTTTTCTGGTTTTACCAAAAACGAATTGGCAGCCGCCGGCGTTAAAGAATCATTGATTTTTTCCGTCGCGCCTGGCCTAAAGATAGAGGGCACCGGGGAACAAGACAATATTTTCGACCAACTGGCGGAAACGGAACACAAAAAGACCAAGCGGAAGTTTTTTACGGTCGGCACCGTTTTGGATCTTAACGAAAAAAAACGACTGGAAACGCTTCTCCAGGCGGCCAGGAGATGCCTGACCGTTATCCCTAACCTGCAGCTTATCGTGATCGGAGACGGAAAAGAACGTAAGGCCTCCGGTTGGCTTGCTAAAAAAATGGGAATCGACGGTTTGGTCTGGTTCGTGGGGGAACAGAAGCGCTTGCAGAAATGGTTCGATAATTTCGATGTTTTCGTGAGCGCCAGCGATTATTTGAAATTTTCCGATATCAGGACGGTTCTTAAGGCTTCCGCCGCCGGTCTGCCGGTTATCGGACCATCAGGTATCGGCCTGGAGGATTTTATCGATTATCACTCCGGCACGTTGTTTAATGAAACCGATGACAGCGAACCGTTGGCGCAAGTCATAATCAGGCTTTATAAAGACAAGTCTCTGCGTTCTTGTCTAGGGCAGGCCGGACGGGAAAGGGTGATTAAAGATTTTTCCCTGAAAGCGATGGCGAAAAGTTTTGAAGAAGCGATAAATAAATAATTTCCGGCCGAGGCCGGCACAAATTTAATCCTATGTTGAAATATGAATTAATCGACGAAACCGAAGACTATATCGTGGTCAATAAGCCCGCCGGGCTCTTGGTTCATGGCGCGCCGCATCTTAAGGGGCCGACCCTGGCGGATCAGCTTCTCGCTCTCCGGCCCGAGTTAAAGGAAGTCGGCGAAGACCCGACGCGGCCGGGAATAATGCATCGTTTGGACAGGTCGGTATCGGGACTATTGGTCGTAGCCCGGACGCAGGAAAGTTTTGCGGATCTGAAAAAACAATTTCAGGAAAGAAGCGTCAGGAAATATTATACCGCGCTTGTCCATGGGCGCATCGAGAAAGACGGAGACGAGATAAATTTTCCCATAGAAAGAAGCGTCCGCGGACATAAGATGGCCGCCAAGCCAACCACGGTCAAGGGGGAGAAGAATTCAGCGGGGCGCGAAGCGATTACGGTATTTAAGGTAGTGAAGCCTTATATAAACTATACCCTTCTTGAGGTCCGGATAAAAACCGGCCGTACTCACCAGATCCGGGCGCATCTGGCGGCTTATGGGCATCCTCTGGTTGGCGACGATCTATACGGAACCAGAAAAACCAAGACCAAAAACGCGAAGCTTTCGCTGGACCGGATATTTTTAGTCGCCCATCAGCTTGAATTCACCGACTTGCGCGGAGAGAAAAAATCTTATAAAATCGATATACCGGAGGATTTAAAAAATTTCCTCAAAAAGGAGGTAAAATAAAAACATGATTATTTCCATTAACGGCCCGGAAGGTTCCGGAAAATCCACTTTGGCTAAAAAGATAGCGGAAACCTTGGGCTGGCCAAGGTATTATATGGGCGGATTAAGGCGGACGATGGCCAAAGAACGCGGTCTTACCCTGGAAGAATACAATAAACTCGGCGAAACCGATCCGACCACTGATAAAGAAGTTGACGATTATCAAAAAGAATTAGGAGAAACGGAAGATAATTTCATTATCGAGGGTCGGACTTCCTGGTTTTTTATTCCGAGCTCCCTTAAGCTATATGTCGATGTCAAAGACTCGATCGCGGCCGCCAGAATCTGGAAAGATCTTAAAAAGAACGCTGACAAAAGGAATGAGGGTAAAAATCTTAATTCGGTCGCGGACGTTTTAAAAAGCATACGCCGCAGGCAAAAAAGCGACATAGTCCGTTATAAAAAATATTACGGAATCGACGTACACGACAAGTCTCATTATGATTTCATAATCGACACCAGTAAATTGAGCGTCGACGAGGCTTTCGCGGAAATATTAAGCTTTATTAAAAAGACAGAGTATTAAAAAAGCACACAGGATAAATCTATCCTGTTTTTTGTATAAAAAAAACGGTCCCTGACGGACGCATTGGTTTAATTCGGACTGCCCGATTTTTTAAAGAAATACGGGCATGTTTTTTTAAATTCATTTATATTTTTAAACATCTCAAAACATCTGTGACAATAAAAATAACCATTGCCCTTCTTAAGAAAAACACAATAAAAGCAGATTTTTTCTTCCTGATCGTTTTCTTTTCCCATACATAAGCTTATCAGGATATAATTAGATTGAGATAAGAAAACGATAAAATAAATATAAAAAAAATATAGAGAATCGGTTAATTTTAATCGATTTTATGTAATTCGACCTGATCGCCGGTAATTGTTATGTAGGCCGAAGGTTTTTCCACCCATGATCCGGTGTTATAGTATTTTATGCCCCGCCTTTCCTCTGAATGTATCTTGTGGGTGTGGCCGCAAAAAACATAATCGGCCATAAGCAGGCGCCCCAGACGCAGGGCGCCTTTCGCCACCTCTAAAGAACCTCTTTCCCAAACCGTGCTCCTGTTCCTGATAAGGTTAGCCAGAATGCCGTTATAATCGATATTCTTTATAAAATTATAAAAAACATAAGCGATCTGGCTCGCTATGTAGTTATTATTAAGATAACGGTCGTATTGGTGCCCGTGGATAGCCAGGAATCTTTTGTGTCCGCATTTCCAAACGTAACGGTTGCGCACCCTCAAACCCAGAAGCCTGGATAAGATATAGTTACTGGCGTCGTGGTTGCCGTGTATCCAGACAACCTCGCACTTCTTTGATAATCTTTTCAGTTTGGAAAAAATCCCCCAATGCTCCGGCGTCCACCGTTCCAGACGCAAACCGTCCACGATATCACCGTTTAGTATCAGCTTGCCGTATTCATATTTTCTGAGAACCTCTAATATTTCCCGGCAACGAGCGGTATTGTCCCCCAGGTGAATATCGGAAATGATCAGGCAATCAATTTTTATTTTAGCTGTATCCATATTATTTCCACCCTAAAAGCCCGAGATTGCTCTTAAGGATCTTTTTGTTGTTTCTGGCTTCGTGTTCCAGGCGACTGGCACGCCTATGGGCGGCTAGGTACTTGAGTCCTTCCACCATTAAAGAGCGTTCGTAAAGCTCATGAAGGATTATCGGCAGCCGCTCTTCGCTATAAATATCATTATCTATCCAAACCTCGTTTTTTGGAACGAAGCCGTAAACCAGATCGTGGCCGCCTTCGCTGAACTCGATGTTTATGGCATTTCTTACGAGCCTCCCCCTAACCACCCACACAGATACGTTATTAGCGGTCTTTTGGAGCAGGCGGACGTGGATCTTTTCAACCGCGGGCTGGCCGTTTTTTTTCAGGGCCGCGGCGTAATCTTTGGCCTTTCTTCTTTCCGCCGCCTCTTTCTTCTCCGCGATCACTCCCGCGTTCCAATGATTATAGCCCTTTTTCATAAGCTCCCAGTCCGCCAGCAGATGGGTAATATAGAATTCTTCTTCATTGAAGTCGGCCTCCCGGTCAAGCCAAAATTCATATTTTGGAATATATGGATAACGGTAGTGGTGGCCGAAGTTAGTAAATTCGATGTCGATCTTATCCCGGATAGCCGAACCGTCGACCTGCCAAACCGTGATCGAACCGCGAGTGTCAAGTTTTTTCAAATAGAATTTTTTCATAATAATATATACACAATATAAATTATATCGCAAAAATAAAAAAATAAAAAGAAGCCATAGGCTTCTTAGCGGTTGTTATTAAGATATGATCTCCTTGACCACGAAATATTCAATATCGCTTAAAGCGACAAAGGCGTGTTCGGTGCGTTTGGGGATATGGATCGTAAAAATATGCGACCCGGCGTCGAGGTCGTATTCCGTGTTTCCGATCATGACCGAGCATGTGCCCCTGTCGATTATTATCCATTCGTCGGCGTCGTGCCTATCGACGGGGACCTCCTCGCCTCTTTTCAGAAAATGGGCGACGATCACGCGGTTATGTTCTTTTCCCGTGGCGGCTTTAAGTGCGTTTCGGAATTTCCGGTGCCTGGAAAACATAATCATCCTCCTTCACGATTCGAGGGTTGGTTCGGTTTTTTATTTTATTTTGAAATTATCTTATCTATGATACCGTATTTTTGCGCCTCTTCCGGGGTCATAAAACGATCACGATCAGTGTCTTTTTCGATTTGGGATATTTTTTGGCCGGTGTGCTTGGCCAGTAACTTATTCAGACGGTCTTTGACCTGAAGGATGTGCTCGGCGCGGATCTTTATGTCGGTCGCCTGACCCTCGGCTCCGCCCATTACCTGATGGATCATGACCTCTGAGTTCGGCAAAGCGAATCTTTTTCCTTTGGCGCCGGATGCAAGCAAAGTCGCTCCCATCGAAGCGGCCATGCCGACGCAGATGGTTGAAACGTCGCTTTTAACGTACTGCATCGTATCATAAATAGCCATCCCGGCCGTAACCGATCCGCCCGGGCTGTTTATGTAAAATTTTATGTCTTTTTCCTTGTTTTCCGCGTCCAAAAAGAGGAATTGGGCTATAATTATGTTGGCGACATGATCCGATATCTGTTCGCCTAAAAAAATTATCCGGTCTTTTAAAAGACGAGAGTAGATGTCATACGCCCGTTCGATCTGGCCGGATTTTTCGATGACTGTAGGTATTAAAGGCATTTGGTTTAAGTGATCGGATGTTGGGGGCCGTATAAGCATACTTTCCCCAAACACCGATCGGCTAGATGATTAATTTTTTATATAGTATTAAATAAAAGTTAAAAAGGCATTAATTTTAAACCACCCGCCACCCCTGTCCGGCGTTTTCTATCCGACCCTCCATTACGAAGCCGGAGGCTTTGGCGTGTCCGCCACCGCCTAAGATTTTAGCTAATTTTGAAATATCTACCGTCGGATGGGTGGTGCGCAAACTACCCTTGATCCGTCCGTCCGCCTCTTCCCGTAGCACCAAGAGTCCGTTCACGCCGCATAAGTTGCTTAAAAAACCGGCAATGCCGTCAAACTCTTCTTCGGTGGCGCCGGATCGCGCGATGTCCTCGTGGGTAAGTACCGTATAAGCGAAATTGTATTTTTTGTTGACGCTAAGGTTGTCGATCGCCTTGCCCCAGAATTTCATGCCGGGCAGATTCTTGTTGCGCCAGGTATTTTCGATAATGGTCGGAAGCCGGGCGCCGGCAGAAAGCATGGCCGCGCCGATCTTTACCGTTTTGTCCGAGGTCGAGGGATAGAGGAAATTGCCGGTATCGATCAGAATTCCGGCCAGAAGGCAGTTAGCCACGTTCTTGTTCGGTTTTATGCCGTTTGTTTTTAAAAAATCATGCAGTACTTCCGCGGTTGATGAACTTTTCGGCAGCCGGATCTCGAGATCGGCGTAATCGTCCATTTTCGGGTGATGGTCGAATTCGATCACGTATTGTCCGCTCCGGCGGTTAAGTATCTCTTTTTCCAGTCCGGTCCGACTGATTCCGCCGCAATCCAAGACGACAATAAGGTTGTAAGAGAAAAAATCCAGAGAATTCCTGTCCGACCGGATCTTTTCAATATGGGGAAGAAAATCAAATTGCGCTGAAGGGGCATCGCCGCAAAAAGCGTCATAATTTTTTTTCGATTCCAGTATTTCGCTCAGGGCGCAAATCGAACCAAGCGCGTCCCCGTCCGGTTTTTTGTGGGTTACCAGGAGTATTTTATTCGCCGCTTGTATTTTATTCCAGGCGAGCTTAAATTTTTCTTCCGGCATAAATAATCATTAGGCGTTTTTCATTTCGTCTATGGCCCGGTTTATTTCGGCCGCGTACCGTTCGTTAGCGTCGATCACCCAGTCGAATTTAGGGATCAGTTTAAGGTTAAGCTTCTTTTTCAGCACGCGGCTGAAGAGGGAATTATTTTTTCTGACCGCTTGGAGGGCCGTGCCGGTCAGATGTTCCGGCAACACGGAAACGCTGACGCGGGCGTGCCGGAGATCAGGCGAGGTTTTAACGGAAATTACCGTTACAAGACAGCCGTCAACCTCAAGGTTGCCGGCGATAAGGTTCGCGAGCTCGCTCCTTAATATCTCATTGACTTGTTCTATTCGTCTGGACATATTATCGCGTTACTTTTCGTGTTCGCGGTTATAATTTTCCGGTCGTTTCTTGCGTTTTATAAAAACGCAGAATATCGCCGACCTCTATGATCGGACTACCCTCGTATTCGATACCGCATTCCTGCCCCGTTTCACAGTCGGTAACGTCTTCTTTCGCGGATTGCAATTTTTTAAGTATGCCCAAGGTTAAAAACTCCTTATTCCGCCAAACCTCGATCATCGATCCTTTTTCCACCCGTCCTTCTTCGACCCGGCCGCCGACAATCTGGCTCGTTTTTTCATTTTTAAAAACCGCCATGACCTTGAGTCTGCCCAGATCCTTTCTTTCGGTAACCGGACCAAGCGCGGACAGCATCATGGCTCTGACATCGTTTATCAGGTTGTAGATGATGTTGTAAAGCTCTATTTCGATATTTTTTTCCCGGGCCATGTTTTCGATAACCGCCGGTATTTTTACGTTAAAACCGATAACCAGGCCGTTAGCGGCCTCGGCTCTTTTAAGATCGCCTTCCGTAATATTTCCTAGGCCGCGGCTTATTACCCTTACCCTTACTTTGTCGGTATTGATCTTCTCGAGCGATTCCTCGATCGCTTCGCCCGAGCCAAGCACGTCGCTTTTGATTATAATATTTATCTTTTTCGCCCTATCGTCTTCCCGGATCGCATTTTCCGGCATTTGCGAACCGGCCGACCGGACGATGGTTTTGGTTTTTTTCGATTTCATTTTTTCTCCAAATCCCACTCCGATAATATCGCCGACCCGAGGCAAGGCTTTTAAGCCCAGGATCTGGATCGGGGTGGCCGGAAGGGCGGATTCTATTTTCTCCCCCTGATAATTATTAAGTCCCCTTACCCGGCCGATATCGATTCCGTCGAAAACGAGATGATCGCCTACTTTAAGCGTGCCGTTCTGTATAAGGATCGTCGCCACCGGACCGGCGCCTTTATCGACGTGCGATTCTATGATAGTGCCGAGCGCCGACGCCGCCGGATTAGCCTTTAAGCTTTTCGCCTCCATTTCGGCGGCCAACAGTACCATATCCAGAAGCTCGGTAATACCCCGGCCCTCTTTAGCTGATACGGGGGCGCAAATCGTCTTGCCGCCCCAGTCTTCCGGGATTATATTAAGCTGCGAGGATAACTCCTGTTTCGTTTTATCAAGATTAGCGCCAGGTTTGTCTATCTTATTTATCGCCACCACGAAAGGGATCTTCGCTTTTTCAATAATGCGGAAAGCCTCGATCGTCTGCGGTTTGACGCCGTCGTCAGCGGCGACCACCAAAATCGCGATATCCGCGATGCGCGCGCCGCGGCTGCGCATGGCGGTAAAAGCCTCATGCCCCGGCGTATCGATAAAAGTGATGAGTTTATGGCGGCGCATTACCTGATAAGCGCCGATATGCTGGGTTATGCCGCCGGCCTCCCCGTCTACGACGTGAGTCCGTCGGATAGCGTCTAAAAGCTTCGTTTTTCCGTGATCGACATGGCCCATAACGACAATTACCGGCGGACGCGGTAAAAGATCCTTTTCCTCTTCTTTCGCGAAGGCGCTCTTTATCTTATCTTCCTCTTCCTCTTCCCTGTTTTCATCCTCTTTTTTCGTTTCAGCCGGTTTTATCTCAAGTCCCAGTTCAGTGCCCACGAGCCAGGCGGTATCGAAATCTATTTTTTCGTTCAAAGAGGCGAATATTCCGTTTTTCATAAGCTCCGCCAGAATTTTATTAAGCGGCGCGCCGGATAAAGCGGCTAATTCCCTGACTGTGACCAGTCGCGGAATACTGATCGTTTTTTTCTCAGCGGCTGTTTCTTTTTCCGGAATATTTATTTTTTCTTTTTGTAATTCAAGCTCTTTTTGTCTGGCTATTTTGCGTCTGATATCCGGCCATTCTTTCATGATTTTGTTCGCGACGTGGCCGTCGATTTTGATGGCTTTTTGGCCAATATCAAAACCGTATTGCGGCAAATAGTCGCGCAATTCCTGCGGATTAACTCTTAAAATTCTGGCTAATTCGGTTACATTCATGGATTATTTTTTTAATATTAGTAAATTTAAAATTCAAGGGCAATCTACCCTGAATTTTATTTAATTTTACAATATTTTTTTGTAAAAGTCAACCAAAGATTTGGATTTTTCAATAAAACCGTGTTATGGTATAAACATGTTAGTTTTATCGTCTTATGGAAGATAAAAGCGGATTTTTAATAATAAATAAACCGGCAGGGCCGACTTCGCACGATATGATCGATAAATTGCGCCGGCTTACCGGAATAAAGAAGATCGGCCACGCCGGCACGCTCGATCCGTTCGCCCGGGGTGTTTTGATCGTGGCCGTAGGCCGGAGGGCAACAAGAGAAATAAGCCGGTTCGTAAAATCAGACAAAGAGTATATCGCCACGCTGCGCCTGGGCGCGACCACGGACACTTATGATCTCACGGGCCGCGTGGAAGTGGCGCCGGAGCCGATCTCCGGACACCCGGAGTCCGGCTCCGTGGCGGCGGTTTTGCGGAAATTCACGGGCCGGCAGAAGCAGATTCCTCCGATGTACAGCGCGAAAAAGATCAACGGCCAAAAATTATATAATCTGGCCCGCAAAGGAATCGAGATTGAACGCGCGCCAACGGAAATAAATATTTACGAGATCGAATTATTGTCATATGAATGGCCGTTTTTAAAAGTTAAAATAAGGTGCTCTTCCGGCACCTATATCCGTTCGCTCGCGCACGACATCGGAGCGGCTCTCGGCTGCGGCGCCTATCTCGAAGAACTTACCCGCTCGGCCGTGGGCGATTTCCGAATCGCGGAAGCGAAGACGCTTGAAGAATTAGAAATAGAGGGATGGGAGGAATGTCTTTTGCGGGCATGATGTTCCTCATGAATCTCTTTCCTTGCCAGCATCGCCCCGGGGTAAACCCCTGGGCTATTTTAATATTTTTAAGCCCGCTCAAGCGGGCTAACGATTTAAATGTTTTAACAAAAATCCAGCTTTAGTTGTGTCTATTGTGACCGTAAATATATCAAAAATATTCTCTAAATATTTTTAACTCTTAGCGCCATTTATGGCGCTTTTAAATTGTTAGCCCTGGGGGTTTACCCCCGGGGCGATAAAGAACTGAGCGTGCCGATTCACTTCCGAGACGGCCGGAAAACAATAACACGCAAAAATAATTTTTTAACAACTTTAAAAGCCTTATCTTCCGATAAGGCTTTGTTGAATATCTTTGGGTTAGACTTCGTCCTCCGTGGCCGCTCGTTCCAGGCGGCGACGGATCAGCTCAAGTTTATCGCTGAAACGGCTTTTTCGCCAGAAAGGAGGCTTTTCCGCTTCTCCGGCAACCCGGCGAATATCCCCGAGAATAGCCCTGTAGACATTCAAATCGCTCATTAATTCTTCGTTAGTTGCCAGCATGTTACGGAGCGCGAAAGCGCTAGATTTTAATTCGGCTTCCTGGGTTCTTATGATTTCCGGGAAATTTTCAATTAAAGTCTGAAAATGTTTAACCATTTTATGGGCCTCTTCCCGAGACCTTCTGAGGCTCTTATTATCCCGCCGCAATTGTTCAAGCTCTTTTTTATCAGCGCCGCGGGCAATCATGCCGAGATCGGCCAAAGTGATCCTGCCGAGAATATGCTTGATTATGGCTTCGGCCGGAACATAGCGAAATTTGCGCGCCCTGGATATAGCCTCGTTAGAGCAGAAAAATGAATTTCTGACCCGCAGATATATATCGCCCTCAATGATCGAATACATTATTTTTTTACCTGGCCTTATGTCTTTCGGCGGATCAATAAAAGCGAACGGTATCATCTCGTACTCAGTCGCATTTTTGGCGTCTTCATCCGGCCATCTTTGTATCCACTCAAGTATAATTATTTGAGCGTCTTCGCAATCCCCCCGAACAAACACAAACTCCCGTTTGGATTTGCGCGGCAAATCTATCAAAATTTCTTTTATCGGTAATATTCCCGGTGGGACGTTGGTTCCGCTAAACGAGGCCGCGAGCAAATAAAAACTATTACCATTTTTTGTCAGCCTTATGAGCCCCACCTCCTCCGTCACTTCCGCTTTAAACTTTGACATAAAATCCTCCTTTTTCCAGCCGGATATCACCGGCTAAAGAGTCGGCGCGGATATCACCGCGCCTGGGGCGAATTTTTCCCCGCCCGTAGGGGGAATGTAAAGAACGTGGAGCTTGAACATAAATTAGCATATTCATAATAATCTGTCAAGAGGAATTTATTTATTTTTAGCTGTTTTTAGCCTTTTAACTGTAATATTTTTCCTTTTTTAACGTATTATTAATATAGTGAGACGAATTTTATGAATTTACTTTTAAACCATAACTTAAGCCAAATCATGAAAACTAGGGCGGATCTCGCCGGAGCGGCTTTTGCCTATGTTCCGGAATATTGCCTTCTTGGTCTGGCTTCAGGCGGTTTAATTATAAATTCCATCGTATTGCCGAATAAAAATTAAATCGCTTCGTATATATTAAATCCCCTAAAGCCAGGCCGAGACGCCTGGCTTTTTATTATCGCTCTTTAAAATCAGAAAGGGGGAGGACATGACCAAAAAGAAAATCTTATCGCTTTATTACGGCCTGGAATTCCTGATTAATCTTGGGACGTCGTTTTTTTTCGCCACCTACGCGATCTTTCTTCTTTCAAAGGGGCTTAACCTGTGGCAGATAAACCTGATTAACGCCTGCTTTATGCTCGCCGGCGCCCTTTTTGAAATACCGACCGGATCAGTCGCGGATAATTACGGCCGAAAGCTTTCGTTCGTGCTTTCCTGCTTTATCACGGGAGCGTCTATGCTCGTCTATTATTTTTCCTCGACTTTCACGTGGTTCGTCGTGGCGGAAATAATCGCGGCCTTGGGCGTTACCTTCGCTTCGGGCGCGTTTGACGCCTGGGCGGTTGACTCCCTTGATTTCTCGGGCGAAGCCTTCTGTCTAAACAAAATCATGGGCGGCAAGGCGAAAAGCGCGAACATCGGTCGCGTTATCGGCTCAGTCGCTGGCGCCTACGCCGGCGCGGTAGATATCGCTCTGCCCTGGCTCGTGGCCGGAACCGTGCTTATATTATCCGGCGTGTTGGCCGCCTTTCTTATGGACGAGCCATATTTCCGGGACCGGAAAAAAACCGGGACAGAGCGGACGGGGATGAAAAAAATCATCGCGGACAGTTGCCGCTTCGGGATAAAAAACCGGTCGGTCTTCTTCCTTTGCCTTACGGCTATGTCTTTCTGTTTCGCCTGCATGCCGTTAAATATGTTCTGGCAGCCGTTTTTTCGCGACGGCTTAGGCGTGCCGGTCGTGGCCTTAGGCTGGATCTACGGCGGTATCGTCTTAATGGCCTACCTCGGAAACGAACTTTTCGGGCGCCTGGGGCATAAATTCAAAAAGGAAAAATACGCCCTGCTTCTGAGCCTGGCCGTATTCGCCATCGCCGCGATATTCGCCGCCTTAAGCCCAGTCTTATTTCTGGCCCTCGCCGGTTTTTACGCCCACGAGCTCGCGCGCGGCTTCTACTCTCCGGCGCAAGGCGTTTATCTTAACCGCCGCATCCCGGGCCGGATGCGCGCCACGATTCAATCCTTCGTTTCGGCCTTAGACGGCCTCGGCGCTTTCGCCGGCCTTTTAGCAAGCGGCTGGATCGCCCAAAAATACGGCGTCAACGCCGCCTGGATAAGCGCCGGCTCCTTCCTGATCTGCGCGACCCTGGCTTTAAGCCTAATGAAAAACGGAGAGTAAAAAGCCAAACGGCTTCGAATATTCGAAGCCGTTTTATTATTCTTGCGCGAATAATATTTTTAAGACCACCATTTTTGTGTTATTATTAAAATATCACTAATTTTAAAAGTAATTATTATTAATAATTTATGAAATATAAAATTTTATTTATTTTGGTTTTTGGTTTTATTCTTTCTTTTCAAGCAAGCGCCGATTCCGCTCCCAGCGTAAAACCCGGGGCGGATATAAAATCTTTAAAAGACAGCAATATACAAATGAAAGAAGAGATGGTTACTATTGATATAAAGGAAAACAAAGAACTTGAAAAGAATAATGGTTCTTTGAACAGATATTACGCGCACGTTAAAGCAGAATTTATTTTTATTAATGAAGGGGATAAAAAAACAATAGATGTCGGGTTTCCATTGGACGATTTAGATACTTTACACTTGGGAGACTTAATGTCACCCGACAATTTCAGAGTTTATATTGATGGTCAGGAGGCCACAACAACTGCCGTCAAACTGAACGAAAACAGCCACGGAGATGACTGGATAGCTTGGAAAAACCCATTTAACAAGGGAGAAAATAAAACCATTGTTGAGTACGATATTGAAGCCCATTATCCGGGCGGGTACACAGGGTCGACTTACGATCATGCGCTTTTTTACGTACTTGAAACCGGTGCGGGCTGGAATGGATTGATAGAAAAGGCCGATATAACAATAAATTTTCCCGATGATTTTAATTTGGAGAAATATGCCGAATACGGTTTTTTCCCCTCCGAACAACCTGCTTACGCAATAATTGATATTTTTCCCAGGAATTATAAAATTGTCAGTAAAAACCAAATAAAAATATCATTTAATGATTTTGATCCTGTGCATAACGATAATATAAGAATATATTTTAGTGGCGCTGAAAAATACAATAATCTGATTTCCGCCCTGGATGATTACAATAAAAATTATAACCAATTAGATTCTGATCAATATATTAATTTGGGCAAGGCTTACCTGGCGTTTTCATCTTGCAAGATGAAGGGTGGCAACGAGTATGCTGGACAGTTTAGTGAAATCGCCTTCAATTATTTAAGTAGATTTTATGGTATAAGTGATTTTGAAAAAAAGATAAATACGGGACTGGAGATTATTTCTCTTATGACGAACAAAGGGAATTGTATTGATGAAGATAGGGCAGTAAATTATTTAAAATATATACTTAATAACAAATTAGACGATTTGCCGGAGGAAACGAAAATAAAAATTGATGAACTGAGAAAAAAATATTTAATAGAAGAAATCGACAATGAGGAATTTACCGCAAATAGTATCACGGAAGAGATTGGCGTTGGAACGAATAATTCGAAAGACGCAACGGCTTCTGAAAATTCGCTTTTTCCAAATGAAGCGGGGCGTGATAATCAATGTGCTAAAACTAAAATTTCAGTCTTTGCGGGTTTTAGTTATTTATTAAATGGTTTATTAATAATCATATTTACGGTATTTTTGCTGAGGAGCAAGAAAAAAATTAAAACAACTCTTTGATTTTGTGAAATTTTTAACGATTAATATAGGTCATTTTTTAAAAACTCTATGGTAAAAAATTTAAAAATCATTTTTATCATCACGTTTGCGGTTTTTTTAATATTCATTTCCGCTATAGGTTTGTTATCTAGCCCAAAGGAAGAACTCGTAAGACCCGCGTCGGTTGAAACTTTTGACGATAAATACAAAGGGATTATATACCGAAGATATACCAATGATTATTTTAAAATCCAGTTTGATTTTTATGACGAAAAAAACGCTTTAAAATTTTACGAGTCAGAATTCGGCATAAGCATTTGGAATAAATCCTCTCTCGCTTACCCATTGGCAACAAAGCCCGAAGCTGAAATAAAATTTTATGATTATCCTAAAAAAAAGTCATTATACGAATTCATACATTCAAAATATGGTCATCCCGATCAGACTGCGAAACTAATAGATATCAACGATGAGTTGCGTGATGACATGCCGACGTTCAAGGTGTGGTACCAAGAAGGAGGGAGAGCGGACAGGCTCGCTTTTTATGTTGATTTAGATTGGTCTGACACCAAGGTTAACAGGCAAATTATGGAAATCTATTGTAATAATAACGAATTTTGCCACGAATTAGTAGTATCGTTGAAATATTTAAATATCAATTCAAGCGCCGCCAATTACCTTCAGGTCAACCAAAAGGTGGAAAGCGCGAAAGAGTGCGATGAAAAATATTTAAAAATAACCAGTGATACTATTAATAATATAGCTTCAGGCAGTAAGAACGTGATGACGGAAGGAGTGTTTAAAGATTATTTATCCTGTTTTTATGGAAATTTGCCGACCCGGACCGAGGTAAAAGATTTTAACAACGATGGACAGAAAGAAATAATCGTTTTTTTCGGAAGCGACAAAAGAGGCGTGTATCTTATGTCCGCGCTATCTTACTATAATGATTATTTTCGCCCTGTAAAATTTATCGATATACAAAACAAAAAAGGGGCATCAAAGGAAATATTGCCGGTGCCTTCATCAATCGTGGCGAAAGAGGTTGTTTATGATTTCGATGATGACGGTATTTTTGAGGTCATCGGGGCAGGAGGCAATGTCTATTCGTTCCAGGATAATGAGTTTATCCGGTTCAATAACATTGATTTTTCACCCGTAAATAGCAGAGAGGGCAAAAAATACGGATGGTACTGGGATAATAGTTCCCACGCTTCGTCCCCGGACAAAAAGCATGTTGCCTGGACGGTGCATGATGACGGCAATGGCGGCGGACCGGCTATAATCATATACACCGTTGAAACGGGAAAATTCCAAAGCCTCTATCCCGGAATCATGGAGTTAAAAGATTCTGGGCTGGAATCATATTTAATCGATTTTTTAAGATGGATAGACAACGACAGTTTTATTTTTATAAAAAAAGCATGCGGTCACCCAGGATGCGATTATGAAATACGCAAACTTTCCGTATCGAGCGGCGATGTTGAAAATTTAAGAATGGTTTACGACGGTTCCTTTGAGAATAATGACGATACTGACGATGATATTATCAGGTATTCGGCTGATTGTATCGTATCAGAGGAAATCAGAAGGATGAAAAAGGAATGCCCGGAGTACGGCGATACGGATTGCTGGAAAATTTACAGGGACGAGGCATATGGTTTTTACGGAAAAAAATTTGGGATCGAAATTAAATATCCGCCGGACTGGAAAATAAATGCCGATTACGAAACATCTTTTTTTCCGCCGAAAGAAAAAAATAATACCTATGACGCAGCCATCGTCAACCCGGGTTTCACCTTGTATCAACTGCCGATCGATACGTCGCTGGCTGATTATTTTCTTAAGCAAAAACAAGTTGTTAATTTTAATCATGTGAATATCAGGGATTACGAAGTATATGAATCTTTTGAGAATGGGAGCTCTGGGCAGGCGTATGTTTTGACCTTCGGTAAAAATGAAAATATTATCAGGCTTGCTTTCAGGGGGAAAACCAAATTCGACGATCTTAGCCCGGTGGAGAAAAAAATCGTTGATAGTTTTGATTTTATTGAAATGGGTCAGGAAAGAGTCTGTGATGAAAAATTTTAGAGCCAGCACGGGTAAAAGCCAGATTATTCCTAAAACAAAAAAGCCCGCAATCGTTCGGCGATTGGGGGCTTTTTCGCGTTCTTCGTGTCCGCTAATTACGGCGAAAACCTGATTTTTTTTCAGTTTTTCCGCGAATGGGCGGACACTTCAGAAACAGGCGCGGGCAAGAGCCGGCGCGTTTTAAAGGATCAATAATTATATATATTTTTTTGAAAAACAAAAAATGGGGGGTACCCATTTCATAATATTTATTCCTTAAATTATCCGCAGTTTTTTTAAAGGAAAACCCGCCGACTGTTTTAACGAACAAATGGGATTACCGCCCTGGTATTTTATATTTTTAAAAAAACAAAAAGAATGGGACCGGCCCATTCTACTTTACTCATTAATTTATCCGCGGGTTTTCATAAAACCCCGCCGACCGATCAAGGAGTAAATGGGCGTTCCAAATTATATTTTTACAAATATTTTTTTTAATATTATAATTATACACTTTTAAAAAAATTACTCAAGTGGATAAATAAAAACCCGCCGATTTTTGGCGGGGCTTGGTGTTTCATAAGTGTCTTCAGTTTTTCATGGAAAATGACAAATCGTGGTATTTTTTGGCGAGAGCGATGGCAAGGTCGCCTATTCCTTTAAGACTATTCCGGAGGATAAAAAATATTCCGTCAACCACTTCCTCGGGATTATCGCTGTTCACTTTAAAATAACGATCAACGCCACTATTGACTACGAGATGATCATAGTCACAACGAACAAACCCGCTACCCCTGTAGAAAAAAATCGAACAACTGTATTCATCCGCTTTTACGGACAATACCTTATTGCCCTTCAAAATAATTTTAAATGACATACAGGGCAATATTTCCTCAGAGTATCTTTCGGATATAAAATACTCTATGCGGATTACTTCTATATTGGCGGCTATGCCGGTATTGTTGTGTAGCCTTTTTTTCAACGAACTAACGATTCGCGCGTCCTTTTCTTCGGTGTCTAAATATACTCCGACACCACTACCCTGTTTACGTAATCTGTGGTCAAAGACAATCTTGGGAAACTCGTACATAAACCCTCCTTGTGTTTAGCGGTCGCGCCGCTTTTCCTTACCGACGCCTGCCCGGCATTCGGTTAGCTCGACCTTAGCGCAAAAAATGGTTTTTGTCAATCCGGCTATATTTTTAAAAATAAAAAAGCAGGGTTCAGGCCTGCATGTGTTAATTCAGGAATTTTTTATTTTTTGTTCTTTGGCGGCATCTCTCAGATAGGATATTTTTGGCCGCTATATCTCGGAACCTTTACGGCCTGGCTAGCCGATTTAATGATCGCGTTGAAATCTTCTTCTTGCATGCCTATGGATTTTGCCATGCCTTGCAGGGCAGCGCTGCCGGCGGCGGCAATCGATACCAGCTGTTCCATCGTGCGGATAGCGTATAGCTTATTTAGCTTTTCCGCCGCTTCATCCGTAAAGTAATCCTTAGTTGGCGTTGTCGCGATCAGCCGCTTTGTCATTATTATCCTCCCCGGATTTTTTGTATTCAACCACTAATTAAGCTTCTTCCTAAATTAATTTATATAAATCTAGCATAAATATCAAATAAAAACAAGGCCGGAGAAGAAAAATTCAATATTTAACGCAAGTTTTTTTATCGTTTATGTTAAGGCTGTTTTTTAAACCGGTCAGGCGGAACCTAAGCTTGATAAGATTAAAAAGCGCGTTTAAGCTGTCGGTAGTCAGATTTACTTTGCTTTTTCTTTTATCATACCGGTTTTCCGACCAGATAACCGGAATTTCCGCGATCCGGTAGTTGAACAGCTTGGCGAGAAGTATGGCCTCGGTGTCGAACCACCAGCCCTTGTTCGCGATATAGGGAGCAAGCGCCGCGAAGGCGGTCCGCCTGACCGCTTTAAAGCCGCACTGCAGATCGGAAAAATTATGCCGATGGATCAGGCGCGAAATTATAAGATGGCTCTGGGAAACGAGTTCGCGGATAAAAGATCTTTCGATGCTCGCGTTAGATAAGAGGCGGGAGCCGATGACTAAATCGGCCCGGTCAACCAGGATCGGCTCCACCAGATCATTTATATTCTTAAGATCGACCGCCAGATCGACATCCATGTAAGAAACTATATCCGCCCGGCTTTTGAGCCAGGAACTCCTGATCGCTCCGCCCCGGCCGGCCGCCGGATAATATTCCGCCCTGATCCTCTCCGGATACCGGGCCGCCAGGCGTTCGCTTATGACCCGGGAGCCGTCGGTGGAACCGTTCACGACGATAGCGATCGTCCAGTCGAAACCGAAATTTTTCCGGCAATAATCGTGGAGGAAGGTAATATTTTTTTCGAGGATCCTTTCCTCGTTATATACCGGAATGTGGAATTCGATGTTCATATTTTTTTTCTGGCCGCCCCGTAAATACTTAATCCGAAAGGGATATTTCGGCCGATAAAATTATTCTCTAAATTCAAAACAAAGAATAATAAGCGGTTAAGCGTCCGGGGCAGGGGCCGCGCGTCCGTTTTCGGAGCGAAGCCGGAGGCCTTTTTCGCCAACCGGTAAACTATGACCGGCGGCAGAAGCAGGGAGTTCCAATAACTTATGAGCGGTATTTCAAAACCGGCCTCACTAAGCATTTTTTTTACCCCGCCTCGGGCGTATCTTCTTTTGTGTCCGGTAACAAGGTCGTGTCCGCTCCATAAAAAGCCGTAAGCCGGGACTGTAAAAAATAAATAGCCGCCGGGCGGCAAGGCGCGATAAATTTTTTTCAGGGCGGCGCGGTCATCGCGCAAATGCTCTAGGATATCGAAACAGCAGACGTAGTCGTAAATATTTTTTTCCGGTTCGATCTCTTCTATGTCGCCGAGCACGGTTCTTATTCCCGATCGACCCGAAAGAGCGACCGTTTCCGGGTCTTTGTCCAGGGCGGTTAACCGTCCGTATTTTTTTAAAATTACGGCTTCAGTGCCAAGTCCCGCCCCGATATTTAGTATTTCGCGCCCGCCACCCTCTTTAAGGTAAAGCCCTAAAAGCCGATCGATCATGATCTTTCTGGCTTGATACCAAAAGTGCTGCTCGTCGGAATTTTTAAGCGAATTATAATCTGATATATTCATAAAAACAATGGATTTTTATTTTTCCGCGAATACCTCGCTGACGTTATCGCGGTAAACCAATTCCCAGTTGGCCGAGCCTCTAAGGTATTCGCGCAGATATCTTTTTTGGTTGTTGATCTCGTCCTCGTCCAACCCCAGGAATTTTTTTTCGAACCAGTTGAGATCGATATCGGGATAGAGTTTGAGCAAGACCAGGCTTATGTCGTGCTTATCAAGTTCGTCCTTGGCTTTTCCCGCGAGGAAAAAATCCGTGTATTCCTCAAGAAGACTGTGCCCGTCGAACTCGTAAAAAGGCAATCGTCCATCTATGAAAAGTTTTTTTCCGGGCCAGGTCCAGATCATGTACCCGCCCCAGCCGTAATCGTTTAAGATCTTCCTGTCTCTAAGATCAGGATTGTTTTTCATGTACTGCACCGCTTTGCAAGGATAGTAGCGGCAGAAATAAGGGGAGAAAAAGGGGTCGGGGGCGTATTGGGCCCTGGTCAGGAAATTCGCGGCGGCGAGAAGAAAAATCGGCAGAACGAATATTTTTAAGACCGTATTTTCCGAAATATATTTCGCGAAATTCTCCGGCAGACGCAGGTCGCGGACCAGGGAAAAAATAAGCCAGGGGAAAGAAACCGTGAAAAACAACGGAAAGTGGCGCTTTGATTGCGCGGCCATAAACAAAAGGACGAGAATCATGCCCAGGTGCCAGCCGTCAACGGTTGCAACTTCTTTTTTTCTTAAACTCCGCGCCAGATCGGCCGTAAACACGGTTAACATGGCCACGACCAGGGCCGCGTAAATTAATTGTTTATACTGGATCGGCATGGAGTATGAGGGCAGCCATTCCGCGATTACCCGCAGATAGTAATTGTTGGAATAATCCAAAAGGAAGGAATATAGTTTTAATCCATACGGATTTATGAGGGTGGCCCCGATCGCTCCCAGGGCAAAGAGCAGGAATTTAGCTAATTCCCCGCTTTTCCGCTCGTTTACGAAGTTTATCCGGGCAAAAGCCCGGAATTTTTTAAGAATAATTTCCAGCGATTTTATCCCCAGCCACAGGGCTAGCATAAAAATACCGATTAAAAATCCGGCATGAACGTTTGCCCAAAAACAGAAAAGCGGCCATAACCAGAAAAGAACCCTGGTGTTTTTAGTTATTTCATAATTCCGAATTATAAAAAGCAAAAGCGATAAATTAAGCAAAGTTACGGTCTGCATCCTAACCCCCAGGTGCGGCGCCATGGCTAAAACTCCGAAAAATTGTATAGTTCCTATTAAAATCTGACCGCCGGGTCCGCGGATAAAATATTTTCTGGTATAAATGTTAAGGATTATCAGAGCTAAAACCACGATCAGGGCAAAAAATATATTTACGCTAAAATAACCATAATTATCATATAGCCAATAAGTTACGACGTTAAGCAGCCATTCATGATCAACCCAGGTCCTATCCGCGAGTGTGTAATCATAAAGTTCCTCAACGGGGACGGATCTTTCTTCTAATACGCGTTTTCCCACGTCCAGGTGCCAGCCCAGATCAGCGTCAAGATAATTATAGGAATTAAATATCAAATAGGAAAAAATAACCAGATAAAACAATAACCAAAGCAGGTGGGAGTAATTTATTTTTTTTATGGTAAGCATTAAAATATTGTTATAGTGGGTTTATATTTACAATTTTAGCATAATTTATAAAAATTTTCCTTATTTATTTATATTATTAAATAATAAGTTGCAAAAGCATGATAAAATATGTTAAAATAAAGTTAAGGTTTATAATATATTTTTAAAGGAAAGGGGGTGGGAAATATATGAAAAAAATATTATTCGTCTTAATTCCGATGATATTGGTTTTGTTGCCGGTTTTTTCTTTTGTCTTGACCGCCCACGCTCAATCCGAGGCTGACGTTATGCTTTGGGGCGGATTAGAGGGAGACGTCCAGGCCACTACCGGTTTAGGCAATACCGATCCGCGGGAAATGGCGGCCCGGGTGGTCAATATCATGTTGGGCTTTATCGGCATTATCGCCGTTATTATTATTTTATTGGGCGGATTCAAATGGATGACGGCCGCCGGCAACGAGGAGAAGGTGGATGAGGCTAAAAAACTCATCGGCTCCGGGGTGATCGGTTTGATAATATTATTGGCCGCTTTTGCGCTGGCCCAATTTATCCTGAACGCTCTTTACGGAGCTACCGGAGCTATCGGATAATTTTAAAAGTGATATATATTTGACGAGGGAAAACCGGAAAAAAGCACCAGAAATCGGATATTTTTCCCAAGTCCATAGAAAGGGGGTGAAATATGAAAAAAATAATGTTCGTTTTAGCGATTTTTACTTTAACGGTATTACCGATCTTTTCTTTTTGTTTGACCGCTCACGCCCAGTCGGACGCCGACAATATGCTTTGGGGCAATTATGAAACCAACGTCCAGGCAGCGACCGGATTAGGAAACACCGACCCCCGGCAGATGGCCGCTCAAGTCGTTAATATCATGTTGGGATTTTTGGGCATAATAGCCGTAGTGATCATATTGTTGGGCGGATTCAAATGGATGACGGCCGCCGGAGACGAGGCGAAAGTTGATGAAGCCAAGAAATTGATCGGTGCCGGCGTTATCGGCTTGGTCGTGATCTTAGCCGCGTTCGGAGTCGCCCAATTTGTTATCAACGCCTTATACGGAGCCACTGGCGCTACCGGTTAGTATTATATAATTACCTGCTACAGCCTTTGATAAATCAGCGGATGTCCGATTTAAAAAGCGGACTCCGCCGCCATAAACACGAAAGATGCATCGCGTTTATGGCGGCGGAAACAAAAAGGAATTAGCGGTTTCTGTTTAAGGTTATAGTTAGCATTGATTTTATTTTTTATTATTCAATAGATTGGGGGTGAAATATGAAAAAAACTTTTTTCGTTTTAGCTTTATCCGTTTTGGTGATTTTGCCGGTTTTCGCTTTCGGTCTGACCGCTCACGCGCAAACAGCCGCCGACAACATGCTTTGGGGGGGCTTTGAGGGTAACGTACAGACCGCTACCGGTTTGGGTAATACCGACCCCAGAGAGATGGCTGGACAGGTGGTCAATATACTCTTAGGATTTTTAGGTATTATAGCGGTTGTGATCATACTTTTAGGCGGATTCAAGTGGATGACCGCGGCGGGAGACGAGGGCAAGGTTGATGAGGCCAAGAAGCTTATCGGCGCCGGTATTATCGGCCTGGTCGTTATTTTAGCGGCCTTCGCTATCGCCCAGTTCGTGATCAGCGCTTTGTACAACGCCACGAACGCCACCGGTTAAATATTTATGTTATTCGATCAGCGGGCGTCCGCTTTAAAGCGGACTCCGCCGCCATGAACACGATAATTCGCGTTTATGGCCGCAGAAAGACCGTTAATCGGAGAGGTTAGTTTCTAATTAATTGTTAATAAATAGATAGGGGGTGAATATGAAAAAAACATTTTTCGTTTTAGCGCTTTCAGCTCTGGTTATATTGCCGGTTTTCGCTTTCGGTCTGACCGCTAACGCGCAATCAGCCGCCGACAACATGCTTTGGGGCGGTTTTGAATCTAACGTTCAGACGGCAACGGGTTTGGGGAATACCGACCCTAGGGAAATGGCCGGTTCGGTAATTAATATATTTTTGGGATTCTTGGGTATCATTGCCGTATTATTGATCCTGTTCGGCGGTTTTAAATGGATGACGGCCGCCGGAGACGAGGGCAAGGTTGACGAGGCTAAAAAGCTGATTGCCGCCGGTATTATCGGTTTGGTCGTTATTTTAGCGGCCTTCGCTATCGCCCAGTTCGTGATCAACGCTTTGTACAACGCTACGAACGCCACGGGTTAATCGTCTTTAGCAAAGATCTTTTACGTTTTTTTATACGTGGATACCCGGTTTTTCTAATCGGGTTCCACTGTTATGGGCGTGAAGCAGATTCGCGTTCATGCCCGTAACAGTGTTCTAATCATATAGATAATTTATGTTTTCCGTTAAATCCCATTTTGTCGTATTTATACTCTTAAGCCTGGTTTTCCTGGCGTTTATCCAGACGGTTTCCGCGGACGGAGGGAAAGAAGCCTTGGATGGCCTTAATATAACCGCCAAAGAAGGCTACGGCACAGTACCGCGCGGTACGGTTTCGGCTACCATAGGCAAAATCGTCGGTTCGATACTTGCATTTACCGGTATTATCTTTTTTCTTTTAGTGATTTACGGCGGTTTTACCTGGATGATGGCCAGGGGCAACGAGCAGGAAGTCGCAAAAGCGAAGAGTCTGATCGAACAGGCGGCCATTGGTCTTATTATAGTTTTAGCGGCTTACGCGCTTACCGCTTTTATAGGCCGGGCGCTAACCTCCCCGACCTAAAAACGATCCGGATTTTGTCCGGCGGCAGTTTATTATGAAATACGGCCAAATATTTTTTACAATATTTTTTTTCTTGTGGCTGCTGTCAGCGATTCCGGCGGTTAACGATTGTTCGGCGTATAGTTTTATGGATGAGAGCGGCATCAAGGAAACCGGACAGGCTACCGGCCATGCTTCCATAAGTCTGACCCAAAGATCCCCGGCACAGATGGTCGGAATGATAATCAAGGTTCTCTTGTCCTTTCTTGGGGTCGTTTTCCTTATAATAATGATCTACGCCGGTTATTCCTGGATGATAGCCCGGGGCAACGAGCAGGTCGCGGAAAAAGCTAAGGGCACGATCGTTAACGCCACGATCGGCCTTATAATAATAATGCTCGCCTATGCCATAACCGTTTTTATCGGCGGGCAATTAGCCGGAAGCACCGCGGTCGGTTAGTGATTTTTTAAAAAACCGGATATATAAAAAGCGAACGAATCACGTATGATTAATCTTTTGAATATCAATAAGTTCATGATTACCGCGGTAATTTTGCTGGCGGTTTTTATAGTTCCGTCCGCCGAAGCCGCAAATTTAGGCGATGCGTTTAAGCAACCCTTAAACGACGTGGCCGGATCAACGGGCGCCGGCTACAGAAGCGACGCGGATCCGGCCGTACTTATAGGAAAGGTGGTCCAAGCCGCCTTATCTTTCGTGGGCGTAGTATTCCTAATATTGATGATCTATGCCGGATATACGTGGATGCTCGCCCGGGGCAACGAGCAGCAGGTGGATAAAGCCAAGAATCTGATCACGGCCGCTGTTATCGGCTTGATCATTGTCCTGGCCGCATACGCCATAAGTTATTTCGTGTTAAGCCAGATCGGCGCGGAAACCATGCAGGAGGTTTGATGTCCGAATAATATTTATACTTTGATCTATGATGAATAAAATAAAAAAATATCGTCATTTGTTTTTTCTTTTTTTCTTATTGGCGGTATTGATCGTCCCCTATTTTGTTTTCGCCGCTACGCCGTTGGATAATCTTGAAAAAGTAGGAACCGAAGGCGCCGGTTACGCCCCCTATGAGGATGGAGAATATAATAATACCTTCATAACCGTGGTGGGCGTTATAATTAAGGCCTTTTTGGGCTTATTGGGCGTAATATTCATCGTATTGATCTTGTACGGCGGTTATAACTGGATGACCGCCGCCGGCGAAGAACAAAAAGTAACGAAAGCGAAAGACACTATCAGCCGGGCCCTTATCGGCCTTTTGATAGTAGTCGGTTCATTCGCCATCTGGCAATTCATTTCCAACGCTATCATTTTAGAAATATGATAATTAAGACCATAAAAAAAATATTCAGGTATGGATTAGGCGCCCTTTTCCTAATCCCCTTTTTCGGAGCTAGGGCCGCGCTGCTTACAGGAGATACCGCGGACAGGATAATAGGTGCCGGCGATAGTCTGGGTACGGCGGCCGGTTTCGCTTCCGGCCAGAACCCGGGGAGCATTGTGGCCACGATAATTACAGGTTTTTTAAGCCTACTAGGCATTATATTTATCGTGCTTATAATATACGGCGGCTATAGCTGGATGACGGCCGCCGGTGAGGAGCAAAAAGTAGAAAAAGCCAAAGACACGATCAAGCGCGCCGTAATAGGCCTGATCATAATAGTGGCCGCTTATTCGATCACTTACTTTGTTTTTACCGCCCTGGACGCCGCGATGAGCGGAAATCCCTAGCGCCTTCAGCAGTTAATATAAATAGTTTAGAAATTAATGAAAATTTCGCTAATATATAATATAGTTTTGAATTTGACCTTGACTTAATCTTTCCGGTATGATAAGATTAAATTAGATGAAGAAAATCCCTATCTTTATACGTTTACGTATGATAGGGTTTTTTATTTGACCACCACACATGAAACAGCTACTAAAAGAAAAAAATATTCCTTTAAAGCTAGCTAAAAAGATAATTTTTTCTTTAATTATTATCATAGTTTTTGATTTTTTCCTTTTTCCTGCCCCTGTTTTAGCTATCGAGCTAAATAGTATTGACGAGGAAATGATCGAACCAGTGGTTGAAGAGCCGGTAATAGTTAAAGAATTTATAAATAATTTACCCCTAAACGAAAACAGAAAAGCTTTAAAAGTAACATACCGCACGATTACGGCTTATAATTCCGAAAAAAACCAATGCGATGATTCCCCCTGCGTAACAGCTAACGGCTTTAATGTTTGCGAACATGGGACCGAAGACACAATTGCCGCTAATTGGTTAAAATTCGGTACGCAGGTGCGAATTCCTGATTTATTCGGAGATCGTATCTTTACTGTCAGGGACCGCATGAACGAGCGTTATGATGATCGGGTGGATATTTGGATGGTCGACAAAACCGACGCGAAAAAATTTGGCGTCAGGCACGCCAAGATAGAAATATTGGAGCCCTAGAAAACAAAGCGATTTCTTTAACATAAGCTTATTTATCCCCGGATGGGGATTTTTGTTTACTTGTGTTATTCGATATTTTTTGATATATTACATTTATATTGATATAAAAAACCCACAAACAACTAAGGCTAGTATTGTCGAATCGGCCTGGTAGCCAAGCGGTAAGGCAATCCCGACGCTTCGGGACAAAACTGCCGCATATATAAGCTGATTTTAAGCACAATCATGGCCTGGTAGCCAAGCGGTAAGGCAATCCCGACGCTTCGGGACAAAACTGCCGCATATATAAGCTGATTTTAAGCACAATCATGGCCTGGTAGCCAAGCGGTAAGGCAACAGTTTGCAAAACTGTCATGCACCGGTTCAAATCCGGTCCAGGCCTCAAATTAAATTCCACCTCTTAGGGTGGTTTTTGTTTTAAGTAATTTGAGCTGGTACTCGAATATGTCGGGTATGCAAAATAAAAAAGGGCAGTATAAGGGTATGTATAATGAACCCTTAAGACTAAAGATGATTTACTGTAGAGTCCAAGTATACATAGACAAACAGTAAACAGTCATAGGTTATGATTTTATGGTAAGTCTATAGATATTTGGACTAAAAAAAGGAGTTATCCACATGATTTTCCACAACTGTGCATAAATATCTTTCTTTAAGTCTAAATGCTTTTGGACTTAAATGTGGATTGTCAATAACGATGTGTATGCCTCTAATATTTTATCTAATAATAAATGATAAATATTCTAAGACCTAGGATTGACTGAAGCTGTTTTGTGTGTTATATTAATAATAGGTTAATAAACAAAAAAGTTATTTACAATTTAAGAAAAATTTACCTAAATATCTGCTTTAAAAGTACGGGCGGATAAAATTGGTTAAATTTTCCTGTTTTCTACTTATCATTTCGGCCAGATCCGACATGGTCAGACAAAAACAAAAACAAAAAAAAGGTAGTGCTGATTATAATATTATAAATAATCGGTATTTACCGCTTGATTGGTAGAAAACATGCTTTTAAGTCGGAAAAAAGCTCCAAAAACTCCGTGATCAGGGATTTTCTTGCTCATATCTCGTATATGGACAATTAATAAGATCCGGGGCTTGTGGCTCAACATTAGTGACCTCATCTATTTACATAAGAAGGGGGCCCAGTTGGGCCACTTTTTAATTTGTATTTATACTTCAGATGATAAATTTTACGGATAGCATACATTTATCGAAAGCTTGCCAAAATTGTCGCGGCATTATATAATAATAATAGATTTTCCTGTGAATAAGGAATTTTTTTAACAGCTAATAATTGTTTATGACAACAGAAGACAATAAATTAGATTCAGAATCTTTAGAAAAAATAAAAAAGGAGTTAACGGAGAAAAGGGAGCAAATACTCAAAGACCTGGAAGAGGTTTCGACCGGAGACAGGGTAAAATTTCCGGATTATGGCGATAAGCTTGATGAAAACGCCCAGGAAATCGATGAATATACGACCAATCTGGCCACCGACAAGGTGCTGGAAGAGTCTCTTCGTGACATAGAGAACGCCCTGGATCGGATAGAAAAGGGTGTTTACGGAGTATGCAAATACTGCCATCAGCCGATCGGAAAAAAGCGCCTCCTGGCCAGACCGGTCGCTTCAGCCTGCGTGCCCTGCAAAACGAAATTGCAGAATGGTTAAAGTACGAATTTTTCCGCTATGTTTTTATCGAATTTACATAAAATAGACCGGTATTTTTTACCGGCTGTTTTTTTTGCCGCTCTGGACAGGTTTTTAAAGAGTGTGGCCGTAAGACAGACAGAATTCAGCCTGATCGGTGATTTTTTTAAGTTCAGTTTCGCGGAAAATCGTTATATCGCTTTTTCCTTACCCCTGTACGGAAATTTTCTGAATATATTAATTCTGGCGATACTTTTAGGTTTAGCGTACTATTTCTTAAATTTAATAAGAAAAGACCAGCCTCGGGAGGCCGGTCTGATCCTTATTTTAATCTTCGGTGCCGCCAGTAATTTATTTGATCGTCTGAAATTCGGTTTTGTCGTTGATTATTTAGATCTCCGTTATTTTACGGTTTTTAATATAGCCGATATCATGATAGTGGCCAGTGTCGGGTTATTGATTTATTACAGTTTCAAAAAGGACGTTTAAGCGGCCTTTTTCTCTAGGTCTCCAGCGCTAACTTTTTTTATCTGAAAAATTTTAGGGTAATACGGTTTTCCAGGCTCCTTGCCGTGTAATCGCAGGGCGACCGCCTTGATATCGCCCATATTTATATCTCCGTTAACTACTCTGTAATATTGAGCGTCATTAGTATATCCGTCTTTGGGGTTTACTATATTAATATTATCTTTCCAAAATCCAATAGCCATATTAAACGGCAACGCCGAAACCATATTTTTCGTATCGCCAGCGTATGCGATTGACGTCTCCCAACGAGTGGCCACATTCGGTTTCTTTGATTCAATTTTCAAAATATTATTTTTGTCTGCCAACAAAGATAATAATTCAACCGGATTGCTACCACGCCACAGTAGCCCATCTGTGCCGACTTCAACCTCTTCCAAGCGATAATCAACAGGCAATAATTCATTTATTGCTTTTTTTATTTCCAGGTAACATTCGTCAATTTCCTCCTGATCATCGCTTCCCTCGATCTCCTGATAGCTTTTATTTTTTATTTCGTTGATTCTGTTTAATAAATTATTTATTTTTCGCTGGCCACGTTTAGTCTCGTCCAGGGACGCGCCAGAAAAAAGGTCGGTAAATTTTTCTTTTTTATTCATATATTAATATTTTATTATTCTTTGATTGTTTTTATCGTGCTTTATTTTTATGAATTTGGTTTTTTTCGGCAGAACCTTTTTTATTTTATCGGCCCATTCGATAACAGTAAGCGTGTCCGGGCGATTTATGTACTCGTCCGCTCCGATATCGGAAATTTCCCGGGTGCTTTTTATACGATAAGCATCGATATGCGCGATATTCCTGATCGTTTCGGTATTACGTGTCTTATAGATCTTCATCAGAACGAAAGTCGGGCTGTTGACCGTGCGTTTTACGCCAAGCGTTTTTCCCAGCACTCCGGTAAAAAAGGTTTTCCCCGCGCCCAGGTCTCCGATAAGCCCCAGGACATCCCCGCCCCGTAAATCCCGGGCGTATTTTCGGGCGAAAGCCGACATCTCTTTTTCTGATTTTATGATAATTTCCGGCATATTGCTATTCTAGCTTATTTTTTCGGAAAAATAAAGAGAAATTAAAAACCCTACCAAAAATAAAAAAGAGGCTAAAGCATTAACCTCTTGCTAAGTTCCTTATAACGCTGTTTCCATGGATAGAAGTTTACACGGTGAGCTGTTTTTTTCGTAAGTTATCCAGCCTCGCTTTCTAAGCGGATCGCATAGCAATATGGGGGAAAATAACTATTTGTTTTGCGGTAAAGATGCCCACATTAGTTCAAAAAATTCCCGGAACATTTTTATGATATGTTTGTTCTCAATGGTAAGGGCCATGATGGGCGTGCCGACCAAGTGTATGAAAATTCGATCGGGTACGATACGGAGAACGGTCGAAAGCTGGGTGGTGGCCGGCAGAATTTTTATGTTCATACCCATGGCGCTTTGAATTTGTTTGTACTTTCCTGCTTCTTCACTTTGGGTGAGCAAAAGTCTTTTTTTAACACCCATCTTAGCTTCTCGTTCAAAAATCTTGGTAAAAAATACTTCATCAAGGTCCAAAGTTTTTTTAGTATCACCCACAACCAGGATTTCGTCGCGCAGGCTCATTTTTTGTGAAAATTCGGTATAGATATTTTTGATCGCTTCCAGACCTTCGTAATAGCGGATCACGCTGTCTTTGGCATCTTCGCGGAAAAGCGACATAAAATCAGGCAGGGTTTCTTTGAAACGCTGTCTTTTTCGTTCCAAGATTTTGTCCAATTGTTCCGGGCTCTCGGCCACGTACTGTTTTTTCCAGCCTTTCATATCAATACGCATCAACCCCAGGTTTTTCAGGGGATCAATCAGGGAGTGTACAGTAGTTCGTTTCATATTGGCTTCGCCGGCAATCTTGGTTATTGAGCTGGGGCCCAAAGATAAAGCGCTCAGGTACACCTGAGCCTCATTTTCAGACAAACCCAAATCTATCAAAACCTTTTTTAAGTCCTTATTTTTCATAATAATTGAAAAAATTTACAATTTTGACGAAATTTTTGTCGACATAATTTATTCTAACATAAAACAAAAAATAATACAAATATATAGTATTGCCGACAAATATGACAAATATTCAGTATTATGACATAATGTAGTTATAAAGTCAAAAGAACATTGAAAACTAAAACCACCTTAATAAAATCCATCGGGGATTTTGGATGGGCGGTTACATTTAAAAGGAGAATAGTCA
Organism: Candidatus Falkowiibacteriota bacterium; assembly: GCA_043801965.1. GTDB lineage: Bacteria > Patescibacteriota > Patescibacteriia > Patescibacteriales > UBA12075 > XYA2-FULL-47-19. The sequence goes on from JAZDLN010000022.1 coordinate 69,776, forward strand.
TGAATAACAGAGAGGAAGCAAAAAAATTCTTAGAGGAAGTTCTTGAAGTGATTAGGAAAAAGGATCGAGGAATTTTTTTCGAAAACAACGAAGTCAACCCAGAAAAAAGCATATATCTTTTGGATAATGGTGAAGTTTGTGGGATGATTTATGGCCTTTCCGTCAGAAAGGGAGAGGAATGGATGGATTGGGGGTATGAAAAGCGGCCCCTAAACCACATGCTGGTTCTGAACGCTATTGCGATAGTTCTTAAAAAGCGTGGAGTGAAAGTGTTCAAAGACGGGAGCAAGATAGTAATAGTACAAAAACATGATACCGAGACAAAGCACCCAAACATTCACATGCTGTATGCCAGGTCGGGTTTTATGGGGGGAGTGCATGGAAGCCGGGCTTCCATATTCGCAGACGCGCTTGCCAATGAATACAGATATGATAGTGAGGCAGATACTTTGATTTGCCGCCCGAGGGTTTGGCCAGGTGACCCGAAAGAACCGGAATATATTGTTCCTTTCTTCTCTTTAACGGAAGAAGAAATTTAATTTCATAGAGTCAAGCGCTGTACAACGCTTGGCTCTTTTTCTTTTATGTGAAGTAAAACAAAAGACTGTTCTTTCTGGAAACAGTCCCCGTATGTGGACGCGCAATCCCGAAGCGTCGGGAGAACCTAGGACCCCCTCGGTGTAAATCCCGAAGCGTCGGGACTCTAACCAGCCGCTTTTGATCCGCACAATTTTTTATAAAATTTTTTGCTTTTCTGATTTTTTAAAAATTTTTCCTGAATCATGGCCTCTGACCTGGTGTCATATTTTTCTTGATAAACAAGATGCCATCCGCCGTTATATTTAGAAGTATAAACAGAAAGCCGGTTTTGGTGTTCAAAAATTCTTCTTCTTAAATTATCGGTTTGTCCAATATAAAATTTATCGTATTTTTTGTTGTACAAAATATAAACAAAAAATTTCATGTGGACGCGCAAGGATTCGAACCTAGGACCCCCTCGGTGTAAACGAGGTGCTCTAACCAGCTGAGCTACGCGTCCCCCAACAACTAATATATAACATTAGTTGTTGCATGGTGCGGACGAAAGGACTTGAACCTTCACGAGGTTGCCCCCACAAGCCCCTCAAGCTTGCGTGTCTACCAATTCCACCACGTCCGCTTTGTTTGTGATCAATGTTTATAATTAGTTTGGATATTCTCTCCCCGGACTTGCCCCGTCATCCGACGGGGTCCGCCTCGGGCGGAAACCTTCACGAGGTTGCCCCATCCCGCCCTCCGGCGGGACGTGTTCAATTATTCCACCACGTCCGCTTTGTTTCGCTTAGGCAATCTTTTTTTCTTTCAACCGTTTTTTGTAATCTCCCCGGAGGAAGGTAAGTTTAGCCCGCCGTACCCGCGCCTGCTTTTTGATCTCTATCTTCTCGATCGTCGGCAAAGCCAGAGGATATATTTTTTCCACGCCTACGCCGTCGGAAACCTTGCGGACCGTTATGGTCGCGCCGTTTTCCCGGCCGTGTTTGCGGGCGATGATCATGCCCTCGAAATACTGCACCCTTTCCTTTTCCTCTCCTTTCGCGTTCAATTCCTTGATCTTCTGGTAAATACGCACGGTCATGCCGGGCTTTAGGTCCTGGGTCGCTTTGACGGCCCCTTCTTTTTTATCGGTTGCCGCCGGGGATTTTTCCTCTTTTTTATCGTTGGTCATATAAAGTAATATAAAAATAGAACAATCGGGTTCTATTAGACGATGTTTTTATTTAATTATTCTTCTCTAATACTATGATAAAAACCGTTAATTGTCAAGAGTTTGCCGCCAAGTTCCTTTTAATCGTAAAAACAGCCGTTTTCAACGGTTTAAACTCTTTTTTCGGGAAATCTTTTTAATCAACCGATTGGAAAAAATCACAATGAGCCGTTTTCGGCACCCTCTGCCCGAGTTCCCGGCAAAAAATTTCTTCACCTTGGATATCACAGCTGCTGCAACGCGGACACTGTTTTTCGTCGTTCCAATAATCCTCGGTATAGTTTGATTCGATATCGTGAGACATAGAAAATATTATGATTCCAATATAACATATTTCAGGCAATACTCAAAGACGGGATTCGCCATCCCGTCTTTATGCCGGATTTTTTGAGCGCGCGGGAAATCAGCCGTCAACGAGAACCTTGAATCCTCCGTAAACCATGCGCTTCACGTCGAAGGGCATCGGTTTGTCTTTGTATTCCGCGTCGTTCATGAACGGATCCTTCATTACCAGAGCGTTAACGCGATCGCGATGCGCGCGCGAACGATATGTTACATAAGAAAAAACCACGAGCTCATTATTTTTTAGCCTGACCAGTTTCGGGAACGGGACGCCCCACTCCGTCTTCAGGTCATCGCCGACGCACTCCTTATAATCCAGGGCGCCGTATTTGCGCCATATCTTTCCCGCTTTTTGCGCCATTTTTTTGTAGGCGGGCAGATTTTTTTTCGGCACCACCAATACGAATCCGTCGACGTACGCGCTTTTTTGTTTTGCCATAAATTTGATTTAATAGTTATTTTGCGTTTTTATCCGGCGCGTGCACGCCGAAAGTATTGCCTTCGGTGTCTATAAAATATCCTTGCCAGGCCATCCCGGGAAGGGCGAATTTAGGCATCGCTTCCCGGCCGCCGGCTTTTTTTATCTTTTCGGCGGTTATGTCGAAATTTTCCACCACTACGCTGCAGACATACGCGTTAGTGCCGCATTCCGGCGGCGGCGTTCCGGCGGGGCGTTTAAGGAGGCCGCCGTTAATACCCGGTTCCCGGCTATCCTCCTCGGCGGTCATGACCATCCAGTATTCAAAACCGAGATCTCCTCCTTTGTATTTTTCGATATTCCAGCCGAATACCTGGCGGTAAAATTCCGCGGCCTGTTCGGGATTGTCCGCCTGTATTTCGAAATGTATTATTCTGTTCATATTATTAATTTATAGATTTAATTATATTGAAATTTTATATTAATATGATTAACGGATAATTAAAAAAGCGGGGCAATTCCCCGCTTTTAAAATTTTATTTAAGATTTTCTGTACCAAATTTTTATTAAAATTATTCGGTGGTTCGTCCGTCGAATTCCGCTTCGTTAGCGAGCGCTTCTTTTTTCGTGGCGCGCACGATACCGTCCTCGTGATGCGCCGGAGAATAGATCGTATAAAGCTTCAAATCTTCGGAATCGGACGCGTTTATGACGTTGTGTTCCGCGCCGGCGGGCACGACTATGGCCGTGCCGTCGACGACCTCGTATTCATTCCCGTCAATAACGCACTTCCCTTTGCCCTTTTCGAAGCGGAAGAACTGATCATTGTCAAAGTGGGTTTCAGAGCCGATCTCTTCGCCCGGCTTAAGGCTCATAAGCACCAGCTGGCTATTTTTTCCGGTGTAAAGGACTTTCCGGAAGTTTTCGTTTTCCAGGGTGTCTTTTTCGATGTTGGAATTAAATCCCTTCATAAATTTGGATTCAATTAATTATTTATTAATATAATTTAAAAATATCATTAATACATTAAAAATAAATTAAAAGACTCCTTTTTTGGAGTCTCTGTTGATAAAAACCGCCGGAAGCTAGGATTTATTCGGATATTATCCGGCAATCGTTTTCAGTTTTTTGGATATATTTGTGATAATGAGGGCAGTCTGCGGCTAATTTTTCCATCCATTCTTCGAGGGTAATATTTACGTCCATCGCGTAACCTTTTTGATAAAAAAGGTAGCGGGTTTTAATTGAAGGATCGTTGGCCGTCGTGATAACCCGGTATATATTGCCTGAACCGGCCCTGATCATGAACGTTATTCCGTTTTCATCGATTATCCGGATTATATCCGTATTTCCTCCGTCGCATTCTATCTTGGCGACAAGAGCGGATTTTTTTTCTTCTGAAATTCCGTCAGAGGCGATTATGCCGACGGCGGCGACAGCGATTGCTAAAGAAACGAATAATTTGCCTCTTTTCATTTACATACCCCCGTTTTCCGCGTTAGAAATTTTTTTAAAAAGCTAAGTTCCAATATAGTCTATATTCGCACAGTATCGGCTATTTGTCCAATCCCCGGGGTCAATCGGTGTCGGTCCGGTGTATTTCCTTTAAGGCGTCGGAGAGCATGGCGGCCGCGCTCCAAGCCTGCTGGCGGCAGGCGGTTTGTCCCTGGCGGGACACGTATTCCTGGCGGAGGTCGTTATCGAAAGCGTACAGTTCTACCGGGGTTTTAAAATAGTAGAGCGAATCCAGCACGGCCCTTCTTAAGCGCCGCGCTTCATCGTGATAGGAAAGATTATCAAGGCCCTCGGCGATCAGGCTATTATCGTGCGGCCAGATCGAGCCGTTATGGTAGCCTTGGGGGTCGTAGTGGCCGGACAAGCGGCTTAAAGTCCGGATGCCGGCCTTAGGCTCGTATAGATCGGGGGACAGTATACGTCTTACCAGCGCCGGAATTTGGGCATCGGGCACGATGCAGTCGGTTTCGCCGTCGTCTGTCTTGTTAAGACTTGACCAAAGCAGGTGGCCGATATTTGACCTGGCCGTTATCATCGGCCCGGTACTGTCGATATTGCTGGCAAAAACCGTCTCATCGTTAAGGTTTACGATAAAGCGTTCGTTAAAGCTCGCCTTTAGGCGATCGGCGTCCCGGGTCAGCCGGAGAGAGAATTCGCGGTCCCGCGCGCGGAAAAATTTCGCCCAAAGCCTTAAGGACATATAGGCATAACCCTGCGTTTCCGCGGGCGCGACCGGAAAAACGGGCGGCGTGCCGTCATCGTGAAAAAGCGATTCCGTGCTGTCCATCCAGTTTTGGCAAACAAGACCGCCGTGGTTTCGGCCCGGGTCAAGCCGGTAATCGATAAGGTTGTCGTTATCCGTGTCGCCGTATTCTTCGATCCAGAGCAAGGCCGCTTTGATCGGCGCGAGCAGGCTTTGGATAAATTCGTTGTCGCCGCCGTATTGCCAATAGCGGTAAGCCGCGATAAGGAATAAGGGCGTCGCGTCCAGGCTGTCGTAATTCCGCATAGTGCCGTCGCTGTAGATATACCAGGGTTTGACCGCCCGGGCCGTGAGGCGCTCGTGGTTATTTATCCGGTATTCGTGGATGATCTTGCCCGGTTGTTCGCCGCTTTCGATATTGTCGTTTTTTCCCTGGAGCGCCGCCAGATTAGCTATGATCTTTTTCGTTAAAGCCAGATAATACGGATTTTTTTCATAGCGGAACGCCTGAAGCAGTTTAAGGGCGGTAATGAGCGAATCGCGACCAAAAAGACAGCCGAAAAGTTCGTTCCGTCCGGAGGCGAGAATGCCGTAATCGGTTTCAAGCTCGCCTAAGGTTTTAAGGGCCAGCTCTTTTAACTCTAAATAATCCGGTTTGTTCGTTTTATCGGTCATGTTGTTTCGTCTTGCTCCAATGCCGCTTAGCCCTTGCCGGAAGCGGCCTCTATGGCTTTTAAATATAAATCTTCATACGCCCGGGTCATTTTGTCGGTATTGAAATTCTTAAGCGCGTACTCCCGGCAGCGCGCCCGGCTTATTTTTTCGATATTTTTAACCGCTTCGATCATACCGAGGAGGCTCGAAACGACGAATCCGGTCTCTCCGTCCCTGACGATCTCCGGGATCGACCCACGGTTCATCGCGACAACCGGGCAGCCACAGGCCATAGCCTCGATCAGGGTAAGACCGAACGGTTCTTTCCAAGTAACGGGATGGAGAAAGCATATAGCCTTGCTCATGAGGCGGTTACGCTCTTCTTCTTCCACCTCACCTACCCATCTTATCCTTTCGGATAGATGAGGGCCGACGTACTGTTTAAAATAGGACATGTCCGTTTCTTCAAGTTTGGCCGCGATCACGAGAGGTAGGTTCAGGTAGATCGCGGTCTGGATCGCGAGGTGCGTCCCTTTCTCGAGCGATATCCGCCCCACGAAAAGTAAATAGTCTTCGTGTTCGTCGGAAAAAGGATAGTTTTCCATGTCGAGGCCGTGATAGACCGTTCCTAAAAGATTTATGCCGGGAATATTTTCCGTCTGCGCTTCTGATATGCCCACCAGAAAAGGTTTGTTAAGCGTCCGGAAGATCCTCGCGACCTCCGGCGTGAACGGGCCGTGCATCGTCATGATCACCGGCTTGCGGGCGATCTGCGCCGTCGGCAGGGCGGTATAGCCGTTATGTTCGTGTATTATATCGAACTCATCCTGCCGGTCGTACGCGGCTCCGATATTAAGGAGGGAAAGGACGTTTAATCCGTAAAGATCGCTTACCCTCGTCTCCCGGAGGCTTTGCGGATAAACCGATGACAGCTTCGCGCCGGTAACCGAGTCGCCGCTGGCGAAGAGGGTAACTTCATGGCCGCGCCTGACCAATCCCTCGGTTAAGGCGTAAACAACCCTTTCGATTCCGCCGTATTTTTTCGGGGGGATGCGTTCGATTATGGGCGCCACTTGAGCTATTTTCATATAAATTTTAACAGGCTGAGTCGATTTGTCAAATTTTCCGGCTCCCGCGCAAAATAATTAAAATCATATATAAACAGTATAAACGATTTAAAATAAATAATGGATTAAAAATCCGGGAAACGGCGAAAATGAATATTAAAAAACCGTTGGTTGCGCCAACGGTTATTTATTTGCAAGAACTTTTGGTTTATTTTACGAGCAGATGGTTGACCCGCTCACAAGGAACGACGGACATTCCCAGGCCGTTTTGGTCGGTGTCGCCGGTCTTTCGGCTGGCTACGAACGCGAAACAAAGGTCGGTTCGCGGGTCTTGCGCGTAAGTAATGTTTCGAGCGAAGTTCCGGGCGAAGTCGGGATTTATCTCCGACGGGTTAACACTGCACCCGAAGACGGACGCAAAGCAGAATAACGGGATCACAAAGAAAACATTTCTTTTTTTCATTGTTCTTTTTCTCCTTCTCTTTTGTTTCGGGCCCCCGCACGTTGGCAGGGGGCGTTGGTTTTGTTGAACTGAACCTTTAGCAGTCCTGCCTGCCGAATTTCGGCTTCGCGGCCATGGCGGCGTAGTAGGCGGCCCGAGCCTGGAAAAACGCGGCCATAGAAAAAAGCATCGTGGCTCCACCGCCATCATCTTCGTTTTCGGTAATTTGCATTATACATCGAAAATATTCGGCAGCCATTTCATTTAGTTTTTGGGGATCAGTTTCCTTTAATTGTGCTTCAATCGCTTTGCGGTCGATGTTTTTTAATTTCATCGATATCTCCTTTTGTTATCAGTTTTTAAGAGCAAAAAATAGATTTATTACCAGTATCGCAGTATAATAGCATGTTTTTTATATTTCGTCAACAGCAGGTAAGGTACATTCAACTCTGAAGTGCAACACCTGTCTTTTTATAGAATACCTCATAAGGTGTTTTCCAGCCAAGTCTTTTTCTGGGCCTAGAGTTTAAAAGATATTCAATTTTTCTAATATCATTATTTG